>JBKEBQ010000033.1:0-35305 GCA_047973225.1 Breznakia sp. | reverse complement strand
GCTGCTTTCAGTGTCGCTGCTCCATACACCTTTTCAAGCTTTTTGTAAATGCTTTATATCTTTACTAGGTACATACTTAATTGCATTGCGAATCAAATGGACAATGCATTGTTGTACAACGACATGGGGAAATATCGCTATTGCTCCTTCTTCTAATCCAGAGACTCCATCCATGGAAATGAAAAACACATCTTCTACACCTCGTATCTTGAGTTCATCAAATATTTGCATCCATTTGTTCTTGCTTTCACTTTCCTTTAGCCATAATCAGGATTAACGTAAATCAATTACGCTGGTCCAAAAATTTATCCGCATCCCCAACCCGTGAAAAAACAAAAACTATGTAGATAGGAATTACGCTCACTACTTACATAGTTTTATATATATTTATTAATTTGTCATCTTTTTTTAGAAAATGATATTTGCAACATAGTCATATGATCTAGGCGCTAATGTTCTTAATGTATAAGGATCATTGAAGAAGTATACAACGATATTTGCAACCCATTCTTGAGGATTACTTTTCATATTACCACTGTACTTAACTGGGAGGTTATTGAGCTCAGCGTTACGAATTGCGATTAAATTAGCATCTCTACTAAATCTATTTTTAAAGTCATACATGTGTGTTGCTTCGTGTAGAACTGTCGTAGGTCTGTATTTTAATCCATTTAACTTCATGATTCCATTGCTGTATGCCAATCCTAGATATCCTTGCGGAATCACTTCAATGTAAACTGTTTGGAAGTGTGCTGTTGAATATTGACCAGGTAGGTTTTGTAAGTTGTTCATATATGCACGAATTGTGTCATCAGAAATTCTTGCATCATTCACAATTACTTTCCAACCACGAACATTCAAATTGTTTCTGTCCAATGCTGCATAAGCAGGTATTGTAGGATTTTGTGTGTTTGTGTAGTTATTAGCATATGTTGCAGTTATTGTATTTGTTTGTTGTTGTGTAACAACAGGATCAACTACGATAGCTTGAAATGTTTTTGTAACTTTATTACCACTAAAGTCTTTTGCCGTTGCGCTAACATTATATGTACCAGCTTTGCTTGTATCGACTTTTGAAGCATCAATTTCTGTTTGGAGTGCTCCATCGACTTCATCAGTAGCAGAAATTTTCATTGTTTTCACATCAAATTTTGCATCTTTTTTTAATGTAACATTTACTCCAGATATTGTTGGTAATTTTGTATCTTTTAATTGTACTGTCACAATGTATTCTTTATCAGGTAGTTGGTGAACGTTGTTTTTTAACTCATCTTCATAAACCGTTCCAATTTTATATTGGTAACTCATATCGCTTTTAAATTCAGCTTGACCAAAAGCATCAATTCTTGTAAATGAGATTGCTTTTTGGTGGTGTTTTTCATCCAACATTATTGCTAAATTCTTTTTGATATTTTCTTCTTTATCATATTCATAAGATACGTTTACATATTCATAGTGCGCGAATGGTTGTTGCGCTTGTGTTTGTTGGCTTTTATTCATTGCTGCATTGAAACTGATTCCAAAAGTCAGTGTTGAAGCAGATAGTAGCATAATTGTTTTTTTCATCATCATCAGTTCCTCCTTTTCAATATTCATATAAATAATATTGAGATGATATTTGCTAGTAAACTTTTTTAAGTCACAAGTACTAGCTCCTTGTACTTGCAGTATAGGACGAAAAAGACAAATTAACAACCGAAGTATCTTACTATAAAATGCACAGAAATGATAAAAAAATAATAATTAAAAAAAGAGCATCAAAGTAGCTTATTTTGCTACAACCGATTATAATTTATGCAATAATGGAAAATGTTTAGAAAAGTGATAGATAAACTTTAAAATACAAGAGGAAGCCTTCTATAAAAAAAGAAATACAAGTTAGTGTGAGTCATATAAACACAAAATGCAAAATAGTTTTGTTTGTACAAGAGGGTATAGGATAGATGCGTAGACGTGAGTGAGGAGCGGCTATTGAGATATGGTGCTGATGGAGATTGAAAAAGCTTTTTAAAGCTTTTTTTTATATGAGCAAATAATTTGTATAAATGGTGGCCTTGTTTATATGATAGCTTTAGAAAGAATTATAAATATAAACATACAAAAGGTATGTTGTAAGGAGGATAAAATTATGAATTCATCATTTTTTGAGCATTTTTTAATGATTAGTACGTGGCAGACAGTATTTTTTATTGTTAGTTTATTGGTGGCGTTTGCTTGCATATTTTATATGAGCAAGAAGAAGGTAAATTTTGCCAAAAAAGTGCTGGTTGCGATGCTGTTAGGTTTTGGGTTAGGGCTCAGTATGCAACTGTGGGCAAACTTTCCTGATGTACCAGGTGACATTGCGTATATTCAAGAAGCAA
This sequence comes from Breznakia sp., assembly GCA_047973225.1. Taxonomy (GTDB): domain Bacteria; phylum Bacillota_I; class Bacilli_A; order Erysipelotrichales; family Erysipelotrichaceae; genus JBKEBQ01. Next base: position 32,942 of record JBKEBQ010000033.1, on the reverse strand, counting down.
CGACTTGGTTTGGTTTATTTGGTAATGGATTTATGGCACTCATTAAGATGTTGGTTATTCCATTGGTTTTGATATCCATGATCCATGTCATTATTCATATGGAAGCGAATGCGCAGATAGGAAAATTGGTACGCAATACACTTATAATGACATTAGGGATGGTTGCGATATCAGCACTTGTTGGGTTGATGTTAGCAAGTATTTTTGATGTAGGTAAAGAAGTTATAACAAAGGGTGGGCTTAGTGATATTCGTGAAGTGACGCCTTTGGTAACGACTTTGGTCAATTTAATCCCTGCCAATCCAATTGCGGCGATGGTAAATATGAATGTGATTGGAATTGTCATTTTGGCTGCTTTTTTTGGTCTTGGGGCAAGAAGAATGCATACTAGTGAAAAATACCGTGCAGTAATTGAACCTTTCTATGCCAGTGTGAATGCTTTACATAAAATCATTATGAGTATTGCGATGAGCATTATTAAGCTAATGCCTTATGCAGTAGTACCTTTGCTCGCATCTACACTTGCCTTAAGGGGAGTGTCCAGCGTTTTCGAAGTTGGAAAATTCATTCTTGTATTGTATCTTGCTATCGTGGTGGTGTTCTTGCTTCAAATCTTGCAAGTGTTTCTTTTTGGTGTAAATCCATTGCCTTATTTGAAGAAAGGCTTGCGTGTTTTTATTCTTGCTTTTACATCCCGCTCAAGTGTTGGAACATTACCGATAACAATTGAAACGCTAAGCGAAGATATGGGTGTGAATCGAAGTACAGCAAGTTTTGTGGCAAGTTTTGGAACGACTGCCGGAATGCAAGGATGTGCTGGAGTGTTTCCTGCAATCTTACTTGTGTATGTTGCTAATGTGAGTGGTGTGCCTATTGATGTTACGTTTATCATCATGGCAATTCTTGTGATTACGTTAGGATCATTAGGGATTGCGGGTATTCCTGGAACGGCAACGATGGCAGCTTCCGTAGCACTCTCGGGAATGGGAATGGAGAGTTTATTTCCAAGCATTTCACCAATTCTAGCAATTGATCCGCTTATTGATATGGGACGGACGATGTTGAACGTTTCAGGATCCATGGCTAATGCGATAAGCGTAGATCGTACATTGGGCAGTTTTGACAAGGAAGCGTATCAACAGGATATGATTGATATTAAGGATGAAGCGTTATGAAGGTAATTATTATTGGCGCGGTTGCGGCTGGAATGTCAACGGCTGCAAAACTGAAGCGAAATATTGGGGATGATGTCGAAATACGAGTATATGAGAAAGGTGATGAAGTATCCTATGGAGCTTGTGGATTGCCCTTTTATATTTCTAATGTAATTAAAGAAGCTGATGATTTGTTTGCGAAACCCATTTCACAATTCGAAGCTAGTGGAATTGCGCTATGCATTCATCACGAAGTTTTGAAAGTAGATGAGAAACAAAAAAAATTGACCATTAAAAATTTAGAAAACGATGAAGTTTTTGAAGATAGTTATGATTATTTGGTGGTTGGATCTGGTGCTAGACGTAGACGTCTTGGACTTTTTGGTGAGGACAGTGACAATGTTTTAGGAGTACATTCTGTTTATGAAGCTAAAAAAATCAAACAGTTCTTACAAAAGGATGAGGTACAAGATGTTGTTATTATAGGTGGTGGTTTTGTGGGTATGGAAATGTTGGAAGCATGCAAACACTATGGAAAAAATGTGTATGTAATAGAATCTAACAAACAAATTTTCACGAGTGTGGATGAAGATATTGCGATGCAAATGATGGATATTATAAAAGAACAACATATCCACGTGCTACTTGAAACAAAAGTGCAAAAAATCCAAGCGAGTAACAATTTTGTTCATACCCTCGTGTATGAACAAAAAGGCAAGCACTATGAGCTGCATGTTGATCTCATTATAAGTGCCATAGGCAGCATTCCCAATACGGAGTTTTTAAGCAGTGTTGATAAGCTAGAAAATGGGGCTGTTCTTGTGCGTGATACAATGCAAACTAGTGATCCATTTATTTATGCTGCGGGGGATTGCAGTGTGATGAAGTCAGCGATCACACAAACCTATCGATATGCGCCTCTAGGAACAAATGCTAATAAACAAGGAAAAATTATTGCGGATGTGTTGGCCAAGAAAAAAAGCAAACCTTTTAAGTTGTTGCATAGTACAGCACTAAAATTATTTGACTATAATGTCGCAAAAATTGGGATTAGCAAAAGAGATGCCGTACATCTTGATTGTGACATTGAAGATCATAGTGTTGTGGCGAATGCATATGCATCATATTATGGAAAAGAAAAACTTATGATTAAAGTGAGTTACAATGTACATAGTCGAGTGATTGTTGGGGTGCAATGTATTGGTAAGGGAAGTGTTGTTGAGCGTGCCAACTATTATGTAATCGCTATCTACAGTGGACTTACACTAGATGAAATGGGAATGATGGATTTGGCATATTCTCCTCCATTTGGAGGTGTATGGGATGCTGCCCTTATTGCCGCTAATGCGGTTAAATAAAATTGATATCCACAATAAAATAATAAAATAAAAGGCCACAGTGCAAAAAAACAGACGAATGCTTTGCGCTGTGGCTACTTTTTATTAGCATGAAAAAAGTGTTGATGGAAATAAAAAAACACTTTGCCATAAACAAGAAGCGCTCCAAGCAATGTCAGGATTTCAAACCATATTGCGAATTTCTTGAAAAAGAGGCATTGGAAAATAAAAAAAGGGTGTTATTTAGATAATATTTTTGTTAGAATGATTATGCACAGGTTAAGCTTTTTTTGTGTGGTATTCATAATTTTATAAGGAGAATAAGAATATGATAGCAGCTATCAATGCAGATTCAATTCAAGCAGTTGGATTTGTGCTAGGGGGTCTTGCCCTATTTGTTTATGGAATTAACCAAATGAGTGATGGGCTTAAGAGTATTGCTGGACATAAGATTAGGGACTATATTGAAAAATATACAAACAATTTATTTAGTGCTGTTTTGGTGGGAACCATCATCACTGCGCTTTTACATTCCAGTACGGCGGTAACGGTGATTTCCATTAGTTTGGTTCGAGCAGGTTTGATGAAGCTAGAACAAGCCATTGGCATTACGATTGGTGCCAATATTGGAACGTGTGTAACATCGGTCATGATTGGCTTAAATGTTGAACAAGTGGCATACTATTTTGTGTGTGCTGGTGTTCTTGTTATGTTTTTGGCAAAACGGAAAACCATTACCTATGTAGGGAAAGTCATGTTGGGGTTTGGACTATTGTTTGTTGGTTTAAAAACCATGGGAGATCAATTGGAACTGATTGCGAAAACAGATTGGTTTGCATCATTATTTGAGGTATTGGGAGAACAACCATGGTATGCATTGTTTGGTGGTACGCTTGCGACCGCCGTTGTGCAATCTAGCACGGCCATTATTGGAATTGTCCAAAAGTTGTATGTTTCTGGAACCATTGCTCCCGCAGCTGGTGCAGCCTTTATTTTCGGAGCCAATGTCGGAACGTGTATTACAGCACTTATTGTTGGGGTAGGAGGTTCTATTTCAAGTAAACGTGCTGCATATTTCCATGCTGTTTACAATGTATTGGGAGCCCTTTTAGGAATGTTGTTGATGACACCATTCTTAGCTTTAACAAATACTATAAATGAGATGCTGCACGGGAATGCTGAAATGTGGATCGCACAGGCGCATTTAATCTTTAATATTATATCAACAATTTTAGTGATACCATTTGTTCACCAAATTGTTCGCTTACTCGAAATATTAATTCCTGGAGAAGACCAAAAAAGTGCTAAAATTGAAACGATTGATGAACTTGATTATAGTTTAATTGAACGATTTCCTGCAGCCGCGTTGGAAGTAGCAAAAAAGAATACATTGCGAATGGGGAAAGTCGTATTGGAAAATATCAAATACACAAAATCGTATTTGGAAACAAAAAATATTGAAGACTATGAAGAAGTTGAAGAAATTGAAAATATTGTTAATAAATACGATACAACATTATCACGCTATTTATTAAAAATTGCGCAACAACAAACGTTGGCAAAGGATCAAACGGTAGAGTATTCTAAGAATTTTCAAATTGTGAAAAACTTAGAGCGAATGTCGGATATTGCCGTGAATTTGGCAGACTTTTATAAAATGGTGTATGATGAAAAGGGTAGTTTTTCAGATGCAGCGTATCAAGATATCATTCAAATTTATGAGATATTAGAAAGGATGTTACCAGAAGCACTCTATATTTATAAAACGGGTGATGTCGCTGAACATTTAGAAAAACTAAATGAAGATGAGCGTTATTTAAATGAGTTGGAAATCCAATGTCGTGATCGCCATTTCAATCGGATGATGCAAGAAGAGTGTGAGGATCAAATAGCAGCGGCTGTTATTGTTGATATTTTATCAAACCTTGAACGTATGGGAGATCATTCTTTAGGGTTGGCAAACAGTTCTATTGTAGTGACAAAAAGCCATGAAGATAAATATTTAGAAGTGGAAAATATTATTTGACAATCATGTGACGAATCATAGATAAATAAGCATAGAGATGATATAAACTCTTCGATTTTCAAAAGACTTGAGGTAAGTAGAAAATATGCGCCAAGATAGTTTGCATGAGGATTTAGACCTAAAAAATTAAAGGATACGAGATTGTATTTCTAGGAAACTAGGACGCTATCTCGTTTTTATATCATTATAGGGAAAAATAAAAATTATGGAACATATGCCACATGTTAGCGGTACGAAGTATCATCGTTATGTAACCTTTTAGCTAATGCAATTCTATGTAAAATAGATAGCGTATTCGATTCGAGGATGTTATTATATGTTATCTTCATATGATATGCATCCTTTCTTTTTAGTGATTAGATTATAACATATGCATATGAATATATTTATATGCATATGTGCAAACTTATTTTTTTCGAGTTGTAAATGTTCGAGTTTTTTTAAAAAGGGGTTGCACTTTATAAAAAACTAATGTAACATAGGCATAACAAAAGCAGAGAACAAGAGTAGTATGCCAATATACTTTGTAGAGACTAACTGGTTGGTGAAAAGTTAGAAGGAACATTAGCAGAACGTGCTTGGGAGCTGGAGCTTCGAATTATGAGGGGTTCACGCAAGTCTAGCGTTATAGACGAGAGTCAATATAAAAAAATATTGAAAACTTGGTGGTACCGCGATAAATACACATCGTCCTTGTAGGATGGTGTGTGTTTTATATTAGGAGGAATTATATGGATTTTGAAATTATCACGAAATATGGTTGGTTGTTAATCGGTGGGGTTCCCATTATCTTAGGTTTATCAATTGTATCAGCTTTGTTTGGAAGTATTATTGGCGTTGTAAGTTCTTTTTTTCGACAACGAAAAGGAATTCTTGGCAAAGTCATGGATATTTATATTGATATCTTTAGAGGAACACCAGTATTTGTGCAATTGTTGATTGTATATTTTGGTATTCCAAACTTATTTCCAGGATTTATTTTTAATAAAATAGTGGCTGCGTGTATTGTATTTTCATTGAATTCAGGGGCTTATTTGTCGGAAATTATGCGAGCGGGAATTGAAGGTGTTGATAAAGGACAAATTGAAGCGGCGAAGGCCTTGGGGGTAAGTAAGCAGGATATTAATAGAGATATTATTATTCCTCAGGCATTGCGAAATGTATTGCCAGCTATCTTCAATGAGTTTATAACATTAACCAAAGAAACATCTGTAGCATCAATGATTGGTGTAAGTGATATGATTTATCGATATAATATTGTGAAGAGTCAAACATTCAATACATTTACGCCCTTATTGGTCGTATTCATTACCTATTATTTGATGAATAAAGTACTAAGTTTACTTGGGAAGTATATCGAAAGGAGATTACGATATGATTAAGGTTAAACATTTATATAAAGAATATGGAACGGATATAAAGGTTTTATTTGATGTAAATTTCACCTTTGAAGATGCGAAAACCTATGCCATTATAGGTTCTAGTGGAGGTGGAAAATCAACGCTCATTCGCTGTTTGAATATGCTAGAGACACCAACATCAGGAGATATTTATTTAGATGATGTAAAGGTCAATAGTCTAAGCACAGATTTGAGCGCAGTTCGTGAGAAAATGGGAATGGTATTTCAAAACTTTCATTTATTTTCCCATATGAATGCCTTAGCCAATGTTACCTATGCACTCAAAAAAGTAAAAAAAGTATCAGTAGAAGAGGCTAATAAAAAAGGCTTATCTTTATTGGAAAAAGTTGGATTATCCCATCGTGTAGATTCCTATCCACATCAATTAAGTGGTGGTGAAAAACAGCGCTGTGCAATTGCGAGAGCACTGGCTATGGACCCTGAGGTATTGTTGTTTGATGAGCCGACCAGCGCTTTGGATCCGAAAATGACAAATGAGGTTTTAAGTGTATTACAAGATTTAAGCCATACGGGAATAACAATGATTATTGTTACGCATGAAATGAATTTTGCCAAGAAAGTAGCAGACGAAATTATTTATATGGATCAAGGAAAAATAGAAGAAGTTTGTAAAGCGAGTAAATTTTTTGAAGAAGCCACAAGTGAAAGAGCGCAAACGTTTATTGCAAATATGTTATAGGAGGAAAAGAACATGAAAAAGTTATTAAGTTTCGTATTTATAAGTTGTTTAGTATTGGTAGGATGTGGTAATAAAAATGAAAAAGCAACAAAAAAAGCAGAAAAAAAGGTGTTAACGGTAGGAACAAGCAGTGGATATGCACCATATGAAATGGTCGATGAAAATGGGGAACTATATGGTTTTGATATTGATGTTATGAATGCGGTGGCAAAAGAAGCAGGATATGAGCTAGAGTGGGAAGATATGGCGTTTGATGGTTTGGTTCCGGCAGTTCAAAGTGGAGTTGTGGATGTCGCGATTGCGGGAATGACACCAAACGAAGAGCGTAAAAAGAGTGTAGATTTTTCTAAGTCTTATTATGGTGGCGAAGAGTCTAGTGTAAATACAAATTACTTTTTAACACTCGCTTCTAATGCATATGACTCACTAGCGTCATTAAAAGGAAAGAAAATTGGAGTTCAATTAGGAACTGTACAAGAAGCCGAATTAAGTGGCATGGCAGAAGAAAAAGGCTTTACAGTAGAAAAATTAGCACAAAATGCCGATTTACTACAAATGTTGAAAATGGGAAGTATTGATGCTATTTTAATGGAGAAATTAGTTGCGGATGAGAGAATGGCAGCAGATAAAGATTTGGCAGCATTTGAATTTGTTGGTGGCGAAGATTTAGAAGGAAATTCAATTGCCTTCAAAAAAGGAAGCAAATTAAAAAAAGAGTTAGGAAAAGCATTAAAAACGTTAAAAGAAAATGGTGAATTAAATAAATTGGTTGAAAAATGGTTTGGTGATAAAGAAGAATAATCATAATAAAAAGTGGTTTGTGATTAAACACAAGCTGCTTTTTTAGTATTTTCCAAAGATTATAGATGACGTTCATCACTTTTTTTACGCTAAAACTGTAAGATGTATGGTAAAATATAAAAGTAGGAGGATTTTTGATGAGAGATTATATTACTAAGAAAAATTTTAGGTTGTGTAGTGGGGTTATTGGCATTATTTTAACTTTTATGGGCTTTTATGTTTGGCGTGTTAAGAATAGTGAGCTCTTGGGATTCGATGGTTTAGAAAAAATCGTTTCACTAGGACATTTTTTAACATTTGTGTTTATTTTATTATTTATCATGTTTGCGATCGCAGGATATATGCTATTTGTATTTATGAAGCAAGGTACAATGGAAAAAAGCAAAACTGAATATATTGTTGGTGGTAGTATATATACGATATTGACAGTATTAATGTTATATGTATTTCCGCTTATAAATGCTTTAAAAAATCCAATGCGCGTGCTAGGTTTGGATGTTGAAGAGTTTGAGTTGAGCATAAAGTTAGTATCCTTTATGGTTGTAGTTGCTATTATATATGGAGTTTACCAAAGCTATGTATTGATTACAGAAAATAAAGGGAAATCTTTTGTTGAAAAAATAAAGCCCAATAAATGCAACGAAGCAGAAACAAGCAAAACGCCTGTACAAAAAGTTACAGATAATGCAAAAAAACTTCTCGCAACAAAAAAAGGTAAAATCATTACGGCTGTAGTAGCTGTTGCGATTCTAGTTACAGGCTGTATTGGCGTTTACTTGGCTAATAAAAAAACAGATTTTAATCCGTTTGACTATGTAGCGGTTAGCTTTGAAGGATATGATGGGGAAGGGAGTGTTATCACCGATAAAAAGTACTTTGAATTAGGATTAGAGGGTGTTGAGAGCGAGTTTTTTGATTATGTCGAATATTCTGTGAAGGCAGATGACGAACTTTCGAATGGGGATAAAGTTGTTATTATTGCTAGATATGATGAAGAAAAAGCTTCCAAACTTAAAATCAATGTGACAGAAGTAAAAAAGAGTTTTACGGTTAAAGGATTAGCTCCAACAATTCATGAATATGATGATTTAACAAAAAAACAAAAGCAGCAATTGGATAGAGCATATAAAACATATACAAAAGATTCACTAGACTTAGATTTACAAGATTATGTGGAGGTACAGTATGATTTTAATAAAGGTTTTGTTATTAATAAAAAAGAAGTGATTTCTAAATATTATGTTGATGGAGATTATGAGGAAGAAGATGATAATATATATTATTTAATGAAAATTGAAGTTTCAGGTAATAAAAAGTCATATTTTTCTGATGAAAAAGAACCACTCACAAAAACATATTATGTGGCGATAGCGTTTGAAGAAATTAATATTGAATCTTTAGAAGATTATGATGATTATAACATTTTTGTTGCTCAATACGAAAGTGTTGGTGAAGCGGATGATGATATAAAAGCAAAAAGAGAGTTTGTAAAGGGTAGTAGTTATGGGAATGACAGGGAAGAATTTGAATAATATTCATAACTTATATATAATAAAACAAGGAAAACGAGGTTGTAAGATTTCGTTTTTCTTACGATAGTAAGCCATATTTGAATTTTTTGCTTGTATTTTGTTGGTAGCAGTTCATATCCATGGTTAAAAAGTATCAAAAGGAGTCCGTGTCTTTTCTAGGTTGATAAAAAAAGAATATTATATATGTGATTAGTTTGGAGATAAAAATAGTGGCTTGTATATTTTTATGAGAATAAACAATGCTTTTATTTAAGGGAGAGAAATATGAAACATACAAAAAATAAATTGAGAATTTGTCTGCATAGCATACTTGTGATGGCATTTGTTTTTGCACTGGTGGCATGTAGTTCTTCCATTACGCTAAAAATTGAAGAGCTTGTAGTAGAGAGGGGTTTTGTATCTGTAGATGGAAAACATCAACTTGTTTCAGATGATGTTAAGATGAAAGATATTCTTGATACAAAGGATGAAGATACTTTAAAAACAGCAAAGATTGTATTCAACAAAAAGGTAAAAAATGATGCAACTGGATACTTGGGAGTTGGTGTATATGAGGCGAGTGTTCAGTTACACAAACAAGCATTGGACTTAAGTGTCGTAGTGAAAGATACCATTGCTCCCAAATTACAAGAACCAAAATCTGCATTGGAGTATGAAGTAGGCGCAAAGGATATAGACTTGACAAAACAATTTAAAGCAACCGACTTTAGTGATTATAAGATTGTTGTTAAAAATCAAACATTTAAGAAGGTTATAAAAGAAAGTATAAAGGGCTCAGTGAAAAAGAAATCGGCAAAAGGAAAAGTGCAGTACGAGTATACGGATGTTGCAAAAGTAGATTTTAATAAAGCGGGCACATATCAAGTTACCGTTGTGGCCATTGATAATGCCAAAAATGAGTCAATGCCTTGGGCGTGTAAAGTTGTTGTAAAAGAAAAAGCACAACCAAAGGCTACAAGTGGACAAGAAACAAAATATAATGCAAAAGGATCCGTTGGTGCATATGAAGCCAATACAGGTGGGAATACAACGGGTGGAACTGGTACGTCAGGAGGTTCTACTGGCGGCGAGGAAGTGTCGGCTATAGCGGATATAGGTACAATGTATGCACTGATAAATCAAGCGAGAGATGAACATGGAGTGCAAAGATTACGGATTGATCCATCGCTAGAGGGTATGGCAAAAATTAGAGCCAAAGAAATAGAAACGCTCTTTTCCCACACGCGTCCAAATGGCGAATCATGTTTTTCATTGGGCATGGATGGGGAAAACATAGCTTTTGATTATCGCAATACGGTTGCGGTGTTTCAGGATTTTATGGCTTCGCCAAATCATCAAGCAAATATCTTGAAGACTGCATTTACGCGCGTTGGCGTAGCATATTATCAAAAAGGTCAAACTATTTTTTGGGTACAAGTGTTTAGTCGATAAATTATATAAAGGGATGATATTCATCATCTTTTTATTTCTACTACGGATAGGGAACACAAGTATGGATATCTATAGTATAATAAAACAGAGGTTTTTGTATGAATGAATTTTTACCAGTAACCAAACAGGAAATGTATAATCGTGGATGGGAGCAACCCGATTTTGTATATGTAAGTGGTGATGCGTATATTGATCATCCCTCTTTTGGTGCTGCCATTATTACGCGCACGTTAGAAAGTCATGGCTATAAAGTATGTGTATTGGCACAACCCAATTGGCGTAGTGTTGCCGATTTCAAACGTTTTGGTGAACCGAAGTTAGGCTTTTTGGTTTCTTCTGGAAATATTGATTCTATGGTAAATCACTATACGGTAGGAAAACGTCGTCGTAAAAAAGATGCGTATTCTCCAAATGGTGATATAAGAAAACGTCCAGATCGAGCTTGTATTGTGTATGCGCAGTGTATTCGTCAAGCATATCCGAAAAGTGCGATTGTACTTGGAGGAATAGAGGCTAGTTTACGTCGTCTTGCACACTATGATTATTGGGATAACAAGGTGCGAAAATCCATTTTGATTGATGCAAACGCCGATTTATTACTATATGGAATGGGTGAAAACAGCATTGTTGAAGTTGCGGATGCATTAGCCAGCGGTATGGATATAAAAGATATCACGTATTTGGATGGTACTGTCTTTAAAACCAAAGATGCGGATCTTGCTTTTGAAGCTATTACATTACCCGCTTATGAAGAAATTGTTCGTGTTAAAAAAACATTTGCTAAATCATTCTATATACAGTATTTAAATACGGATCATTTACGCGCAAAGACGTTAATAGAACCTTATCAGGGCTGGTATGTTGTTCAAAACCGACCCAATCGTCCATTGACACAACGTGAGTTTGATCATAGTTATGCACTTCCCTATATGCGTGAATATCATCCGATGTATCTAGTCTTAGGGCATGTCCCTGCGATTGATGAAGTGAAATTTTCTTTGATTAGCAATCGCGGTTGTTTTGGTGCATGTAATTTTTGTGCACTTACCTTTCATCAAGGAAGAGTCATACAAGCGCGTTCGCATAAATCGATTCTTGCAGAAGCACAAAAAATTATTCAAGAGCCTGGTTTCAAAGGTTATATACATGATGTGGGAGGACCTACAGCAAATTTTAGAAAGCCATCTTGTATGCAACAGTTAAAACATGGGACATGTGCTAGTAAAGAGTGTTTATGGCCAAAACCTTGTAATCAATTAGAGGTATCACATCAAGATTATCTAGAGCTGCTCATGAAACTTAGAAGTTTAGCAAATGTGAAAAAAGTATTTGTGAGAAGTGGTATTCGTTATGATTATGTAATGTATGATCGTGATGACCGCTTTTTTAAAGAGTTAATACAACATCATATTAGTGGACAATTAAAGGTTGCACCAGAACATATAAGTGAAAAAGTTCTTTCAAAAATGGGAAAACCGGGACAAGGACTGTATCATCAGTTTGTGGAAAAGTACTATAAACTAAATGACGAATATCAAAAAAATCAATATTTGGTTCCGTATTTAATGTCTTCTCATCCAGGGAGTGATTTGTCTGCAGCGATTGAGCTTGCCGAATATTTACGGGATATTCATCATCAACCCGAACAAGTACAAGATTTTTATCCAACACCGGGAACATTGTCGACAGCGATGTATTATACAGGCTTAGACCCACGGGATTTAAGTAGTGTGTATGTGCCTAAAACAAGTAAGGAAAAAGCAATGCAGAGGGCTTTGTTGCAATATCGAAATCCGAAACATTACGATTTGGTTTATGAGGCACTGATGCAAGCGAACCGTCAGGATTTAATTGGGAATGGGAAACAGTGTTTGATTAGGGAACGAAAGTCTTATGGTTATGAGCATCAATATGTAAAGCGAAAAGCGAATCATGCGCATCGCTTTCATAAACGGGATAAAAGGAGGAAATGATGGTGAATAAAAAATTAAAATACATGATTGCAGCGAGTGTAGCACTCGTAGCCGTTTGGGGAGGAACTTTCTTATTTCAAGAAATGAACAAAGACAAGGATGCAAAAGTAATTCATGTTAGCATTATGGATGAAGAGGGTATCATCCTTTATGATGATGATGTAAAAACAAGTGCTGCTACCCTCGCATCGTTATTACAAGAAATGGAAGCTGATAATGAAATTAAACTTTCCTATACAATGTCAGAATATGGAATGTTTATCGAAGGTTTAGGGATTGATAATGCACGTACTTTCGCAAACAAAGACTACTATTGGATATTTACTTCTGCTAATAACAAGGAATGTCAAAATGCAGAAGGTGGGTTTTGTCCAGCAGCAGATGTGCTTAATATACATGACGGGGATGTATTTAGCTTTTCGCCATTAAAAGCATCGTAATGAAGACAAGACGTTTTGTATTTGCGGCACTTTGTGTCGCGCTGCTTGTCATTTCTAAAGAAATGATTGCGGCATTGCCCAATGTGGAGTTGGTTAGTTTCTTGTTCATTTTAATTGCGATTCATTTCTCCTTAAAGGACAGTATCCTAATTGCCACGATATTTTGTATAATACAAGCAGTATTGTATGGTATGGGAGATTGGACAATTATGTATTTTCTGATCTGGAATGGATTGGTTGTCTTAAGCTATCATTTGCGTTTTTTCTTACATAATGAATATCGAGCAGCATTTTTTAGTGGCATTTTTGGTTTGGTTTTTGGGTTTTTGTTTTCTTCGTTTTATCTAATATATTCGGTGCGTTTTATGTGGGTATATTTTTTACGTGGACTGCCCTTTGATTTGCTTCATGGTATTACTAACTTCATCATCATGTTGATCTTGTATCAACCGTTTAGAAAGGTCTTTAATACGATAAAAATAGAAATCGATAAGGATTAAAAATACGAATAATCCTTATTTTTTAATGCTTTTATAGGTGGAATGCTTTATAATATAGATACGTTTGGAGTTGAATTATGCAAGAAAACAGGTTCATAAAAAAATATACAGAAGGTTTAACAAGTGAAGAAGTAGCTATACAAATTGCTGCACACAAACAAAATATTGCTTTAAATACCGTTAGCAAATCGACAAAGGATATTTTAAAAGATAACATATGCACATTGTTTAATTTATTAAATGTTGTAATTGCTATTGCTTTGGCTATTGTGCAAGCATATACTAATATGTTTTTTATTCTTATTATTATTTTAAATGTTGTGATTGGGATTTTTCAGGAATTGCATGCGAGAAACTTGGTGGAGAAATTAAGTTTATTATCAGCGACAAAAGCGCTTGTGATTCGCAATCATAAACAAGTAGAAATTGCTGTGGAAGAACTTGTAGTAGATGATATTGTCTTATTGCGCATGGGAAATCAAATCAGTGCGGATAGTATTATCGTCGAAGGAGAGCTGGAAGTTAATGAGTCCTTACTTACAGGTGAGGCTGATCTAATTGTGAAAAAAGTAGGCGATAGCCTATATTCGGGAAGTTTTGTGGCAAGTGGTCATGCGCATGTACGCGTGGAAGCAGTAGGGGTAAATAGTTTCTCTAATAAAATTATTCGAGAAGTAAAAAAACATAAGGCAATCAAAAGTGAGTTATTGGATGCGTTACGTCTTGTCACAAAATTTACAACGTGCGTTATTATACCGTTTGGCATTATCTTGTTTTTGCAAGCATTTTATGGACGAAATGACACTACAACAATTGCGATTATTGCTACGTCCGCTGCACTTTTGGGGATGCTTCCCAAAGGGCTTGTGTTGTTGATTAGCTTAACGTCAGCCACCGGTGTGATCAAGTTGGCAAAAAAAGAAGTGCTTGTTCAAGAAATGCACTGTATGGAAACTTTAGCACATGTAGATGTTTTGTGTTTGGATAAAACAGGAACCATTACAGAAGGTAATATGAAGGTTATAGAAGTGCATCCGTTTAAGGAAACTATTCACGGTATTGCAATTGATGTTTTACTTTCCACTTATGTCCATCATGCAAAAGAGAGCAATGCGACCTTTCGCTCACTACAGGCATATTTCACCAATGCGATGGAGCTAGAAGTAGTAAAACAACTATCTTTTTCTTCTGATCGAAAATGGGGGGCGATGCAGTTTAAAAAAGTGGGAACGCTTGTGGTTGGTGCACCTGAGCGTATCATTGATACAGATCAATTACCATCTGTTGTGAAACAAGCGCAATTAGATGGAAAACGTGTATTGATGCTTGCGCATTCGATGGAGTGGCAGGATGTACATGTGCTACCAAAGGGATTGACGTGTGTCGCCATCATTGCATTGGATGATCCGATTCGTGAAAATGCAAATCAGACCTTAGCCTATTTTAGAGAAGAGGGTGTAGAAGTGAAGGTCATATCTGGGGATAATGCACTCACTGTTTCTAACATTGCAAGAAAAGCAGGTTTACAAGGTTATGAAAACTACATTGATATGTCGCTTGTCAAAGATGCAGAAATAACATCTTTGGCTTTGACGCATAGTGTTTTTGGTAGAGTATCACCCCAACAAAAACGCAGTTTGATATTGGCGTTAAAAAAAGCCGGACATTGCGTTGCGATGAGTGGTGACGGTGTCAATGACGTTTTGGCTTTACGCGAAGCAGATTGTGGAATTGCGATGGCTGAGGGTAATGAAGCAGCAAAACAAATATCGCAGTTGGTATTATTGAATTCAGATTTTGCTTCCTTACCAGAAATTTTAGGGGAAGGAAGAAGGGTTGTAAACAATGTTACCAAAGTCGCATCTATTTTCTTTATTAAAACAATATATTCTGTTTTGTTGAGTATTTTGTGTATGTTTACAACAAGTGCATTTCCTTTTATTCCTATCCAAATTACGTTAATTGATTTGGCGATTGAAGGATATCCATCATTCTTTTTATCTTTTGAAGCAGATAACCGCAAGCTTAAGGGTACGTTTTTAAAGACATCACTGATCAGTGCGCTGCCGCATGCTTTACTCATTATTGCGAATATTTTGGTATTACAATATTTACAACCTATTTTACAAGCGAGTTCAGATCAATTGGTTACGATGATGTATTTACTGGTAGGGTTTAGTAGTATATTAGCAGTTTTAAAAGCATGCCTACCGTTTAATCCATTACGTATATTTTTATTTATGAGTGTCGGTCTTGGTTTCTATACAGCGGTTTATATAGGTAGAGAAATTTTGCATATTCGTGACATTACGGTACTACAACTACAAGCAGTAGGGGTACTTGCTATTGTGAGCTTTGTTTGTTTAGTCTTTGTTCATGGTATACTTAAAAAAATCAGCAGAGCGTAACGGCTATCGAGGTGCTTAGAAAGGAAGATATATGAAACCAGAAAATATTTTACAAACGGGCTCTTTGGCTGGAAAAATTTTGTTGGAGAGTGGTGCTGAGGCAAACCGAGTAGAAGGGACTATTGTTCATATTTGTGAAGCTTTTGGTATGCAAGATGTTAATGCGTTTGCGACACCAACAGGTCTTTTTATATCTTGTGATGAGGATGATCGAAGTTATGCAAAAGTATTGCGTATTTATGCGACCGGTTTAAATATTGGAAAAATAAACCAAGTTAACGATATTTCGCGAAAATGTGTACGTGGTGAAATTGACTTGGCAAATGCGTATTTGCAGTTGCGTGATATTCGCTCTCATGAAGTTTATTCGAATGGAATGAAAGTGTGTGCTGCCGGCTTTGCGGCAATGTGTTTTACTTATTTTTTTGGTGGCACGCCCATTGACGGGGTTGCGGCATTGGCGATAGGGTGCATTATCAAGATGATTCATTTATTTTTCGATAAAAAACGAATGAATGATATGGTGAAAATATCTATTTTATCAGCGTTTCTTACAATCATGGCATTAGGATTGAAATATGTATACTTATTGGATCATAAGGATACGGTAATTATTGGGACGTTAATGCTCTTGGTGCCAGGAGTGGCGATTACCAATGCCATTCGAGATAGTATTGCGGGTGATTTGTTGAGTGGTATTATTCGTGCCATTGAAGCATGTTTGATCGCGGTAGCACTTGCCCTAGGTGCAGGGGTTACGATGGCTTTATGGTTTTTTTATATAGGGGGATTTTAACATGCTAATACGGGTCATCATGGCAGGATTATCTTCTACATTTTTCGGTGTTATATTCAATATTCAAAAAGAAAACTTAGCCTTTGCGGCGCTTGGTGGTGCCATTGCCGTATTTGTCTATGATAGTGGACTAACACATTTACGTGCAGGTATTTATGTTAGTACTTTTTTTGCGGCAGCAACTTTGGCGATTTATGCGGAGATTGTGGCTAGGATTCGTAAGACAACCGTATCAACGTTTGTGATTAGCTCATTGATTCCATTGGTTCCAGGTGCGGGAATGTATTACACCATGTTAGCAGTTGTACAAGGAGATATGGATAAAGCAGCACAGATGGGTGCCGAAACCTTAGGCGTTGCGGGATTGTTGGCATTTGGTATTATTTTTTCGGTAAGTATTTTTAAATTTATAGTACCGCGAAAACGACCTCAATAGCAGCTTATGTTTTCTTTTGAAAAAACATAAGCCAAAACGCGTAAAAAAAGGCAAGTTAATATATTTGTATAAGGAAATAAAAAAAACTATAATATAGGATATGGAGGAAAGTATATGCCAGCAATGTATGCACATGCACGATTTGGCGAAGAGGTTGCTTTATTAGTAGCACCGTCTTTACAAACGACAATTAGGAAATATAAACAGGAGTATTTGCTTGGGTTGCAAGGACCAGACATTTTATTTTTTTATCGACCCATTATAAAAACAAAAGTTAGTAACTTAGGTGCAGTATTGCATAAAAAAAGTGCAGCATCTTTTATTGAAAAACACAAAGAGATGTTACAATTTTATGGAAAAGAATCACGAGAATATGCGTATTTTTTAGGGTTTTTGTGTCACTTTATTTTGGATAGTGAATGCCACCCCTTCATTGATACAATGGGGCCTAAACATAACCTTGATCACCTTGTTATGGAGAGTGAATTTGAAAAGATGTTGCTTAGAAAAGATAAGTATAATCCTTATCATTATGCCTATGATACTTTGTTGCGCTATGAAAAACAAACACTAGATGCTATACATCATTTTTATCCAGAATTGACACGACTTCACCTGCAAGAAAGTCTGTCTTCGACACGGTTTGTAAAACGTTTTTTATATACACCAACCAAACGTAAACAAACGATGATAAAAACGCTCATGAAAGTCAGCGGGAAGTATGAGGTGTTTAAAGGACAACTGTTGGATCATCAAGATCATCCAAAATATCGTACTAGCAATTTTGGAATTTATAATCGCTATGTTGTTGCGAAAATGGCAGCAGCCGATTTACTTCATAATGTAGACGGATATCTTAAACAGGAACAAACACTTGATGTACGCTTTATGCGAACATTTGAATTAGAGGAGAGTGTGTAATGAAACACAAATTTTCAAAAATTGAGAAATATTGGATATTATACGATGTAGGAAATTCGGCTTTTGCACTGCTGATGGCTACTATCATTCCCATTTATTTTAATGAGATTGCTACCCAAGCAAACATATCGGAGGTTGATTATCTAGCCTATTGGGGATATGCGGTATCATTTTCCACGATTTTAGTAGCCTTTCTAGGACCAACATTGGGAACGATATCTGATACCAAAGGCTTTAAAAAACCTATTTTCACTATGTCGATGATGTTGGGTGTGATTGCTTGTGCAGCGCTTTCGATACCTTCTTCGTGGCTAGTTTTCTTGATTATTTTTGTGATTGCCAAGGTTGGTTTTTCCGCAAGTCTTGTATTTTATGATTCCATGTTAAACGACATCACAAAAAAACAACAAATGGATGATGTATCTTCACAAGGCTATGCATGGGGATATATTGGCAGTTGTATCCCGTTTCTTCTTAGTATTCTGTTGGTTTTGAATGCTGAAACATTTGACTTGACGACAAGTTTAGCTACCGGCATTGCATTTATCATCAATGCGGTTTGGTGGTTTGTTATGAGCTTACCACTCATTAAAAATTATAGGCAAAAAAATTATATCCCGCCTAAAAAACATCCGGTAAAGGAAAGTTTTGTGCGCTTATCATCAAGTCTACGTGATATCAAAAGCAGAAAAAAAATATTTTTATTTTTATTGGCTTTCTTTTTCTATATTGATGGAGTATATACCATTATTGAAATGGCGACTGCTTATGGTAGCTCGTTAGGACTTGATGCAACTGGCTTATTGCTTGCTTTATTGCTTACGCAGATGGTCGCATTTCCCTTTGCATTATTGTTTGGAAAAATTTCGAAGATATGGGAGAGTGCGTCTTTAATTAAATTTTGCATCCTTGCATATACGGGTATTGCTTTGTTTGCGATTCAACTAGATGCGCAATGGGAGTTTTGGGTGCTCGCTGTTTGCGTAGGGATGTTTCAAGGTGCAATTCAGGCTTTATCTCGTTCTTATTTTGCTAAAATCATTCCAGAAGAGAAATCGGGAGAATTTTTTGGGATATTCGATATTTGTGGCAAAGGTGCTAGTTTTTTAGGAACAGCATTGATGGGGCTGTTTGCGCAACTTAGTGGAAACCAAAATGGGGGAATTTTTATTTTGACGATCATGTTTATCATCGGTTTTGTTTTATTTTCAAAAGCAGATAATATAAAGGAGTGAGTGATATGTACCATAATTATGCAAAATATTTCGATAAAATTTTTCCTGCCAAGAAAGGTACGATTGATTTTTTAGATACGTATTTGCGAGGGGAAACTGTTCTAGATATTGGATGTGGAAGTGGTGGGTATGCCATTGCCCTTCATCAAAAAGGCTACACGTTGAAAGGCATCGATTTGGATGAAGAGATGATTCGTTATGCCAAAGCAAAAGATGCTTCCATTGCTTTTACTACACAAAATATGTTAACGATGGACGATACGAAGTTTCATAGTATTTACTGCATTGGGAATACGTTGGTGCATTTGCCTAGTAAACAAGACATACAAGCTTTTTTAAATACTTGTTTTAAAAAGGCTGAACATTGTTTGCTTCTACAAATTATCAATTATGATCGCGTGTTAGACCAACATATCATAGCTCTTCCAACGATTGAAAATGAAGAAGTTCGTTTTGAGCGAAAGTATGCTTTTAAAAAAGATAAAGTTGTATTTTCATCAACCTTACGAGCACCACAAAAGCAATATCATAACAGTGTGGAATTGATTCCATTGCGAAAGCAAGAACTTGAGGATATGCTTCAGGAAGCGGGTTTTCAAAATATTCAAAGTTTTTCGGGGTTTCAAGAGGAAGCTTTTCATGAAAATAGCTATGCACTTGTTATTGTTGCCAATAAAGAATAGAGATAAAAAGCCCTTCATGTGAAAGGCTTTTTCATAATCTAGTTTGTGAGATGTGTGCGTAATGTATTAGGTCATATTTTAATGTTTTCTAATGTTAATAGTGCTTGTTTTTTTTCAATACCTCCGGCATAGCCAGCAAGCGTATGATTAGCCGCAATAACACGATGACAAGGAATTAAGATAGCAATCGGATTATGAGCAATCGCATTACCAACTGCTTGTGCTGACATAGACGAAAGATTTCGGTTTTTGGCAATTTGTTTGGCGATGTCCCCATAAGTGGTGATTTGCCCGTAGGGAATGTTTTGTAATCGTTTCCAAACATCTTGCTGAAAAGGCGTACCGATGGTTTTCAAAGATATAGGTATGGGGGAAGGGTTTGTTCCAGAAAAATAAGCATCTAGCCATTTTTTTACGGTGGTAAAGACAATGAGATTATCGTCAATAATCGCATTTTTAAGCATGTTTTCACCAAAATATTTTTGATTTTTAAACCAAATACCAACAAGGTTATGTGTTTCATCGCAAGCAATGCTCAATTCACCAAGAGGTGAGCGATAGTGTGTTGCATAATACATGGGGGTTCCTCCTATATAATAAAATTTCATTCAAATGATGAATATAAAAGAACGTAGATGTGGCTACTTTATGATATCATCAATTAATTTTAAGCGTTCAACAACATCTTCTAATACAGCGTATTGGGTCGCAATGTTGAAACGAAAAT
This sequence comes from Breznakia sp., assembly GCA_047973225.1. Taxonomy (GTDB): domain Bacteria; phylum Bacillota_I; class Bacilli_A; order Erysipelotrichales; family Erysipelotrichaceae; genus JBKEBQ01. Next base: position 12,442 of record JBKEBQ010000033.1, on the reverse strand, counting down.
ATGATTTTCCCGCCTCACCAAATTGTTTGCCCATTTGCATGCCTAGTCCATGACCAATTAGAATTTGTTTCATATCAGCACAAGATACGTGAAGCGCTGTATAATCAATCCACAACAGATATGTTCCTTCACTTTGAAAACATATAAAGCGGGTATCTTTTAAGCCGTTTTGAATCATTAAATAACTTTTATATAGGTAAGCATTGAGTTCGTCTACCCAGTATGCACAATGTTTATAAGCGGCTTTTGTGGCTTCCATGGCAAAAATATTTAAAGAGCTGCTCGTTCTTCTGTTTGCTTCTATTTGATATAGTCTTCTTATGCGCTCGTCATAAATGATCACATAAGAAGCTTTGATACCGGCAATATTAAAGACTTTTGTTGGTGCACTAAGCGTATAAATCTGCTCTTTATACTGTGTGTTTAACGATGCCATTGGTGTATAAGTGTATCCTGTAAAAATAATATCCTTATGAATGTCATCAGAAATAATACGGACATGGTACTTTTTGCAAAGCGCAATTACCTTGATCAATTCATTTGGATTCCAAACGCGACCGCCAGGATTATGTGGATTACAAAAAATCATAACTTTGGGACTATATTTTATCATTTTCTTCTCTAAATCAGAGAAATCAATTTGATAATGGTGATGGTCAACCTTCATTATGGAAAAGATAGAAACACGTTTTAATGTTTTTACGATATTGAAAAAAGGATAGTAGATGGGTGATAACATCAATATGTTATCTTTTTCTTTGGTTAATATGTGTAATAAAATGTTCAAGGAAGACAAAACACTGTCATCAAAAAGGATTTGTTCTCTTTTGATATCCCAGTTATGTCGCGTTTTATTCCAGTGGATAACACTAGAATAAAGTTCTTCAGCGATATCTGTATATCCAAAAATTCCATGTTGCAGACGCTTTTGTATTGCATCTAAGACTTCTTTTGGCGAGGTAAAGTCCATATCAGCAACCCATAAAGGGATGATATCTGCCTTTTGAAAAACCTCTTCACGGCGATCCCATTTGACAGACCCACTATTCATTCGATTCACTACTTTATCAAAATTATGCATAGGATACCTCACTTTTATGTATATATTATATTTTAATATGCTAGAATAAAAATGTAAACAAAACTACATGTTAGAAGATAGATAATTAGGGAATTAATTGGGAATTAAGGAGATAAACCATGATTGATGCCTTAACGGAAAAGACGATTCGAATATTATTGGGAAGTGATACTCCAGTTACTTCAAAACATATCGCAAATGAAATTGGTATGTCAGTGAGTAGCATTAAACACAATATGTATTACATTAGAAAAGTAATTCAATCAAGTGGAGCTGTATTAAACTCGGTTCCAGGAAAAGGTTTTTGGATCGATGCAGAAGTGTCGCAAAAAAAAGATTTGGAAGAATTGATTAATCAAAACAGAGATAAATCATACTCTTTTGCATATCGTAGAAATTATATTTTGGATGTGCTTTTTAAACACAACTCCAATTATACGATACAGATATTTGCAGATGACTTGAGAGTAGGAAGAAATATTATTTTAAAAGATCTTGAGTTAATTAAGAAGTGGTTATTGTATTTTGATTTGCGAGTTATAAAAACAAGAAATAAAGGTGTACGTGTAGAAGGAGGAGAATTTAATATTCGTCAGGCAATCATGTACAACAACAGTTCCCGATTAGAAGAAGTAGAGTTAGTTCATCCCAGAGATGATGAACGTTTAGATTATCGAATTGACCAACGTTTTTATAATTACTATCTGGAAGTATATCTAAAATCAGATATCTACAGAATTCAGGATTTATTGCGCCAGGTTGAAAGAGACACTGATTTTACCTATGATGATGTATCATTTGTTCAATTAATAGAGTATATAACCGTATCTTTATTAAGAGTAAAGGATGGTAATATTATTATCGAAAAAAACATCTTAAATAATTGTCGAATCACCAATATGGATTATACAGCAGCGAAAAATTTATTAGATAATGAAGTTGAAAATCTTCAGTTATATCTTTCTATTGAAGTAAGATGTATGGCTGCTCAGTTTGTACTTCATGGTTCTTATGATGTGGCAACCAGTCTTATTAAAGAAGAGTATTATGATGAAATTTCCAGAAACTTTGTGGAACGCTTAAAAAGAATTATTGCAAATAAAACATTATTTATTAATGAAGGACTGATTAGCGATATTGGTTTGTTTTTCCAGAAGAAAAAGATGCAGCAAAGTTACCAAATGATTACAGGTAACTACTTTCGTCGAGACATCAAAAAGCAACTACCTAGTTTATATGGAATTGTATTAGCAAATATCTTATCAATTGAAACCAAACTGAATATTAAATTTACCGAGAATGATATTACGTATTTTGTGATGTTAATTGATAATGCAATGGAAGATACAATCTATGATTTAAAGACTTTATTGATTACATCTTATGATTACAACACTTCAAGGTATCTTGAAAATAAAATCAAACGAAGTATTGAAAACATCTCGATTTCTAAAGTTATCAATAGTGAAGAAATTCAAAATATTAATGAAAAGGATTATGATTTAATTATTACAACTACTCCAGTTGAGATTGAACGTGCACTAAAAATATCAAGACGTGTAGGGACTCCTGATTTTGCACTAATAGAAAAGAAAGTCAAGGAGATTCAAATTGAGAAACAGGAAATTATTGTTCGTGACTATCAATTGTTTAGTGAATCACTACTAGTCTCTAAATTCAGTGCAAAGAAAAAAGAAGATGTAATTGAAAAGGGTTGTAAGCTACTTATGGAACAGGGATATGTGAGTGAAGGATTTGAGGACAAAATTTTACAGCGTGAAAATATTACTCCTACATCAATCGGAAATGGAATTGCAATTCCTCATGGCTATCGCAGTTATGTTTTAAAAAGCGGAGTTGCGGTTATTCGCTTAACCCACCCAATTAGTTGGACTGATGACGATAAAGTAGATATTATCTTTGTGATTGCCATTGATTTTGAAACGCAAGGAGAAGTGCATAGTTTTTTTGCTCAGTTTTATGAGTTAATTGATGACCATGGAAGAGTTGATGCAATACGTAGTGCCAAAAATAAAACTGAGATATTAGAGGTTATTGATAATAGTGAAATGATTATTCACGAGGTATAAAAAATTATCCGTTTTATAATTTTTTTGAATTTTGATACGACAGTAGACATATTTTACCATATGGATAATTATAAGTATATTTCTTGTTTGGATTTTATCTATAATTAAGGTGTAAAGGAGAGATAAAGTCCGTATAATTGTGTAAAAGTAAAAAAGGAGCTAAAAGGTGAACTTTCAGGTACAATATTTTTGAACTAAACCATAAAGAGAAAATAAAAATTTAAAGGATGCGTTGTATGTATTAAAAAAAGCCATGGGCATACTGACAAAAGACTAACAGAAGCAAAATTTGAAATGTCGAGACAAATAATAAAGAAAGATACATCTTTTTATGTTAGAGGTATGCTGCGATACTACAAATGGTTAAAACAGCAAACGAGCAAGTAGGAGATGTTCGTGCATCGTGATTCAAAATGATAGGGGTGAATGCTAAATATCAAGAATTATGTAAGGACATGCTTTGTAGTTATTCTGATAAAGGCACTCCCTATGATAATGCTTGTATTGAATCCTTTCATGAGCTGATTAAACGTGAATGGTTAAACCCACATAATATTTTGAATTATCAACAAACATATACTTTAGTATTTAAATACATGGAAGCATTTTATAATGCGGTGCGCATTCATTCACATTGTGATTATGTATCAGTGAATGAATACATCAAACAGTTTGAAAAAGCTAATAATTAGGAAGTGTCTCTATTTAAGTGGTCTACTTTCTTGACATAGTACCAATATTATTAATAGGTATAACTGTTAGTTAAAACCTTAATATAGACATAAAAAGAATTACAGTAATTTTAAAAATTGCTGTAATTCTTTTTTTTAATAGGAGAATGCAAATAATAGATATTTAGAAACATCAATGTTTATCGGTTGAAAATCGATTAATATTTTTATGAACTAGACTTGGTGCAAAACAAAGACTTAATGAATTGGCTTTTTTATTTTAGCTCTTTTATCATTAAATTAGAAGGGAAGACAAGCAAGACTTCCAAACAGAAAGGAGAGAAAGATGAAGATTAGATTTGGAGTAGACTCATTTATTTGGAGTGAAGTCTTTGGTGAGAAAGACTTATGGATTATTCCAACAGCAGAAGAGTTGGGATTTAAAATAATTGATCTTGCTATTGCCTATCCTTTTACCTTTCCAACCGAAAAAGTAAAAGTAAAACTGGCAAATACAAATTTAGAAATTGTAACTACAACAACTTTGAATGCTGATAACAACTTGATTTCAGATGATGAAAAAATTCGTCGTAATGGAATCGAATCTTTAAAGAAATTAGTAGATATCAACTTGGCTTTAGGTTCGAATATTCTTGGTGGAGTAAACTATGCTGGTTGGGGTTGTTTAAGTGGAAAACCAAAAACTGAGCTAGAGTGGAAGCATTCAGTAGAAGCAATGCGAGAAGTCGCAGAATATGCACTTAAGAAACATCCAAAATTGAAAATCTGTGTAGAGCCAGTAAATCGATTCGAAACACATTTTATTAATACGGCAGAAGAAGGTGTTCGTTACTGTAAAGATGTGGGTACTGGTAATATGGCAGTTCATCTGGACTGCTTCCATATGATTCGTGAAGAGACTAGTTATGTGAAAGCTGTTGAAACTTGCGGAAAAGAGTATTTAGGTTATATTCACCTTTGCGAAAACAATCGAGGAATACCAGGCACAGGACTTGTACCATTTAAAGAATTCTTTATTGCTTTAAAGAAAGTTGGTTACGAGGGGCCGTGTGTTATCGAAAGCTTTGATCCAAGTTTTGAGGAATTAAATGCGAATTGCGCAATATGGAGAAAATTTGCAGATACGGGAGAAGATCTTGCAGTGCAAGGACTAGCAAATTTGAAAAAAATTGCATCCGAAATTGAATAACTAAAACACTAGGAGGAAATAACAATGTTAGTGAATATGAAACAGATTTTAGAAGAAGCTGAAAAGGGTGGATATGCGATTGGTTGTATTAACACGCCAAATGTGGAAACATTGCGAGCAGTTATTGGAGCAGCGGAAGATTTGAATGTTCCAATTATCATTGATCATGCACAAGTACACGATACATTGACTCCGATTGAAGAAATTGGGCCAAAGATGGTGGAATATGCAAAGAATGCAAAAGTACCAGTATGTGTGCATCTTGATCATGGTAGTGACTACAATTTTGTAATGAGAGCGATTCGCTGTGGCTTTACTTCGATTATGTATGATTTAAGTGCATTACCATATGAAGAAAATATGACAAAGCTAAAAGAATTCACAAAAATTGCACATGATTTAGATATTACAGTAGAGGCAGAATTAGGAATTATGACATCAACAGAAGACGACACGCATGGTGATGATACAGTTTGGGATAATGAATCAATTAAGATTACATTTACTGAACCAGAACAAGCAGCTGAGTTTGCCGAAGAAACAGGTGTTGATGCATTAGCTGTGTGTTTTGGAACTGCACATGGAATTTACTCTGAACCTCCAATCTTGGATATTGAAAGAGTAGTGAAGATGCGCGAAATAATGCCAAAAGACACTAGAATTGTAATGCATGGTGGAAGTGGAGTAGACAATGATCAAGTACAAGCAGCAATTAGCGCAGGATGTTCAAAAGTAAATTACTATTCTTACATGGCAAAAGCAGCAGCAAACTACATCTACGAAGAATTAGATGAAACCAAAGGAAGTGCATACTGGCATGAAGTACAAGAAAGTGCATATCGCTACATGAGAGAATATGCAAGGGAAGTGTTAACAGTATTCAAGAATGGAAAATAATTATGAAAAAAATAGATTTAGCCAAAGTTCTAGTAAAAGAAGCATGTGTTTTGGATCATGAACCATTTTGTTCCAAAAAAGAAATGTTTCAGTTTATGGCTAAAAAATTTAAGGAAGCAGAAATTATTACTGATGTAGAACAGTATATTGCTTCTTTAGAAGAGAGAGAGGCTGTTGGTTCTACCTATATGGGGAATCTGATTGGTTTACCACATGGGAAAAGTGAGTCCGTGGTGAAACCAGGAATTGGATTTTGTCGATGTAAAGAACCGTTCACTTATAAGAGTTATGGGGAAGAAGGACAGGTAAAATTTGTATTTATGCTGGCGATTGCTATGGATCAAGGAGCAGATAATTATATGCGTGTACTAGCAACACTTGCTGGACTTCTAACTCATCAGGAATTTTTAGATATTCTTGATCAGGGGACATCTTATGAGGAAATAATGGAACAAATTCAGACATATGAAAATTAGAGGTAAGATATGAAAGTAGTAGCAATTACATCATGTGCAACAGGTATTGCACATACATATATGGCTGCAGAAGCTATAAAAAAAATATGCAAACAAAAGGGTTATGATTGTAAAGTCGAAATGCAGGGAGCATTAGGGATTGAAAACAAACTGAAAGATAAAGAAATTGAAGAAGCTGATTTAATTGTTTTCGCAAACGACGTAGGAATTTCTAAATCAGAACGTTTTGATGCTTATCAAGACAAAATCAAAAAATTAACTCCCCATGCAGTGATTCAAAATCCTTCTGTAATTTTTGAAGAGTAGAAATATAAAGGAGATATATTTAATCTTATTAAGAGAGAAAAGGTGAGAAAAAATGAAAGAAAAATTGAAAGAAATACAAAGTGCATTATTGACAGGTGTATCGTACATGCTTCCATTTGTTATTGCTGGTGGAGTACTTGTTGCAATCGGATTTGCAATTGGTGGATATGATATTCCTAATACTGTAGAACAATATGGGAACTTCGCATCAACGATTTTCTGGTTAGGAAAACAAGCGTTTGCAATGATGGTTCCAGTATTAGGGGCATATGTTGCTTATTCAATCGCTGACAAACCAGGGATTGCAGTAGGTATGGTTGGGGGTGCTTTAGCAGACTATCAAGGTTCAGGATTCTTAGGAGCATTAATCGCAGGTATTATTGCAGGGTATATTGTTAATTTATTAAAGAAAATTGCATTACCAGCACAATTACGTTCATTACTGCCAACATTGATTATCCCAATTATTGGTGTATTAGTAATTGGTTTAATTATGGTATACGTAATTGGAGAACCAGTATCAGCATTAACAACTGCACTTACAAATATGTTGAATTCTTTAGGAACGGGAAACTTAGTTCTATTAGGAATTGTTCAAGGATGCATGCTTGCATTTGATATGGGTGGACCATGTAACAAAGTTGCTTATGCATTCGCATTAGCAGCAATGGAAACAGGAAACTATGCACCAATGGCAGCTAATTTTATTGGAAGTATGGCGCCTCCGCTTGGCATTGCAATTGCATGTTTAATTGCGAAAAAGAAGTTTACACGTGAAGAAAGAGCGGCAGTTCCAGGATTATTTGCAGGAGCATTTGGTATGATTACAGAATTTGCAATCCCTTTTGCAGCATCAGATCCAATTAAAGTTATTCCATCATTAATGGCTGGATCAGCTGTTGGTTGTGCATTATCGTATGTGTTTGGTCTTACAATGAGAGCACCTCATGGTGGGCTATTCGTATTATTTGCATTGAACAATGTAGTGATGTTTTTATTAGCATTATTAGTAGCAGGAGCAGTAACTGCAGGATTATTAGTACTACTTAAAAAACCAGTTACAGAAGTAACTATAGAAGAAGCTTAAAGGAGAGAAAAAGTGGCTAAATTATTTGATATCATGGGAAAATTCCCATTCGCACCAAAAGACAAGAAACCAATGTTGATAAAGAAGAGTGATTATTCAACGGCTCTTTATCCACCGAACAATGCATTTACTTCTGACAATACGTTTACAATGGTTACAACTGATACTTTCATGTTAGGTATCTATGAATTAGGACCGGGAGGAGTATTTGCACCGTTAGATGTACATCCAGGAGATGAATCATACTACATTTTAAATGGACCAGTTGTTCAAAGAAGTGGGAATGGACAATTTGCATATTTAGAAAGTGGAGAAGGTTTATTTATGCCAGAAGGAGCATGGCACTGTTGTCATAACTTCTCTGAGCGAAAAGTAAGAATTTTATACTTCATTACACCAAAGGCATGGAGTGAGCAAATCCCCCCAGCTGTAATTCCTACAGAAGAGGAAATGAAGTTCTATAAAGGACCAAACAACAATAAACTTCCTGATATGAGAAATAGAATCAAAGATATTTCAAGACAAGGATGTACAGATGATATTGGATGCTGGCCAGTTGATCCAAAAGAAGCAAGAGAAACTGGAGCTGTTTACGCAGTACGTGATTTTGAAAAACTAAATAATGTACACGGTGTAAAACATCCAATGCTGATGCGTTTCATTACAAGTAATGATTATGGTCACTTTGGTGAATTCATATTACCGGCAGGAGGATATGGTCCAAGATGTTCAGATTCAGATTCACATAAAGGTGATGCTGCACTATATTGTGTAGAAGGTCCTGTTACTGTGAATTTATCAGAACTTGAAGAAAGTTTTGTATTAGAACCAGAGGACACATTCTTTATTCCAGCAGAAATAAAATATCAGTTAGTTAATTTTGAGGCAAAACCAATCAAAGTAGTATTCGCTATTACAGAGTTATAAGAATGCAAGAAGAGTGCGGTTTCCAACTTCACCCTTCTTTTTCGCAAGAAAGAGGTGGGCAGATGAAAATAGTAGTCGGCTGTGATGAGGCGGCATACAAACTAAAAGAACAAGTAAAGCAATATTTGATTGATAAAGGAGAAGAAGTAACTGATATTGGTGTTTATAATGAGAATCCAAGTAGTTATCCAGATATTGCACAAATTTTGTGTAATCAAATATTAGATGGAACATGTGAGCGAGGCATTTTAATGTGTGGTACAGGAATTGGAATGGTAATCACTGCAAATAAAATTCCAGGAATTCGTGCTGCAGTATGCCACGACATGTTCTCATTAGAAAGAAGTATTAAAAGTAATAACTGTCAGGTGTTATGTATGGGAGCGAGAGTAATTGCACCTCAGTATGCAGAGTTATTAGTTGATCGTTGGTTGACTTGTAAGTTTGTAGATGGAAGAAGCACAACAAAAGTAGAACGAATTATGGAAATAGAATCACAATATACAAAATAAAGGAGGATAAGATGCAAAGAATTATTAATGATCCTAGTTTAGCTGTAGAAGATATGTTGAAAGGATTTCAGCGTTGTCATAAAGATATTATTCATATCGATGATGAAAATCCAAGAGTTGTAATTTCTAATTTTGCTAAAGATAAAAAGAAAGTAGGTATTGTGACTGGTGGAGGAAGTGGACACGAACCTGCCTTTGTTGGATATTGTGGAAAGAACATGGTTGATGCAGTTGCTGTAGGCGAAATTTTTTCTTCGCCAACCGCAAAGTCATTTTATGATTGTATTCGTGCAGTAGATCAGGGAATGGGCGTAGTCTGTTTATATGGAAACTATGCTGGCGATAACATGAATATAAAGATGGCAATGGAACTTGCAGAAGATGATGACATTGAGGTAAGAACAGTTGTTGCAAACGACGATGTAGCCAGTGCACCAAAGGGTGAAATCAGCAAACGTAGAGGAGTAGCTGGTGAAATTTTAATGTGGAAAGTTGGAGGAGCAAAAGCAAATCAGGGAGCTGGTCTGGATGAAGTAATTAATGCAGCACAAAAAGCAATTGATAATACACGTAGTGTTGGTGTTGGTCTGGGTCCTTGTACCATTCCAGCCAATGGAAAACCTAACTTCTCTATTGAAAAAGAAACAATGGAGTTTGGGGTCGGGCATCATGGGGAACCTGGAATACGCGTGGAACCACTTGCAAGTGCTAAAGAAATAGCAAAGGAAATGACAGCATTAGTTCTTAATGATTTACCATTTGTTAGTAGTGATGAAGTAATAGTTCTTGTATCAGGTCTTGGTGCTACTCCAGTTATGGAACAATACATTTTCTTTGATGAAGTGGCATCTATTTTAGAAGAAAAGAACATTCATGTTTATAAATCTTATGTAGGTAATTATTTCACATCTCTTGAAATGAATGGACTCACTCTAACTATGATGAAGTTAGATGACGAATTAAAGAAATGTATGGATGAAGAAGTAGAAACAATGGGATTGACCCAGTTTAGGAGAAAATAATATGGATTGTGTTGCAAATAGAGAAAATGCTAAAATAACATTGGCAATCATTGAAGAGATTCATAAAAATGCAGCTTATCTAAGTGAAATTGATGGTGCCACTGGTGATGGTGATCATGGTGTTAATATGGACAAAGGATTTATGATGGCAAAAGATAGAATTGATGAGACTATGGATTTTTCTGAAAGTCTAAAAATCTTAGGAAGAACATTAATTATGGATATTGGTGGAAGCATGGGGCCAATCTATGGAACGATGTTTTCAAGATTAAATAGAAGTTTTAAAAAAGAAGAATGCATCACAAAAGAAGGAATGCTGGACGCACTAAATAATGCAATTGAAGGACTTATGGATTTAGCGGATGCTAAAGTTGGAGATAAAACTTTAATCGATACTATATATCCAGCAACTGAGAGTTATAAACAGGCATTGTCTGAAAATAAGAGTTTTAAAGAGTGTCTACAAGCATTATCCGATGGAGCTGAAGTGGGTAAGAAAAACACGAAGAATTTAGTCGCAAATATTGGACGCGCTGCAAGATTGGGAGAAAGAAGCAAAGGTTTCCTAGATGCAGGTGCAACATCCTGTTGTATTATATTAAAAACAATGGCAGCTTCAATGCAAGAGGAATTGACAAGTGAGTAAATACAAAGGAATTATATTTGATTTAGATGGCACACTTTTAGATACGTTAACAGATTTATCAAATAGTGTAAATCAAGTATTAAGAGGCAATGACTTTCCTGCCCATTCAAAAGATGACTATCGACAACTTATTGGAAAAGGATTTAAAGACTTAATAACAAGAAGTATGCCAGATAATGTTAATGAGGAATGCGTAGAAAAAGGATTAACTCAGTTTCTTGAAATCTATAATCGAGACTATTTGAAAGAAACAAAATCTTATGATAGAATTATGGAACTATTAATAAATCTACAAAACCTAGATATTAAATTAGCAGTAAATTCTAATAAAAGAAATGATTATACCAATGAACTAATTAAAAAGAATTTTCCAAATATTCATTTCATAGAGTGTTTTGGTGAGCGTAAAGATGTTCCTAAGAAGCCAGATCCAACTAGTGCTTTTGAGTTAAGAAATTTAATGAATTTAAAATCAGAAAAAATTATATATATAGGTGATTCTAAAACAGATATTCAAACTGCAAAGAATGCAAATATGGATAGTATAGGTGTATTATGGGGATTTCGTGATTTGAAAGAACTCCAGGAAAATGGAGCTACCTATATCGTAAAAACACCAGAAGAAATTTTAAAGATTGTAAAAGGATAGCAAGACTATCTTTTTATTTGGTAATGCAAATTATTGGTCCTATGTCAAGAAAAAGTACAAACTAAAATGAAAAATTAATCCCGCGCTCAACCTGTTAACAATCCGCTCTTTTGTGCTTTTGTATATAAAGATTCAAAGGCATTTGGAGACATGTAATCGCAGTGAGTGTGAATTCGTTTTGTGTTATAAAAAGCCTCCAAATATTCAAATACAAGCTGATAAGCCTGCTGATAATCACGGATTTTAAATCGGTTCAGCCATTCCCGCTTGATTAGAGCATGAAATGATTCAATACAGGCATTGTTCCAGGGGTATGCTTTCTTTGAATAGCTGCGTTGCATGTTGAGCGTTACTTTACGATACTCTTTTGATACATACTGGCTCCCCCTGTCGCTATGCAGGATGAGCGGTAAATCAGTTTCTCGCCTTGCTTTTGCTTTATTTACCGTGTCTATCACAACGGATACCTTCATTGTTTTTGAAAGTGTCCAGGCGATGATTTTACGAGAATATAAATCCATTATACTGGTCAGATAAACAAACCCTTCAAACATCCAAATATACGTGATATCGCTGCACCATAGCGCATTTGGGCGGACCGGATTAAATTGCCCATCAAGAATATTTTGCAGCTCATTATTGAAGTCAGAATCTTTTGTTGTATTTGTCCATGGTTTTACCCATTGGGCTTTGATACCCATTTCCTGCATATACTTGCCAACGGTACGTTCAGAGATTAATTCGTCACTTTTACACAGTTCTTTTGTGATTTTAGGTGCTCCATAGTTTTGTTTTGATTCCTCATAAATATCCTTGCTTTTGGTTTTTACCGCCTCCCGACGTTTTTGGGTATCCGAAGGAACACGGC
>JBKEBQ010000004.1:0-18389 GCA_047973225.1 Breznakia sp. | reverse complement strand
GAATCAAATGGACAATGCATCGTTGTACAACGACATGGGGAAATATTGCTCTTGCTCCTTCTTCTAATCCTGATACGCCATCCATGGAAGTGAAGAACACATCTTCTACACCTCGTATCTTGAGTTCATCAAATATTTACATCCATTTATTCTTGCTTTCACTTTCCTTTAGCCATAATCCCAAAATCTCTTTTTTTCCTTCCATGGTATAACAAAGTATCGTATATAAGGCGTATTTCTTAACTTCACAGTCATTTCGTATCGTCGCATACATACAGTTCACAAATAAAAATGGATAACATTTTTTCAATGGTCTATTTTGCCATTCTTCAAGTTCTGGGATTACAGCATCTGTAATACCATAATTTGCAAAGTAAGTCTGCTTGACATATTTATCATTATCGCAGGCAAAAGCAATATCAAAATTTAAAGATAATCTATTTAATGCATGCTCTAAAGCTCCAATTCCACTAAAAACAGTAGCAATTTTTAATTTCTCCATTGATTTTTCTTCCACAATTATATTGTAACATATTTGTATATTTCCTTTTGTTATAAACAACTTAAATTTTATACCGAATAACTTTTACTATAGACATTATATGCTTTTTTATTACATTACTTATAGTATGAATATAGTAAAAGCCACAGTTATTTGTGGCTTACAAATTTATTTTTGGCAGGGGCGACAGGAATTGAACCCGTATCAGCGGTTTTGGAGACCGTTATACTACCATTGTACTACGCCCCTATGGATTACTGCCTAAATATAATACCATGATTGAACTAAAGTATCAATTATTTATTTTATTGTATTGATAAAACAAATGTGTGGTTAGTAAGGTAAAAGTTCAATTTTTTTTGAAAAGTAAAAAAAGAAAACGATGTAAGTAGTTCAAATGGTAAAAATGGATGATTAATATTAATTTATATCATTTTCATCATTTCTAAAAACAAATGGATTTATTGTTTATAGAAAACTTATACTGCATAATGAAACAAAAGATTGAAAAAAATGAAGTAATAGGTATAATGAAAAAGAAGATATATCCAACGGGAGGAAATATGAAGAAACAAAGTATTATTTTATTAGCAATGGCACTTCTGATGTTAAGTGCTTGCGAAAGTAGCTCTAAAACAACGAAAAAATGTGCGGGGAAAATAGCAGGACAAAACGCAGAAGCCACACTAATTGGCGAAAAAGAAAATCTTTTGGAAATGGAATTGAGAAATGAATTCGATTATAAGGGTTCTGGAATAACAAAAGAACAGTTAAAAAGTTCAGAATCGCTCATCATCTCCGATTTTTTAGGAATTGATGGGGTATCTGCTAATTTGGAGGTAAACGATGAAATGGCTTTTATTGTTATTAATATAGACTTTGAAAAAGTTAAAATAAAAGATTTAGAAAAAATTGGGTTTGCTGGGAATATTCTATCGAATAACGATTTTGGCAGTGTCGTTAAATTTCTTGAAAAGGGAGGGATGACATGTAAATAAATCAGTAAAAAGATCAACTTATATAAAGATTTTCTATAAAATTATAATTAATATGAGGGTTTGCGTAAAGAAGTTTAGGCTTACTTATGATTGTAGTATAAGCAGCGAAATATATTTATCGTTCTTTTTAGAAAGAATGTGTTCATATGAGATAATCAGAATAGTAGTTTTGTAAAATAGCTTTTATCAACTTAAAAAGATATATAAATTTCTAAAATGCGGAATGTTTCGTACACAAGAACTGGTTATCTTTATGTGTTTAATGTATAATATAATATTGTTTCATAAATTTTTAAGCCACGGAATTGTGGAAATGGAGGAAAAAATGAAAAAAATTGGATTTGGTCTATTAACTTTTTGTTTATTAATATTAAGTGCTTGTAATAGCAGTTCAAATGTAAAAAAGGTGTGTTCACAAGAAGACGAAGGAATCACTACCGAAGTGAAATTATCAGCCGACGATAAAGAAATTGAAAAAATTGAAATACTAACAAAAACAAATTATAAAAAAACAGGATTGACTAAGAAAGAAGCAAAGGCAAAAGAGAAAGTATTCATAGCCAATAAAAATAAACAAGAAGCAAGTAAAGGATTAAGTGTTGATTACAAAGTGGGAGAAAAGGAGGCCACTTCGTCTTTAAGTATGGATTTCACAAAGCTTAGTAAGGAAGAATTGAAAGAGTTTACGGAAGGAACGATGGAAGATCTTGATAGTTTTGTTAAAACTTTAGAGGATGATGGGTATACCTGTAAAAATTAAAAAGATTTTAATCTTTTTTGGAAGTGAAAAATAAACTGTGTAAGTAGAGAGTGTACGTTTCTACCTACATAGTTTTTAATTTGCGTATGATAAAAAATGACAAAAATAGAAAAGTTAGAAAACCCTCATTCCTAAATGAAACGGACTTGTATAAACTACTGTATCTTAGAGTGGTTGAACTGAACGACAAATGGAATGGTGGGCACATCAGGGATTGGTCAATGGTTATGAATCAGCTTCTCATCAGTCCTGATTTTGAGAAAAGCGTGAATCAGTTCATCAATGCTAATTAATTACTTACACACTTTTCTTGACAAACCCGCACATCAGAGATTTGTCATTATTACGAATCAACTTTTCGTCAGCTCAAATTAAAAAAAGAGAGAATCCGTGCATCAATGCGGATTAATTACTTACTATTTTTCTTGACACCACCTAAAATTAGGCACGGTTCCTTCAAAATACGGGGGGAGTTTATGTGGAACTTAACTACGTGTAAACTAAACTATTGCAGTTTCTTTCCTTGGTCTGCGACTGCTTTCATTTTTTTCTGTAGACTATGTATATCGCCCAAATAATATTTTTTGAGAACACATAAGTCTTTGTCAAATTCATAAACGAGCGGAACGCCAGTAGGAATATTCACCTCCATAATTTCGTCATTGCTTAAATTATCAAGATATTTTATAAGTGCACGTAAAGAATTACCATGTGCTACAATGAGTACTCGTTTTCCATTTTCGATGTCTTTTTTTATCGTTGTTTCATAATAGGGAATAACTCTTGCAATGGTATCTTTCAAACTTTCTGCCAGTGGTAAATCTTGTTTATTTTCATTGCGATACGGAGAAAAGTTTAGTGGGTTACGTTTATCTCTTTTTTCTAAAGCAGGAGGTTGCACATCAAAACTTCTACGCCAAATTTTAACCTGTTCATCACCATATGTCTTTGCGGTTTCTACTTTATTCAACCCTTGTAAAGCACCATAATGACGTTCGTTTAATTTCCACGATTTAACGACAGATAACCACTCACGATCAAGTACTTGTAAAGTGTAATTAAGGGTATGGATGGCACGCTTTAAATAGGATGTGTAGCATACATCAAAATCAAAATTGTCGTTTCTTAATAATAGACCAGCTTGTTTTGCTTCTTCTATTCCTGTGTCTGACAAGTCCACATCACTCCAACCTGTGAATAAATTTTCTTTGTTCCAAATACTTTCTCCATGTCTCAATAATACAAGTTTCATAAATACCTCCTAAAAGTTAACTACACCTAACTATATCATACTTCCATTGTACACTTCTTTTGTAATTGTGCAAATATAATACTATAGGGAAGCATATAAATTGAAAAGTTGAAAGAAATTAGATACTATATGAACAGTTATCCATAGCTAACAAAAAAAGGAGGACGTATGGAAAAAATATTAGTGGTCTACTATAGTATGACAGGAAATACAGAAATGATGGCTAATGCAATTAAGGAAGGTCTTAATGGTAGTGCAGATGTGACAAGTGTAAAAGTTGGTGACAAGCCCCCCATTGAAGGATATGATAAAATTATGTTCGGATGTGCAGCAGCAGGTGCAGAAGTATTAGATGATAGTGAGTTTGATCCCTATTTTTCAGATATTGAAAAATATTTAAGTGGTAAAAAAGTAGCACTTTTTGGATCTTATGATTGGGGAGATGGCACGTGGATGCGTGATTGGCAAGATCGCGTTTTAGCAGCAGGTGCACAACTCTTTGAAGAAGGTTTGAAAATTAATCTTGTTCCCGATGAAGCAGGTCTTGAAACATGCAGAAATTTTGCTAAAAGGTTTGCGCAATTTTAATAGAAGAAATACTAACGTAAAAAAAGCACCAATTGGGTGCTTTTTTTATCAATCTAAGATTTCTCCATGCGTCGTAATTGTTTCGACCGACCAAGGAATAAATTTTCCACTGTCTTGTAGGGCTTGTTTAGCGGCTTGCTCAATACCTCCACAACAAGGGACTTCCATTCTTAAAATCTTCACACTACGAATATTGTTGTTGGCAATAATTTGTGTTAATTTTTCAGCATAATAAACATCATCTAATTTTGGACATCCAATAATGGTAATGTGATTGCGTATATATTCACTATGAAAGTTAGCATATGCATAAGCACAACAGTCAGCAGCAATTAATAAATTCGCATTTTCATAATAGGGAGCCTGCACAGGAACTAGTTGTATTTGGATCGGCCATTGTTGCAATTGGCTTGTTGATGTTTGTATGGTCGCATGTGCTGTAGAAGGCTCAGTACGGGCAATTGGTTCATTAAATTTAAGTGAAGGACATCCCGTGTGTTCTTTATGCATAGAAGCCATATGCGCTTTAACAGCGTCTTCATCATAGGCCTTTGCTTCTTTTTCAACGAAGCTTATAGCTTCTTGTGGACAATGTGGTAAACAATCTCCCAGACCATCGCAATAGTCTTCTCTTAACAATTGTGCCTTTCCATCGATGAGTCCAATCGCTCCTTCATGGCAGGCGCTAATGCAAATACCACATCCATCACATTTATCTTGATCAATTTGGATAATTTGTCTTGTATGTTTCATATCATAATTTCCTTTCGTCATATTTGACTTTATAAACGTATCTTACTATAGTATGTACAACAAGTATGTTGTTTTTACAACAAAAGGAGGAATATGGAATTTTCTACAATATGGGAAAGTAAGCTTTTTAATAGTCTTACCCAAAATGAAAAAAAGATGTTTCAAAACCAGATTCAGAATTATATAAAAATCTTTAAAAAAGGAAGCTATATTTATAGAGAAGGGGATATATTATCGGCATTTGGAATTGTGATAAGTGGACATGTAAGTATTTTGAATTATGATTTTTGGGGGAATACCAACATCATCGGTAAATTGTCCTCATCACAATTATTTGCAGAAGCATTTTGCGCTGCGAATGTATCTTTCATTCCCCTCAGTGTGATGGCCAGCGAGGATAGTGAAATTGCTTTATTACCATTTTCACTTTTATTTGATGAAGCGGTATTTCCCAAAGAATTAACACACAAGTTTTTGAAAAATATGATGTATATTTTAGCAACAAAAAATGTTTATCTGCAACAGAGTGTTGATATTATTTCAAAACAAAAAACCAGTGAAAAGGTGATTCGCTATTTGTCTTATGAATCAAAACGAAATCATAGCAATCGTTTTGAAATTCCGTATAATCGAAATGAGTTAGCAGATTACTTGGGTGTGGATAGAAGTGCATTATCTACCTGTTTATCGAAATTAAAAAAAGCAGGGATTTTAAAGTATAAAAAAAGTCATTTTACATTAAATGACAAATTTTAATATGAAAGGAAAACGCTTAGTTTTCTTGAATTTTATTCTTTTTCATTTTAAAAATAAGGAAGAAAACACCGCCGATGAGAATGTTGATATAGTAGGTAGCACTACGCCATATAATCATTATGGCAGCGGCATGGGCATTTCCGAATAGATTTGCAAAAATCATAATAAATACGGTCTCGGTAAATCCTGTATCACCAGGCAGTGGTGTTAATGCATTTAACATGTGGATAAAGGAAGACACAGCAATGACATGAATGACTTCAACAAGTGTAAACTCAATTTTTAGTGATAACGCAATAAAATAAGGAATTATATAAAAAATAAGCAAACGAACAATATTTAAACCAACACCGCTGATAATGAACGCAAGATTATTTCGTAAAGTAGATACTTCTTTTGAAAAATAGTTTAAATTTTCTGTCCAGTTTTCTAAAGTTTCTTCTTTGTTTTTGATAATTTTAATTTTAAATAAAACATTAATTGCAAAGTGTGTTATTGAAATAAATAACTTTGGAAATCTTGACATCATCCATAATGCGATAATGACAAAACTATTGATTCCGATTCCAACTAAAAGTAAAACGAAGCTTCCGCCTAAAATTCCCAATGCAAAATTAAGATTACTAAGAACCAAAAAAACAGCAAGCGATATAGCTGCAAGTTGATACATAAAGAAATCAACCCATAAAATACTGGCAATATTGCTAAGCGAAATACCAATTTTACGAAATGCATAACTTTGTGCAATTTGTCCACCACCAAGGGGCGTGACACCATTAAAAAAAGCAGCAATATAAGCATTTTCGATACCGTCAAGTAAACGTGTATCTTTTTTATATTTTCTTGCAAAGCAGGTTAATAAGTATCCCTGAATACAATAGTAAAGAATTCCCAAAAGGCAAACAAAGACAATTGTATAGAAAGGAATTTCTTTTAGATTATGAATTACTTCCTGATAATTTTTATGCAAGGCAAACCATATCGCAAATGCGATTAAGCCAACAAGAAGAAAGAAATTGCGAATATTTTTTTTGATCATATATCACCTATTTATTATTTGTTTCATATACCATTTATAGTATACATTGTACTACAAGCTATACACAACATGCAAAAACATTTATTAGTAATGAGTATCATAATTGCATATATACGCTCCTTTGATTATGATGGTATTAGAAAATACAAGACGATAACATATGGAGAAAGCAGATATATCCATCCAAAGTGTCGTAAAGAAGGGAGCGTTTATATGCTAAAAGTACAAACACAAGCACCAAATTTTATATTGCCAGATAAAGAAGGAAATATGCATAGTTTACATGACTATATAGGAAAAAAAGTAGTGGTATATTTTTATCCAAAAGATAATACCCCTGGTTGTACAATACAAGCTTGTACATTTTCAAATGCGAAAACAAAATTTGATGCCCTTGGAGTCGAAGTGATTGGAATAAGCAAGGATTCACAAAAAGCTCATCAAAATTTTATTCGCAAACATCAATTAGATTTTTTATTGTTGTCAGACCCCAACTTAGAAGCAATAAAAGCCTTTGATGTTTGGCAAGAAAAGAAGTTGTACGGGAAGACCTATATGGGAGTTATGCGATCAACCTTCGTGATTGATGAAACGGGTAAGATCATTGCCGTATTTGAGAAAGCTTCTCCCAAAACGAATGCACAAGATATTTTAGATTTTTTAAAAAGTGAGTAACACCGAGTAAAGATCAGGAACGAAGAAAATACACTTTTGATTTGGTATGTAAGATGTGTGTGAACATTATTCGCTTCGTAGTGCTTCTACAGGATCTTTTTTTGCCGCTATTTTAGCTGGTAGCAGTCCACCAATAAAAGTAAGTGACATACTTACAACAATCAGTACGATGGCATGCATGGGGTTAAGTTTTGCGACATTAGCTAGACCAGACATATCTTCGATAATACGGTTGATAGGAAAACATAAAGCAGATGCAATCCCAATCCCTAATAATCCTGAACAAATTCCAATGATCATTGTCTCCGCATTGAATACGCGAGTGATATCTTTTTTACGAGCGCCCAACGCGCGCAAGATACCAATTTCTTTTGTTCGCTCTAGTACCGAAGTATACGTAATGATACCAATCATGATACTAGATACGATGAGTGAAATCGCAGAGAACGCAATTAAAACTAACGTAATGGCTGCCATAATATTTCCAGATAAAGCTGAAATGAGTTGTGCCATATCGGTGTAACGAATGACGTCTTCTTCACTTTTTCCTTCGTTATAAGCATCTAAGTGATCAAGTACCTTATCCTTTGCATCAAAATCATTGGGATAGATAGAAATGGAACTAGGGACCATCTGTGCGCCAAGGTAGCGTAGCATATTGTCTTTTGTATTGTTTTGACTTGCTTCATCAAAAGCGGCACCAGTCAATACATTAAATGCACTATTTTTCTGTGTCTTGACAATTACGGAATCTTGATTTTTATTAAGAATTTCTTGCGTAAGTGCAGGTGTATAGAAAAGTCCAGTTTGATGAGCCATGGCTTCTTTTTCTTTTTTCATTCGCACAATTGCTTGTACTTTTAAACTGATGTTGTTTTCATTATTGTACATAGAAGCTAAATCTTGATTTGCAGCGAAATATTGTGCTACTTGTGTATAATAGGTATCATTTAAGATGATTTTAACCTCTTTGTTCATAATGTCGTCAAAGTCAATTGTATCGCGTTCATCATCACTAAATCCCAGTTGCGAAAGGGTAGTATTAGAAGCTTGATTATGAGAATCAACACATAATACAAGACCGGGGGTTTTATAATCGATGTCCCCTGCTAAAGTATCATAGTTATTTTCAATAGGGTCTAAATTAACCTTTTTTTCGGGTGCACTAGGTAGTGCCATCCACGCATATTCTGGTTTTGTAAAATCAATCTTTTGCAACTCTCCTGTATTGTTTTGTATTAAAGCATTTAAAGAAATACCTTGTGTATATGTGAAACCAGATATATATTTCTTGTCAATGTTGTGCAAATAATCAACATAAGCTTGTGTTATATTGTTTTTATGGTACATGACTTCATTCACATCTTTTTGTGCAGCTACAAGTTTTTCTTGACTATATTTTTTTAATGCCGGGGGTTCGGTGTTTAACATTTCATTAGGGTCTGTTTGCATTGCAATAGAATCTATAGTAATGGGCATTTGTGATAGAGAGTCTCTTTCAAATGTATCAATTTCTTTTTGAAAGCCATTGGATAGTGCTAGAATGAGTGCAATCCCAATGATTCCGATACTAGAAGCGAAGGAAGTTATAATGGTGCGGCCTTTTTTGGTGCGAATGTTGTTGAATGAAAGTTTTAAAGCAGCAACATAACTCATTGCGGTTTTTACAATATGAAAAGGTGTATTTTTTTCTTCGTTTTTCTTAACAGGATTTGTATCTGCAATAACTTCACCATCTTTTAACTCAATGATACGATTTGCATATTGATGAGCAAGATCAGGGTTATGTGTAACCATAATCACGAGTTTATCTTTGGCAATATCTTTAATTAAATCCATGATTTGAACACTTGTTTCACTATCAAGAGCACCTGTAGGTTCATCGGCTAAGATAATATCGGGATCGTTTGCAAGTGCACGAGCAATTGCGACACGTTGCATTTGACCACCAGACAATTGATTTGGTTTCTTATGAGCATGTTCCTCTAAGCCAACACGCTCTAAAACTTCTAATGCCTTATCACGCCGCCTGAGCATCGATACACCACTCAAAGTCATACCCATCTCAACATTAGCAAGGATGTCGATATGACCAATTAAATTGTAATTTTGAAAAACAAAGCCGATACAGTTATTACGGTATGCATCCCAATTCCGTTGTTTGAATTTTTTCGTACTCTTTTCATTGATGATAAGATCCCCCTCATCATAATGATCTAAACCGCCAATAATATTTAATAGAGTCGTTTTCCCACTTCCACTTTGTCCTAAAACAGCAACAAACTCACTTTTTCGAAAATGCAAATGGATTCCTTTTAAAGCGTGTTGTACGAAATCACCAGTCTTATAGCTTTTTCTAATATTTTTTAAATTGAGCATAGAGTCTTCTCCTTTTTATCGTGTTAATGTATTAATACATCATTGAAATTATACTGCAAAGATATGGAAAATGCAACTACAAAAAAACAACGAAAGCGAATTTAAAAAATGCACATTCTATTTTTGTATTTCATATGATGTGGATGAGTTTGTGTATGGAGAATAAGATATGGATATGACATTGTTTGCCTCCTTATCCCTACTTTTTGGTCCAAGAATTTGTCTGCACGCCTCCATGATAAAATATGAGGCACAAATAGATACATATTGATTGTGTCGGGTGCTGAAATAGTTTGGGAAAATAGCCGTAATGCATTATTCGCTTCGCAGGGCATCAACGGGATCTTTTTTTGCAGCCATTTTAGCAGGCAACAGTCCACCAATAAATGTAAGTGTTAAATTCACTACAATTAAAATGATGGCATCGCTTGGATGTAGCTTAGCGACGATATCTAAACCGGATAAGTTCGTAATAAGGTTACTAAGAGGAATGCACAGGGGGACAGAAAGACCAATTCCGAAAATCCCTGAAAAACTTCCGATCAGTAGCGTTTCGGCATTGAATACGCGCGTGATGTCTTTTTTTCGCGCACCCAAAGATCGTAAAATACCGATTTCTTTTGTTCGCTCCAATACGGATGTATACGCAATGATACCGATCATCATACTAGACACAGTAAGTGATATTATGGAGAAAGCAACAAGAACGACACTGACTGCGCTCATAATATTTGCAGATAACGCAGTAAACATGGAGGCTCTATCCTCATAATAAATTGTCTCATTTTCTGTTTGATTTGTATTATAAGCATCCAATTGCTTCAAGACTTCGTCTTTTGCGTCAAAATCTTTAGGATAAATAGAGATTAAGCTAGGCGTCATATCATCTCCTAAATAACGCAACAATGCATCTTTATTTGTACTTTGAGAGCTTTTGTCAAAGGGAAGTCCATTCAAAATATTAAAATCATTGTTTTTTTGTGCTTTCACAATTGCGGAATTTTTATTTTTAGATATTATTTTTTGATTGAGTGCACTTGTATAGGAAAGCCCTGTACTGTTTTCCGTTATCTTTTCTTGTGATTTTTTTCCCCGAAGAATGGCTTGGACTTTTAAAGTGATGGCACCCTTGCTTTGGTACATCGTTGCTAGATTTTGATTTGGTACGTATCGCTGTCCTAATTGTGTATAATAAGCATCATTTAAAATAATTTTAACTTCTTTGTT
This sequence comes from Breznakia sp., assembly GCA_047973225.1. Classification (GTDB taxonomy): domain Bacteria; phylum Bacillota_I; class Bacilli_A; order Erysipelotrichales; family Erysipelotrichaceae; genus JBKEBQ01. The sequence goes on along the minus strand of JBKEBQ010000004.1, from coordinate 7,460 downwards.
CATGATATCTTCAAAACTAATATTTTCCATTTCTTCACCACTAAAACCCAATTGTATAAGTGCATCTCTTGGTACTTGATTTTTTGCACCAACAGTTAATACTAGAGCTGGTTGATCGTTATCTACGGTTCCAGCCAATGTATCATAATTGTTTTCAACTGGATCTGTGTTTATCTTGTTTTTTGGCGCACAAGGAAGGGCATTCCATGGCGATGTAGAAAAGTCAATGAGGGACAAATCGCCATTGTTGTTTTCTGAAATAGCGTTGATCGCAAACCCTTGTGTATAATTATAACCCGCGATATATTTGGCATCAATGCCATGTAAGTAATCAATATAATTTTGGGTAATCTTATTTTCATGCGTTGTTGGTTCGTTTGTTGTTGCTTCGGCAACAACGATTTTTTCGTCACTATATCCTTCAAGAGATGGATTTTTTTTACTTAAGATGCTGAAATGATCGATTTGTGCAGCCTGTATGGAAATGGTAACGGGCATGGAAAACAAAGAGTCTTTTTCGAACTCATCGATCTTTTCTTGAAAACCTGTAGATACAGATAAAATTAAAGCAATATTGATAATTCCAATACTGGAAGCAAACGAGGTAAGAAGCGTTCGCACTTTTTTTGTGCGGATGTTATTAAAGGAAAGTTTCAATGCACTAAAATAATGCATTGAAGTTTTTACGATTTTAAATGATGAGCTATCTTTTATGCCATAGGCAACAGGATTTGTATCGGTAATGATTTCTCCATCATTAAGTTCGATAATGCGATTTGCATATTGATGGGCAAGCTTCGCATTGTGCGTGACCATAATCACCAGTTTGTTTTTTGCGATATCACGAATGAGCTTCATAATTTGAACACTTGTTTCACTATCAAGGGCACCGGTAGGTTCGTCAGCTAAAATGATATCGGGATCGTTTACTAAAGCACGAGCGATTGCAACCCGTTGCATTTGTCCGCCCGATAGCTGATTTGGCTTTTTATACGCGTGTTCCACTAGACCTACGAGCTCTAAAACATCCAATGATTTATCACGACGTTTGAGTCTTGATACACCACTTAAGGTCAATGCCATTTCAACATTAGCAAGAATATCAATGTGGGGAATTAAATTATAATTTTGAAACACAAATCCAACACAGTGGTTGCGATAAGCATCCCATTCGTAATTTTTGAAGTTTCTCGTGCTTTTATTGTTGATTATAAGCTTACCTCGGTCATATCGATCCAAACCACCAATAATATTGAGTAAAGTTGTTTTACCACTTCCACTTTGTCCTAAAACAGCAACAAATTCATTATTTTGAAAATTCAAATTAATATCTTTCAAAGCATGTTGAACAAAGTCTCCCGTCTGATAACTTTTTCGAATATTTTTTAACTTCAGCATATATATTTTTTTTCCTCCCTGATGTTTGTATTGATGCACAATACAAAATGAGCGACACTACGAATAAAAGAGAAATACAACTAAAAAATTGTATTTCTCTATCTGATAAATAGCGTCACAACTACGTATAAACACAGCTATCTACAATAGTGACGCACCCAAAGAAAAAAGGTTCCATAAAATAAGCAGTATGTTAAAAAGATGAGCGATATTCTCAAATTTTAATTTATTTGTTGCGGGCAATGTATAAAAACTATTTTCGTGAGTCGATATATAATGGGAAAACGTTTTATGAAAAATTAGGAAAGCATATTACACTATTATGAAAAAAGTGTGAAACAAAATGCGATGAGAGGCGCGAGTTTTCAGATTATCTTATTCCTTATTTAATGTATTTTGTTTATAATAAGAGTACATATACGTTCACGTTCTTTTTTTTATATTAGTATATATGGGAGGTCACTATGAAATTAGATAAGATGAGTATTGTAAAAAAAGATAAAACACTAGAGATTTTTAATATTGAAAAGGTGGTTATAGCAATTAACAAGTCGGCATTTCGCACCTTATATTCATTTAAAAATGAGGAGATCAATCAAATATGTCGTGATGTTGAAAAACGTGTGGAAGCGATGGAAAGTGATCGAATTAGTATTGCCGAAATGCATAACATTGTCGAAGATGCGCTAGAAAAGACGAATCCTAAAGTAGCGAAGAGTTATCGTGATTATCGGAATTATAAGAGTGACTTTGTGAATATGCTTGATGAAGTATATAAAAAATCACAAAATATTATGTATATTGGTGATAAGGAAAATTCAAATACGGACAGTGCATTGGTATCAACCAAGCGAAGTCTTATTTTTAACGAGTTAAACAAAGGTCTTTATCAAAAGTTTTTTTTGACAACAGAAGAATTACAAGCGGCACGCGAAGGTTATATTTATATTCATGATATGAGTGCGCGAAGAGATACGATGAATTGTTGCTTGTTTGATGTTGATAATGTATTAAAAGGTGGCTTTGAGATGGGAAACCTTTGGTATAACGAACCAAAAACGCTGGACGTCGCATTTGATGTTATTGGTGATATTGTTTTGAGTGCTGCTTCTCAACAATATGGAGGTTTTACCGTGCCTAGTGTAGAGCGTATTTTATATCCCTATGCAGAGAAATCGTTTGCTTTATATGTAGAAAAATATAAATCATTTGGAATGTCACAAGCAAAGGCTGAAGAAATTGCCTTATGCGATGTTGAAACAGACTTTAAACAGGGTTTTCAAGGCTGGGAATATAAATTCAACTCCGTTTCGAGTAGCCGTGGTGATTACCCATTCATCACAGTTTCTATAGGGACAGGGATATCACGTTTTGAAAAAATGGCAAGCATTCAAATGTTGCATGTTCGACGTGATGGACAAGGAAAAAAAGGGCATAAAAAACCGGTATTATTTCCAAAAATTGTCTTTTTATATGATGAGAATTTACATGGCGAAGGAAAAGTTTTGGAAGATGTGTTTGAGGCGGGAATTTCTTGTTCGTCAAAAACGATGTATCCTGATTGGTTGAGTTTAACGGGCGAAGGGTATGTTCCAAGTGTATATAAAAAATATGGAGAAATCATCTCGCCAATGGGATGTCGCGCTTTTTTATCGCCATACTATCGTCGTGGTGGCTTAACGCCGGCAGATGAAAAGGATACGCCATTCTTTGTTGGCCGTTTTAATATTGGTGCTATTTCATTACATTTACCAATGATTTTAGCAAAAGCAAGGCATGAGGCGAAAGACTTCTATGAAGTTTTGGATTACTATTTACAATTGATTCGCCATCTTCATTTGCGTACCTACGATTATTTAGGAGAAATGAAGGCGAGTGTAAATCCTTTGGCCTATTGCGAAGGTGGTTTTGCTGGTGGAAATTTAGGCTTACACGATAAAATAAAACCACTGTTGGACTCTGCGACAGCTTCTTTTGGAATTACTGCATTAAATGAATTGCAAGAGCTTTACAATAAGAAGTCTTTGGTAAAAGATGGTCACTTTGCGATTGAAGTTTTAGAATATATAAATAAACGCATTGCACAATTTAGAGAAGCGGATGGAAGACTGTATGCAATTTATGGAACACCAGCTGAAAATCTTTGTGGTCTACAAGTAACACAGTTTAGGAAAAAATATGGCGTTATCGAAAATGTGAGTGATCGTGAATATGTTAGTAATTCTTTTCACTGTCACGTAAGTGAAGAAATTTCTCCGATTGAGAAACAAAATTTGGAGCATCGTTTTTGGGAACTTGCCAATGGTGGGAAAATTCAATATGTAAAATATCCGATTGGCTACAATGAAAAAGCAATCAAGACACTTGTGCGCAGAGCGATGAAACTAGGATTTTATGAAGGTGTAAATTTGGCGCTATCGTATTGTGATGATTGCGGTCATGAAGAATTGAATATGGATGTTTGTCCAAAATGTGGAAGTGAAAACCTTACGAAGATCGATCGTATGAATGGATATTTATCGTACTCTAGAGTAAAGGGGGATTCGCGTTTAAATGATGCGAAAATGGCAGAAATTAAAGAAAGGAAATCGATGTAATGAGATATCATAATATAACAAAAGATGATATGTTGAATGGGGAAGGTTTACGTGTTGTATTATGGTTATCGGGGTGTGTACATGCTTGTAAAGGTTGCCATAACCAAGAAACTTGGGATATCCAGGGGGGATTGGTATTTGATGAAGCAGCAAAACAAGAGTTGTTTGAAGAATTGTCTAAGGATTATGTTTCGGGGATTACGTTAAGTGGCGGGGATCCTTTACATCCTCAAAATGCTGAGGAAGTAGAAAGTTTAGTAAAAGAGATTCATAAAAAATTTCCTCTAAAAACTATCTGGCTTTATACAGGATACGTATATGAAGAAATTGAACACTTAGGAGTTTTAGAGGTAGTTGATGTGTTGGTGGATGGTAAATTTATCGAAGCACAAAAAGATGTTAAATTACATTGGAAAGGCAGTATGAACCAAAAAACAATTGATGTAAAACAAAGTAGAAAATTACAACGCATTGTTTTGGTGGAAGGGTAATAGGATGCGTAGAGTTGCAAAATTTCATAAAGTTAGTTTTGAAGAATTTAAAAAAGTATTTCCAAGCAAGAAGGAAGAAGACATTTTAAAGATATATGAACAGATTATATTGCCTAAACGAGCAACGCTAAAAAGCGCTGGATATGACTTCTTCACGCCGTTTGCTTTTTGTATAAAGCCACAAGAAACGATTAAAATCCCCACAGGAATTCGCTGTTATATGGAAGAAAATTGGGTATTGAAACTATATCCTCGAAGTGGATTGGGTTTTACATATCGCTTGCAGTTGAACAATACAGTTGGGATTATTGATGCCGATTATTTTTATAGTGATAATGAAGGACACATTTTTGTGAAAATTACTAATGATACCAATGAAAATAAAACGATAGAGTTAAAGCAAGGGGAAGGCTTCGCACAAGGAATTTTTATCGAATATGGAATAACCCTTGATGATGATGTAAAAGATGTTCGTAATGGTGGCTTTGGGAGTACAACAAAATAACAAAGGGAAAAGATGTTAGCGATAAGCACATCTTTTTTTTGTTGGGTTATTTATATGTAAAAAAATAAAAGGCATGATTTTTAGGACTTTTTAGAGAATGGACTATATATAAGTATGGAGAAATTTTACTTTAAGCATATTTATTATGTATATGATGATTATAAAAGCAAGCAGTGTATCGTGTGTGGTGCAAATCACGAACGCGCGTATTTTACACTGTCGAGTAAAACGGTGGTAAAACGCTTATGCAAAAGTTATGGTGGTGATGTCGAATTTCAGCGCCATTTTGCTTATCAATATTTGCGCTATCACCAACATGTCCCGATCATTTTAAAAGCGGGAGACAATTATGTAATGATTCCGTTTGGAAATATGCGAAAAAGAATGTTGTGGATAAATTACGAATATATAAAATGTGTAAAAAGGTATAAAGAAGCATATTGTAAAATTCTTGTAGGAGAGAGGTATGTATATATTTATATGCATAAGCGAAGTGTTGTAAAACGGATAAAACGGGTGAGAGAATTGTTAAAAGTGATGGACAAACTATGATATAATAGGTATATAGTTGAGGTGTGAATATGGAATCGATACTGCTGTTTGTTTTGGTCATTTTAAGTGTTGTTATATTATTTACAGTATTTTCTATGCGGAATACAAGTAAATATTTGGAGGAAAAAAACAAAGGAATGATGCAGTCACAAGTGAGCAAACAACTATTGGATTTTCAGACTGCACTTTCTTCATCGGTGCACCGGGATATGGATCGTTTAAATGAAAGTACGAGTGATAAATTATTTAAAATGGAACATAATGTCAACCGCCAATTGCATACGGCTTTTGAATCTACACACAAAACATTTGCTGAGGTTATGAAACAAATTGTGAAAATTGATCAAACACAGGAGCAATTGCGTGGATTGGGAAGTGAGATTACAGGCTTGCACCAAATATTAAACGACAAAAAAACTCGTGGAATTTATGGAGAAATTGAATTATATAGTATTTTGGAATGCGCTTTTGCTAACAATATTCATCGTTATCAAAGACAGTATCGCTTGCGAAATAATTTGATTGTTGACGCTGTTATTTTTGGTAATGATGCATTAGGGATGATTCCCATTGATTCTAAATTCCCCTTAGAAAATTTTAATCGTTTAATGGATGTAGAACATGATGAAGTACGAAAAAAAGTTCTGCAAAATCAATTCAAAACAGACATAAAGAAACACATTGATGCGATTGCAACAAAATATATTGTTCCCAATGAGACAAGTGAATTTGCTTACATGTTTATTCCGGCAGAGGCTATTTTTGCTTATGTGAATGCACAGATGGAAGATGTAGTTAGCTATTCCTATACACAAAAAGTATATCTTGTATCCCCCACGACGCTCATGGCATATATAACGGCAATTAAGGCGCTATATTTAGACCAAAAGAAAAATGCGCAAATGAAAGATATTCAAGAGGAGTTACAAAAGTTATCAAAAGAATTTGAGCGATTTTCACAGCGGTATGAAAAAGTACAAAAAGATTATGAACGCGTGTATCAAAATATGAAAGAGTTGGACATTACCAATAATAAAATAATCAATCGTTTTAAAAAAATTGAAGCAGTTGAATTGGAGGATGAGTAAAACCTCTTTTTTATTAATAAAAGGTATAAAGAAGCAGTTGTGAAATATGAGACATTATCATATTTGAACCACACATGGAATACAGAGACATTAAAAACAGAATTGACAAGAAAATGAAATAGTTTTATCATTAAGTGACTTAACAATCTTAATAATCTTACGGAGGTGCTACATGTGAAGAATACAGAAATACAAGAACAAGTCTATAGGCGTATGAAGATGATGTATCATATGAGGAATTATCACAATCCAAGCGATTTTGATGATTGTAAAAGTATTCAAAAAATAGAGCATGCCAAAGATCTTGAAACTATGTTTTCGTACGCTATTCATACATTGGATAACAAAAAACCAATCAAAATTGGCAAATTATTTCCACACTTTAAAGTTAGCTTAGCTCTTCTGCGATAGCGCAAAATGTGCGTCGTTTAGAAAAAAAGGATTGCTTGCTCGAACAGAAAAAAACGGTGATTGAAGCAATGTGTGTATACAATTATGTGATGAAACTATTGAAAAAATACGATATAAAAAAAAGAATTTACGAATCAGTTCGTGGAAATACTATTTTTTAGATGAAGAGGATAGCCGTGATTTGCTTCGCTTATGAATAATATGAGATGTATAAGAGGCATTCAGGATATGAAGGAGATAAAAAATGTTGAATATATTAAAATATTTAAAAAAATATTGGTTGGCACTACTTGCGATTGTTTTTCTACTTTATGTACAAGCGCAAACTGTATTGGCATTGCCAGATTATATGAGTGAAATTGTGACGTATGGAATTACATCAGGTGGAGTCAAAAATTCAACTCCAGAAATCATGAGT
>JBKEBQ010000006.1:0-47154 GCA_047973225.1 Breznakia sp. | reverse complement strand
TTTACCATATCTAATATTGTTTCCTTATCTTTTTCATACGAAATTACTTCGTCCATTACATAGCATTAAAAAATGCCTTCTATTATTAGTGACGGTTCACATTGAAAAAGGTTCCATTCTCGAACCTCTAATTTTAAACTTGTATTAAAAACAAACAAAAAAAGTAGCTATCCTGCCGCTTCATAGCTACTTTTATCACACTAGTAAAATTGTAAAACTTACGTGAAAATATTTATAAACACATTTTTTAATTTTATTATATACTCAAAGCCTTGGCTTTGACACTTCACATATTTCGACTTCTTATCTATCTTTTTACATATACCACATACAAATTCAACTTTTTTTGATCTTTCACATTTGCTACTGGATCATACCCTAAGGTTTCCATCACCGTTGCACTCTCTTGCTCATTTCCTATCAACACAACACAATTGATTGGATACTTTTCAAGTATAGCTTTTGCTGCTGCTTTTACTTGTTCATCACTGTCATTACGCAAGCGATCAATAACTTGTTGCTCTTCAAGACTAAACCCTTTAAAAGGACTGCCTTCACGATTATATTGTTGATAAATACGCAAGGTCCCCGAAACAACAATGGTATGGGGCGTTTTATAACGAACAATCGATGATAAAACATGACCGTTTCCATTCACTGAAAGCCCATTGGGAACAATCGCATATAGGGTCGTTCCTGTTTCTTGATAATGGGATTCTAGTTTCTCAGCCAATATCGCTGTACTTTCAGGCATAAGCTCCATATTATGATAATATAAAGCAGTTGTCTTATATATATTATCGAGTGTGATTTCATGATGCATACAAGTTGTATAAAAAGCAAAACATATGCTTATCACCGCTAACATAGCATTTACATATCGATTTTTTACATAACACATGAAACCAGCAAAAAGAAATGCGCATCCAATGAAATATACAAAGAGTATTAAGGTAATAAGCAAGCGATGGTATACAAAATAAAAGTGGCTAAAAACGAGTAAGTAATTTTCTAAAAGCGAAATATTTGCAAATGCTAAAATACACACAAGGGAAACACCTAGTAGTCGCTTTACTTTTATATCCTTGATTTTATAAATACCAAGAAAAGCAATGCCAATTAAAAAATAACCCATCTTTGTGTTAATCATGGAAAAAAACAAATGGGGAGCACTGATTGAAACTAGTTGCATTTTCGCTAACAAATACCCTCCTAAAAATAAAAATACAACATATATACTCATCAACATTATGTTTATCTTTTTATTTTTTGTAAGTAGCAACACTCTATAAAATCCATATATGAAAATGAATAATATAATAAGCGGCAAACTAACGGAAGAGCGTGAGATTAAAACAACAGACACAATGGCCAGCCATACAACTTCTTTAAACCCGTCAATTTCGGGCTCCATGATTGGAAGACACAACACAAAAGGTGCTATTGCCATACAAAAGGTAGAGCCAAAATACACAGCTGATATCAATCGCCATCCCTCTGTAGCATTTGGAATATAATAAGCAATACTAATGCACAATAATAAGTAAAAACAAGCACCAAAACACGAATACAACAAATGTGGGTTACGCAAGTTCCATCGCTTACATAAAAACGAACAGAATACATTGTATACATTTAAAAATACATATATATTTAAAAACGATAAAAAGAAACGTGTATAAACACTAGCCGATATGTTCGAAAGAAATATATATACTGATGATTCCAACTCAAAGGTGTTTAAAGAATACGAAAAACTAAATGATGTTTCTAACCCTGTAATGGGATCAATTGTACTTAGGTGCGAAAGATACGGAAGCGTCGCCATCCTGGTAATATAAAATCCACCATCGGTGTTGTTATTCATCCAAAACATGCCTGGAAATTGTAACGTAACAAACAAAACAACAAATGAACATGCGAGCACTATGGCTGTTGATTTTAGATAACACATCATAAATTCTTTATCAAAGATAATTCTTTTTGTTTTGATGGAATATATAATAAATACAATGAGCGCAATCCATAATACCATCATCGCTATAAAGAAATAAATCCATTGACTATTGAAAATCTGCAAAGGAATTCCAATGAGCGCATTCATTGCTGTGTACGCAAAAAAGCCGACAATAAGGTTATGACAATGTCGCTTATTTGATTTTGTAATTGCCATTCCCAATAACTGATACACCGCAATTAATATAAATACTATTATAAAACCCTTTAAATAATCAATCATGAAACTTCTCCCCCTATATTAATACCGGTAATACTAATTTTTTTTTGGCAATCGAAACGCAAAGTCTTTACTAAGATTTTCATTATAATACTTATCATACATGCAATCGATATTTTCCTCTTGCCATCGTTTAATACTCGTTTTTTCTACCTTGTATTTTTCATACTTTTGATCTGCTCTCGCTTCCACATGAGGAACACAAACATTTCGCAAACCACACTCACTCAAACGCAAATGAAAGTCATGAAACATATCACGAGCAAACGCATCGTTAAATCCTTGCACACGCATAAAATTCGTTTTACTCACCATGAAAAAGGAAGGTGAAACAATGCGATAATTGTTTGCAACAAGCAGCGTTCCATACTCACCAAAATCATTTGGAAACGAAGCAATGTGGGTTGGGAGTAATTTGTTATTCACTAAAAAGTAGCCTGCATCAATAACATATTGTTGATAGTCGCTTAACTTCCCGCTAACAACACCATGTTCTGCTTGTGCACTATAACCAAGCAATACATCAACCGCATCAAAACTTTCAAGTGTGACGTATTCATTCATAAACAGCAAGTATTCACTATCACTTTCTTGGACAACTTGATAAAAACTTTCCCCAATTACATTTGAACGAACCACTACTTCATGCGCAAACGTAGCCATTCTTAATTTATCGCTTAGATTTTTATCTTCACTAATAAAACTAATATGACAATTTTGATAGGCTAAACTATCCAGCATTTTTTGGATTCTATTCACATCAAAAAAATCAATATCATGTACTTCCATCAAAATATGAACACATGGATTTTTCTTGACTTTGTATTCAATAAAATAATGCGTATGCAACAAAATCGATACTTGCACATCCACTTTCTTTTGCGTGAAATACGATTCTAACGCTCGCTTTCCTGCCTCACCAGCATAATTTTTCGAAGATGGGTTAAGTGCAGTTGAACCTTCAATCATGCGCCAATGATATAAGATTTTAGGAATATGATAAAACCGATCTGTTTTCAATAATACACGTAAGAATAAATCAAAATCTTGCGCCCCTTCAAAACCTTGGCGAAATCCACCAATTTCATGTAAGATACTTCTTCTAACGACATTCAAATGGCAAATATAATTACCACCATATAATTTGTCCATCGCTAAATCTGGTTTAAATTGTGGATCACTACGATTTCCTTCTTCATCAATCTTATCTTCATCAGAATACACAAAATCAAGCGTTACATCTTTATTGAGAGCACATATGATTTCATGAAATGCATCTTGCACAATCACATCATCATTATCCATCATCACCACAAATTCGCCACTGGCAATTGCTAGTGCCGAATTACTGGCAAGTGAAATATGTCCATTTTCTTTTCGATACACTACTTTAATTCGCTCATCTTTATTTTCGTATGCTTTTAGTGTACTTATGGTTTCTTGTTTATTGGAACAATCGTCCGCTAAACAAACTTCAAAGTTTTGATAACTTTGACACAAGATTGAATCCAAGCACGCACTTAAATATCGTCTAGAAACATTGTATACGGGAATAATAACCGATAACTTTGGCTGGTACGCATATTCTTGTACCGAATGAGACGATTCGCTTTTTTTTATCCATGCATGATATTCTTTTTCTTTATGCATATTATAACTTCGTTTGAGTAATGGGGTATATTCTTTATAATATGTTTTAACAAATTGTCGATAATTTAAGGACTTATATCTTTCCTTTAATCTTAATAATGGGGTACTTTTAAACGAAGTTAGCACTTGTTCATTTCCACTTTCATCTATCGCTATCACCGAAAAAACATTACATAACGTAGACGAGGAAATCGCACTATGTAAATTAAAAAAACAAATCTTTGTTGCATACTGTGATAATGCTTGGCGCACATATACTTGCTCTTGATCTCTAACTTCTATGTATTTTGCACCATTTTCAATCCATCCATTCAAATACAACAATGGATTGCGTATGCCATACATTCTACATTCTATGATTTTAAATTGCATCTTATCTCTCCCTCGTTTTCTTATCTACAACTCTTCAGCAAAACCTTTTTCTAATTTTTTGAAAATCGCATATCCAATGAAAAATACCACTACACTCAACAATGCTAATATCATCATATAGCGCATATTGGGTACTTGATGATACATAAAAATATCACGATAAGCATTTATGAAATGCGTTAAAGGGTTCAATTTTACCAAACGTATTAAATATGCTGGAACACTGCTAGAAAAACTACTCAAATCATATAAGATTGGTGTCCCATAAAACAACATACTTAAGATAAAGGCGATAATATATTCTGTATCTTTCACATATACATTGATAGCACTTAGTGCAAAAACCAAACCCAGTGAAAATAAGGATTGTAAAAGCGCAACCAACGGAAGTAACAACAAGTGCCATGAAATTCCATATCCATAGCCAAGCACAAACGCTAAAATAATAATGCATGAAATCAAAAAGTTAATCAAACCACTCACCACAACAGAAATTGGTAAGATCTCTCTTGGAAAGTATACCTTTTTTACAATTCCACCATTATGGCGAATACTGCCCACCCCCTGATTGATAACATTAATAAAAAATGTCCAAGGGATAATGCCAACAACCAAATAAATCAAATAATTTTCAATATTCGCATTGCGCATTAACCATGGAAAAACAATAGCGTATACCATAACTTGTAAAAGGGGACTCACAAACGACCATATAATTCCTAAAAAAGAACCTTTATATTTTCCTCTAATTTCTTTTTTTACATTGCTTTTCAACAACTCTCGATATTGATATAAATCTTGGATTAATTTCATACTTCACCTCAATCTTCCACAATCGTAAAACTAATTTCTTTTTGCGCTATTATTTGCTCGTTGTTGTCATATGAACATACCTTTAAAGAATGCAACCCTGCTTCGCATGTAAGTAAATCAAACGTTACTTCCCAACCTGCTTTGTCGTTGGTTAAAGAACCGCCATACATATCTTCATGCACAACAAATACATCAGCGCGATCGCTTCGTTGTAATTGAGGAACAACTTTCTTGTCCACAAACACCTTCATCGTTGAGTCGATACAATCATTGATCTCCCACCCGTGAATCGAGAGTATTTTCTGATTTTTATGTATGTTTGCAAAAGCTTGAGGATAATCAATGTGTACCAACCCTTTAAAGTTATCACTTTTAATCTTTATCTTTTCTTTATTCTCCGCAAACACTTTGCGCCGTTCTTGGTGATCTTTACTCACTTGTTGTAAGTATTGCTCAATGACATCTGCTGGCGCCCCATCACCCTTTACTTCGCCTTGGTATATCCAAATTGCACGATCGCAAAGCTTACGTATGGTATGCAAATCATGCGATACAATAACAATGGTTGTATCACTATTTTTTAACGCATCTAATTTATCAAAACACTTTTCTTGAAAATGTTGATCACCCACAGCTAGAATTTCATCAATGAGTAAAATATCAGCATCAACATTAATCGCAATCGAAAATGCTAAACGCATATACATCCCTGATGAATAGGTGCGAACAGGATTATCAATAAATTCTTCCAATTCAGAAAATTCTATAATTGCATGTAAACGCGCATCAATCTCTTCTTTTGTCAGCCCAAAAATAGAAGCGTTAAAATAAACATTCTCACGTCCGGTAAAATCTTGATGAAAACCTGCTCCTAGCTCTAAAAGTGAAGTTAATTTTCCTTTTGTTTGTAAAGTTCCTTTATTAGGATACAAAATTTTAGTCATCAATTTTAACAGGGTTGATTTCCCACTACCGTTGGTTCCCACCAAAGCAATCGTTTCACCCTTTTTAATATCCAAACAAATTCCTTTTAAAATCTTTTTATATTCAACATTACCTCGATTCCAAAACAACAAACGCTCCTTCAGCGTTTGTGGTTTATCATACGTAACTTTGAACGTTTTGTATAAATTTTTAATTTCTATCACATTTTCTTTATTTTCCATATGTTCACCTTTTACCTTGTTGTATCACTCTTGTAACCCTAAACGACATTTTTTATTTATCTTATTCTTTTCTTGCGCGGAATACACCTGTATACAAACCAAAAATAATAATCAAATCTCGCAAGTTTTTTACTTTTCGAATAGCGTTCATAGGCCTTTACTTTCTTAAAATAACGAATCATGTCACAACACTCTTTATAACGCATATGCCGTAGTGCACTACGTTTTTCCCAAAACAAAATACAATCATTTAGTTTTCTTAGGTAATCATGGTGTATCTCACACCTTTTTTTTAGCAGTTGATGTTTCACTTCATTATACATATTCATACGCATTTTCGCAAAATCCTCAAAATAAAAAGGTTTGCACAACGCCGTTTTCATAACATCAATTTCATTTGCTCGATGTAATTGTTTTTGTGTACCGTGCATCAATAGCTTAATTTCCCCTACACCACATGCATTATTACCATGCAGACGATAGCGTGTAAGTTTTTCACTTAAAAATAATAGTCCATCCTGCATCACTGCCATCATCGCCAGCCATCCATCATGTAACCAATCATTACTCAGATAAAAATACTGTTCATAAAACGTCTTGCGAAAGGCCATGGTTGCGCCCGTGATACAATACGTTCGCAACAAATTATCAAGCATAAGATGCTCTTGATCAATATGAAAGCGCAAACTTTCCCGTAATGATAATTTCATTTCGTCATCTTTTTCATCCATCAACATCGCATCACTTGCAATGAGTGAAATGTGTGCTTGTTGTTGAAAATGCTTCATCATTATCTCTACTTTATGAATTTCCCATACATCATCTTGATCACAACTAAAAATAATATCACCACTGCACAACGAAAAACATTGTTGGAAATTTCTCATCACACCCATTGTTTTTTCATTATGTTTTACCTTGTAAAAAACGTTTGTATCACTTAATATTTTTGCACATATTGTAAGCGTTCTATCATTTGATCCATCATCACAAATGATAATTTCATCAACTGCCCTTGTTTGTTGAAGAATGCTAAGCAATTGTTTTTTAATATATTTTTCACCATTGTATGTACAAAGCGCCACCGAAACTTTCAAAATAACACCTCTATCATCTTTCATACGTTTTATTGTAACACAAATTATGCAGCTACCATCATCAAGTTTATTCGTCTTGCAGCATTTCTTCAATCCGTTTTAAAATCTTGTAATTATCATATTGAAAAGATTGTAAATGTTGTTTACAGTGCTTTATTTCTTGCGGTGCATGAATAAGTTTTTTGAGCGCTTGATACAATCCACTTTCGCTATTTTCACAAATCCAACCATTTTGATTTTGTCGAATTGACATTTCACTGGCTGCCGTTCTTGTTCCTAAAACGGGAACACCAACAATGAAAGCCTCACTGATTACTGTTCCAAACGCCTCGGAATACGATGGCAACAATAATACATCATACATTTTTATTTCGGCATAGGGATTTTCCGTGTTGCCCTCCATTACAATTTTATCAGTGAGTTTTTTCGCTTTTATCAGTTCTACAATATCCGCAAACAATGGTCCATCACCAAACACATGAACTTCAACATTTTCCATCAGCTTCGCTTGTTGCAATTTATCAAAAACAGCAACCATTCGCTCATACCCTTTTACAGGATGCGCTCTACCCACAACGACAATATTCAATTTTTGTTTGTTGAGAGAAACCTTTGACTCGGCTTTTGACAATGCAAGTATCCGTTTGGTATCCATCGCTATGGGAATCACTTCTGCCTTTTGTTTTAAATGATATGTTTCATTAAAACTTTTTGCGACATTTGTAGAAACCCCCACAATATGATCAAAGCGTGGTAATAAGTCTGCAAATAACTTTGCATATTTCTCATTTGGATTGTTGCTTGCGTAATCACAGTGCAGCCAATGGATTTTTTTTACTGTATCTCCACAAGCCGTAAAAATAGCACTGTATCCATCTTTAAAAGCTATTTCAACATCATAGTTTTTCTTTATTATTTTTTTTCTTTCTTTCACTATTCGCTTTTTCACTCGCTTGGTTTTCAAATCAAAAACAATCCGTAGTTTTCGATACAACTTTTGTAAATTGTACATCTTTAAAACTTCACTAATATGATAATCAACCGTATCAAAGTACGATGTACCAAAAAACATATGGATGTCATCTGCTAATTCGGACAACATGTTTCCTCGATTATGTAAAACCAAAACATCAATATCCAAGATTTCTTTATTTAGGAAATGCAATAAATCGTTAAGAACAACGGATACTCCCCCCATTTCGCGTTCATCAACCACAAATAATACTTTCTTTTTCATCCTCATCACCCATTACCCTAATATTCTTTTCAAAATGCCATAATGTTTTTTATAAAACAAGAAACAAAGCAATTTATATTTCCATCTTTTCTGTTGGTAATATCGATTTTTGCACCACTTTGGATATATTTTTTGCAGTATCTTTACAATCTTTTCCAGTGACTTCTTATCCCGAAACGCAAAAAAACGAAGCGATGCTGCATGCAGTAAGTGATCAATATACAAATATTCTAACTCCTTTGCATACACCTCAGTCTGTTGTGGTTTCGCAAATTGCTTTCGTAAATAATCAAGCGCTTCAAAGATGCACAATAAACGTTTATCATATTGTTTTTGGTGCATGGTAGAACCTTCGTGTAAATCATAGTAATACAGTGGTTCTTTTACATACGCAATATGTTTAGCATACAAACCATACGCCCCCACGACGGCAATATCTTCATAAAAGCGAATATTCGGGAAATATAGATTGTGGTCTTTGATGATCGATGTTCTTATGAGTTTACGCCAAGGACTTGCATTGTTTAAAAGATAATCTTTATATTCATCGCCTGTCCATTTTACATTTTTGTCTAGCGTTTCACAAAAGCTTTCACCCTTCCTCTTAAAAGCATCACACCAAACAATATCTGCCTTTGTCAGTTTTTGCTTTTCATATAACCTCAAAAGCATATCAGGATGTATGTAATCATCAATATCTACAAAACACAAAAACTCGCCACAAGCTTTTTCAATTCCCAAATTCCGGGCTGAGCCTTGTCCACCATTTTCTTTATCAATGATCCTGATAGGAATTCCCTTTCCCCTATATTGCATAAGCATCTTACGGCTATCATCACTTGAACCATCATTCACAAAAATAATTTCAAATGATGGAAAGTGCTGCGCAAGCAGTGAAGTTAAGCAACGATCAATATATTTTTCAGCATTATATACAGGTATAATTACGCTTATTTCCATCCTATTGTCCTTTCTTTTAAAGAATATAATCTTGTAAGCTTTCAATATCTTCTTTATACAAGCCTTCCAATATATCTAATGTTTTTAAGTGCTGTTCATAAACATATCTTCTTTTTTTATAGTCTTTACCCATAAGTTCTTTGGTCGCGGCTTGTTCATGGTGTTTTATCTTAACAAGTGGCTGATACACACTCAATAAATTATGACGAATCAATTGCACAAACAATATATCTTCTTCGCCATAGAAAAAAGTGCGCTCTTGTAAACCATCAAATCGACGAATATATTCTGGTGAAAACACCATACAACACCCATGTAAGCGAACTTTTTCTTTGCGCGTAGGAGGTTTTTCATCTGCACGGAAATATTTACGGATTTTATTCCAACGAATTAGTCTCATTGTCGTGTGTTTGACAAACAAATCAAGCGATTCTAGAAACCATTTGTTTTTTACAAGCAATGTCTGCACACGTTTTCTATCTTCCTCGATTTGTGCAAGCTTTAATATGGCAAAGGGATATCGACAAATGGAATCATCCATCAAGTGAATTTCTGGTCCCAACAATGCAAAGTGACTTTTTTCATATTCTTTTACTATTTGTGTGAAAAAATCATCTTGCATTAACTCCGTATCATTATTTGTCATAACAATAAAATCACAAAGCAAACTCTTTTTTGCATATTCAAAACCAATATTATTCCCTCTGGAGAATCCCATATTTTTTCCCGTTATAAAAACTTTGACTTTAGGATTATCTGCATATTTTTGTTGTAGTGTTTTACCTGAGTGATTTGTGGATCCATTATCCACCACAACGATTCGATAATGCTCACTATCAATACGAGTAATTATAGATTCAATACAGGCAATTGTTTCTTTTATCACTTGGTAATGTAGTACCACAAAACCAATCTTATATCTGCGTTTTTGCAATGTGTTCACCTTCTTTATTCTTTCCTATTGTACCACAAAAATAAAGCGCTATAAACTAGCGCTCCATATCAATGAGACCGGAGATTCGTTGGCAAAAGCTTTGATTATTTGAAGTGTAAGGTTTCGTCTGAAAAGTATGTAACTTCTTTAAATTTTCTTCTAATTCACAAACTTCGCAACATCCTATAATATATTGTAATTCGGCAAATTTATTCGTAATTTCCACTTGGTGATCATTTTCATGCTCTCCATATTGTACCCGCCTTGCAACCGCAATCACCTTTTTTTGATGATCAAGCCCATTCATAATACTTCCTACCCCCGCATGGGTAATCAGATACTCACAATCTGCAACATAGTGATTAAACTCACTCATGTTAATAAAGTTCAATATCTTCATATTCTTGCTTTTATACTTTGTATTCCCTGCTTGTACAATGATATCACTTTGGATAACGTCTTTCTCGATCAATTCATCTAATTTCATGAGTAATCGATGAAACGATTTATCTTGTGTCCCTAATGTTACAAAAATCAAAATATCCAACCTCCATATTCTGCATCTGGATAAAGTTCCAGCATACTTTCCCACTGCACAATAAAATGATCTGCGATCGGATATACCAGTTTCCCCGCTAAAGTTTTCGTATAAATGTTCGCAAATGTTTCAATATAAATAACTTTTTTCTTGAAGAAATGAGCAATATAACACATCGGTACTGCTGTGTGTGAACCTGTAGAAATTACAACATCTGGTTTTATTTTCAAAAATAAATATAGACTTCGAAAACAATTAAAAGGAAATACAAAAAAATACTTCAACATATTGTGTTTTGTTCCATAAGCTAGATAGTATACCTTCTTTTGGTATTTGCTTTTCAATGATGTATTCGAATTGGTTTTTTCACTGACAATACAATATTCATATTTATCAAACAATGGTGCTAATTGCAACAGTTCGTGCAAGTGTCCTCCAGTGCTTGAAATAAACATTACTTTTTTCATAGATATCTCCTATTACAATTATTATACCAAAGATTACATGATTTAAAATATGAAGATGTTTATTTGGCTTTATCTTTTATTTTAGCTATAATGAAACATATATAAATAAAGAGGAGAAACTATGAAGGTAAGTGTCATTATTCCTTTCTATAATGTAGAAAGTTATATACGTAAATGTTTACAATCCCTACAAGCACAGACCCTGCAAGATATTGAGTTTTTACTGATCAATGATGGCTCTTTAGACAATAGCGAAAGTATCGTAAAAGAGTTTTTGAACGATGTCAGGTTCAAATTATTTGTGAAAGCGAATGGTGGCTTATCGGACGCTCGTAATTTTGGTGTAAGAAAAGCTTGTGGTAAATACATTGCCTATTTGGACAGCGATGATTATATAGAACCTACAACGTATGAAAAACTATATGATAAAGCCATCCAAACAGATGCAGATATTGTAGAGTGTAATTTTATTTGGGAATACCCCAACAAGCATATTATCGATAACAATCTAGTAGTGGACAATCTCTTACTAGATATTAGAGTTGTTGCTTGGAATAAACTTTATAAAGCTTCCTTTTTAAAACCTCTATCCATTTTCTTTAGTGTAGGCTATCAATATGAAGATGTTTCTTATTGTTATAAGGTGTTAGCTCATTCACCAAAACTGGTAAGTATTGAGGAGCCTTTGATCCATTATGTACAAAGAAAAAATTCTATTTCCAACAAGCAAAACGAAAAAGTGCGCGACATTTTTGCGATGTTAAAGGAAAGTGTTGACTATTATAAAACACAGGGTATGTATCCTCAATTTGCGCGTGAATTAGAGTATTTACATATTCGTTTTTTATTGGGAAGCTCTTTCAAGCGGATTATATATATAGCGGATAAAAACTTACGAAACCAAATTCTTCATGAAAACTGGGATACTCTTTGGCGTCGTTATCCACATTGGAAACAAAACCATTACCTACAAACACTCAGTAACAAAAAAAATACCTACTTTAAATTGATAAATAAACCTCTTTACATGCTCATTGCCAAACTATTGCGAATTCGTTTTCATATTTTATAATTATAACCTGTCTATAGCGGGTGAAACGTTCAAAATATTCCATTTAGAATCCAGTTTGGGTTCTTTTTTACTATTAACATTAGCTATATTTAATATTTTCTGATAAAACTAAAATGCCCATAAATACTTGCATATCAGTTCCAAAAGCTATAATGCTCTACTATAGACAAACAACTACTATTTGTTACAACCCTACTTACATTACGTTAATTGAAATTAAAAAAGTTAGAAATATAAACACTATCAAAAGTAGAACTGTTCCAATAAACACCTTCATTTGTCCTTCTGTTTCCAACTGTGTAAAAGCACTCTTAAGTGAGAACTTTGACCATCGAAAACTTGTAAACACCCCAACAAATAATAACCCCGCCACAATAACATTAAGTAATAAAATTTGCGCAATTGTTAATACTGATAGAAATAATTGCACACCTGCCGTTTCTTGCTGTTCTAACATTCCATCTAACAACTTCTTTAAGATATACCAAATAAACAGATTTGCTGCCGATATCACAAATCCGATAGCAACCACAGGATAATCCACAATAACCTGCGAAAAGTTTATATCAACAAGCATGGAAATGCCAAAAACATATAATAAAAATAAAAATACAATAACAACGCACATATTTTTGGCAAGCTTTATCCATTTTATATTTTCATAATTTTTATATTTTCGTTTTCGTTTTTTTATTTCACTATTTTTCATATCATCACCTCTAAAATAAGACAGGAACGATCCTGTCTTATATACTTAATCCATTTGTAAAATATCTTTTACTTTGGTTGTCAAGGTTTGCACTCTAACACCATAAATAACTTGAATTGAATTTTTTCCTCGAACAACTCCCATTGCTTCCAAATGCTCTTTCCACATCGCATCAGAAGCTATCACTTCTTCATTTTTTACGGTAACGCGAAGTCGTGTTGCACAACAAGTTACAGTTTCAATATTCGCTTTTCCTCCTAGAGCTTCAATAATTCTGCTTTCTAAGGAATCCTTACTGCTTTCCTTTATTTCATTGTATTCCTTC
The DNA here is from genome assembly GCA_047973225.1 of Breznakia sp. Taxonomy (GTDB): domain Bacteria; phylum Bacillota_I; class Bacilli_A; order Erysipelotrichales; family Erysipelotrichaceae; genus JBKEBQ01. The sequence continues at coordinate 33,578 of JBKEBQ010000006.1, read as the reverse complement.
TTACTCATTAACTTGATCTCTTCATTATCTTTTCTTCCAGGTGTTGCAAGATCAAATTTTGTAATCATCGTTTTAAATGCAAAATAATAGATTACAAAAATTAATGGTAATAACCACAATAGATGTATCGCATGTACTTTTTGCGGTTGGAATAGGTTTGGAATCATAAAGAAAAGCGCGTGGCCATTAATTGAAATTTGGAAAATTTCTGCTAGAACATAACACAAACCACACAGAGGTGCATATACTAGAAAATATAAGATTGGTGCTACAAACAAGAAAGTATATTCAATCGGTTCTGAAATTCCCACCATCGCTAAGGTAAATACGGTTGGAATAAATAAAGCTGCCACTTTTTTACGGTTTTCGACACGCGCACAACGATACATCGCAAATGCCGCACCTGGCAATCCCGCCAGTTGAAATAACACACGACCGCTTGTAAAGTTTCTTGTAATATATCCTGTTGCCTCCGCACTTGCTGCTTGTCCATTCATAATATTTCGAACACCTTCATACATTACACCATCAATCATCATCGTCCCTCCAACTTCTGAATACTCAATTGGAAAAGCAATCAAATGATGTAAGCCAAACGGCAATAACATTTTATCTAGGGTTCCAAACACAAATGTTCCAAGTAAACCACTCGCGCCAATAAAACTTGTAATGCCTTGTAATACACTGGCTACAAATGGCCAAATATAATAAAAGGAAATGGCTAATGGAACTGAAATTAAAGTAACCATAATTATAACAAATTTTGTTCCTGCGAAAAATGCAAACATTGCTGGCAATGTTTTATCCACAAATCTATTATGAATTAGTGCCGTCAAAATCCCGGTTAAAATCCCTGAGAAAATTCCCATATTATATGTAAAAATGCCTAAGGACTCTGTCCACAATGCATTGAAGTTCAGTGCCTTTATTTCGCTAAAACCTGCATCTAGTAGTGCTTGTACACTTGTTGTTTCTGCATTCCATCCTTCAAATCCTGCCCATGTTTCAATTCCTATGGTGAAACAAAAGAACATAATCAAACCCGCAAAGGCAGCCCATCCTTTTTCTTTTTTTGCTAAGGTAAAGGCAATGGCAACCGCAAACCACAGTTGCAAATTATTCATAAACATAAAGCCAAGTGCTGTTATCATTGAGAATAACTTATACAAAAGTGTTCCTTCGCTTAAGATGTAGTTTGTAAATGCACTACCTATCCCAACAAAGAAACCAACAAGTACAAGCAAAATAATGGGCACCATCATCGCTCCCGAAAATGTTTGTAATTTCGCCTGAATTTTTTTCATTTCTAACTCCTCCTTATTAACAAACCAATTTTACCATAAGCGTTTTTCACAAACCATGAACCAATCTATCATAAATATTCCGTAATATTATGGTAATTTTTATCTTTGTTATATTTCATTACTTAAATGATAAAGTGCTTCACAATAAATCTCCATCGCCCTTATCAAATCTGCTCTAGGAATATTTTCATTCTCCATATGCACATTGGTCTGGTACTCCCCAAACGTAGCGCCAAAAACAACCCCTCGCTTCAATACGCGAGCATAAGAAGCACCACCTTTTGTCAATAATGCGGGATCTTCGTGCATGACTTTTTTATATGCAGATTGTAAACATTTGATAAGTTTGCTATCTTCGCTTACATACAACAATTCCTTATGTTTTACAATGTTCACACCAAACCCGTATACTTGCCCAAGTGTCATAAGCTGTTTCTTAATGTTGTTCAAAGATATCCCTCTAACATAGCGTACATCCAACAACAGTATGTGCTCATCTTCATTCCATGCAACAGCCATGACACTTACTGTTGTTTCCCCCATCTGTTCATCCTTTGTATAAATGTCCAACTGTTTACCATATACATCATAAAGCAATATCTCTTTGAAAAAATTTATTAAATGAATCGTTGCCTTTTCACGAAATGGATACTCTTTAAAATCTTCAACGAATTGAAACAATGCGTTATTTCCTTTGTGTGGATTTCGTGATAGTACTTTTTTTCCTTCATAATGAATTTGTATTCTGTCTCCCAAATATCGAATACTCTGTGCATTTTTAGCAATCGTTTTAACCTGTATATAATCTTTCGATACCAATGTTATCTCTGCATCATAGCAATCATAATTTATCTTTTCTTTACATGAAATTTTAAGTTCCTTTGTTTTGGATCCTTTGAATTCTAACGCAAATTGCGCAATACCTTTTTCACCATTTACAATAGGGAAATTCCCATCAGGAGAAAAGGCCCAAAGTGGTTGCCTATTGTGTTTAAAATAATATTCCATGCATTCCCAAGTCGTTTCCTCTGCACCTCCGGCAATGATACGAATCGGTATTTTCAAAAGCTTTAAATCATTTAGAATTCGCAAAGCATATAATGATGCTAGCAGTGGTCCTTTATCATCACTAACACCGCGTCCATAAAGTACACCACTTTTTTCGCACAGTGTAAAAGGATGTGTGTTCCACAAGTCTTTTTGAACATCCACAACATCCAAATGACCCAATACGCCAATATAATCTTCGCTCTCACAATTACTAGCATGCACTGCATAACCATCAAATTCAGATATATGCAAACCGCATCTTTGAGCAATGTCTTTAAACGCAACAAAACTCTTTTGTATTGGTTTTCCAAATGGTGCTCCTTTTTGTATACTATTCTCATCACGAACTGAAGGACAAGCAACCAATCGCTTTAAATCAGTTATAAATTCTTCTTCATATGCTTTGATATGATCTTTAAATGGTTTCATTTTATTACCTCTTTTCCCAAATTTTATCCTACTTGACAAATACCTCCTATACTTTTATAGTGAGCAAAGAGGTATGTTAGTAGATGAATAAACGAATCCTAGAAATTTCTCACTTCTTACTACAAAGTGATGATTACGTCACCGTTGATATAATTGCAAAGAAACTTTTGGTTTCTAATAAAACAATACGTAATGATCTTCGCATTGTGGAAACATGGCTATGTGAAAATGAACTTTCACTTGTAAAAAAAACGGGTGTTGGAATTAAAATTGATGGTGAAAAAAACAACAAACTCAAAGTGTGGAACACCATTAAACAAAAAAACAAACAATTGATCGACTATTCTCCAGAAGCGCGCAAAATTTATATTGCGATGCGCCTTTTGACTTGTGAAAATGTCTTGCGCATCTATGAACTAGCGAGCGAACTCTATGTAAGTCGGGCTACCATCCACAAAGATATCATCGAAGTTTCTAAAATGTTTAAAAAGGAAAAAATTTCTTTAGCCAGAAAAAACAACAATGGTATTCACATTAGTGGAAAGGAACGAAATATTCGAAATGTCTTGTATGAAATGATGCTACATGATAACGGTTATAACACCTTTGTATCTATCATCAATAACGAAAATTATGCTTGCGACGGCTCAATTGTATTTGCTGGATTGGATATTAACGATGATGAAATAAAAGAATTTATCGATCTAATGCGTAGCCTAAGTAATCCTTTTTTTCATACATTAAACTTCGATGCCTTAGTTTTGGCCTTACTACACATATACATATCTTATCTTCGCATTAGCAAACAACAATTCGTTTCTTTATCAACCGTATTTTTAGAAGAACTTAAACAACAAGCTTTCTACTTCGAAACACAAACGATTATGCAAGCTCTTTGTCATTTCTACACTTTTCCATATTTCGAAATGGAAGTTCGTTATTTGCAAGTATATTTTATTTCCTTACAAACGAATACACAACCGAGTAACCAAGACAAAGATGAAGCTAAAGAGGTAGCTTTTAAACTCATCAAGTCATGGAGCCAACAACTGCAAATGCCCTTACACAAAGATAACGAACTATTCTTATCTCTATATGCACATCTTTGCCCTGCCATCACCAGATTTCGTCATAATATCCAAATTAAAAATTCTTTGATTTCAGATATCCAAAAAACGTATAAGAACACCTTTGGGATTGTCCAAAAAAGTTCAACTTATATAAATGAACAATATAACATTCAACTAAAAACTGATGAAATTGGTTTTCTTGCGCTTCATTTAGCAGCTGCTTTAGATCGTTTTAAAAAACCTTTAAAAGCCATACTTGTCTGTCACAGCGGTATTGGAGCTAGCAATCTGCTTACCCAGAAAATCATGAAACATATTCCTGAAATCAAAATTGTTGAGCAAGAATCTTTTATCTCTATTTATGAAAATTCGCTCAAGGATATTGATCTCATTATTACAACTGTAGATCTACATTTACAATCATCACTACTCGTCTTGCATATTAGCTCCATCTTAGAACAACATGATCTTAATCGTCTAAAAGATATTGTGAGTGAATACTATAAATTGAAAAACAACCCACAATCACAAACAAACAAAATGTAATGTCCATGATGCTTATTTTGTATAAGTTGCAACCACATCATCTATTTCTACTACTTTTCCAGTGTTCTTTGTAATTGATGAATACGTATTGCAATTTGTAAAAACAACAATGCTGGTCATATCATATCCTTTTTCTTGTAGCCTTTTTAAATCAAATTGGATCAGTCGATCACCCTGTTTCACCTTGTCGTCCACCTGTACTAACCCTACAAATCCATCACCCTCTTCTTTCACTGTATCAATACCAATGTGAATCAACATTTCAAATCCATTCGCATCTACTAAACCAATGGCATGCATGCTGGGAAATAACATGGTGATCTTTGCATCAATCGGAGCGCAAACAACATCCCCCACCGTTTCAATCGCGATGCCATCGCCCATCATTTTTTTTGAAAACACCTCATCTTTGACATCGCATATATCAATGGCTTTTCCGCTAACCGGCGCATATACATGCACTACTTTTTTCTTAAATATATTCAACATAAATTTACCCTCTCATTCGGATTTACATTAAGTATATGTCAACTTTCAAAAAAAAACTACCTTCTTGCGTTCTCGATTGTTACCACATAGAAAAGGTAATTTATAATTGAAATGTTGAATAATTACCTCAACAATGTGGTTGTTATCTATCCATAATAGCAATTGATAAAAGCGAATATCTGTCGTAAAATTAAACTGTTGAAAAGGAGAAATAACATGAAACACATTAAAATTGCTGCTGGGTTAGCCCATGTAAATTACGGTAGAATTGCCGATTTAGTAAAAGAAGTAAGCGATGCTGGTGCCGATTATATCCATTCGGATGCAGCAGACATGCATGATTTACAAAATATGAAGTTGATGGGAGGCCATCAAATTATTGCAGGTATCCGACCTGAAACAACAAAACCAATTGAATGCCACATTTATACGATAAGTATGGATGAAATGTTCATCGAACAAATCAAAGAAGCTGGTGCAAATATGTTAATTTTACCCGCAGAACACTTTATTGGAGCACAACTTGCTTATATCATCAATTGGTGTCGTGAGCGAAAAATCAAATTTGGATTAACCCTAGGATGCTATACGCCATTGTCTTTTGTGGAAGAATCAATTTATGATATCGATCGCCTACATATCGTTACCCACGGAGTAGATGAAACCGATGGTAAAGATAACTGGGGTTGGCGAAAAAGTGCAATCGACTTAGTAAAACGCGCTCGTAAATTAATTAATGAGAAAAACCCTTCATGTGAATTGTCCATTGATGGAGGACTTCGTCACGATAACTTAGAACCGTTAATTGAATGCAATCCTGATGTCATTGTATTATCAAGTGCAATCTTTAAGGATCCAGATGGGATCACTGCCGGTTACAATAAATGTAGAAAAGCAATTGATACAGCCGTAGAAAAGTTTGGGTTAGAATAAAAACTCTCGATTGAGAGTTTTTTAAAAAGCATTATGAATACAAAAACAATATTTTTGGATTATGTTTGGATTAGCTTTGCATCTATTCTTACAGCAATTGCTGTAAATATGTTTTTCATCCATACCGGACTAGCACCTGGCGGCATCACTGGTTTAGCCATCATTTTTTCTACTATTTTAAAAATTCCTATTTCTTATATGACACTAGCAATTTCAGGTCCATTGTTAATTTTATCAACTATTCTACTTGGAAAAGGATTTGGCATCAAAACTTTGTACATCAGCATTGCCACGCCCATTTGTATTTATTTTATTCCTTCCTTTGATATCATCAACCTACTCATGCAAACAAATGAAATATTGGCACTCACGCTCGCAGGAAGCGCTGGTGGTCTTTTGGTTGGTAGCGCAATTGGAATCGCTTTAAATCGAGGCTGTGCTACAGGGGGAACCGATGTGATTGCTCTTTTAATTCAGTACTTTGCGAAACGCTTAAAAATATCAAACGTTTTACTTATTTTAGATGGAAGTATCGTGATTGCTTCTGGCATTATTTCGCAAAATATTTTGATTTCTATCTTTAGCTTTTTATCGCTTGTGGTGATTATCAACACAATTAAAGCCTTTAGTGAAAAACAATGGGTAGCAACGCGTTCATAAAGAAAAGCCAAATTCTGACTTATAGAACTTGGCTTTTCTTTATGTGCTTCTTTAATGCATATGCGACACCATGATTTTCATTGGTTTGCGTTACATCTGTACTCATAAGCATTAATTCCTCTACGGCATTACCCATGGCGATACGCGTTCCACAAGCTTCAAACATTGAAATATCGTTTGCTCCATCTCCAATACAAAGTATTTCGGTCTGCTTCATATCATATCGGTTGGCAACCTTTAAGACTGCCGCACCTTTTGATATGCCGTATGCATGGATATCAAAACTGATTTTATTATAGCTCGTTAACGCAATTCCATGTACTTTCTTCACTTTCATTTTTATAGAAAGCATTTGTTGCTCATTATCACAATATACTAAAATTTTATTAACTTCTTTTGTTTTTATTATCAATTCATCCCAATACAAATCGCAATATGTTCTCACTTGTAGCGTCTTAGGAAATTTATCATTTAAGTGGCTATATAAAAACCGCTCGTCGTATCTTTCAGCAGTATAAAAATTATGAATGCCTTTAAAAAAAGCATGCGATTGATTCTTTCTCAAAATTTGCATTACTGCTTGTAAAGATGCTGATGGAATCATCGTATTGCTATGCTCTTTTCCAATTTCTATACTAGCCCCATTAAACGCAATTACCTTTATCCGCTCATCAATAAACTCAGCTAGACTTTTCGCAAAACAATATGGTCTTCCTGTAACCAAATATACTAAAATGCCTTGTTCCAGAATCCGTTTTAATTCAAAAATATCGTCGTTCGATACATTTCCTTTGGTATCTAAGAGTGTCCCATCTAGATCAAGACACACCAATTTTATCATGAATAGGACTTCCTAATAATTTCTTGTAATTGTGCTTTACTACCAAACGGTAAAAAGTCTAGCACAGGAGAATTGATGATTTTATTAAACTGATCTTCACTTATATCATAGTCACTTAATTTTTTGTTCATGTTTATATCTGTTAAGAAACGCTCTATTTCCTTTTTTAAATTTTTGGATCCTAAGATAGAGGCTATTGTCGCAAACGCTTCTTCATATTGTTCATAAAAGACTTCAATAAACGATGCAAAAACAATAGCAAGAGCTTCTCCATGCGGAATATGTAAAATACCACCAATAATTTCTGATAACGGATGAGGAGCCGCTGCACCTCCATTTGCCAATGCTCTTCCAGCAAGTGTATCTGCTAACATCATATTTGCACGATATGTCAAATTCTCAGGTTCCTTTATCGCCTTCTGCAAATTCTCTTTAATTAAGCATATCGCTTGGATGGAATCCATTTTACTATAAATGGAAGCCTTAGGATTTATGTAACTTTCAAAGGCATGGGTAAATGCATCAAATCCCGTTGCGGCACTAATATGTGCTGGTAATGTTTTAGTCAAAACAGGATCTAAAATACAGACTTTGGAAAATAATAAAGGATGAAAAAACGTAATTTTATCATCTCCTTGACTAAGCACTGATGCTTGCGTAACTTGTGATCCTGTTCCAGAAGTCGTAGGAATCGTAATGATTGGCAACTCCTTTTCTGTATAAGGGGCGTAGATTTCAAATGGAGAACAATATGTAGCAAAAATATATGCCCAATCAATTTTACTTACCCCATTGTTAAAAGCAATTGCTTTGGCTGTATCCATGCAACTCCCACCACCCAATGCGACGACCATATCCACTGGATTTTTATGAATTAACTTGCATCCTGCCTCAACAATATCTACACTCGGATTGGGCTTTACTTGATCAAAATGGATAACATTCATACCTTTCGTTTCAAGTAATAAAATTACCCGCATATGTAAATTTTGTAAAACATCATCATTGCTCGTAACCAAAAGTACTTTATTCCCATATTGTTCGCAAACACTGCCTATTTCATCCAATCGGTTTTCACCAAAATAAAGTCTTGTAGGTTGATAATAATTAAACATAACTTTCCTCCTAATAAGTATAAGTATAGACTTTTTATACAAAAACAACTAGATTTGTCGATAACAAACAGGAGCGTATTAATATGGCAAATATTCAACATATGTAAAAAATTGACAAAACATTATGGCAATATAAAAAACATTTCATCCCATACAAAAATAGTTTTCTATATTATAATAAATATAGGAGGTTTTGAATATGCAATATTTTATTGACCACGCAAACAAAAAAGAAGTAAATGAAGTTTTAAAGTTTGGCATTAATGCCATAACTGCCAATCCTACGATGTATAAAAATAATCATACTACGATGATAGATTTCCTAACATTCTATAAAAATCATGAACTATCGTTTTTAAGCGCTGAAGTGATGGGTGCAACATATGCAAAAATGTTACAAGAAACAAAAACAATTTTAAGTATTTGTCCCCACGCTGTCATAAAAATCAATTTTTCCAAAGAAGGATTAAGGCTCGCCAACCATTTGCATAATGAAGGTATAAAAACCGCAATGACCCTAATTTTTTCTATTTCTCAGGTAATCGCGGCATGCAACGCACATGTTGACTATGTCTTCTTCTTTGTCGGAAGAAATGATGAGTATGGAGATGATGGTTTAAAAAAAATAGCACAAGCACAACGTATTTGTACGAAATTTAATATTAGTCTTGTAGCAGCTTCAATTAAAAACCTGCATCAACTAAATGCCCTATCCGATATTCCAGTTGATTATGCTGCCATTTCGTACTCACTTTATTATAAATCGCTTCAACACCCTTTAACAGAACAAGGAAAACAAACCTTTCAAAAAGATTGGAATACATAAATATCTGCCCGTAAAACGGGCAGCTTTATTATCGTCATTAAAGTCATATTTTTACATGCACATATCGCGTGATACTTACTATATCAATCAAAAAAACACCTCCTATACTCGTATGATTCCATAGGAAATGATTTATTTGTAGATAAGCGCTATTTTTCTCTATCATTTGGGATACATATAAAACAAGTGATTATTTGCGTTTTTCATAAGGAAAAAAGCATACATCTAAAAAACTACAAACAACAAGTATCGATATTGATATCTCAAATAGCGAACCTTGTTTATTGATACACCAATAATATACATATACTAACACTGCCAAGAATTGTAGTAGTAATACCATTCCTTTAAAAACTCCGTATATTTTCTTCATAATCAATACCTACTTAGGAACAAACCTATATTTATAGTAACCAGAATTACACGCTAATGAATGCATAGGTTCACACGATGGAACATGACCTGGTATATATTTAGCTTGTACGATATATTTCCCAGTGCGTGCACGACCTTTTCCCAGATACTCTCTAACCGCCATACATGGGTCAAATCCGTTGGTTATCCTTTTTACTACATAACAAGTTGTCCAACTCCACTTACAATTTTAGCGAAAACAACAACGATCGCAAAGAATCCTCTCGCTTGAATAACACTAGGTCCTCCTTGTAATAATGCCTGTGCTTCATCCTTAATAAATGAGGCTGTCGTGGGTATATGAAGTTCAACCATTCCATCTTCGTATGCAATTGAGGATGTCCCATCATTAAATATTGTAATAATTTTTCCATCTTCTTTAATTATATCAACAACATGAATATCTTCATTAACATCATTTGTGTTTGAAGCACATGTCTCGCTTGATGTTTCGTCATTGGTATTTGCTGAAACGATAACAAAATTCGGTAACGATGCAATCAAAATTGCTAAAACTAAATAGAAAACCAATTTACATTTTAAAATTTTTGATAACAATTTCTTTTTTTTCATTTCCTCATTTTTTTATAACCACAAAAAGCACTCTTTTCTTTATATTCATATTATATCAAAAAAGCGAACGCTTACATTTTTTTGGGGAAATTCGTTTCCAGACTTTTTACCAACTTCGTGCACAAAACAAACAAAAAAACAAGAGTAAACCTAAAGCTCGTGCCACACTAGGCGCTCCTGTAGAAAACTTCTGTTTTTTTGCACACTTTTCTTGAAAAAACCTTGTAAAATTAAAGATTGCAGTCTCACTCATTTTTCGATATCTTTGCTGCATTACACCCATAACAACAATTGATGATCTTCGTAAAATTATCTATATATTTAATAAAATATACTAACAATGTTGAACTGTTTTATGTATGATATTACGACTTTTTTCTTGATATCTGTGAAAACATCCATGCATCTTTCATCATATCATCCAACGTTTTTTCTGCTGTAAATCCCAGTTCTTTAAACGCCTTTTTAGTATCCGCATAGCATGTTGCAATATCCCCAGGACGACGTGCTTCTATTTGATATGGAACCGTAATATCATTTGCCTTTTCAAAAGACTTCACGATATCTAGTACACCATACCCATTTCCCGTTCCCAGATTATAAGCATCCACGCCTATGTGTTCTTTTTCTAGTTTTTTAAGTGCGCATACATGCCCTTTTGCTAAGTCTACAACGTGAATATAGTCACGAACACCTGTTCCATCTGGTGTATCATAATCATTACCGTAAACATGCAAAAATGGCAATTCTTTATTGGCAACCATCACCACATAAGGCATCAAATTATTGGGGATTCCATTTGGATTTTCACCTATCAATCCACTCTTATGTGCACCAATTGGATTAAAATAGCGCAACAAGGCAATGTTCCAATCCTGGTCCGATGTATAGACATCTTTTAAAATCTGTTCAATAAACAATTTCGTTGTCCCATAAGGATTGGTTGTCGGTCCTAGTCGACACGCTTCATCAATCGGAATACGCTCAGGATTCCCATATACCGTCGCACTGCTACTAAAAATAAACTTTTTACAATTATGTGCTTTCATGACCTCGCACAATACCAGCGTACTCACAAGATTATTATCATAATATGCAAGCGGTTTAGCAACAGATTCCCCCACTGCTTTAAATCCTGCAAAGTGAATGGTAGCACCAAGTTTATTTTCGTTAAAGATACGCTCTACCAAAGCACGATCACACACACTTCCTTGGTAAAACCTGATCTTTTTATTGCTAATTTGTTCAATATATTCCTTTACTTCTATTTTTGCGTTTGATAAATCGTCAATCACGACAACTTCATAACCACTGTCCAGTAATTCAACACATGTATGACTTCCAATAAATCCTAGACCACCTGTTACCAAAACATTCATAAGCACTCCTCCTTCACTATTTTCATCTTACTATATTATATTTTATTTTAAAATGCAAAATTACCATTTTTAAATATTGGTATTTCTTTATCCTCTTGCGTAATACCAACAACCTCCATATCCGCACTACCAAACATAAAGTCAACGTGCGTCATCGAATTATTGGAACCTATGGTATCAAGTTCTTCTTGGCTCATCTCACTTCCACCCTTAACATTCATCGGATATGCCCTACCTAATGCCAAATGACAAGAAGCATTTTCATCATAAAGCGTATTATAATATAAAATATTACTCATCGAAATTGGGGAATGATATGGCACCAGTGCAACTTCACCAATATAGCAGCTACCTTCATCAAATTCAATCAATGTCTTTAACACTTCCTCATTATTCTTGGCATGATATTTCACCACTTTACCGTCTTTAAAAGTAAGTGTAAATTCATTGATCAAACTACCATTATAACTAAGTGGTTTGCTGCTCACTACCGTTCCATTCACCCCAAGTTTATGTGGCATGCAAAATACCTCTTCTGTTGGCATATTCGCATTAAACATAATCTTATTGGGTGTATATTCCTCACCACCTGCCCAAATATGATCACGCACCAAATCAATATGAATATCGGTTCCTTTTGTATTTTTAAAATGTAGTGTTTTAAAATTATATGCATTCAAAGTATCAACATATTTTCGCAGCGCTGCATCATGCTTTAACCAAGCATCAATTGGATCATTATTCTCTAAAACATGCACACTTTCTAAAATTACGGTTTCTAACTTTTGGTATGCAATTTTTTCGTTATCCTTAGGAAATACTTTTTTTGCCCAAGTCATATTTGGATAACCGATAATACTCCACTGTACTTTGCTTGCCATCGTGATTTCACTCAGTTCTTTAAATGCCTTTTGCCTAGCAATAGCAACACTTGAAATTTTCTTTGGGTCAATCCCTGCCATGACTTCAGGAATCTCACTAATCACATGTAAGACACAAGCACCTTCTCTTATTGGTGCCGTTTTTTGTTCGATGGTATATGTGGGGATGGTGGTTAGTGTATCCACATCTTGATATTCATAATGTAGGCGACTAATCTTTTCGTTATAAAAATGAACAAGTACCTCTTTTGCCCCTACTTTATAGGCTTCTTCCACAATTTTTTCAACCAAATCATTTGTGTTAATCGGGGCGTTGATAACTAAACTTTGGCCTTTTTGAACATTTACGCCTGAAACTACTGCTAATTTTGCATACTTTTCTAATAATTTTTGATTCATAACTCCTCCTGCCTTTGCTTTATTATACAACATTTTTTCTAAAACCACATATTTTTACATGTTTAAAAAAACATACAATTTTTTAACTGTATGTTACATTCTTTCTAAAAGGGCATCCGTAAATTCACTTGTCGATGCAGTTCCACCCAAATCACAGGTACGAATTCGATTTTCAATTAAGACATCATCAATGGCTTTACGAATCCGATTCGCTTCCTTTGGATACTCTAAATAATCCAACATTAAACAAGCTGCCAATAAAAGAGCAATGGGATTGGCTTTGTTTTGTCCTGCTATATCTGGTGCACTTCCATGAACCGCTTCAAACAAAGTAAACTCATCGCCAATATTGCTGCTTGGAAGCAAACCCAACCCACCAATCAATCCACTGGTCAAATCGGATATGATATCACCATACAAATTTGGCATCACCATAACATCAAATTTTTCAGGATACATTACCAATTGCATACACACATTGTCCACAATCATATCATTTGTTTCAATTTGGGGATATTGTTGTTTGATTTCATTAAATATGCGTAAAAACATGCCATCACTGAGCTTTAAAATATTAGCTTTATGAACACAGGTTACTTTCTTACGCTTATGCGCTTTTGCATATTGAAAAGCTGCATGGATGATACGCTCACTCGCCTGACGCGTGATTTTCTTAATCGCATGAACCTCATCCTCTTTTATCATTACCTCTTCGCCAATATACAAGTCTTCTGTATTTTCGCGAAACGTCACAATATTGATATTTTTAAAAGGTGTTTTAATATTTGGCATTGATTTTGCAAGACGAATATTCGCATACAAATCGTATTTCTTACGTAATTGCACATTCAGACTTTTGAAACCTGTTCCAATCGGTGTTGTAATCGGTGCCTTTAACACAATTTTATTGCGCTCAATCGAATCAAATACAGCTTGTGGAATTAACGCTCCCGTTTTCGCTAAACATGCCTCCCCAATCTCCCATTGTTCAAACCGCAAATCCAAATGTAAGCTTTCTAAAATACGCACTACTTGACTACTTATCTCAGGTCCAATACCATCTCCCTTTAATACTGTAATTGTTTTCATTTTTTACCTCTTTTCTCCATTTCAATATAGGGCTGTAATTCCCCGACATATTTGGTTGCTGGCCTTACAATTTTTCGACTATACATTTTTTGTTCTAGATTATGTGCTAGCCATCCAACACTTCGTGAACAGGCGAATACTAACGTAAACAACGCATTGGGGATTCCTAGCATCTGATACACAAAACCACTATAAAAATCAATGTTTGCGGATACTCTTTTGCCTAGATGTGCATAAAGGGCGTCAGATGCCAGCTGCTCAAATCGCTCATAAAAGGCGAATTCTTTTGTTAGTCCTTTTTCTTTGGCAAGCACCTTAGCGACTTTCGCCAATTGTTTACTTCGGGGATCACTTTTCGTATAAACAGCATGCCCCATTCCATAGAGTAAACCGCTATTATCATAAAATTGTTTATCCAAAATTTTTTGAATTATGTTTGCAATTACTGCTTCGTTTTCGCTATATCCGATTTTGTCAATTACCGCATGCATCATTTCGACTACTTTTACATTTGCCCCACCGTGTTTCGCTCCTTTCAAGGAACCAATAGCTCCGGCAAACGATGCGTAAAGATCTGTACCACTGCTCGACATGACAACATTCACAAATGTGGAGTTGTTCCCACCTCCATGGTCTGCATGTAACACCAGTGCGATATCCAAAACCTTTGCTTCTTGGTGGGTATAACCTTTATCTGGACGCAATAAAGATAATATATGTTCTGCTAGTGAGAGTGATGTATCCATCGTTTTAGAAAATGCATGTTTATGGTCTACACTATTTTGTTTCACTGCGTAGTTATAAGCGATTAGCGATGGCATTTTCGCAACGATAGCCATCCCTTTACTTAAACAGTGTTCAAGCGTGATGTCATCTGGTGTCTCATCATAATCATATAAGCTTAAGATATCTTGTTGTAATTTGTTCATCAGATTTTTAGGCGGTGTTTTACATGTTTGATTTTGATAAAATTGTGGAGAAAGCATATATTGTTCATGAAGCATTTCTTCAAAAATTTGAAATTCTTTAGCTGTTGGTAAATACCCAAACATAATCAAAAAACATACTTCTTCAAAAATATTAACACGGTTAGAATCAGCTTTTGAAATGATTTCTTCCACATCAATGCCACGATATTGAAGTTTTCCATCTATATCTTTTTTTTCATTATTTTGATATGTATACCCTATAACATCGCTGATTTTAGTGAGGGCTACAAGCACGCCCGTACCATCTTCATTGCGCAATCCATTTTTCACTTTATGTTTTGCATATAAATCAGCTTCGATATGTCCAAGAATCTTGGTTTTTTGGAAGAAATCCTGCATTGATTTTTTCATTTTTCACCTCTTTTATTGTATTTCATTATACCATTTTTACGCATAAAACTTAATCTTAAATGTGGTATAATGATAAACAAAAAGCAGGGAGGAACTCATGTTAACGTTATGTGAAAAAATTTTAAAGGACCATATTGTGGAAGGTACTTTTAAAAAAGGGAATCAGATTGGCATTAAAATCGATCAAACACTTACCCAAGATGCAACGGGAACCATGGCTTATTTGCAGTTAGAAGCAATGGACATTGACCATGTGAAAACAGAACTTTCCCTTAGCTATGTTGATCACAACACCTTGCAAAATGGTTTTGAAAATGCGGATGATCATGCGTATTTACAAAGTGTTGCAAATAAATACGGAGTATTATTTTCAAAACCTGGAAATGGGATTTGTCATCAAGTGCATTTGGAACGTTTTGCTGCACCCACTAAAACATTGTTGGGAAGTGATTCCCATACACCGACTGCTGGCGGTATCGGATCTCTTGCAATTGGTGCTGGTGGACTCGATGTTGCCTGTGCCATGGCAGGCAAATTATTTTTTCTAAATATTCCTAAGATTATCAATATGCGTCTACACGGTTCTTTAATGCAAGGTGTTTCCAGCAAAGATATCATTTTAAAAGTACTACAACTATTAAGTGTTAAGGGCGGTGTTGGTTGTATTATTGAATATAGTGGTGATGGAATTTTATCTCTTAGTGTTCCTGAGCGAGCAACGCTTTGTAATATGGGAGCAGAGCTTGGTGCAACGACATCGATTTTTCCAAGCGATGAAATTACGCATGATTTTTTAAAAAAACAAAATCGCGAACATGACTATGTCGCATGTTGTGCAGATCCAGACGCGAAATATGATGCTTATTACGATATTGATCTAACTACACTAGAACCTTTGATCGCCATGCCCCATTCCCCTGATGCAATAAAAAAAGTGAGTGAGGTGGAAGGCATGAAGGTGGATCAGGTTGCAATTGGTTCCTGCACAAATTCTTCGTATCGTGATTTATCGATTGTCGCTAATATTTTGAAAGAAAAAATAGCAGATGATTCTTTAAGTCTTATTGTCAGCCCTGGAAGTAAACAAGTTTTACAGATGATCACAAACAATGGCGCTTTATCATCTTTAATTGCCAGCGGCGCGCGCATTTTAGAGTCCGCTTGTGGACCTTGCATTGGCATGGGACAATCCCCACGTACAAACGCTTTATCACTTCGCACTTTCAATCGTAATTTCTATGGACGAAGTGGAACTCTCAGCGCAAAGGTTTGTTTGGTATCCCCTGAAACAGCTGCTGTAAGTGCGTTAAGCGGGGTTATTAGTGATCCTCGTAAATTTACTTTTGAAGATTGTATAGAACCGGATCATTTTCCTATTGATGATCGCATGATTGTACTTCCCAATAAAGAGGATAAAACAATTATAAGAGGTCCAAACATCAAGCCATTACCCATTAATAATGCATTAAGTAACACCATTGAAAAGCTGGTTATGATTAAAGTAGGTGATCATATTACCACCGATGATATTGCACCAGCTGGAGCTAAAGTACTTCCTTATCGCTCTAATATTGAAAAAATATCTAAATTTATCTTTATGAATCACAAAACTGATTTTCATGATATATGTCTTGCCCATCAAGGTGGATTTATCATTGCCGGACAGAATTATGGACAAGGATCATCTCGTGAACATGCTGCACTGGCTCCTATGTATTTGGGAATTAAAGCAGTCATTGCAAAAAGTTTTGCCCGTATTCATCACTCGAATTTAATCAATTTTGGCATTCTGCCTTTGATTTTTAAAGACGAGCATGATTATGAATGTATTGATGAAATGGATGAATTGGTATTAGATAACTTACATAAACTGAGTCCGAATCATATGCTATTCGTTATCAATAAAACAAAACAAAAATCATTTGAAGTTGAACATCATTTATCTGCTTATGATATTGAATTGATCAAAGCCGGTGGAATGCTGAACTATATAAAGCAGGAAAAGGCCTCATCAAAGTAATGAAAACCTTCCCTTATATTATCGTTTTATTTTCTAAATATAAAAGATGATTGACCACAAAAAGATGGATATCTATTTCGATATTCCATCTTTTTATAATTGATGATCTTTTTAACTAGCACATCATTTCCCATTATCTTAATTTTTTATTTCTTATAGAAATTCTTCTCTAGGATGAATGTTGAAATATGTTGCGACTTCGCTTAATTGTTTTGATGTAATGCCTTTCGTGATTCTTTTATCAAATGTATGCATGTATATCTTTGCCGCTTTATTGACTGTTTCGATTAAACCAAAGGCATCATTTAAACTATTTCCAGTTGCTAAAATCCCATGATATGACCAAATAACAATCCGACAATCTGCTAATTTTTTTGCCGTTGCTTGCCCAATTTCTTCATTCCCACAAACCATCCAGGGCAAGACCCCTATTCCATCTGGAAAAACAATAATACATTCCGTTATTATCCCCCAAAGAGTGCGCGTGAAGTCTTTGTCCGTTAGGGGATGCACAAATGTCATCTCAGAGATCTCCGTAGCATGATTATGTACAACAACCCGATGCGTTTTATCCACCTTCAATCGTGCACTATGTGAGAGAAGATGCATATAAAGCTCACTAGTAGGTTGATTTCCTTCATCAAATCCCCACTGAATGGAATACCCCTGCTCTTCTACTTTAATCACGCCTAACGTATGCAAAACATCTTCTTTTATCAATCTAAAATTGCTTCCAGATGCGGTTATTAAAAGATACTTACCAATCATATTTTCGGGAATGTTTACTAACTCCATAAACTGTTTAGATTGCATGTCTATACGAGAAGTTTCTTCATTAGAAAGAATATAACTCATATTTCCACCATTTTTTTCATCCCAACCCATTTCCCACATTGTGTAAGCTAATTCTGCAATTTCCGTAACAACCTGACTGTTCAAAAAATCATTTCTCATATTTTTTCGCTCCTTTTTGCCTTAAATGTTGCTCGTTTTTCATCCCATTCTTCATCAAACTTTTGAAATAGTAACGGATAAGCTTTTTTCTTAACCACCAAAATCAATGCTAAAGCCATCATGCTAATTAAAAAATTATGTTTTATAAAACCAATCACTAATAATACCAAATCAAACAAAATACAAATGATCCAAAGGGATTTTTCTCGCATTTTACTTTTCATCCTTTTTAGATACTTTTAAACTTTGATTATATTGGTTTCGTTTTTTTACGAGATAATAAAATAAAGCCAACCACCCAACAAATAAAACAACGCTAAAAATATTTCCTGAAAAGGCTGTAGACAATAAATATCGAAAATCTGGTCCTTCAACCGTACTCCATGAAATCATTTTTCCAGATAATACTTCTACTGCTCCTGTTTCATTTGCTAATCGTGTAATGAAAGGCGCAAAATACGTCGCTCCATACAAGAAAATTGGTGCTGAAACAATCCCATGGAAAATCATACGTCCTAGGTTTGCATTTGTTAATAATAAGGCTCCTACAACAAAAGATAAGTTTATGATTCCCGCAAAAGGCAAGACCTTATTGCCAGGGAGAAGAATTGCCATAACCAGTAAAACCGGAATTGTAATAATAACCGCAACCCATAACTCATTTCGACCAGCCAAAATTGGCCAATCTAAACCAATATAGACTTCTTTTCCTGAAAACCGTTTGCGCATAAATTCCGAAATTGCTTCAGAAATTGGTGATAATGCTTGTGAAAACAATTTAGAAATCATTGGAAATAATGTCATGGCTGTTGCTGCTTGTACAGCTAACTGCAATGACCCGGCTATCCCATATGCACCGGCTAGTCCCAATAAAAATCCAATGATAGCTCCCATGATGGAGTTTTCGCCAAAAATACCGATTTTCTCTTTTAAAGAATCAGCATCCATTGGTTTATTAAAAAATGGAATCTTTTTCAATAATTCATCTATGGGATGTAAAATAACCGCAATCAACGTGATAAAATGCGGAACGGTTACACCAGGAATACCCGTTAATCTTTCCACTTCTGGCGCAAAAATATCTCCAGATTTTAGCTCTAAAATAATCTGAATTCCGGCAGCAATGAATCCCCATAAAACATTTCCTGATATATAGGAAACCATGACTGCAGTAAAAATTTTGTTCCATACATTCCACATATCCACATTTAATGTTTTTGTTTTATTTAAAATTAGCATTACAACATTAATCCCAATCGTTAGTGGAAACATTAAAAATGCGTAGGGCCATGCCCATGAAATAGCAGCCATCCCTGGCCATCCCCCATCAACCGCTGGCAAGCTAATACCCGTTTGTTTTGCCATGCTGGCAGCTGCATCTCCCATTGAGCCCATCATATATCCGATTAATAAAGACATTCCACTAAATGCGATACCTAATGTTAATGCAGAAATAAAAGCTTCTGAAAATTTCATTTTCATACATAATGCAATAATAAGCATAAGCGTCGGGACAAAAACGGCTGCCCCTAAATCGTTTAATATATAATTTACAACTATTTGTAGTGTTTCCATATTACTCACCCTCAATTAACTTAATTATTTTTTTAAGTTCTTGATCTTGTCCCACGCCTGTTAAAAAAGCAATTCCATTGAATACAGGAATTCCATAATCTTCTTTAGTCTTCACAATGGATACATAAGCATCAGCATTTTTTACATGATGTTTTAATGACTTAATATCCACCGCTTCTACTTCACAAGAAACCTTTTTTTCTTTCAACAACTTTGTCAACTTTGATGCCACCGTTTGCGAGGTAGCGACACCAGAGCCACATGCTACAATAATTTTTTTCATAACAAAATCCTCCTAATTATTTATATAACTTAAAAATAAACTATTTATTTCTTTTTCTGTCGATGCTTGACGATAGCGATAAATAAATTCTCGATCAGAAAATAATTCCATTAGCAAAGCTAATAATTTAACTTGCCTCTTTGGTTCTTTAATTCCAAGCACAAAAATATCACTTACTGCTAAAACAACATCGTCTGAGCCCATTTGCATAAACTCAATTGGGGATGCCAAACGATTCACGCAAACAAAAGCTTTTTTTATGTGAATAACATCAGTATGCGGAATTGCGATTGCAATATTCTCTAACTTCAGTCCTGTTGGATAATTCTTCTCCCGCTGCATAATTGCCATTTCAAAGGTTTCTTCAACATATCCTTTTTCCAAAAGTTTTTTTGCCAGCATTTGAAAAAAATCGGCTTTGTCTTTAACCACCACATCTAAATTTACTAGTTCCAATTGAAACATTTTTTTCATTTCTTTCATTCTCATTCTTCCTTTACTAATTTGATATCCGTACAAGATGTAGTAACAAATAAAAGTCTTCTTCGCTATTAAATTCAATATTGTACATCTGTTTTAAAAATTGTTTGATTTCGTGAACGATTGCATGCTCCCTTGGATAAGTTGCTGTTGTCATCGCTTTCAGCTTATCGATATTTTCATTGCCTTTTCTAACCCTTTTTTCTCTACTATGTATGCGTAAAATAAAATAACGAATATGAATAATAAATCTAGAAAATTCAAGGCTATTTCGATCGAGTGAACGATCTAAGGAATCTTCAACAATTTCTACGATATCATTTAAAATTTCACTTAATTCGACAGCGTTATTTACTTGCTCATTTTCAAGTAAACCATTTACAAAATGGAGAATGAAAAAGGAAATTTCGACCTTTGGAAGATTCATATCATATTCACTATTTAAAAATCTTACTGCCCATTCAGCAACGCGATATTCTTTTGGATAAAGATAGCGTAGTTCATAATGAAATGGTTCTGGTATATCAATACCGCTTTGATATTTCTCTTCGGTAAATTTGATGTGCGATGCAAGAGAAAAAATAAAGCTTTCATTTAGTTCCTTTTGAAGATTCACTTGCGCATGCTTCGCAATTTTTTCCGCCATAAAAATAACTTCTTCATCTAATTCTTCTAAAATTGCTTGCACGCGGTTTTCATTTTCACTATTTTTTATTTTGTAGTATTTGCTTACCTCCTCATTTTCAACAACATCTCCTTTCTTCTTTCCATAACCTATTCCTTTACCGATAATAATAAATTCGCGTCCTTCATCAGAAACCAGTAATGCATTTTGATTTAATGATTGTAAAATCTTCAAAATTCGCACCTCCTTTACCACAACAAAAAAACACAATCAAAGTCAAACACACCTGTAATGGTGTCTTAGAACTGATTATGCCTAATTTAATAGTTACACTTATCGTATGAAATTACTAAAATCTTCTTGAATACGATTACATTATAACCCACTATTTTTGCACATGCAAGCACAAAAAAAGTGTTGATGAGATTGTTCTCGCCAACACTAAATTGTACAAAACTGTTTAACTTTCGTTTTTTATCTGTATATTAATTTTCATTTTGTGCTTGCAATGCCATTTTTGCTTGTAGATTTCTTTGGAATTGATCGATAATTACAGCAACAATAATAACCAATCCTTTGATAATCATCTGCCAAAACTCAGAAACACCACACATTACCATTCCATCGTTAATAACCCCGATAACAAATGCACCAACAATCGTTCCACCGATGGTACCTACTCCTCCAGACATTGAGGTTCCCCCTAGTACAACTGCAGCAATGGCATTCATTTCCCATGTATTCCCAGAATTTGGATGTGCCGCTACCAATTGTGATGTTGTAATAATCCCAACCATCGCTGCACATACACCTGAAAAGACATATACTAAAATTTTTACTTTATTTGCCTTGATTCCTGATAAAATAGAAGCTTTTTCATTTCCCCCTATAGCATACACATGCCACCCAAATTTTGTGTATTTTAATAAAATCATAGCTAGAATTGCCATTAAAATTAGGATAATAACACCCACTGGTATTTTCCCAAACATGTCTTTTCCAAAGAAGTCTAGTCCTGTGTTACCAAGACTTTCCTTACCTACTACATTGGAAAACGTCGCACCATTAGAGCGCAGCATCGCAAGCCCTCTTGCAATATACATCGTCCCTAGCGTTGCAATAAAAGGGGCGACTTTAAATCGGGTTATAATAAGTCCGTTCAAAAAACCAATAATCGCTCCACACAACAAACTTATCAATACCACCCAAGGTACGCCAAAGTAAATTGTATATCCTGCAACCGTCAAACCTTCATTTACCAGTCCACCAGCAATCATTCCGGTCAAACCAACAACGGCACCAACTGATAAATCAATACCCCCGGTTATAATTACATACGTCATACCAATTCCCAAAATCCCATACAGCGCAACGTGTTTAGCGATTAAAAGCAAACTTTGGGAAGTGAGAAAAGTAGGAGATGAAAATCCAAAAAATACGATCAGTATAGCCAGCACGATAAATGTTCTTCCTTTTAATAACGTCATAATTAAATCTGTTTTGTTTAATTTCATATATTTGTCTCCTCTTTTTTCTGCTCAAATCCTTTATATGACGCCATAACCAAATTATCTTCTGTTATCGCATCACCCTGCAATTCTGCTGTCTTTTTTCCATTGGACAATACAATAATTCGATCGGAGATCGCTTTAATTTCATCCAACTCCGAAGAAACGACAATTAAGGTCAATCCATCATCTGCATAATGATTCATAATTTCAAATACTTCTGTTTTTGCGCCAATATCAATACCTCTACTCGGCTCGTCCAACAATAAAATTTTTGGTTGCGTCAAAATCCCTTTCGCAATAACAACTTTTTGTTGATTACCTCCAGAGAGTGATAAAATCGGTAAGTTTTTATCCGCTACCTTTATATGAACCTCATTAATTTTATCCGAAATTGCTTCATCTTCGATTTTCTTATCAACAAAGAAACCTTTCATATACCTAGACAAGCTGGCAATCGAAATGTTTTTACCAATGGATTGTGTTTGAATCAACCCTTCTCTTTGTCTATCTTCAGGAACCCACGCAAAACCTCTATTCATCTGTTGATCAATGCTTTTAGGCATGACTTGCTCCCCATTTACAAAAATCTCTCCTGTATGTTCTTTGTGCATGCCCATGATGCATTCAAACAATTCCGTTCTACCTGCACCCAATAAACCATAAATTCCCAAAATTTCGCCTTTTTTTACATCAAAACTGACCTTGTCTAATAAGTATCCTCCGCCCTTTTTAGGGAGCGTTAAATCTTTAATTTCCAATACGGTTTCTGCCTTTTCGTAATCCATTGTTTTTGCTCGTTGTGGATAACTCTTTCCTTTCCCCACCATTTGTTTCACAATCCATGAAATATCGATATTTTTTACTTCAGCACTATCAATATATTTTCCATCACGTAAAATCGTCACATAATCGCCAATACGCATTATTTCCTCTAAACGATGCGAAATATATACGATAGAAATACCTTTTTCATTCAACTCTTTCATGATTTTAAATAACACTTCTACCTCTTGTGCGCTCAGTGAGGATGTTGGCTCATCCATGATTAATATTTTTAAATCACTTTGAATTAAATTTCGAGCAATTTCAATCATCTGTTGCTGCCCAACTTTCAAATCTCCCACTAATGTATCAGGGTCAATTGGATATTCTAAATGATTTAAAACTTCTACTGCCAATTCATAATGTTTTTTATTATCTACTACCCCTATTTTTGTTGTTTTTTCATTTGCCATGAAAATATTTTGATAAACATTTAAATTAGGAAATAAACTTAATTCTTGGTGAATAATTCCGATTCCGTGTTTTCGAGCTTCGGTTGTATCTTTGAAAGAGATCGTGTCGCCATCCATACTGATCTTTCCCGAACTTGGTTGCTCAATCCCGGCAACAATTTTCATCAAGGTAGATTTTCCTGCTCCATTTTCTCCTATCAATACGTTAACTTTTCCTTTAACTACATCAAAACAAACACTATCTAAAGCTTTTGTACCTGGGTAAATTTTATCTATATTTTCACAATGCAAACATACTTCATATTTATCTTTTTGCATTCTATCACCTTATTTCTCTTCCATCGTTACGGGCATGATCAAAATTTCATTTGGATCACTTACCGTAAAACATCCCACAACTTTAATCTCTTTGCCTTGTAAAGAAGTGAGGTCAAAATTATCTAATAATTCTTTTTGAATAAGATCGTTAATACTTTGTGATACCGCTGCATAGTCAACTTGGTTTTTATAGTCTTCAAATTTAATAAAATCTAATGAATCTCGCACCGAAGAACCTTTAAATACACTGCCAATTTGTATTTTAATAACGATAGGTCCCGCATACCCTGCTATCTCACACAACATATATCCTGCTTTTTTATCTGTTACAACTTCAATTACTTTAAAAACTCCTTTAACTGTATAGCTAAGCTCTCCGCTAGAACCCATGGAATAACTCCCATATTTTTCAGCGAGAGAATGTAAATCATTATTTGCTTCTGCTAAAAAAGTTTTTAGATCAATCGCTTTTTCTTTTAAATTCGGTAATGCTTCATCTTCCCAAATTTCAGCAACATTATCTCCTGCATTAAATGCAGATTCCCCTGTTAACTTTCCCTCTTCACCTTCCTTTACGACGGTGATACATCCTGATAACAGAAATAGACTCAACATAAACATCACTACATTCGCTTTTTTACCCATACTACATCCTTTCTATTTCGAGCGCAGTTTTAGCTGCGCTCGAAGTTTATACTTTACAATACAAATTAATCTTCTTTGAATACAAATGACTCTAATTGATCTGCATTATCTTTTGTTATAATAATACAATCTACCAATTGTTTTTCATCTAATCCTGTAGTTCCATTTTTTAAATAGTCATCTGCTTGGATAACGGCCATCTCTGCAATTAACGCTGCTTGTTGAAGTGCAGTTGCTGTCATTGTTCCATTCTTAATTTCATCTCTTGCATCATTACTTCCGTCTACTCCAATAATCGCAACATCACTTAATCCTGCTGCTTTAATTGCTGCTGCTGCACCCACTGCCATTGTATCGTTTCCACAAATAACACCTTTGATATCTGGATGTGATTGCAAAATTGTTTCCATTTTGCTATATGCCTCTGTTTGTTCCCAGTTTGCAGTTTGCGTTGCCACTAGTTCTAATTTTTCATATTGATCAATTACTTCATGGAATGCTTCTGAACGAACACTAGCGTTTGTATCTGATTCTTTTCCTAATAATTCTGCATACTTTCCTTCTTCACCCATGGCTTCCACAAAAGCTTCTGCTGCACCTTTTGCACCTTGATAATTGTTTGCAACAATTTGACTGATCGCAATTCCTTGTTCATTAATTTCGCGGTCAATCAAAAATGTCGGAATATTCGCATCACGAGCTTTTTGTACGGCTGCCACTGTTGCATCAGAACCTGCATTATCACAAATAATTGCTGCCGCTTTTTCAGATATTGCCGTTTCAAATAATTCAGATTGTTTTGTTGGGTCATCATCATGTGATACTACCTTCACTTCATAACCCAATTCTTTTGCTTTCGCTGCTGCTGCATCTGCTTCTGTTTTAAAGAATGGGTTTGAGTGTGAAGGTGTAATAACATAAATTAAGTTTTCTCCACCACCTGTTAATGCACCATCTGATTTTTCATCCTTTTTTTCGCTTGATCCTCCACAACCCACTAATACCATTGCGCATAAACCAACTACTACAAACATTTTCAATACTTTATTTAAGTTTTTCATTTTCGTCTCCTTTTGACTTATTGTTTTTACTTTTTTAAAACAAACATTTTGATTGTAATATTATATTTGCATACGGTGTATTTTCACCGCTGCGTATAATTACTTTCACTTCTTTACTCAACTCTTTGAAGTCTTCATGTTTCATATAGGTAACTTCTGTATTTGGAAATACACTCATAATTTCCTTTTCAACTTTTTTGTTTTGTGTACGAATATCTTCTGATACATAATACTTTTCAACTAACATTTCTTCACTTATCAGGGTTAACACATCGTTAAATGAAGGTATCCCTTGTATCAGTGTTAAATCAATACAATACACGTTTTCAGGAATGGGTAATCCCAAATCAGCAATTAAAATCTTATCTGTATGACCTAATTTCCCTAAAATATTATTGATATCTCTATTCAATATTCCATTTTTTTTCATACATTTCACTCGCTTTCATCTTCGCTAAACTCGGTATTCCACCTTGTGCTCCTTTTTCTTGAATGGATAGGGCTGCTGCTAAATTTGCGATTTGCACGGCTTCCTTTAATGGATATTTACGAAGTAGGGAAAATCCCAAAACACCATTAAACGTATCTCCTGCACCTGTTGTATCTACAACCTCAACATCATATGCAGGGATGCTTTGAATAATTGATCCATCATGAATCGCAACCCCTTTTTCACCTAATGTTAAAATCAATTGATTAGACATTTTTTTTAAGATTTCTTCTTGGCTTTTTTTCGGAAATAGCAAGGCAAATTCACTTTCGTTCGGCGTAATATAAGTTGCTTTTCTAAGTGTTTTTTCCAGTATTGGCTTTGCCGGTGCAGGATTATAAATGATAGGAATTCCCTCTTCATAACAACGCTCAATCGTATATTCAACACTTGCCATCGTTATTTCATTTTGTAAAATCACTAGGTCAGGTTTATCCAGTAAGGCCGTATCAATTTGTTGTTTGGAACAATGTAAATTGGCACCCGACACAACGATAATACTGTTATCTTTTTCGGTAATCACAATGTGAGCGCTTCCACTATCTTCTTCAACTATGTTGACATAATCTGTCGAAACACCATTATGATTTAAATTCTCAATACACTTGCGACCTGCATCATCCTTGCCAACACAGCCAAGAAATTGAACATCACATCCCAATTTCGCTGCTGCAATTGCTTGATTTGCCCCTTTTCCGCCAAAATATGTATGAAATGATGTTCCCATACAAGTTTCTCCGGACAGGGGTTTCTTATCACACTCCACTACATAATCAATAGAAACACTTCCTACTACTAAAATCCATGCTTTTTTCATACCTTCATTTACACACCTCCTTGTGTATTGTTAACTGCTGTTATAGCAAGTTGAACACTTTTTTTCCAACCAAAAATCTTTTTCTCACGTATTTCTTGGTTCATCTTTGTATAAATTCTTTTATATGCAATATTCTTTAATATATCTGCATCATACAATCCCATTTGCATCCCTGCTAAATATCCAACGCCAATCGCTGATAATTCTTCCTGATTTGATATATAAATAGGAATATTGGAAATATCACTTTGAAATTGCATTAAATATTGATTTGCTGTTGGTCCGCCATCTACGCATAAACGAACAAGATCTAATTTCGATTCGTTTTTCATGATTTCTATTACATCATTGATTTGATAAGCAATACTATCCAACGCGGCTTTTACAAGCTCTCTTTTTCCTGTCAACCTTGTCATTCCTGTAAACATAGCATTTGCATCATTTTCCCAATAAGGAGCACCAAGCCCCGAAAATGCTGGCACTAGATATGTTGTATCTTCTTCATTTGCTCTTGCTGCCAAAATTTCTGTTTCCATAGGACTTTTAATCAACTTCATATCTTCTTGCAACCAAGTAATCACAGAGCCTGTATAATTTATGTTTCCTTCAATAACGTAATTCACAACATTATTGATTTTCCATGCAATCGATGTCGTTAATCCTTGCTTACTTCTTTGCATATCTACGCCCGTGTTCATCATAATCGAAGAACCCGTACCATATGTTGCTTTTGTTTCTCCTTTTTTAAGACAATTTTGACCAAAAAGGGCAGCATGGGAATCTCCTAACACGGCATGAATGGGTACCTTCTTTTTTAAAATACCATCAAAATCAGTCCATCCAAATAAGGAATCACTATCACAAACTTCAGGTAAACAAGCTGGATTCATATGAAATAATTTGCATAGCTTTTTATCCCATTTCAAATCACGAATATTAAACAATTGTGTTCGTGAAGCATTTGCATAATCTGTTTTAAACACTTTTTTGTTCGTTAAGCGATATACAAGATAACTATCCATCGTACCACAACATAATTCCCCTTTGGCCATAGCATCATCAAGTTGATGTGTTTCAAATAGCCATGCAAATTTTGCGGCAGGAAAATACGGAGAAACATGAATACCTGTTGCTTCCTTCACATAGTCAAACGTGTTTTGATCCTGTATTCGATTGGTAATTGTCTTTGCTCTAGCACATTGCCATACAATCGCATTATCTATAATTTCGCCACTTTTTTTATGCCAAATTAGAGATGTTTCTCTTTGATTCGAGATCGCAACGGCACCAATCTTTTCTGTATTTATTTTACTTTTTTCAATCAATTCTTTCACAACTGCAAGCACATTGTCATAAATTTCTAAAGGATCATGGGAAACCCAACCTTTTTCATTGGTAATTTGTTTATGTGCACGATCACATCGTAACAATACATTACCTTTTTCACTGAGTAATATTGCTTTGGTCCCTTGCGTACTTTGGTCAATACTAATAACAAATCCTTTTCCTTTATCCATCCTATTCTCCTCGTAAATAAGCTTTAACATCTTCCTCAATCGGATCATATAAATCAGGTTTAATTCCTAAATATTTACACGATTCATAAAGAACCGCTACAACATCTTCATGAATTGCACAAACATGATGGATATAAGGTCCAGTAACAATTTTTTCTTCCAAACGCTTTAAATTATCAACTTCTATCCATAAATATGTTCCTTTTGTATATGGACCATCAATTCCTTTTGCGTTCCCTAGTAACAGCGAATATTCTCCATTGTCACCATCGAAACGAGCTAAGGTCAAGGTACCGTGTTTTGCTTCCATCGCCACAGATCCTGGAGAATCGAAGGCGACCGGATATTCAATGGATGGTTTGTTTTTTGCTACTGAAAAAGGAAACAAGCCACAGTGTTGCAACAATTCTCCGTTTTCATTATCTGGATGACGTACGGTCCAGTCAGAAAACATATTGCGCTTTCTACCTCTTGTTGCCGCTTCAATCATCAAACTTGATATTGCCCCATGAATATCTGTCTCACAGATGGTTGGAATTCCTTCTTCATTCAATAATGAGTTGGCAGCACACGGCATAATTCCAATCTCATCTTGAAGTGCGTTCCAACACTGAATTACAATCGCATTACATCCATATTTTTTAGCCAAGTTTTCCATTGCTATTTTCAAAACCGCCACATTTCCCAATTCTGAATCTTTGATGTTAATCTTGGCGCATTTCGTACAATGCCCGATAACCCGATCAATTGTTTTTACATCTTCTTTATTTACTTTTTTCATTTCTGCGTATAGCTCAGGTAAGGGGATTGGTGCTAGTTGAATATTAAATTTTTCTAATAACTCACCTTCATTTACCATCGTTGTCCAAAAATCAAAAGGTCTAGGTCCAATTTGTAAGATTCTTGTATTTCTAAATGTTTTTACAACATTACAAACACTTAGAAAATCATGCAATCCTCTTTCAAATTCAGCATCGTGTAAGCGACAGTTTGTCATATATGTGAATGGAACTTGAAATCTTCTTAATACTTTCCCTGTAGCGAACAAGCCACACTGTGTATCTCTAAGACGCATTCCATTCTCTTCTGGGCGTTCATCCCTTGGTCCCCATAACAATACCGGAACATTTAATTTTTTTGCCAATCGTGCACATATATATTCCGTTCCAAAATTTGCATGTGGTAAAAACAAGCCATCGACTTTCTCATGCTTGAATTTCTTAGCAATTTGTTCCATTTGTTCATCGTCATACAGTAATCCTTCATCGTTAAATTCTGTAATATCAACGAATTCTACGTCTAATTCTTTTAACCTATCTCTTGTTAGATTTGCATATTTAACTGCATCGGGTGCACTAAAGATACTCCTTCTTGTTGGTGCGAACCCAATTTTTACCTTATCCATACAGCTCTCCTTTATATTATTTATGAATGATTTTTTTTGCTACTTCTTTAATATTTTCTTTCGTGATTCCATAATGTTGAAACACTTCTTGCGTATTTCCTGTTACGACAGATTCATCAGGAATGGCAATTATTTTTACTGTTGCTGCTGCACTCTCACTCACACATTCGGCAACGGCAGAACCCAATCCACCATGCACACTGTGCTCTTCAATACTTATAATATGCTTTGTTTCCTTAGCTGCTTTTAATAATGTTTCTGTATCAAAAGGCTTAATGCTTGCTGCGTTTAACACTCTTGCATGAATCCCTTCTTTTTCTAGTAATAAGGCAGCATCCAGTGCCACTCTTAACGTTTCTCCAGCTGCAACAAAGGTAATATCGTCGCCTTGATGAACAATATTCATTTTTCCTAATTCAAATTTACTATATGTTTCATCAAATACATCCGCAACCGGATTACGACCCAGACGAATATACGCAGGCTCTTTTGATGTTGCCAAATACTCAAACATCGCTTTTGTTTCATGGCGATCACTTGGTAATAACACTTGTAGATTGGGAATCGCTCGTGTTACTGCTAAATCTTGTAAGGAATGATGACTCATCCCTAATGCTCCATAACTAACACCACCACTAATACCGACCAACTTAACATTCTTAAATGAATAAGCAACATCAACCTTAACCTGCTCTATACTTCTCATACTTAAAAAAGAAGCTGGCGATGCGACAAAAGGTCGCTTTCCATTGAGCGCCAATCCTGCCGCAATACTAACGATATTTTGTTCCGCAATTCCTACTTCAATAATTTGATTGGGCAATGCTTTCGCAAAATTTGTTAAAGAAGCAGAACCTCTTGAATCACTTGTTAATACAAGAATATCTTTATTTTTTGTCGCTTTGTCGATTAAGACATCACACATGACTTGTCTATTCGCGATTTTATTTTCCATTATTCAAAACCTCCAATTGTTGATCTAGTTCACATAATGCTCTTGCTAATTCGTCATCTGTAGGAACATGGTGATGCCAACTTGCAACATCTTCCGCATCCGATACACCATTTCCTTTTAATGTATGTGCAATAATCATTGTTGGCTTATCTTTTATAGGCTTCTTTTTCAAAGCATGTATCAATTCGCCCATATCGTTCCCCTTCACTTCTACAACATTCCAACCAAAAGCTTCCCATTTCTCTTTTAAAGGCGATGTGCACATCACATCATCAACACAGCCTGAGATCTGTAGCTTATTATAATCAATAATGGCTGTTAAATTATCTAGCTTGTATTGTGCTGCTGCCATAGCACCTTCCCAGATCGACCCTTCAGCCAATTCCCCATCTCCCATTAATGTATAGGTATGATACTCTTTGTTATCTAGTTTTGCAGCAATTGCACTACCTACCGCAAGGGGTAAGCCATGCCCGAGTGATCCTGTATTCATTTCTACTCCATTTACTTTATTATTCGGGTGACCAATATATATAGATTTATATTTAGAAAATGTCGTTAAATCACTTTTTGGAAAAAATCCTTTATCCGCTAATACTACCCATAAAATCTCAACGGCATGACCTTTACTTTGGATGTAGCGATCACGAGTATCTGCTTTTGCATCTTGTGGATCAATATTCATGACCCCATAATACAGCGCTACCAATATATCCGCACACGATAAATCCGATCCTGTGTGTCCTGTTTTTCCCGTATAAACCAACTGCATAACTTCTTTTTTTAGTTCAATTGCTTTCTTTTCTAATGTTAAAACATCCATTCAACTCTCCCTTCAATAGCATAAACTAATTTTTTATTTTAGTTGTGTAAGCGCTATCTTTATAGAAAGAATAGCACTTTGTGTATATAATGTCAATATATTCTGTTTATTTTATTTATTTTTTACTTTAGTTTATATAAACTATTTGTTTTATCTACTCACTATAATTTACACTTTATCTTTGAATGTGCTATACTAAACTAACATAAACTAGGAGGTCATTATGAAAATTGATGATATCGCTCGACTCGCAAACATATCCAAATCAGCAGTTTCTTTGGCCCTAAACGGAAAGCCGGGCGTTAGCGAAACAACACGTCAAAAAGTTCTAGAAATCGTTGAAGAATATAATTATATCCCGCTACGAAATCACAATAAAAAAATGATCACTGAGAATAAGATCATTCGTTTTGTTGCGTGTTACGATGATGATAACGACATCGTTACACGAAGCTATCAATCCCTGCCATTCTTTAACGAACTGCTAAACTACTTGCATGAAGATGTCAAAAATTATCCCTTTACATTCCTCATTTCAACCATAAATTCAAATACTTTTTTAGATGAATTAAAAGGGTTAGAAAATGAACAACCAAGCGATGGATTCATTGTTCTAGGAACAAATCTAAGGGAACAACAAATAAAAGATATTATGTCCATCCAACAAAATTTGGTTGTTTTGGATACTTGTTTTCCCAATTTGAATTGTGATTTTATAACGATGAACAATTATCAGGGTGCTTATAACGCAAGTATGAGTCTTATCGAAAAAGGGCATCGATCGATTGGTCTTGTAAAAGGTAATCCAACTTTTTATAATTTTATGAAGCGTGAAAAAGGTTTTCTAGATGCACTTAATAGACACGGACTATCACTAAAAAAAGAACATATATTAAACTTTCCTGCCATGGTAATTCGTAATCAAATCGATGATTTCCCATCTTTAAAAAAATTCGATAAAATGCCAACCGCCTTTTTTTGCGAGAATGACTACATTGCAATCAGCTTAATTAAAACATTGAAATCTTTTGGTTACATGATTCCCGAGGATATTTCTGTAATTGGTTTCGATGACATTTCTGAAACAACCGTTATTTCTCCCGAACTAACAACAATGCGAGTGCGTAAGGATGTTATCGCCAAAGAAGCACTTCGTCTTCTATCGCAAAAATTTGCAAAAGAAAAAGACTTATCACAGCATGTATTTGTGAACACGACTTTAGTTGAAAGAGAATCATGCGCTTCTTTAATAAAGGAATAATTCTTAAAAAATTTACTTTTATACGCACTACGCATGGATCATTCCACGCATATACTAGATAACAAAAAGCGTAAAAATCTTTTTGTGCATTCGCTAAGGGTTTGTCAATAAAAGTGTGTAAGTAATTAATTAGCATTGATGTAGTGATTCACTCTTTTTTCAAATTCAGGACTGATGAGAAGCTGATTCATAACCATTGACCAATCCCTGATATGTCCATCATTCCATTTGTCGTTCAGTTCAACCACTCTGAGATATACCAGTT
>JBKEBQ010000003.1:0-68203 GCA_047973225.1 Breznakia sp. | reverse complement strand
TTTGACCATGACACAGCAACGATATTCCATTCATCAAATGCCGTTACACCTGACCAGATGATGGAAATTGATATGGGTGCAGCTTACCAAATGGATAAGTTTACATATCAACCACGAATGGATAACAAAGGTAATGGAGCCGTACAACAAATGGATGTATATGCAAGCCTTGATGGGAAGAATTATACAAAAGTTTGGGATGGTGCAAAAAATCCGGAATGGAAATATAATACTTCAGATATGGATATTGCGGATATTAAAGAAATTAACTTGAATGGGCTAAAAGTTCGTTATTTGAAATTAAGTGTATTGAAATCAACCGGTGGTTTTTTCTCGGCATCAGAATTAACGCCATATAAAAAAGACGGAACGGATGCTTGGGTTGTTGGAGATGTAAACAATTCTGGTGCATTAGACGATAACGATTTGGTGTTCTATGAAAACTATATGGGATTAAAACCTGTTGATGATGATTGGGATTATGCAACCCTTGGAAATATGGATAATAACGATATCATTGATGCTTATGACATCTCTTTTGTAGCAAGTATGCTCGGGGAAAAGATTACATCAGCAAAAAAAGGTGTTGAAGGAAAAATTCAAATTATACCTTCAAAGACAGATATTAAAGCGGGTGATTACGTTACTTTAGATGTGTATGGTATCGGGCTTAAGAATGTAAACGCATTTAGTATTGAAATACCGCAAGATAAAACATTGTTTGATATAACAAGTGCAGGTGCACCTTCTTTAGAATCGATCTTCATGAAGAATTTTTCTAAGACAAGGTTGCATAGCGATGGAACAAGAGATGACTACATCTGTTTCACAAATGTAGGGAAACAAGATCTATTGAGTGGTAGTGGCAGTTTAGCACAAGTAAGTATCAAAGCAAATCGTGATTTTACTTGGGATACCAATGCGACAAGGGCATTGTTGGTAGGGCAAGATTTAAGTACAACGGATGCAATGATTGATGATTCCTTTGTTCCAACACCGCCAGAAACAGAATATATATTAAAACAAAGTGATATAAAATCAATCGATTTTGATAATGATGTGAAACAAAATATAGATGGTAGTGAATTATGGCAACAAGGAAATTGGAAAGATATCCTGTTTGATGGCGATACAAGCGGTGGATTGGCTGAATTCAAATGGTATCACCCAGGTGTTGATATTGCGGCTGAAGTGAAATTACCAACAGACATGACATTTACGTTTGATCAAAAACAACCACTTACGAAAGTACGCGTATACAATCGTGCTAGTAGCAATGGACGTGTTAGCAGTATAAAAGCCGAAGGTTATGATGGAGATAAAGCATATCCATTAGGCCGATTTACAAGCGATCAAGACGTGTATGAGTTTGATATTCCTAAAATGGCAAGCGGTATCGATAAAGTGGTGATTACACCAATGTCAAGCGTTGGAAAGACAATGGGAACACAAACGGGTAGCGAAACGAACCGTATGTTATCATTACACGAAATTCAATTTGTGGCAGATAGTCCGGTTCCAGCAGAAAGTATCAGTTTTGATGATACAAGTGCAAAGAGCCTCTATATTGGAGAAATGGCAGAGGTGTCAGCGACAGTAGCTCCAAATGAAGCATCGAATCCGTTCTATAACATTACAAGTAGCGATTCAAACATTGCTAGTGTTATGAAAATTCCGATGGAAGATCATTATGTTTTTGTGATAAAAGGAGAGTCTGCAGGTAGTGTAACCTTAAGTGCTACATCACAAGATGGAAACTTTACAGATACTTGGGAAGTTGAAGTGATTGACGGGGTTGATACCACGACATTGGATGCTGAAATTGCCAAAGGTGAAGGTTTGAATGAGGTTTTGTATACAACAACATCATGGAAACCTTATAAAGAGGCTTTAGAAGCGGCGAAAATACTGTCTGCGAATCCTACAAGTCAAGATGCCGTTAATAAAGTGACAATTGATTTGATAATGAAACGAAATGCATTAAAATTCAAAGGTTCAAATGAGGATCAACCATCAAGTGAAAACTTGATTGATCAAAGTAAAATGTCATTGTTCTATGAGACAAGTTTCTTCACAAGTCCAGAAATGCATGGGGATCGCGTATTAGATAATAATGCAGAAACCTTCTGGTATTCATCTCCAACAAATGATAAACCGTTACCGGAATACCTTGTCATTGATTTGGGTGCAGAATATGATCTTGAGCAGGTGAATATGCTGCCACGCGCAGGTGCTCCAACAGGGCAAATTTCACACTATCGTATCGAAGTAAGTACAACTAAAGCAACAAAAAGAGATACCCTTAGTATTGATGATTTAGAGTTTACACCAGTTGTAGAAGGTTACTTTGAAAACGATGGTTCATCATTAACCAATGATGAGGTTGAACAAGAAGTGAAATTTGATACAGTGAAAGCACGGTATGTTAAGTTTATGGCGATGGAAACATTAGGAGCTATACCAAATAAGTATGTGATAATTTCAGAACTTAATTTTTATGGATTAAAATTAGCTACGTATGATGATCTACAAAAGAAAATTGTTGAAGTAGACAACATGATCTTAGATGGAAAAGAAGACAAATATACAACATCTTCTTGGGGTCCATTGATGGATGCACATGCGCTTGCGAAAGCAGTAAAAGCAGATGCGACTGTGCAAGAAATTAGAAATGCAATGACGAGAATCGAAACGGCGCTTACACAGTTAGAAAAACGTGCGAGTGATTATGTATTGGTATCACTGAATAAGCTCTTAGATACGTGTAAGGCAATGGAAGACGACTATCCAAAGAGTGAGTTCGAAGAGATGAAAGAAGTGATCACTAGTACTGAAGAATTACTTGCAAAGGGTGCTGCAGATATTTCATCAAAAGCAGCTTCAAAGGCGATGCAAGATTTACTTGCTGCGAAAAAAGATTTGGAAACAGTTACGGATGCAGAGGTAGCTAGAAAAAATTTACAAGCACATATTGATAGTGCAAACGAGATGTTGGCAGACGATGTAAGTGGTATTCGCCCTGCTAAAGTGCAAGCATTAAAAGACGCTGTAGCAACAGGTCAAGCATTGATTGATGCTGAAAGCGAGGATATCGATGCGATGCAAAAAGCAATGGATGCAATTAGTGCAGCAAGTCAAGAGTTGTGGGAAATTGTAGATAAAGCGGAACTTAATGATTTGATTGCGGCAGCGGATGCGTATCAGGAAGGAGATTATGCTGCAGATGCTTGGAAGGCATTTACGGATGCTTTAGCTAATGCAAAAGTAGTATTGAAAAATGATGATGCAACAATTCCAGAAGTGGAAGAAGCATATCAAAAATTGGCAGATGCAATTGCTGCTTTAGAAATGAAAGCGGAGCTTAATACAGAGGCATTAGAAAAAGAAATTGCAATTGTTGAAAATATGGTAGCAAATATTTCGAAATATATCCCTTCATCTGTGAGCGGATTAGCGACTGCGTTAGAAGATGCGAAGAAAGTATTAGCAATGACGAATGACACAGCTAAAGCACGTGCGCTTACGAAAACATTGACGCAACAAGATATTGATAAAGCAACTGAAAAATTAGTGGAAGCGAAATTGCGTGCAATTTTAAAACCAGATACTTCAGCACTAGCAAAACTGGTAAAAGAAGCTGAAAGCTTATCGGTAGATGGATATGAGCAATCTAGTGTAAGTGCATTCCATAATGCACTTGAAAATGCGAAACGTGCACTTGAAAATGAGGAAACAACTGCTAAAGATGTAGAGATTGCGATACAGGGATTGAAAACGGCAATGGAAAATCTTAGTTTAGCAAGTACAGAAACAAATCCAGATGGTAATGCTGGTATAAAAACAAACGATACAAGCGATGTAAATGCTCTTTACATGATGCTTATGATTGCGGGAGTGATATTGTTGAAAAGTAAACGTAAAAAAACAATATCATAAGGAATAGAATAAAAAAAGAAGTCTTGCGTAATGCAAGCTTCTTTTTTGTATAGATTTATGTCCTATCTGTGTGTCGAGATAAAATAATTTAAGATGATAAAATATCATTTCGGATATATGCAATTGTGTAATCTAATCCATATTCTGCTAACTGTTGCATTAAATGGACAATTAGTGCATCTGTTTTTGGATGGATGAGCAGATGGGAGCGGCTTGTATTATAATATATGAGGGCACTGTCATCTCGATAATGTTCTTTTTGATAGGTCATACAAGCAGCAACACGATCACAAAACATTTCCACAACATAGGGTAAAGGCATTTCTATGGATTTGATTTTTGTGTTGGGATCGTTGTCTAACCAATATTCCCAATGGTGAGGGTTTCGTCCTTTATGGTGTTGCCAACCCAGCGAGTATCCTTTTGCCTCTTTTTCTTTTTCAATAGGGCTACGATTGCCTTGATAATATTTTACGCCACTTGAAAATTCAATCCAGGTGTATTTGGACAGATCGTGTTTTAAACCTTGCTTATATAAACCACAGCGAAAACACAAGTGTGTAACTTTCCACTTGTGAATGGAGATGGTTTTGAAATGTCCCCATAATTTCTTCATGGCAATAGTATAGCATAGATAA
This sequence comes from Breznakia sp., assembly GCA_047973225.1. Classification (GTDB taxonomy): domain Bacteria; phylum Bacillota_I; class Bacilli_A; order Erysipelotrichales; family Erysipelotrichaceae; genus JBKEBQ01. The sequence goes on along the minus strand of JBKEBQ010000003.1, from coordinate 63,629 downwards.
AAAAAGAAACTTCTAAAAGTTTCTAATTGTAAATGGTTTTTGCATAATCACTTGGAGTAATACCAAATTGTTGTTTGAATTTTCTTGAGAAATAATGAATGGATGCAAACCCTAAAATATTAGATATTTCTGATATCGTATATTTGGACTCCTTGATTAACAACTTAGATTTATTGAGTTTTAAATTACTGATGTATTGTTTAGGAGCGCTTTTTAAATTATTCCGAAACAGTTGTTGTAAAGAGGAGCGAGAAACACTAAACTCTTGACACAGTTGTTCAATGGTCAAAGCAGAATAGATATTTTCGTTGATAAAAATTAAAATTTGATTTAATAAATCATCTTCAAATTTTTGTTGCATAGGGGTTTGTGCAACACTGATGTGGGGTCTGTTTTTATTTTGTAGTAAATTGATAATCATAAGATTCAGATATAGGGTCATACGATCACCGTTCAAATGAATGTTTTCATTGGATGCATTCACAAAATCGTTGATTAAATTTGTAAGTTCACGATCGGCATGAAAAATTTCATTAATTAATAAAGGTTCATAGCTTGTATCCATATCAAACATAATGGTTAAGTGAGAGCAGGATTTGTCTTTATCAACAAAAGAATCATGATATTGTCCGGGGGCATATAGAATCAAATCATAATCATTTAACACAAACTCTCGATTTTCGATTGTTGTGTGAATTTGTCCATTGTCAATAAAGTTTAATTCCCAGTGATTGTGTATTTCTCCATGGAATTTATAACCGGGTTTACGAGCTTGATAATAACAAGCTAATACTTCATTGATATGAAGGGTTGGAACAATCGGCTTATATGCTATGGGGTTGCCAGGAAGGGAGATTTTATAATCGTTGATATCATAGATACTTTGAAATTCTACCTGCGATTCAGAGGTAAGTGTCATTAAGTTAAAATAAACACCTGCATTTATTTTAATGATTTTATGAATCACAAATTGTTCACTAAAATCTTCACTGTCGAGGGTATTGGAAACACAAACTATGGAAATTCCCGAGTCGACGCGCATATATACATCTACCGGACAACAATAGAAAAAAGTAATCTCTTTATTTTTGATTTGGGTGATTTTTCTACCACCTGGCATCGTGACACGATCAGTGATGGTGGAAAAAACTTCTCCATAATGACGAAAAACAAAGCTTGTCGTTTTTAAGTACATAGAAATCCCCTCCAGCACATATTGTACTTATTAAAACACAAATTTATATTTTTTTCAATTTGTGCAAATAATTTTTGTGAAAAAAGCATAAAATGGGGTTGTTCTATATAAATATGTTACATTCATCACATATTCATCACAAAAAGGACAAAGAGATAAACAAAAAGTGCAAAGACTTTTTGGTGTATTCGTATTACAATAACCATGTTGTTAGATCAGTTCTTATAACGACCGTAAAGAAGGGAGAAAAAAATGCCAAACATCTTATTGACACGGATTGATAATCGATTGATTCATGGTCAAGTAGCTACGCAATGGTCAGGAGTATTAGGGATAAACTTATTGTTGGTTGCAAATGATGCTGTAGCGAGTGATGAGTTCCGTCAAGGGCTTATGGATATGGCTGCACCTGCATATGCGCAAACACGATATTTTACAATCCAAAAAACGATTGATATTATTGCGAAAGCGAGTGACGCTCAAAAGATTTTCATCATTTGTGAAACCCCACAAGATGTACTCAAGTTAGTTGAAGGTGGAGTTCCAATTAAAAAGGTGAATATTGGGAACATGCATATGGCAGATGGCAAGCGTCAAGTAGCTACCAGCGTTGCTGTTGATGACAGCGATGTTGCAGCATTTAAAAAGTTGCAAGAGTTGGGAGTGGAGCTTGAAATCAAGCGTGTTCCGGATATTGCGAGTGAAGATTTGCAGAAGTTATTTAAGTGAAAAATTAAAAAAAGGAGAAAAGAACGATGGAAGTAATTCAAATTGTTTTATTAGCAATCGCAACATTTATTTTTGCGATTGACCAATTCTCATTAACAGAATTAGTTTACCGTCCAATGATTGCTTGTCCAATTATTGGGGCAATCCTAGGTGATGTAAACACTGGATTGGTTGTTGGTGGTACTTACGAGTTGATGATGGTTGGTAACATGCCTGTTGGAGGCGCACAACCTCCAAACGCCGTATTAGGTGGTGTAGTAGCTATGGTATTTGCGGTGAAAGCAGATATGGATGTGGAAACTGCATTAGGAGCATCAATGGTATTTGCGGTATTTGGACAATATGCTGTTACATTGACATTTACAGTTATGTCAGGATTGATGGCAAAAGCAGACCAAGCGGCAGAAGCAGCAAATCCAAGAGGTATTACGAATGTGAACTTAACTTCAATGTGTTTGTTAGGGACATTATTCGCAGTCATGTCAATTGTTGCTTATGTTGGTGGTGAAGCTGCCCAAGAACCTTTACAAACCTTCTCAGAAAAATATTCATGGGTTATGGCTGGTTTAGGTACTGCTGGGGGAATGATGCGTTATGTAGGGTTTGCAATTCTATTAAAGATCATGTTATCAAGCGATTTATGGGGAATTTACTTAGCTGGTTTCGCAGCAGCAGCAGTTATTGGAAATATCGAAGCTACAGCTGGATCTACATTGCTTTTAGTAGCATTTATCGGTATTGCGATGGCACTTTATGAATACAATTCAAGCATTCGCATTAAAGCAAATGTGGGTAGTGGAAATGGAGGTATGAGTGATGGCATCTAATGCAACAACATATAAAAATTCAACACCTGCGCCTCAACTAGATAAGAAAACCTTAAATAAAATGGTTTGGCGCTCGATGAACTTGCAAGCTTCATTTAACTATGAAAGAATGCAAGCCGCAGGATGGTTATGGGGTATTTTACCAGGATTAGAAAAAATTCATACAGATAAAGAAGATTTGAGTGCTTCAATGGAGCACAACCTTGAATTCTTTAATACACACCCTTTCTTAGTAACATTTGTTATGGGGATTGTATTATCATTAGAGCAACAAAAAGCAGACATTAACACAATCCGTTCGGTTCGTGTTGCTGCTATGGGTCCATTAGGTGGAATTGGTGATGCATTATTCTGGTTTACCTTGGTTCCTATTACTGCTGGTATTACTGCAAACATGGCAATTGATGGAAGTTATGTAGGACCAATTTTATACTTTGTAATTACGTTTGGTGTGCAAATGGGGTTACGTTTTGGATTGATGAACTGGTCTTATTCAATGGGTACAAAAGCGGTAACTATACTGACTAAAAACGCGAAAGAATTCACACGCGCTGCATCTATGCTTGGAGTATTTGTTGTAGGTGCACTTACTTGTAACTATGGAGCTACAACATTGGGGATGGTAATTCCTAATGGGGAAAAAGCGATAGATGTACAAGCATTGTTAAATGGTATATTGCCAGCAATGATTCCATTAGCATTGACGCTTATGTGTTATACATTAATTAAGAAACGCAACTGGAGTCCTGTGAAGTGTATCGGATTACTATTATTGATTGGTATTGTCGGATGTGCAGTTGGTATTTGGTCTGGAGAGTACACATCATTGATAGGAGTACCTTGGCATAAATAAATAAAAAATGATTTTCCCTTCATAGAGGCTACTGATGTAGTCTCTATTTTTATTTTTCTTACGGTAGCGTAAATATAACGAAGTGGTCATAATCGAAAGCGGTAAGTATCTCATTCCTCTAAAAGTTATTATTTTCACAAATATTTGTTTTTTGGGTTTTATTCGTTGACATTGAAAGGTGATAATCATATAATTTATTAGTAAGAAGGAGGACTTTTAACATGGCTGTAAAAGTTGCAATTAATGGTTTTGGACGTATTGGACGTCTTGCTTTCAGACAAATGTTTGGGGCAGAGGGTTATGAAGTAGTAGCGATCAATGATTTGACAGATCCTAGAATGTTAGCGCATTTATTGAAATATGATTCTGCACAAGGAACATATGCGTTAGCAGACAAAGTATCTCATGGAGATGATTCGATTACGGTAGACGGGAAAGAAATTAAAATTTATGCACACGCAAATCCAGAAGAATTACCTTGGAAAGAATTGGGTGTAGATGTAGTACTTGAATGTACGGGATTCTTTACTTCTAAAGAAAAAGCAAGTGCGCATATCAAGGCAGGAGCTAGAAAAGTGGTTATTTCTGCACCAGCAGGAACAGACTTGCCAACAGTTGTTTACAATGTAAACCATGATATCTTAAAAGCGGATGATACAATTATCTCTGCTGCATCATGTACAACAAACTGTTTAGCACCAATGGCTGACACATTAAACAAATTGTCTGAAATTCAAAGCGGTATTATGACAACGGTTCACGCTTATACAGGTGATCAAATGACATTAGATGGACCGCAAAGAAAAGGCGATTTAAGAAGAGCGAGAGCTGCAGCTGTGAACATTGTTCCTAACTCAACAGGAGCTGCAAAAGCAATTGGATTGGTTATTCCTGAGTTAAATGGAAAATTAATCGGATCTGCACAACGTGTTCCAGTGCCTACAGGTTCATTGACAATTCTTGTTGCAGTTGTTAAGGGTAGTGTAAGTGCTGAACAAGTGAATGCCTCAATGAAAGCAACAGCAAATGAATCCTATGGATATACAGAAGAACCACTAGTATCTAGTGACATTGTTGGATGTAAATTTGGATCATTATTCGATGCAACACAAACAATGGCAACACCATTACCAAACGGTGATACGCAAGTTCAAGTTGTTTCTTGGTATGATAATGAAAACTCATACACTTGCCAAATGGTAAGAACAATTAAGTATTTCTCAGAATTAGCTTAATTTAAAATATATTAAGGATAAAAAAGTCGAACCCAACATGTTGGTGAGCGACTTTTTTTAGTGCTAATACAGTACGAAAATAGTATAATGGTAAAGAAGATATAACATGAAGAAAAGAGGGTATTCTATGAAACTTAAAATTGACGATTTATCTATGGAATTCGATCAAAAGGTCGTGCTAAAGGGAATTGATTACACATTTGAATCGGGAAAAATATATGCACTGTTGGGCAGGAATGGTGCTGGGAAAACGACATTTTTTAATTGCATTTCCTCAGATTTAAAGGCAACAACAATGCATATTTCTTTAGATGATGGAAACACCATTAGAAAACGTTTACGTCAAGAGGATGTGGGTTATGTAATTTCCACACCGGTTGTTCCAGATTTTCTTACAGGAAGAGAATTTTTAAAGTTTTTATTAGACATACATAAGCTTGAAGTATCAAAAGAATATATTGATGAACAATTTAATTTTTTGAATATAGATGTTGCAGATCGAGATGTTTTGATGAAAAATTATTCTCATGGGATGAAAAGTAAAATGCAAATATTGGCGAATATCATCACAAATCCAGCTATTCTTTTGTTGGATGAGCCACTTACTTCGTTCGATATTGTTATGGCAGAACAGATGAAACAATTGTTGAAGGGTATAAAAAAAGAACATATTATCATTTTTTCCACGCACATCATGGAGTTAGCACTTGACTTATGTGACGAAATTTTAGTCTTAAGCAAGGGTTATTTACAAGCGGTGAGTCGTAGTGGAAAGACGTTAGAAGATGTGAAAAACGAAGTCATTCGTTTGTTGAGTGAGGATGATTATGTTTAAGGATATGCTTATATTGATACATTTTGAATCGACGTTACGTTTTAATAGATGGTTACATCGTTTAGAAAATACCATAGGTATAAAAAATTTTATCCCTAAAAAAATGCGAGGTGATACAGTAGTGAAAGTATTTGCTTTTGGCTTTTCTTGGATGTTTCGTAGCGTAAAAATTATATTCGAATTTTTGTTTTATATGATCATTTTTTATTGGATTCCCTTACGTATCATAAATAAACCTCTGCATTTTCAAGATTTAAATTTAGCTTACTTTCATTCCTATATGATATTGATTTTTATTGTTGTATCGTGTATTTTGAGTCCTATTTGTTTTAATCATTTTTTACCCGATGATGCATATGAAGGAATGTATTTACTTGAAAGTTTTCGTATGGAAGCGAGAAGGATGGCAACACTTTTATATGTGAAAGAAGCTATTAAAACATCACTAGGATTAGTGGCTTGCCTGCTTTTTTTTGTTGCGTTTAATTGTATTACATTGCTTGAAGTTTTTATACTGATGTTTTTACGTGGCTCATTTTGTTGGTTCTTTTCGCAAATCAACATTATATATTATGTGCAAAAGTTATTTTTTCATAGGCATTATTTTCACTTTATAATATCTTTGGTACTTGGTGGGTTGATTTTAATAGCATTGTTTTTTCAAGTGCACATTGAGATTCCGTTATATGGTTGTTTTATTGCTGCTTGTATAGTGTTATATTTTTCTTATTGGTTGTATAACAACAAGTTTAAAACCTGTGATTTGTATGCAATTATGCGCCATGCCTGTCAAATACAGGTTGGGGTATGGGAAGATGCGCAAAAAAGTGTGAATAAGAAATCCATTGTTATAGATACCACTGTTCAAAAGGATGATAAAAGAAGTGGCGATACTGGTTTTGGTCTCTTTAATAAGTTATTTTTTATGCGGCATCGCCGTCATTTGCGAAAACCAATCTATCGTATTTCATGCATGATTGCGCTTGTTTTTATTGTTTTTGGTATCGTTATTACAACCATTCCTGAGTTAAAAGCAGAAATTCATGTATTGATGGATCAAGGCTTGGCATATTTTTTATACGCAGCATATTATGTTAATCGAGGCGCAAGACTATGCGCTGCGATGTTTTTTAATTGCGACAGCAGCATGCTCACATATCGATTTTATCGTAAACCTGAGTATTTATTAAACAATTTCTTGTTGCGTTTAAAAACGTTGGTACTGTATCATCTTGTGCCTGGTAGTATAATGGCTTTTGGGGTTGTCTTTATCATGGTGCTTTCAAATTATGAAGCTTCTTTTCTTTTGTATTTGGCAACGTTTGTTGCGGTGTTATTGATGAATTTAATTTTTTGTATTCATTCCCTTGTTTTATACTACTTACTACAGCCTTATAACATTGAAATGCAAGAAAAAGGAATTGGTTATCGTGTCGCTAATATCTTCACGTTTACCATAACCTGGTTCTTAATTGTGGGTGGGGTTTCGATTTCCCTGCTTGTAAGTAGTTTGATTTTGTTTTTTATAGCATATTTGTGTATAGGGTCCGTTTTGATTTATCGATTAGCACCGAAAACATTCAAATTACATCGATAACATAAAATAAATAGTAAAAATCAAATTGCGATTTTCTTCATGTTTGCAAAAAAATATACTTGTATATAAAACGCAAATAATAGTATAATAAAAATGTGAATATTATCGAAGACAGAGAAAAGAAGTATACAAATATGCAAAGAGAGAGTTTGGTTGGTGGAAAAACTTAATAGGCGTATACAGTTGCATCTTTTGAGATAAAGCGTTGTTGGCGTTATATAACAAGCAAAAGATTCAAATAGAGTGAATCGCGTTTAAACGCCTCTATCGCAATAGAGGTGTTTTTTTATAAGGAGGAAGTATGAAGCTGTTTAATTCATTAACCAATCAATTGGAGACGTTTGTACCAATTAAAAAAAACGAAGTGAGCATGTATGTGTGTGGTCCAACCGTATATAATTATCCACACGTAGGTAATGTCCGCCCTATTGTTGTGTTTGACACCTTAAAAAAAACATTAGAGGCGTGTGGGTACAGGGTGAAATATATATCGAATTTTACAGATGTTGACGACAAGATTATCCAGAAAGCGCAACAACAAGCATTGAGTGAAAAAGAAGTAAGCGGAAAGTTTATTCATGCGTACAATGAAGTTCGCAATGCATTATGTGCTGATATACCGGATAGAACACCAAAAGTTACAGAAAGTATGGATGCTATCATTTCTTTTATTGAAGATTTAGTTCATGAGGACTACGCTTATGAAGCAGATGGTGATATCTATTTTCGAGTTTCCAAAAGCGAGCAGTATGGACAATTGTCCAAACAAAAAATTGAAGATCTAATGGTCGGGGCACGCATTGATGAAAATACCAAAAAAGAAAATCCGCTGGATTTCACATTATGGAAAAAAACCAAAGAAGGAATCAGGTGGCAATCGCCATGGGGCAAGGGAAGACCTGGCTGGCATACGGAATGTGTTGTCATGATTCAACAGGAATTTGCACAATCAAACATTGATATACATGGGGGAGGCTTGGATTTGAAGTTTCCGCATCATGAAAATGAAATTGCGCAAGGATGTGCGCACAATCATAATCATCTTGCAAACTATTGGGTTCATAATGGAATGGTGAATATGGATGGAATGAAGATGTCAAAATCATTAGGAAATGTGGTTTGGGCGAATGACATGATTACGCACATTGGGGGGAATTTGTTGCGCTGGATTTTATTATCGACACATTATCGTGCGCCATTAAATATTAATGAAGAAGTGATTGCATCATCAAAGAAAGAACTGCAAAAGATAGAAACAAGTTTACGCCAAGCAAGTTTAATCCTTGCACTTGAAAACTACAAAACAAAAGGAACGTTGATAGAAGCAGAATACGCTAAGTTTCTTGCAGCGATGCAAGAGGATATGAATACGCCCAATGCATTCATGCATATGTTTGAAACCAACAAACAATTGAATCGCTTGTTGCGGGAGCGGAAGTTGGATGTAGAAGCGTTGTGTGCCTATGTACAAACGATAGTGAAGATGCTCTATATTTTAGGAATTGATACAAAGGATATGCTCATCGAGTTAGGCAAGAGTGAGCGAGCGTTATTTAATAAGTGGCAAGTGGCGAAGCAAGAAAAAGATTTTGAACGCGCTGATCGTTATCGCTTGAAGCTACAAAAGCGAGGACTTATCTAATGCAGTATGAGGTACTCAACGGAACGACTTTAGCGTATATGGGGGATGCTGTATACGCCCTGCAAATTCGTGAGCATTTGATTCAGCAAGGGTATCAAAAACCTAAGATATTACAAGAGCGAAGTGTGCTGTATGTAAGCGCAAAGGCACAAGCGAAAAGTTTGAAATTTTTAATGGATAATCATTTTTTGACGGAAACAGAAATTGGGATTGTGAAGCGAGGACGAAACGCCAAAACGCAAAGTGTTGCAAAAAATACAGATGTCATTACGTATCGTAATGCCACAGGGTTTGAAGCTTTGTGGGGATATTTATATTTTGGAAAAAAAGCAGAGCGTTTAGAGAAATTATGTAGACTTGTGGTAGGAGAAATCGAAAAATGAGTGAATATATATATGGGAGGAATGTTGCTAGGCAACGTTTAAAAGAAGGAAAAAACATTATATCGGTGAATGTCATGGATGCCTTTCGGGATAAAGAAATCATGATGTTGGCCCACAATCAAAAATTGGTTGTGCAGACAAAGTCAAAAAAAGCTTTGGATGAGATGGTGGGGTGTGATAAACACCAAGGAATTGTTTTGGAGGTGAGTGCGTATGCTTATGTGCATATGGAAGAGCTCATCCAAAATAATCAAAGTGAATATCCATTGATTGTGTTGCTGGATGGGTTGGAAGATCCACACAATTTAGGAGCTGTCTTACGAAGTGGCGATGCACTAGGAATCAATGGGGTTATCATTGGTAAACATCGAAGTGTCGAGTTAAATGCAACGGTTGCGAAGGTCTCGACAGGGGCAATTGAACGTGTTGCGGTGTGTCGGGTGGTAAACCTTTCACAAACGTTACAACAATTAAAAGCCAAGGGATATTGGGTTGTTGGAGCGGATATGGATACGCAAGCAATGTGTTATGATGAACCGGACTATAAAATTCCACTTGTTCTTGTGATAGGAAGCGAAGGCAAGGGAATATCAAAATTGGTTCGTAAGCAATGCGATTTTTTCGTATATTTACCAATGAGGGGGAGCGTATCATCATTAAATGCATCAGTGGCAAGCGCTGTACTGATGTATGAAATCGATCGTAAACGAAGGAGATAGGAAATGTGAATAAGGAAAGGGATGAGCATGAGCTCATATATATGTATCGTCAAGGAGATGAAGATGCATTGTTTTTGTTGATAAAAAAATACAAGCGAATTTTGTATGCAATCGCTAGGCGGCATATTCGCAGTGTAAAAACCAGCTGTGAGATAGAAGATTTGTACCAAATCGGACTCATCGCTTTTTATGGTGCGATTGATACATATAAAGAAAATATGGGAAGCAAGTTTGCTACATATACAAAGGTTGTTGTAGATCGTGCTATGTATAATTATTTAAGGCATTCTTATAGTAATATTGCACGCGCGAATCGCGACGCACTTTCCATGGAACAAGCTATACACGATCAAGAGGGAATTTATCTTATAGATACTATCGTATCGCAAGAAAAAGCGTATGATCCAGTTTGGAACATGGATATGGATTATGTATATGCGCAAATTAATGAAGTACTTATAGAGATGCCTTTTTTGAGTAAGAAAGTATTTCATTTTTGGTGTCTAGGATATTCCTACCAAGAAATTGCACATGCATGCGCGTTGAGCGAGAAGAAAGTGGACAATATATTACATCAAGTGAAAAAGAAAATACGGGAGCATATAAGATATAAGATATAAGATATGATGATAAAAAGACGCACCGGTAAGAAGCTTTTATCATATTAACGCAAATACAAAAAAGTGGAGGTTTCATGAAATTTTTACATCAAGAACAACGCAGCCTTATCAAATGTGTTAGTGTTGATGGAGCTAGATTGGATAAAATCTTGTGCAAATGAAAGGTTGTTTAATAGTGAATTTTGCATTGATGGGTTTCGTGTTGTCGCATGACCACGGGAGCCATGCAAATAATGTAGCTCAAGAACTTGAGGTGGAGAGGAGGGGGGTTCTGCCTTTCTCATAATTACCTCATCTTTCATAGATGGTAATCATACAACTGCATGGAGACATTTTCAGTATTGGTATACTTAGACATTATCATATGAACCATGCAAATGCGATAATGCAAATCAAGATTCATTGACTAACAAAAGGCATTGTGATAAAGTAGAAAGGCAATGAGGTGATGATATGAGTGAGAAAGTTATCTTAACATGCAGTGAATGCTTATCACGAAATTATACAACTCAAAAAAATAAGCAAACACAAACGCAGCGAATGGAAATTCGCAAGTATTGCAAAAAGTGTGGAAAGCACACAATTCATAAGGAAACGAAATAGGAGGAATACGATATGTTGAAATGGTTTAGTGTTTCAGGGATTATTGCTGAAATTAAAAGAATACGTTGGTCAAGTCCAAAAAAACTAGCTACAGATGTAATGGTAGTTATTATATTTGTGAGTATATTTGCACTTTTCTTTGCGATTTTTACAATGTTTAATGCATGGTTCTTAAATGATATTTTAGGTATATAAGATGAGTGAATTAAAAAAAGAATGGTATGTTGTAAATACGTATGCAGGTCATGAAAATAAAGTAAAAACAAACTTAGAGCGTCGTGTAGATTCCATGGGCTTGCAAGAGTGCATGTTTCGTATTATCGTGGCCGAAGAAACAGAAATCGAGTATAAAAATGCAAAAAAAGTCGAGAAGGTAAAAAACTTATTTCCAGGATATTTATTTGTGGAAATGATCATGACAGATGAAGCTTGGTATGTGGTTCGTAATACACCAGGAGTTACCGGATTTATCGGTTCTAGTGGCGGTGGAGCAAAACCATTCCCAGTTGCTGAGTCAGAAATTGATTCTATTCTTAGAAGATTGGGTATGAGCGAGAAAAAAGTAAATATTGATTTTGAAATAGGAGATCATGTTAAAATTTTGAGTGGGCCTTTTTCAGGATCTGTAGGAACTGTTGAATCTTTGCACAATGAAACACAGATTGCTGTTGTACTCATTATGTTGTTTGGTAGAGAAACGCCGACAGAAATTGGATATGGTGATTTGGAAAGAGAAGAATACACAGAAACGTTAGAAGAAATTGAAGAATAGCCTTGTGGTTGTTCTTTTCTTTTTGTGCAAAGGATAGTAAAATAAGGATATGAAAACCAATATATACCAAGCATATATTTCTGATTATCAGATAAAAGCTAAGCGACAAGATCGATTTTGTTTATTTATAGCCATTATAAAATTTAGTGTTCTTTGTATGTTTCTATGGATGCTGTACAACATTACATTTGTGAGTCGGGACAGCAATCGTTTCTTTATTTTATGTATTCTTTTTATAGTATGTGTTTGTTTATTTCTGTATCATGGATATCAACAAGATACGCTTATGTACTTGCAAGAAATGATTCATATCAATAAGCGCTATATCAAACGTATTGAGGGAACGTGGACAGACTTTGCAGATGGTCGTGAATTTATGGACTATGAGCACCTATACACATCAGATTTGGATATTTTTGGTAAAGATTCTCTTTATCAATATATAAATGTTGCACATACAAAAGAAGGGAAGGAAAAATTTGCTAATGATTTGCGTGGTGCGAGCTATAGCATTGAGGATATTGAAAAACGTCAAATAGCAATTGAGGAATTGAGCCAAATGCATGATTTTAGTTTTGCGTTTGAATATCATGCGGAAAAAATAATTGTCCAAAACCAACAAGCCTTTATTCATAAGATAAAACAGTCCAAGACACCCAATATACCATCTTTTCTTTATGCACTTCGCCATACAGCGTTTGTTAGTGTTGTTATGTTGTTTATAGTTACAACTTGGAATGTAAGGACTCTCACAATGCCGTTGATCGGTTTGCTTGTGATACAAAGTCTTCTTTGGATCTATATGTTGTTAAAGGCCAATGGATTTTTAAGTGTAGGAGATAATTTAAATGCTTATTTTCGTCATTTTGCAGCACTTTTTTCACTTATGGAAACAACCAAATTTCAAAGTGAGTATTTAGAAAAGCAACAAGATATTATGTTTGTTGAAAAAGATTCAGCAAGTCAACAAATCAAGCGTTTAAATACCATTATGCAAATGGTAAATATACGAAAAAATGCATTACTATCGTTGTTGTTCAATGTATTTTTGGTCTGGGATGTGTGGTGTGTGTATCGATTAGAGAAATGGATGAAACAAAATTGTGATATGTTAGAAGATTGGTTTAAAAGTATCAGTGAAATAGAAAGCTTACTCAGCTTTGCCTGTTTTACAAGAGTGTGTACACATACCAGTATCCCTTGTGTACAACAAGGTGATGCTTTTGTGGCATTTGACATGGCGCACCCACTCATTGCTGAAAATATAAGAGTAGCGAATGACTTTTCGTTTACTAAAGAAATTCATATTATCTCAGGATCAAATATGTCAGGAAAAACAACGTTTTTACGTACACTTGGTGTGAATATAATTCTCGCTAAAAACGGTGCACGGGTGTGTGCGAAAAAACTACAAACGCCGGTGTTTCATCTTGTTAGCTCGATGCGTATTTATGATGATTTAAATGCGGGAATCTCAACTTTTTATCAAGAATTGAGAAAGATCAAAGAAATCGTGCGGATGGTTGAAAAAGAACCACAGACATTATTTCTAATTGATGAAATTTTTAAAGGTACCAATTCAAGTGATCGAATTGATGGGGCTAAAAAAATTATACATCGCTTGTATAAACAATGTGCTTGTGGCTTTTTAACCACCCACGATTTGGCTATGTGTACATATGAAGACGATACCATGGTACACAATTGGCACTTCGAAGAATGTATCAAATCGAATGAAATGTCGTTTGATTATAAAATAAAGAAAGGAATTGCAACAACAACCAATGGTGAGTTTTTGATGCGTTTGTTGTCGCTTATTGAATAGGTATAGATATGAAAGAAATTGGTATTTTTGATGTAATTGGTCCCAATATGATAGGTCCTTCTAGTTCTCATACAGCGGGGGCTTTGCGCATCGCATATTTGGCGCGAAAGATCGCAAATGAAAAAGTAGTAGAAGTCACGTTTAAATTATACGGATCGTTTTCGAAAACGTATCAAGGGCATGGGAGTGATCGTGCATTATTGGCAGGTATCTTAGGTCATGATAGCGATGATATTCGTATTCGAGATGCGTTTTTAGAGGCAAAAGAAAAAAATGTATCTTATACGTTTGAACTGATGGAAGATAGACATAGCTATCATCCCAATACGGTGGTGATCGAAATGCGTAGTATTTCGGGGAGAAAAGTGAGTGTACGTGGGGAATCTATTGGTGGGGGTAATATTGTGATTCGTAATATTGATGGTGTTGAGATTGATCTGAGTGGGGAATATCATACGATTGTGATCCGTCAAAAAGATACTCCTGGGATTGTTGCTCGGATTAGTGAATGTTTGGCAAATTACAATATTAATATTGCCTTCATGAAACTATATCGTGAAGACAAAGGCGCAAATGCCTATACCATAATTGAAACCGATGATGCGATCTGTAAAGATGTGTTAAAAAAAGTATTGGAAGATGCAGCAATTGCATCGGCTGTATATATTGAGAGGTCATAATATGAATTTTGTGAATGCAAAAGAATTAGCTGCATTATGTGAAATGGAAGAATCCTTAATTTCCCGGGTAATGATGAAGCGTGAAATGGAGGTTTTCGAAACAAGTGAAACTGAAATTCGTTTAAAATTACAGACATCTTTAACGATTATGAGAGATGGCACAAAAGCAGGACTTGAAAATGATTTGAAATCTTTGGGGGGACTTATTGGGGGAGAGGCAAAAAAGTTACAAGCATATAGTGAAAGCAAGCATAATGTTTGTGGGGATATCATGGCGAAAGCAATGTGTTATGCACTGAGCATAAGCGAGGTAAATGCTTCGATGGGGTTGATTGTCGCAGCACCAACTGCCGGTGCAGCAGGCGTGTTGCCAGGGGCGTTAATGGCATTGGAAGATGCATATCAATTTTCTGAAGATCAACTCATTGATGCGCTTATAAATGCCAGCGCGATTGGATACTTATTAACAAGGAATGCTTGTGTTTCTGGAGCGCAAGGTGGTTGCCAAGCGGAGGTAGGAAGTGCCGCAGCAATGACAGCCAGTGCGATTGTAGAACTTATGGGTGGCAGTGTTAAGCAATCTATGTCAGCGGCAGCTATAGCGCTTATGAACTTGATGGGACTTGTTTGTGATCCTGTTGGTGGACTTGTTGAAATACCTTGTCAAATGCGTAATGTTGTTGGAACAAGTACCGCATTAACAAGTGCGCAAGTGGCGCTGAGTGGGATATCTTCAAAAATTCATTTGGATGATGTAATTGAAGCTATGTATCGAGTAGGAAACGCATTACCCAAGGAATTAAAAGAAACAGCACTGGGTGGTGTAGCAGATACGAGAAGTGCCTGTGATTTGTGTGCTGATGGTATTTGTAAAACAAGATAGGAGCATAAATGAAAAAAGAAAATTTCATATACAACAAAAAAACAAAATGTTATGAAACTAAGCTAGATGCTATGCAGTTGCGTATCATGGGTGATATGAGCGATGAGAAACTATTATATCTTGATGAGCTTTTGTGTGGTTATCCCATTCAATATTTAAAAATTGTAACAATGCTTAAACAAAACGAAATGTTTCAAATGCATTACCAAAATTTGAGTGAGCGTGAAATCATGCATGGTTTTCGCCATGTGTGTCTTAGCATTGCGGATGACAAAGGAATCTTGAGCTATCACACACACGAATTTGCGAAATATCCGATTGTCATTTCTTTCACGCAACAATTTCAGCTTTCTGACATTCAAATATAAAAGAATATATTTATTTTCTTCTTATGTTTTTTGTGAGTTGTTGATAGTAAGCAAGAAACCAGTGGAAGTTTTATCATCAACAGTAAAAGGAAAGAGTTTTGATGAGCTTGTTGCTTGCTTGTGTAAGCGTCAGGACTTTTTATGAAAATAAAAGTATTTTCTTTAGTAAAAAAATTCAAATATTTCTTAAACTTAGAGGTCTTCTGTTTAGATGTTTTGCAAAAACTATTATAACAGGACCTTTTTTACATTATCTGCTAAAATTTCACGCTATCAAAAAAAGAAAGCGCTTGTACTTTTTTGATATACTATGTATATAAAGAAGAGCTTCTTTATTGTTACTAAAAAAGGAGGGAAAGGATATGAGAGTATACAAATATGTAAGAAAGATCATAATGGATAGTGTAATCTTATGTTTCATTTTTGCGCATACAACGACTTTCGCAAAAGCTGCAGTATCTAGTGATGTTGTGCATCATCAAGTACGGGCATGGCCTGGAAGATCTGGCGGAAATGATGATGGATCTGAAGCGTGGTTACAAGAAAGTTATGGACAAATGAATGGTCCATACAAGCTACTTACAACATCTCGTGGTACTACAAAGGTGCATATTATATTTCGAAACATACATTTCTGGCAGAAGAATGAAAACGGTTATTACGACGTATCGAAATGCAAATTATACAGGGAAGGTAAACACATATACAAGTTATGTAAAATGGTGAGAATATGCCTGGGAAAGACATAAAGCTATATAGATATGTCGTAATGATTATCGTTATGTATGTTTGCGTAGTGACTTTGGATGATTCAGGATCCAAATGTTAGAAATGTTGATCATTGCACAACTCATTATAGCTATTGGAACGCGTTATATTAAGTATAAAGAAGGACAGCTCAGTAAAGAGAAGGCTTTAAAAGAGGGCATTGTTGCTGCTTTTATTATCATTGGAATGTACACAATTGCCAAGGTTCTTATTTTTTTATTGCAATGAAGAACTTTAATGTTATTTATAGCGTATGTGTTTGCAATACCAAGTAATATTGCAGTGATCACTCATAAAATGAACAAAGACGGAATTGAAAAATTCTGTCTTTTCATATATTGCATTTTATAGCTTGAATATTACTTTTTTCTTGTTATAGATGCATGCGTATTATGGTGTTAAACGAAAAAAGATACAAACGATAATAATTTTAGGAATGTACAACGATGATGATATTTTTGTGATTTAAATGGTTGTATATGGATATATATTGTCGAATTTTTATAGGTTTTATGAAGTTTTTTTATAATTTAAAAAAATTTCAAAATTTGACAAAAGTGATAACGTAAAATATAATTGCGTTGTTACGTAATGGAGGAAATGATGATAAAATTCGAACATATAGTGAAACGATATAAGACCAACACGGTCATCTCTGATATTAGTTTTGAAATTGAAAAAGGTGATTTTGTTGTTTTGGTTGGAAAAAGTGGTTCAGGAAAAACGACAACGTTAAAAATGATCAATCGCTTAATAAAGCCAAGTGATGGAAAAATTTTAATCAAAGGCAAAGATATTGCTCAAGAAGATTTGATTCGATTAAGAAGAAATATGGGGTATGTAATTCAACAAACCGGACTATTCCCACATATGACGACAAGAGAAAATATTGAGTTGATTCCCAAACTCGAAAAACAAGATAAAAATAAAATAATTGAGAAAACGTTTCAACTTTTGGATATGGTAGGTATGGATCATTCTTATTTGGATCGCTATCCGAGTGAACTTTCTGGAGGGCAGCAACAAAGAGTTGGGGTTGCAAGAGCTTTTGCTTTAGATCCTGAGATTATTTTGATGGATGAGCCATTTTCAGCATTAGACCCTATTACAAGAGAAGCATTACAAGATGAATTGAGTGATTTACAAAGCCAATTGAAAAAAACCATTGTTTTTGTTACTCACGATATGGATGAAGCTATTAAAATTGCTGATAAAATTTGTTTGATGGATGAAGGAAAAATTGTACAATACGATACGCCTGAAAATATTCTAAAGAATCCAGCGAATGATTTTGTTAGTGATTTTGTTGGTAAAAAGCGTATTTGGAGTTCTCCTGAATATATCAAAGCAGAAGATATTATGTTGGAAAATCCAGTGACTTGTTTTGAAAACTTTACGATTTTCAAGGCAATGGAAAAAATGCGTATTGCCAAAGTGGATAGTCTTATGGTCATTGAACCAAAGACGCATCGTTTACTGGGTGTTTTGACGGCTAAATTTATTCGTGGAATTGAAGATAAATCTAAGTTGGTGAGAGATGTTATGAAAAAGGATATGGCATCGGTTAAGTTGGATGATAACATCGTTGATATTTTAACGCTTGTCAATGAGATTAGTGTTTCAAGTATCCCCGTCTTAGATGATCAGCAGATTTTATTGGGATTGATAACAAAGGGAAGTTTGGTTACAACTCTTTCGCAACAGTATATAGATGAAGAGGGAGGAGAGAATAATGGACTTTCTTAATTATATGGTAGAAAACCAAAGTCAAATCTTTTCACTGTTGTTGGATCATATTCAATTGACGTTTTTAGCGGTAGGGATGGCGATCTTGATTGGCGTACCAGTAGGTATTTTGATTTGTTATGTGAGCCGCTTAAAAAAAGGTGTATTGGGATTTGCGAATTTAATTCAAGCAATTCCAAGTATGGCGTTGTTAGGATTTGCCATTCCATTATTAGGGATTGGGAATTTACCAGCGGTTGTTATTGTTACGTTATATTCCTTGTTGCCGATTATTAAAAATACGGTTACGGGAATTTCAAACATCAACAAACAAACGATTGAAGCGGCAAGAGGGATAGGTCTTACAAAGCTACAAATCTTATATAAAGTTGAGATTCCTTTGGCACTTCCTGTGATTATGGCAGGGGTAAGAATCTCGGCGGTAACGGGTGTAGGTCTTATGACCATGGCTGCCTTTATTGGTGGAGATGGATTAGGGTATCTAGTGTTCTCAGGTATTCGTACGGTAAACAATAATCAAATTTTAGCAGGAGCACTTCCGGCATGTATTTTAGCTCTTACGATTGATTATTTTGGTGGTGTTGTAGAATATCTATTAACACCACGTGCCTTGTTGCCAAACTTAAATAAAGAAAGTGAAAAAAAGAAACGGTTTCGTCAAAAAATGGTTTTGATCATAGCCTGTGCCGCATTGGTGGTGAGTGTCGTTGTTGCGAATATGGGTGGAAGTACGCAAAGTGTGCGTCAGCTGAAAATCGGTAGTAAGGACTATACAGAACAAATAGTGTTATTAGAACTAGCAAGTCAATTGATTGAAGAAAATAGTGACATTCAAGTGGTGCGCAAAGAAAATCTAGGTGGTACGCAGGTTGCTTTAGGAGCGATTAAAAACAAAGATATTGATATGTATATGGAATATAGCGGAACTGCCTTTGGTGATGTTTTAGGACATGAAATGAGTACCGATGTAGAATATGTATATGAAACAGTAGTAAAAGAATATAAAGAAAAATTTGATATTCAAGTATTGAAACAAATGAATTTCAACAATACCTATACACTGGCGGTGTCGCAAGAAACGGCAACAAAATATAATCTAAAAACATTTTCTGATTTACAAAAAGTAGCAAATGAGCTAACGTTGGGCGCAACTTTAGAATTTTTGAACCGTGAAGATGGTTTGTTGGGATTGCAAAGTAAGCATGCTATGAACTTTAAGGAAGTAAAGGGGATTGATAGTTCTAGTCGCTATATTGCTTTAAATAGTGGTGAAAGCGATGTTGTAGATGCGTTTGCAACGGATGGTCTACTGAAAAAATTTAATCTGGTTGTATTAGAGGATGATTACGATTTTTTCCCACCGTATTATGCAATGCCGATCATAACGCAAGAAGCATATGATGAATTTCCGGAAATCATTCCCCTATTGGAATCGTTGGGAAGTAAGTTGGATGAAGAAACAATGATAAATTTGAACTATAAAGTGGATGAAGAACAACAAACGCCAAAAGCAGTAGCAAGAGAATTCTTGTTGGAAGAGGGATTGATTAAGTAACAACGTATAGATGTAAGAGTAAAAACTTAAATATTTGAGTTTAGAGAAATAAACCAATAAAAATTGGTGTATTTTAATATATGGTAAAAGCATGAGAAGTGAATATTACATTCATGATCTTGTGCTTTTTTTATGCTATTTTATGACTGCATTCTTTGATGTTGTTCAGCGCTTTTGGAAAGTTCAAAAGCGCTTGCTTTTTTTTTGATATACTATGATTATAAAGAAACGCTTTTTTATAATCATTTATTAGGAGGATAAAATTGTGAAAAGAATATTATCATTTTTTGTTGGACTTTCTTTAGCTGTTGTGATAGGGTCGTCTGTAGTACAAGCTGCACAAACAATTAAAGTCGCAGGAACGACAATGGGTTTTACTTCAGATTCGGGAACGCAGTTTAACGGTCGCTGGGCAACAGCAAATTTGTATGGATATAATTATCGAAAGCAATCAGTAGCTTGTGTTGATACTTGTTCTTATAGTCGCGTTGCTGGAAAGAAAGAATGGCAAGCATATGTAAAAGATATGGGTGGATATTTCTCATCAGCAAAGGCATATTATAATTATTGGAAATAAAATCCAAACAAAGGGAGTTCATCTCCCTTTGTTTGTGGTATAGAGATTATTTCAAAAGCATCAATAAAGAGGGTTAAATAATGAAAAAAGTTGTAAATATTTTCAAAATTTTGGTTTTGATTATGAACGTTATGTTATGTGTTTTTATTTATCAAAGTGAAACTTCAAAAAAATATGACTTTAGCAATGTTTACCAGATGAATAAAACGTTGCGAATTCCTGAAAGTGTTACTATGAATAAAGAGTTGCTTACTAGAATAATGACGACTGCAAACAAGTATGAAGTTGTGCTAGAAAAAAATATTTCAACACTAAAAGCAGATGCAATGGTTCAAAATCACTACACAAATCTTTCAAGTGAAGAATTAAAACAACATTTTAAACGTATACAGTGGAATCATAAAAAAGCAAAAAAATATAAAGTGTCAACAATGAAAGAGACAGATGCCGATGGATATATTCCTGATTTTTTAGCAAATGACCATCATCGATATTTTAATTTAACAATGTTACAAGAAGATAATTATCTTGGTGGTAGTTATGGAGTGTTTTTTGATAATGCAATGGATATTCAAAACTTTTATAACGATGTGGCTGTTGTTTTGGTGGTAGAAGATGTATCAAGTTTAGGTGGCGGGGTGCAAAAAACTATGGATCCCTATGCTTTTGTGTTTGCGATATATGGAATTGCTATGTGTGTTTTGATTTTTATGCTTATTTTATTTGTATCGTTTGAAACCTATAATAAAAGTAAAGAATTAGGAATTTATAAATTATGTGGTTATGATACATGGCGAATTATGAAATTACAATTTAAAAAAGATATTTTATTTTTTCTTGCTTTTTATATTGTGACATGGATTGTGTTAAAAATGGTAGTAGCAGAAATCACTGGTCTATTTTTTGTTTTACTGTTCACAGTTGTGAGCGTAATTGCGCTTATGAATATGATTATATATGCAATCATAACGACACTCATTTTAAAAAGAGTAAAATATAATGATCTATTAAAAAACAAGTCACTAACAAAAACAATGACACATGTAACGGTGGTATTTAAATCAATTAGTATTGGGATTTTAACATTAGGTTTTGTGTTTGTCTCTTCGTTTGTGGAAATAACAAAGGAACAGGTAGATAAACTTGAACAATTTTCAGATTATTCTGATTATGGATTTTTTGAAAGTTTTGAAATTGGCGAAGACCAAAGTAGTCTTGTGAGTGGAAGCAAAAGTGAGTTGAGTAAAGCTGGTTTGAAATTATATAAAGAAGTATATCATCAAGATGTTTTATATGCTGACTTTGGGGATTTTGCGGAAGGTGTAATTATCCAAGATGATTTGTTTGTGGCAAAAGTGGATACAAATTATATTGACGAATTTGGTGCTTTTACGCCCCAAAATAAAAAAATAAAAATTGATGCCAATAGTGATGCTATTTACTATTTAATTCCAACAACAAAAAAGGCAGAGGCAAAAAAGTGGAAAAATTTATTAGCACAAGAGCACCCAGATGCAGAAGTTGTATTCATGGAGTATAAAGCTAAGAAGTTTTTGACGCTGAGTCCGAGTATTGCAATGGATAGTGATTTTATGATTGAATCACCAATTATGAAGGTTTTAACACGAGAAAATATAAAAGCTGAAGATGTTTTAAGCTTTGGTGGATATTATGATACACCCCTAAAATTTAAAATGGGTGATTCAAAAAAAGCATTGTTTACAGAATTAGCGCAATTCTTGACAAATGTGGTCTTCAAGATAATTTAAAAGTAGAACAGTTTGTGAGCTATCGTGATTTATTTGGGCAAGAAATTGCAAGTAAAAAAGAACAATTGGCAATATTTTTGAGTATATTGATTATTTTATTTTGTGTTATGATAAGTGTATCTTTTCAAAGTATTATTTTATTTATAAGTGGTAATTCTAAAGAAATTGCAGTGAAGCGTTTTTTAGGGGTGTCACTAAACAATGTTTTTTTAAAGTTTTTGGTTGAGAATATAATCTTTATGGTTTTATGTTTCACTTTGGTGGGGATGTTATATCGTGAACAAATAAACATGAGGTTATATATGGCGTTTACATCGGGCATGATTTTAATAGATGTTATGATTATAACTTGTAGCATAAAAATGAGACTAAAATCGTTTATTACACAAACGTTGAAAGGAAATTAGCGATGATAGAGGTAAAAAACATTACAAAAACTTATGGTGAAAAAGTTGTATTAGACAAGCTTTCGTATACGTTTGTTGCAGGGAAACTGGTAGGTGTTTATGGTGGTAGTGGTTGTGGAAAGAGTACGCTATTAAACATCATGGGAATGTTGGACCAAGATTATGAAGGCGAAGTGAGTATCCAAGGCATAGCAACGAAAAAACTAAAAGGAAAACATTGAGATAAAGTTGTAAGAGAACATATTAATTATTTGTTTCAAAATTATGCACTTATTGATGATAAAAGTGTTAAAGATAATTTGATGATCGTATTAAAAGAAGAAAAACTAACTGCTCAAAATAAGTTGTTGCGAATGAAAAAAGCTTTAAAAGACGTGGGAATAGAAGCTTTGTTGGAAAATAAAGTGTATACATTGTCAGGAGGGGAACAGCAACGGGTTGCATTGGCAAGAATTTTGTTGAAAAAGGGGAAAATTATTTTGGCTGATGAACCAACCGGTAATTTAGATAACCGTAATCGCGATGTAGTATTAACAATTTCAAAAAGATTAAAAAATGAAGGAGCAACGGTTGTGATGGTATCGCATGATCATGCATTATTAGAAGAATGTGATGAGTTGCTAACTTTATAAAATGAAAAAGATGAAAAAACCTAATTTTTAGGTGGCGTAAAATTTTAAGGGGTAGAAGTATTGGTCTGTGATAAACTATTGGATCCAGTGTGTTACACACTGGATTTTCTGATGTATTATTTTCTTAATGTTTCTTTCGCTTTTAGGGGTTGTTTTGTATGGTGGAATGGCATAATTCTGCTAAGTAATCACATGTTTTCACAGGACAAAACTGTTCGCAAGGAAACAAAAAAGGAAATTTTTGAAAACAATACCATTTTTACGTAATCGTTTACATTTTAAAATAAGCGTGTTATATTGTAGTTATAAAGAGAGGAGGTAACGTATGAAATACAAAATGATAAGCAAGCTTGTTGTATTAGTGATTGGTATTTTTGTAGGAAGTGTAACAATACAAGCGAATGAAACAGCAGAACATGCGATTGATAATGACATAGAAGAAGTATCTGAAAAATTTATTGATTATTTTGGTTCAGTATTTTTAAATTTCAAAAATGTTACAGTATTAGATTTAAATGGAAACGATATAACAAACGATTTTTATAATAAAAATATTGTCAATTATAATAACAATGATTTTTCTTCTATTAAGACGTATGTTAATCGGGAAGTCAGTGAAGTTTTTATCGATGAAAGTAATGTTAATTTAGAAAAACTTAAAACGGAGAGATCACCTTTTGTTAGTTGTCCAATATCCAAGCGATATTATAAAGTGATAAGACATGAACAAGCAAACGGAGAAATTGAATATTATTTGTCGGGTAGTTTTGTTTGGGATAGAGCAACATCGATAATAACCTCCATTGGTGCTGCATCTATTAGAATTTCACATGTATCATTTGGCGCAAGATGGGCTCATGCTACTACCAATATGTCTACAAGTAGTTATCTTACTGCAAGCAATACAGTAGCCAATTTTAAAGGTAGTTTCAACATAGTTGCAACCTATAAAATTGGGTTTATTACTATTTATAACGAAACCATTCAATTTTCAAAATCATTTTCTTCATACCCATTCGGCTAAAATGAACGATATATTTACTATTTTTACCATTGGAATGCTTGCTCCAGGATTTGGGATTATGGCTTTAACTTATAGTGGATACCTTTATGTGCGAAAGCGGCCATCAACTCAAAAAATGCTTTTTATAGATAAAGAAGAAAACGTATCTAGATATGCAAAAAGAGAAGCCTTTATATTTGCTTTGTGGGGCATGGATATTTTTGCTTTACATCTCTTGTTGTCGTTTTCTACAAATCAGCTATTAACAGTTATCGGTCAAGTTATTATATTTAGCATTCTCATTATTGGTTATTATTTAAGAATAAAAAATGATCGGAAGTACTTAAGAAAGTGAAGAAAATGATGTACATCATGTGTTAAAAGGCAAAAAAACGGAGATAATCTATCGTATTTTAAGTCGACCATAGAGGTTGGTTGCACTTGAAACAAATGGATATTTCCGTTTTATATATTTTTTATGCAAGTAAAAATTTATACATTGCAATTTAAAACGTGCAGTGAAAAGACTAATGTTCTTGCATTTCATCATTGATTAGTATATTATGAAGAGGCCTGTTTTTAGGCATGCGTGGTAGAAAGTGCGATACTTTCGCTTAACCACTGCATAAGACCAAATATATAGGAGGTGTCTTATGAGTAAAAAAGTCGCTAAGGTAGCGAAGCTACAGTTCCCTGCTGGGGGAGCAAAACCAGGACCGGCGCTTGCATCTGTTGGGATTAATATGCCACAATTTACGCAAGCATTTAACGATGCTACAAAAGAACGTAGCGGAGATATTGTTCCGGTTATTATTACAGCATACGAAGATAAATCATTTGATTTCGTATTGAAAACAACACCAGCAAGTGTGTTGTTAAAAAAGGCTGCGAAGATTCAAAAAGCTGCCGCAAATTCTAAAATTCCTGCGGGAACGGTGAGTGCGGATCAAGTTCGTGAAATCGCAGAATACAAAATGCCAGATTTGAATGCAAATGATATTGAAGGCGCAATGAAAATCATTGCTGGTACTGCCCGCAACATGGGAATTGTTGTGGAAGGTATGGAATAGGAGGAACCCATGGCTAAGCAAGGAAAAAAATATGTAGAAGCTGCGAAGTTGGTGGATAAAGAAGCATCTTATTCTATTGAAGAAGCAGTAGCATTATTGAAAAAAACAAGTTTTGCGAAATTTGATGAAAGTGTTGAGCTTTCAATGAGATTGAATGTTGACTCACGTCATGCGGATCAACAAATTCGTGGGGCAATGGTATTACCAAATGGTAGTGGACGTACACAAAAGGTTTGTGTGATTGCGCAAGGACCACAAGAACAAGAAGCAAAAGATGCTGGTGCAGATTTTGTTGGTGGTAAAGAATTATTAGAAGATATTAAAAAAGGTTGGTTAGACTTTGATGTGATTGTTGCTACACCAAACATGATGGGTGAATTAGGAAAACTGGGGAAAATCTTAGGACCTAAAGGTTTGATGCCAAATCCTAAAACAGGAACGGTAACGATGGATGTGCAAAAAGCTGTTGAAGATATTAAAAAAGGTAAGGTTGAATATCGTGTAGATAAAGATGGAAACATCAATGTGCTGATTGGAAAGGTCTCTTTCGATGAAAAGAAACTTGTTGAAAACTTTAGTGCATTATACGAGGTTGTGTTAAAAGCTCGTCCAGCGGCAGTAAAAGGACAGTATTTCTTAAATGTGAGTGTATCAAGTACAATGGGACCTGGTATTAAAGTTGCTGTTTAAACTTGACAAAACATGAACAAGTATATAGAATAAAGAATGTTTCAATATGCCATAGACAGTAACGGCCGAGTGCTTAATTATGTTACCGAGGTTGATAAGTAAGATATAAAACTTTTCGCTCGCTTTGTCTATACAGGCGAGCGTTTTTATAACTATTGGCTATATTGTCATACAGGAAAAGGAGGTATATCATGAACCAAACAATTTTAGATTCTAAAGTCGCATTGGTCGATGAGATTACAACAAAATTTAAAGATGCAGCAAGCGCTGTTATTGTTGAATATCGCGGATTGAGTGTAAGTGAAGTTACGGAATTACGTCGTGAACTTCGCAATGAAGAAGTAGACTTCAAAGTTTATAAAAACTCGATGGTTTCAAGAGCTGTTGAAAAAGCATCATTTGACGACTTAAAAGAAAATTTAACAGGACCAAATGCGTTTGCGTTTGGCGCTGATGCTGTTGCCCCTTCAAGAGTGTTGGTTGATTTTGCGAAAAAGCACGATAAACTAATCATTAAAGGTGGCATGGTTGATGGGAAAGTTGTAGACGTTGAAGTTATCAACCGTTTATCAAAACTACCAAACAGAGATGGAATGCTTTCCATGTTACTCGGATGTTTCCAATCGCCAGTTCGTTCCTTTGCATGTGTTTTAAATGCAGTGAAAGAACAAAAAGAAGAAGCTTAAACATACAAACAATATAAAATAGGAGGACCATTGTAATGGCTAAATTAAATAAAGATGATGTAATTGCATCGCTAAAAGAAATGACAATTTTAGAATTAAATGAATTGATTGAAGCAATTGAAGAAGAATTTGGAGTAACTGCGGCTGCACCGGTTGCGGTTGCTGCGGCAGGTGATGCAGCAGATGCTGCTGGAGAACCAACAGAAGTTACAGTAACAATTGTAAATGTAGGAGATTCAAAAGTGAACGTAATTAAAGCAGTGCGTGAAATCACTGGATTAGGATTGTTGGAAGCAAAACAAAAAGCAGAAGCTGTTCCTGCAGTAATTAAAGAAAACATTGCACCTGCTGAAGCTGAAGAATTAAAGGCAAAATTAGAAGCAGCTGGAGCCGTTGTAGAAGTTAAATAAGTAAAGTAATATAAGCTAGCGCCAAAGGATGTGGGTATATGAATCATTACTTTCATGAACATCAACATTTAAAAAGTAACCGGAAGGAATTTTCTTTCCGGTTTTGGTGTTTTCCATATACCTTTATTTCTGATGATGGAGTATTCTCCAAAGGAGAGTTGGACGAAGGTACAAAAACATTACTAGAAGCAAGTAAGCAAATAGATTTGGGTGAGCATATTTTAGATTTGGGATGTGGTATTGGGTGTGTTGGGATTATCTTGAAACATGAACATCCAAGTGCAGCGGTAACGATGCTAGATATCAATACAAGAGCCCTTGATTTAGCAAAAGAAAATGCGCGCTTGAATAAGGTGTTGGTGGAGGTTATAAAATCGAATATTTTTGAAGCGATACCAAAGCGAACATTTACTTCTATTATATGCAATCCGCCTATTCGTGCGGGTAAGAAAGTCGTCTATGAGATGTTAAGACAATCTTTCGCGCATATTGTAAAAAATGGATATTTGCTTGTGGTAATACGGAAATCGCATGGTGCAAAAAGTGCAAAAACGTATATGGAAGAAGTATATAAGAATTGTGAAATTCTTTTAAAAGCAAAAGGTTTTTATGTGTTGATGTCAAAAAAACATTGACATATTGACTAAATATTGCTAACATATTATATTGCATAATAATACAATAATTATAGTGGTGACTTATGCCATTATGTTGTATTTGTATAGATAAGAAAGGATGACACTCATGGCAAAAAAAGACACTTATCGAGTTGTGAAAATCGGTAAAAAGGCAGAACGTAGAGACTATTCAAGAGTAAGTGGAGATTTGGATTTACCAAATCTTGTAGAGATTCAAACCAATTCTTTCGATTGGTTTAAAGATGAGGGAATTCGTGAAGTTTTTGATGAAATATATCCGATTACAAATCATGGTGGAAATATTAAATTGAAGTTTGTTGATTACGAGTTTGAAGTACCAAAGTTCAGTGCTGAGGAAGCACAATATCGTGAAATAAATTATGCTACACCGATCAAAGCGAAAATGGAATTAGAAATAGAGGATCCAAACACGGGGGAATTGATTTCTAAGGAAGAGGATGTTTTCTTGGGTGATTTTCCACTTATGACGGACAGTGGAACGTTTGTGATCAATGGTGCAGAACGAGTTATCGTTTCACAAATTGTTCGCTCACCTGGTGCTTATTTTGCGCAAGGGTATGAAGAAAAGACGGGTCGTGAAACTTATAAATCTGAATTGATTCCAAGTCGTGGTACTTGGTTGGAATTTATGAGTGAAATCAAAAAACAAAGCAATGCTCGAATATTGAGTATGAGCATTGATCGAAAACGTAAAATTGTTTCGACAATTTTATTCAAAGCGCTGGGAATGTCGGTGGATTTGGATAGTAATATCGATTCTTTTGATAGTGAAAAAATTCGTTTGTTTTTACAGTCTATGGGACGCACCACATTGGAGGAAATGCCAGAGGATGTGAAAGAGCATGAATTTTTAGAAGTGTATCTTCAATTGTATGGTTCCTATTTTGGGAAGTATGAAGAAATTGAAAATACATTGATGAATGATAAAGTCAAAACGACACAAGAAGCATTGTTGAACATTTATGAAAACCAAAGAGCGGATGAAATTCCAACATTGGATGGTTCGATTACCTTAATGAATGCGAAATTTTTTGATACACGTCGTTATGATTTGACCAAAGCAGGTCGTTTTAAATTAGGTAAAAAATTGTTTGTTGTGGATCGTATGACGAACAATTATTTAGCGCAAGACATTTTAGATGTGAATGGAAAAGTCAAATATAAGCAAGGAACGTTTGTGAACCGTGAAATTCGTAACGAATTACGCGAAGAAATGAAAAAAGGTATGCATATGAAGGCATTCCCTTACAATACCTTGTTCCATCATGCAGATACTAGAATGATCCCGACAGCACATAAACAAGCACTGGTTGGTAGATTGGTTGCAGAAGATGTAGAACTTAGTAAATATACGATTTTTGCAAATACCGTATTGAGTGAAGCGGATGTTGAAAAACTTGCAAAAGAAGTAGATGAAGTGATGATTCATGCAGGTTTATTTTCGCAAACAATCGCTTTAACAAAGAAAAATTTTACTGCTGTTATGGCATATGGTCAAACATTATATTCTTTAGGACGTGTTATAGATGCCAAGGGAAATGATATTCTAGATAAAGATGGTGAAGTATATCCATATGAATTTACATGTGGAGATAAAACAGCGCCACTTTCTAGTAAACAAGAACAAGCGCTAAAAGAGCGTGTATTGGCTGGTGAAAACATCCGTATATGTTTGATTGGTTGTGCAGTACAAGAAGTGATGATTCATGCAGGTGATAATGTAGCAGTAAAAGTGGTTGGAAATGACCCTTATGCTGATAAACATACAATTACGGTATCAGATATGTATGCGTTATATGACTACACGTTGACAGTAATGTATGGAATAGGTGAGAATGACGATATTGATATGTTGGGGAATCGCCGTATTCGTTCTGTTGGTGAACTGATTCAAAATCAATTTAGAATTGGACTATCGAGAATGGAGAGAGTGGTTAAGGAAAGAATGTCGATTGCCGAAATAGAAACCCTTACACCGAAAAAACTTACCAACATTCGTCCTTTAACTGCAGCTGTGAAAGAATTCTTTTCAAGTTCGCAACTGTCGCAATTTATGGATCAACAAAATCCACTTGCGGAACTTACCAATAAACGTCGTATTTCAGCGTTAGGGCCAGGTGGTTTATCGCGTGAGCGTGCAGGTTTTGAAGTTCGAGATGTACACAATTCCCACTATGGTAGAATTTGTCCGATTGAAACACCAGAAGGACCAAACATTGGGTTGATTAGCAATTTGACGACATATGGAAAAATTAATGAATATGGGTTTATCCAGACACCATATCGTTTGGTTGAAAAAGATGGAACGGTACTTGAAGAAGCGATTTATTTAAGTGCTGATGATGAAGCAGATTATGTGATTGCGCAAGCGAATGAGGTCATTGAAGGAAAACTGGTCAATGAACAAGTAGTAGCGAGATTGAATGGTGAAACCATTCTTGCAAAAAGAGAAGATGTAGAGTTGGCGGATGTTAGTCCGAAACAAATTGTTTCGGTTGCAACAGCGTGTATTCCATTCTTAGAAAATGATGATGCATCACGTGCATTGATGGGTGCCAATATGCAACGTCAAGCAGTACCTTTGGTAAAACCACAAAGTCCTTTTGTTGGAACGGGTATTGAAAATACCATTGCTAAAGACTCGGGCAGTGGAGTTGTTGCGCGTGAGAGTGGTGTTGTTGAATATGTCGATGCACAAAAAGTTATCGTTTCGGAAAAAGATGGAAAACGAGAATATAAATTACGCAAATTTGATTGTTCAAATGCAGGAACAAGCATCAATCAAATACCGATTGTTGAAAAAGGCGAAAAAATTACAAAAGGAGAAGTTCTTGTTGATGGACCTTCAATGCAAAATGGGGAATTGGCACTTGGCCAAAATGTTACCATTGCATATATGACATGGTATGGATACAATTATGAAGATGCCATCATTATGTCCGAGCGTTTGGTACGTGATGATGTGTATACGTCGATTCATATTGAAGATTATGATATTGATTGTCGAGATACGAAACTTGGTCCTGAGGAAATTACTAGGGATATCCCTAATGTTAGTGAAACTGCTTGGCGAAACCTTGATCATCGAGGAATTGTTATGGTGGGTGCCGAAGTTAAAGAAGGCGATATTCTTGTCGGTAAAGTTACACCAAAAGGTCAAAGCGAAGTTTCTCCGGAAGAAAAATTACTGTTGGCGATCTTTGGTGAAAAGTCACGTGAAGTTCGTGACAATTCCCTAAAAGTTCCACATGGAGGAGATGGGATTGTTCATTCGGTACGTGTCTTCAAGCGTAGTGAGGGACATGATTTACCTCCTGGAGTAAATGAAACTGTAAAAGTATATATTGTTCAAAAACGTAAAATCTCCGAAGGCGATAAAATGGCAGGACGCCATGGTAATAAAGGGGTTATCTCCAAAATATTACCAGAGGAAGATATGCCATATATGCCAGATGGGACACCTGTTGACGTGATGTTAAATCCTTTTGGGGTGCCTTCACGTATGAATATTGGACAAATTTTGGAGATTCACTTAGGATTTGCTGCTAAAAAATTAGGTATTAAGTTTTCAACACCAGTATTTGATGGAATCGAAAATGATGATTTGAGTAGTATTATGAACGAAGCAGATATGAGTGAAGATGGAAAAACGGTACTATATGACGGTCGCACTGGTGAAGCTTTTGATGAGCGAATCAGTGTTGGAGTGATGTACATGATTAAGTTGGCGCATATGGTTGATGATAAGCTGCATGCGCGTGCAACAGGACCTTACTCACTTGTAACGCAACAACCATTGGGTGGTAAAGCACAAAATGGTGGACAACGTTTTGGTGAGATGGAAGTTTGGGCGTTAGAAGCATATGGTGCTGCACACACACTACAAGAAATTTTAACGATTAAGTCAGATGATATTCAAGGACGTACCAAAACGTATGAAGCGATTATCAAAGGAAAAGAAATTCCTGATGCAGGAATTCCAGAATCTTTTAGAGTTCTTGTGCATGAATTACAAGCATTGGCAATTGAAGTGAAAATGTTGGATGAAAACAATCAAGAAGTTGATTTAAAACGTCGCGAAGAAGAAGAGAAACCAAAACGTGACTTTTTGAATGAAGAAACCATCGCAAAGCTAGATGAAGAGATGCAAAGCATTATAGAGGATGTGCCTGAAAAAGAAACATCTTCAACAAATGAAGAAGATGAAACAAAAAAAGAAGATTTAGAAGATATTGAAGATATGCAAGAACTGTTGCATACGGCAATGGAATAGGAGGAGCAAATATGAGTGTTAATAATTTTTCATCAATTCAAATGAATATTGCTTCACCAAAAACAATTTTACGATGGTCACATGGCGAAGTAAAAAAGCCAGAAACAATCAACTATCGTTCACAAAAACCAGAACGTGAGGGATTGTTTTGTGAGCGTATCTTTGGACCTAGTAAAGACTGGGAATGTTACTGCGGTAAATATAAAAAAGTTCGTTATAAAGGGGTTGTGTGTGATCGTTGTGGTGTTGAAATCACCAAATCAAGTGTACGCCGCGAACGCATGGGACATATCGAGTTGGCAGCACCTGTTGCACATATTTGGTATTTACGAGGAATTCCATCTCGGGTTGGGTTACTTTTAAATGTAACACCAAAACAGTTGGAAGAAGTTGTATATTTTGTATCATGGATTATTACTGATCCAAAAGAGACAAAATTGGAATATAAAAAAGTTATTTCTGAGCGTGAATATCGTGAAAATATCGAAATTTATGGAGCTGATGCATTTGAAGCAAAAACCGGTGCAGAGGCAGTTAAGGTATTATTAAAAAAAGTGGACTTGGACCAGGAATACAATGAAATTCAAGAAAATTTAGAAGGCGCAAGTGGCGAAAAACGAAAAAAATTAATCAAACGCTTGGATACTGTAAATGCATTTCGGAATTCTGATAACCAACCTGAATGGATGGTTTTAGATGTATTGCCAGTGATTCCACCAGATTTGCGTCCGATGTTGCAACTTGATGGTGGTCGTTTTGCGACAAGTGATTTGAATGATTTATATCGTCGTGTAATTACACGTAACAATCGTTTGAAGAAATTGTTAGAACTTGGAACACCAGCGATTATTGTGCAAAATGAAAAACGTATGTTGCAAGAAGCAGTAGATGCACTAATTGATAATGGTCGTCGTAGTAAACCGATTACGGGTGCAGGAGGAAGAGCATTAAAGTCGCTTTCTCACTCATTAAAGGGAAAGCAAGGGCGTTTTCGCCAGAATCTTCTTGGAAAGCGTGTTGACTTTTCAGGACGTTCGGTAATTGCGGTTGGTCCGGATTTGAAGATGTATCAATGTGGAATTCCACGTGAGATGGCAATTCAATTGTTTAAACCTTATGTTATTAATGAGATTGTGAATCGTGAAATTGCCAATAATCATAAAACAGCGGAGAAGTTAATTGATAAGCTGGATCCACGTGTTTGGGATATTGTGGAAGATGTTATTGAAGGACATCCTGTATTACTAAACCGTGCACCAACATTACATAGATTGGGAATTCAAGCATACCTTCCAAAATTAGTAGAGGGTCGTGCGATTCGTTTGCATCCGCTGGTTTGTCCAGCATTCAATGCGGACTTTGATGGTGACCAAATGGCTGTCCATGTTCCTTTGAGTGAAGAAGCAAGAGCGGAAGCATATGTATTGATGCTTGGTTCCAATAATATCTTGGGTCCAAAAGATGGAAAACCGATTGTTACTCCATCACAGGACATGGTACTTGGAAATTTCTATTTAACAATGGAAGAAACAAAGGAAGAGTTCTATGCAGAAGCAAAGCGTTATGAAGCATTAAACTGTCCACAAGAAGCAGAGTTATGGCGGACGTATGGTGATAATGAAGGACATGCCTATCGTAATGTTAATGAAGTGTTAATGGCATATGAAACAAAGCAAGTTCATTTGCATACAAGAATTGCGATTCGTGCTGCTTCCTTAGGAAAAGAAGGATTTAGTGATGAACAAAATCGTTCTTACTTAAGTACAACAGTTGGAAAAGTTATTTTTAATAATATTTTCCCTAAAGATTTCCCTTATATTGAAGAAGTAAGTGAAGAAAACTTTGTTGCAACACCAGATATGTTTTTCTTTAAAATGGGAACAGATATGAAAAAAGCTATTTCAAAATTGCCAATTGTTGAGGCGATGAAGAAAAAAGATTTAGGACTTGTTATTGGTGAAGTTTTCAAACGTTATTCAACAAGTGAAACTTCAGAAATTTTGGATGAAATTAAAAACAATGGATTCCGGTATTCGACAGTGGCAGGTATTACGGTATCACTTGCTGATATTGAGGTAGCACCAAACAAAAAGAAATTTGTTGATGAAGGTAAGAAAAAAGCATCCGTGCTTATGGAATATAGAGAAAAAGGAAAACTTACAACACAAGAATGGGAACGTCATTTGAATAAACTTTGGGACGATGTAAAAAAAGACATTCTTGGAGAATTTAAAAAAGCGCTTGGACGTAAAAATCCAATCAATATGATGGCGACATCAGGAGCTCGTGGGAATGATTCAAACTTTACCCAATTAGCAGGAATGCGTGGTTTGATGGCGAAACCATCACAATCAAAATCAGCGAAAGGATATCAACCATCGGTGATTGAGGTACCTATTTATTCGTGTTTCCGTGAAGGATTGAATGTATCAGAATTCTTTATTTCAACTCATGGGGTGCGTAAAGGTCTTACTGATACAGCCTTAAAAACGGCGGAGTCTGGATATTTAACACGTCGTTTAGTAGATGTTGCGCAAGATGTTGTAATTAAAGAGCACGATTGTGGAACGGATCAAGGATATTGGGTCGAAGAAATCCGTGATCGCAAGCAAGATTCACTTGTAGAATCTTTGTATGATCGTCTGGTTGGTCGCCATGCTTTTGAAACCGTATTGCATCCTAAAACCCAAGCAGTGCTTGTCGAAGCGGATGAATTTATGGATGAATATAAAGCACAAGCCATTGTTGATGCTGGAGTAAAAGGAATGTTTATTCGCAGTGCCTTTACATGTCGCTCGATTCAAGGAGTTTGTCAAACATGTTATGGACGGAACATGGCAACTGGACAAGAAGTTGAAGTTGGTGAAGCGGTTGGTATTATGGCGGCACAATCTATTGGAGAACCAGGAACGCAACTTACGATGCGTACCTTCCATACGGGAGGTGTTGCAACAGCAGGTGGAGGAGATATCACACAAGGATTGCCTCGTGTTGAGGAATTGTTTGAAGCAAGGTCACCAAAAGGTGCAGCAGTACTAGCCAAAATTAGTGGTGTTATCTCTAAAATTGAAGTGTTGGAAGGTGTTTCAGGTAGTGAAGTAACCATTACCAATGAAAATGAGAGCATTCTTCATAAAATTGGGCCGACCCAAATGATTCGTTCTTGGTTAAAAGAAGGAAGCGAAATGACTGCTGGGGATAAAATTACAGAAGGTCAAGTTGCCCCAAAAGAATTATTAGAGGTGGCAGGTGTACGGGAAGTACAACGTTATATCTTAAAAGAAGTTAAAAAAGTTTATGCATCACAAGGGATTGATATTTCTGATAAGCATATTGAGGTAATGGTGCGTCAAATGTTGCGTAAGGTAAGAGTTGTTGAAGGTAATGAGGAAAACTTGAGTGCAGGTATGCAAATATCATTGACACAAATTACGAAGTTAAACCGTGAAGCGTTGTTGTCTGGGGGAAAACCAGCAACATTTACTCCGGTTTTATTGGGAATTTCAAAAGCTTCTGTAGAAACTGATTCTTTCTTAAGTGCGGCATCTTTCCAGGAAACAACAAAGGTTCTTACCGATGCATCTATCAAAGGTAAAAAAGATAATCTTGTTGGTTTGAAGGAAAATGTTATTATTGGAAAAATGATTCCAGCAGGAACGGGTTGTGGAGTTGATCGCGAAACAACTTTTAAAATCAGCGAAAAAGCTAGTGAATTGCGTGTAAAACGTGAAAGCGCAAATGCGATTGAAGAGACAGAAGAAGATCGTTTGATGAACTTCATTCCCAAAGATAGCTTGCCAAGCGAAGAAGTTGTAAGCGAAGCTATTCAAGAAGAGGAATTGAGTGTTCAAGATATTGAATTGTAAAAAACAAAAATACATTGAAGTAGTGTAAGGAAAGTAGACGCAAAAAAAGAAACGATTGTTTTCTTTACAATGTGTCTACTTTTTGACGATTACAATGATAAACTATTGGTGAACTTTTTTATATACCTAATCTTGGGAAAATTAGTTCATAGGAGTTCGTTTATAATGCCAACTTCATTTTACAAGATAGGGCATCAAAATTTGTATAAAAAACCATTGACATCAATGGTAGCTTGTTATATCATAAAAAAGCTAATGAAGTTCCGAAAGGAACGTTTTATTAAGCAGTAAAATGACACACCCGGAAATGTGTGTATAAATCGAAAGGAGAAATCAATGCCTACAATTAACCAATTAGTAAGAAAAGGTCGTACGGATAAAGTATGGATGACAAAGGCACCAGCCTTAAATAGAGGATACAACTCACTTAAAAGTCGCCCTACAGGTATTTCAAGTCCGCAAAAACGTGGCGTATGTACACGTGTTGGAACAATGACACCAAAGAAACCAAACTCTGCACTTAGAAAATATGCTCGTGTGCGTTTGAGTAATGGGATGGAAGTCAATGCGTACATTCCTGGGATTGGACACAATCTTCAAGAACATAGTGTTGTTCTTATTCGTGGAGGACGTGTTAAGGATTTACCAGGGGTTCGTTACCACATTATCCGTGGAACATTAGATTGTGCGGGAGTAAATGGACGTAATCAATCAAGATCTTTATATGGAGCAAAAAAGCCAAAAGCTGCAAAATAGTAATGCAATCATGAAAGGAGAATTTGAATATGCCTAGAAAAGGACATGTCGCAAAACGTGATGTATTAGTTGACCCAATCTACAACTCAAAGTTAGTTACTCGTTTGATTAACAAAATCATGGTTGATGGAAAAAGAGGGGTTGCACAAACAATTCTTTACAATGCGTTTGACATTATTGAAGTAAAGTCGCAACAAAAACCGATGGAAGTTTTTGAACAAGCATTGGAAAATGTAATGCCAATGTTGGAACTAAAAGCAAGAAGAGTGGGGGGATCAAACTATCAAGTGCCAGTGGAAGTTTCTCAAGAGAGAAGACTGACATTAGGGCTTAGATGGGTTGTGAACTATGCTCGTTTAAGAAATGAAAAAACAATGGAACAAAGATTAGCTGCTGAAATTATGGATGCAGCACAAGGAAATGGAGCTTCAGTTAAGAAACGTGAAGACATCCATAGAATGGCTGAGGCAAATAAAGCATTTGCTCACTATCGTTGGTAGGAGGTAAGATATGGGACGTGAATATAGTCTAGAAAATACTCGTAATATTGGAATCATGGCACATATTGATGCCGGTAAGACGACAACTACGGAACGTATTTTATTCTTTACGGGAGTGAACCATAAAATTGGAGAAACACATGATGGAGCTTCAACAATGGACTGGATGGAACAAGAGAAAGAACGTGGAATTACGATTACTTCAGCGGCTACAACAGCACACTGGTTAAACAACCGTATCAACATTATTGATACACCAGGGCATGTGGATTTTACTGTTGAAGTAGAACGTTCGCTTCGTGTGCTTGATGGGGCGGTAACGGTGTTGGACTCGAAAGCGGGAGTAGAGCCACAAACAGAAACCGTTTGGCGTCAAGCAACAACGTATGGGGTTCCTCGTATTGTATTCTGTAACAAAATGGATGCAACAGGTGCAGATTTTCAAATGAGTATCGATACCATTATTGATCGTTTGGGCGCAAAAACAGCGGCGATTCAATTGCCAATTGGATCAGAATCAGACTTCAATGGTATTGTTGATTTGGTAGAAATGAAGGCGTATCATTATCCAAATGAAAAAGGAACCGATATTGAAGAGATTGAGATTCCTGCTGATTTAGTGGACTTGGCAAAAACAAAACGTCAAATGTTAGTTGAAGCGGTTGCTGATTTTGATGATGAAATGATGATGAAAGTATTAGAAGGTGAGGAACCTTCTATTCCTGAAATCAAAGCAGGAATTCGTAAAGCAGTATTAACGGGCGACTTTTTCCCAGTACTTTGTGGAACTGCTTATAAAAACAAAGGGGTACAGTTGTTGTTGGATGCAGTTGTTGCATATTTGCCATCACCACTTGATGTAAAATCAATTCAAGGTACAACGCTTGATGGAGAAGAAGCACAACGTCATGCAAGTGATACGGAACCGTTTAGTGCGTTAGCATTCAAGATTATGACGGATCCATTTGTTGGTAAGTTATCATACTTCCGTGTATATTCAGGTACAGCACAATCAGGAACCTATGTCTTAAATGCAACAAAAAATAAAAAAGAACGTTTTGGTAGAATTCTACAGATGCATTCAAATGAACGTAAGGAAATTAGTGAAGTATATGCTGGAGATATTGCCGCTGCAGTGGGATTAAAAGATACAACTACAGGAGATACATTATGTGCTGAAAAATCACCAATTATTTTGGAATCAATGATTTTCCCAGAACCAGTAATTCGTGTCGCGGTAGAGCCAAAATCAAAAGGTGATCAAGATAAAATGGGTCTTGCATTATCAAAACTTGCGGAAGAAGATCCAACGTTTAAAACATATACAGATGAGGAAACTGGTCAAACGATCATTGCAGGTGTAGGAGAACTTCACCTTGATGTAATTGTTGACCGTATGAAGCGTGAGTTTAAAGTAGAAGCGAATATCGGTGCACCACAAGTTGCATATCGTGAAACAATCAAAGGAACTGCTGATTGTGAAGGAAAATATATTAAGCAATCTGGTGGTCGTGGACAATATGGTCATGTTTGGATCAAATTCGAACCAAATCCTGGTGAAGGATTTGAATTTGTTGACAAAACAGTGGGTGGTTCTGTACCAAGAGAATATATTAAGGCTATTGGTGAAGGAACCGAATCTGCACTTCACAACGGAATGCTTGCAGGATATGAAGTAATAGATGTAAAAGCAACATTATTTGATGGGTCTTACCATGATGTCGATTCCAGTGAAATGGCATATAAAATTGCAGCAAGCATGGCGCTTAAAACGGCTGCTAAAAAATGTAATCCAGTGATATTAGAACCTATTATGGAAGTTGATGTAATCGCACCAAACGAATATTTAGGTTCGGTTATGGGAGATGTTTCTAGTCGTCGTGGAATGATTGATGGGCAAGAAGAAAGAGGAAATGCCATTAGCGTAAAAGCAATGATTCCACTTTCAGAAATGTTCGGATATGTTACGGATTTGCGTGGTTTTACACAAGGACGTGGAAATTATTCAATGAAGTTTGCCCATTATCAAGAAGTGCCAAAGAGTATTAGCGAAAAAATTATTAAAGATCGCGCAGCATAATTCATTATCAAGTATTGATTTTATAAGTTATTTAGATTAAAATGATATAGGAAATGACAAAAACTATTTAGGAGGAAAATAAAATGTCTAAAGAAAAGTTCGATAGATCGAAAACCCATGTTAACGTTGGAACAATTGGTCACGTTGACCACGGTAAAACAACATTAACAGCTGCTATTACGAATGTATTAGCAAACAAAGGTGGTGCAGAAGCACGTGCTTATGACCAAATTGATGGTGCACCAGAAGAAAAAGAGCGTGGAATTACAATTAACACAGCGCATGTTGAGTATCAAACAGAAAAACGTCACTATGCACACGTTGACTGTCCTGGACATGCTGACTACGTAAAAAACATGATTACAGGGGCAGCGCAAATGGATGGTTCTATTCTAGTAGTAGCTGCAACAGATGGTCCAATGCCACAAACACGTGAACACATTCTTCTTGCTAACCAAGTTGGTGTTGAAAAAATTGTTGTATTCTTAAACAAATGTGACATGGTTGATGATGAAGAATTGATAGACCTTGTTGAAATGGAAGTTCGTGAATTATTAAGTGAATATAACTTTGATGGAGATAATGCTCCAGTTATTCGTGGATCAGCATTAAAAGCTCTTGAAGGTGATGAAAAATGGGTACCAAAAATTGATGAATTGATGGATGCTGTAGATGCATACATCCCTGACCCAGTTCGTGAAAATGACAAACCATTCTTAATGTCTGTTGAAGATGTTTTCACAATTACAGGTCGTGGTACAGTTGCTACAGGACGTGTTGAACGTGGACAATTAAAAATCAATGAAGAAGTTGAAATCGTTGGTATTCACGATACGAAAAAGACAGTTGTTACAGGAATTGAAATGTTCCGTAAATTATTGGACTACGCTGAAGCTGGAGATAATATTGGAGCATTGCTTCGTGGTGTAAACCGTGATGAAATTGTTCGTGGACAAATTCTTTGTAAGCCTGGAAGTGTAACACCACACACAACATTCAAAGCACAAGTATATGTTTTGAGTAAAGAAGAAGGTGGACGTCATACACCATTTGTTTCTAACTACCGTCCTCAATTTTACTTCCGTACAACAGATGTTACGGGTGTAATTACTTTACCTGATGGTGTAGAAATGGTTATGCCTGGTGATAACGTAGAAATGAACGTTGAACTTATTGCGCCAATCGCAATCGAACAAGGAACAAAGTTCTCAATTCGTGAAGGTGGACGTACAGTAGGTGCGGGAAACGTAACAGAAATTATTAAATAAATTCATGAAACAATATAAGACTGCTAGCTAATGCTGGTGGTCTTTTTCTATTTGCATGTAGTACATAAAAAGGTATTTTAATATAAAAAAAGCAAATGTTGATTGCATGGATGCGATAGTAATGAATATAAAAGGTTAAGTATTCCTTTTTATGTTTGTATTTGGTATAATAACACAGGTAGTTAAGGAGAATGAAAATGAAGAAATCAAGGAAAATAAAATGGTATAATTTGGGATTTATGGCCTTCTCTTCGGTTTGGGGATTCGGGAATGTAATCAATGGTTTTTCTGAATACGGAGGATTAAAAGCCATTATTTCATGGCTGTTAATCTTTGGATTATACTTTGTTCCATATGCACTGATGGTAGGTGAAATGGGATCAGCTTTTAAAAATCTTGGGGGTGGAGTGAGTTCATGGATTCACGAAACAATGAACCCTAAAATTGCGTATTATGCAGGTTGGACATATTGGGTTGTTCATATGCCGTATATTTCGCAAAAACCACAAGGTGCTCTTATTGCACTTAGTTGGGCAATTACGGGTAGTGGTGATTTAATGACGGGAATTTCACCCATTGTTATGCAACTTATCGCTTTAGGGATCTTTTTAGTTGTGACATTTATAACAACAAAAGGAATCAATCCACTAAAAAATATGGCAACGATTGCAGGGTCATCGATGTTTGTGATGTCGTTGTTGTTTATTGTGTTAATGATTGCTGCACCTGCGCTAACAGAGCAGAGTTTTAATACAATTGATTTTGATTTAAAAACATTTATGCCCTCTTTTGATATTAAGTTTTTATCATCATTGTCTATTCTAGTATTTGCGGTTGGTGGTTGTGAGCGTATTTCGCCTTATGTTAATAAGATGAACAAACCGGGTGTAGACTTTCCAAAGGGAATGATTTTCTTAACCGTAATGGTTGCTTCAACTGCTATTTTAGGAACCGTTGCTTTGGGAATGATGTTTGATAGTAACAACATTCCAAAGGACTTGATGATGAATGGAGCATATTATGCATTTCAGCGTTTAGGTGTGTATTATGGGGTTGGAAATTTCTTCATGATTGTATATGCGCTTTGTAATGTCGTTGGGCAATTGTCGGTATTGGTTGTAGCAATTGATTCACCGCTGCGGATGCTACTAGATGCAACAGATAAGAAATATATTCCTTCAAAATTGTTTAAACAAAATAAGCATGGTGTATATATTAACGGTGTTTGGATGGTTGTTGTAATTACCTCAGTTTTGATTATTGTGCCTGGATTATTGCCAGGGGATTCGGTAGATATGTTTAACCAATTGATAAAATTAAACGCCGTAACTATGCCACTTCGTTATTTATGGGTATTTGTGGCATACATTGCGCTTAAAAAATCAGGAGATAAATTTGTTTCTGAATATAAACTTACAAAATCTAGAGTACTAGGATATATTATTGGTGCATGGTGTTTCCTATTTACAAGCGTTGCTTGTATTGGTGGGATGTTCAATGCAGATGAAACAGCACGTATCATTATGAATATCGCAACACCATTTATTTTGGTTGCATTGGGATTGTTGCTTCCAGTATTGGCGAAAAGAGAACGTACATAACTTGCTTTTTTCTAAAGAATAAGAATAAAATATAGGAAAAGGACGGATGATGATGGATAAAACAAATGAAAAATTATTAAATTTTTTAAGAGAGAGTGTAAGCCCCTTTCATGCTGTAGAAAATATGCTGCAACAATTATTGGAGCAAGGGTATACACAATTGTTAGAAGGAAACCCTTGGATCTTAGAAAAAGGCGGAAAATACGTTACAACGAGAAATGGTAGTAGCATCCTTGCCTTTCAAATCGGCGATGTTTTGGATGATGTGCATTTTCAAGTGAGTGCAACGCATTCTGACTCACCTACATTTTGTGTAAAAGAAAAAGCAGAATTAACAGGAATAGGTGGATATATACAACTGAATACAGAGCCATATGGTGGTATGATTGCTGCCACTTGGTTTGATCGCCCGCTTTCGTTAGCTGGAAGAGTGGTGGTGAAAGAAAAAGGTGAAATTGTTAGTAAGCTTGTGAATATCAATAAAGACCTATTGGTGATTCCCAATGTAGCAATTCATATGAACCGTGAAGTGAATAAAGGTATAAATCTTAATTCACAAATCGATATGCTACCGCTTTTTAGCGCAGGAGAAGCAAAGACAAATGATTATTATCACTTGCTTGCCCAGTATGCAAATGTTGAAGCAAAAGATATTTATAGTAGTGATATGCAACTATACAATCGCAATGAACCAACACTATGGGGAGTGAAGAATGAATTTATTTCTGCACAACGCTTGGATAATTTACAGTGTAGCTTTGCGACACTACAAGGCTTTATGAAAGCCAACAATCCCCATGCGATCAACGTGTTTGCTTGCTTTGATAATGAAGAAGTGGGTTCTGCAACCAAACAAGGAGCAGGATCGACGTATTTGTATGATACATTAAAACGCATTACGCATAGTTTACATCTTGGAAAGGATGCATATTATGCGGCTATTGCTAAGAGTTTTATGTTATCTTGTGATAATGCCCATGCACTACACCCAAACCATCCTGAAAAAACAGATAAAGAAAATTATGCACTGATGAACAAAGGGCTTGTGATTAAACATAGCGCAAATCAAAAGTATACAACCGATGCCCAGAGTTGTGCGATTTTTGAAGACATATGTGCCCATGCAAATGTTCCTTTGCAACATTTTTCAAATCGCAGTGATATGTTGGGTGGCAGTACATTAGGAAATATTTCATCAACAAAGGTATCGATGAGCAGTGTTGATGTAGGTTTAGCACAATTGGCGATGCATTCTGCATATGAAACAGCGGGAAGTAAAGATAGTGCTTATTTAATAAAGGCATGCGAAGTTTTCTTTAATGCGAATATTCAAATTAAAGATCCAACGCATATATCGATTCGTTACAAATGATGCAAGAATATCTTGATACACTCGCTGATAATGAATATCGCCGTTCTTTGTTGGGGGATGGGTATATCGAACAGTATGATGAAATTGTCGCATATGTTATGAAGATGAAGGATTCGAAAATTGATAAAAAGATATTACTTTCTTATGTTTTACGTGAGTTTGAAAAAGCACAGGATAAAAAATTAGAAGTAAACAGTTTAAATATAAAATCAATTGCAGCTTATGTCGCAAAAATCAGTAAACACGGAATACAGGTTGAAGAAAAAAAACATATCATGAATCGTGACTATGAAAAGTATACAGTATCAAGTATTTGGCAAGCGGTTACGGCATTTATTGTTCTTGTGTTTTTGAGAAATTACTTAAATGACAATTATCTGATTAATTTTTCCGTTGATGTTGCAGTTGCAATTTTT
Organism: Breznakia sp.; assembly: GCA_047973225.1. Lineage (GTDB taxonomy): Bacteria > Bacillota_I > Bacilli_A > Erysipelotrichales > Erysipelotrichaceae > JBKEBQ01. The sequence continues at coordinate 19,759 of JBKEBQ010000003.1, read as the reverse complement.
GCAACGATTATCCTGTTTGCATCGCTTAAGATAAAATTACGTATTTTAAAAAAATATAACATTTCGATGAAATATATGTATATGGATATTACAGCGCTTGTATTGTGTGTGTTTATCAAGTATGTTGTGGATAGTAATGTTGATATTACGTTTGCCTTATTAGTGTTAGAAACGGTTGTAATTAGACGCCTTGTAAAAGGGGAGTTTGATCGCATTGTTTCAAATCTTCGATAGCATAAAAAAATTCGTATTTTTTTATGCGTAAAATTTGCCAATAGATTGTCAAGCAGCACAATATTCTGCCACCAATCATTTTTTAAAATATCTTAAAAATTTTTAAACAAAAGCACCATTTCGGAGGTGCTTTTATTCTACTTAAAAATTCGGAAGAATCTCTTTTTTTCACAGATGTGCTCTTGGTTTTCATAAACGACTGATCAATTGCCAATCGTATGTCTTGTGCATTGTAGCTTACGTATAGCAGCATTTTTATTCCCATTCTATCCACTAGCTTCTTCATTACTTCATATTTCTTTAATTCCTGCATTGTTAGAACTACCTTTCTTATAATTACCGCATTTTTCATAGAGGGTAATCATACAACTGTATGGCGATATTTTCAATATCGGTATACTAAGACATTATCATACGCAGCACAGCATTTTTTACAAGAATAATGAAAACGTTTGCATTTTTTTTTTTTTTTTGATATACTATAAATATAAAAGAGTACCCTTTTGTAATAATAAGGAGGAATAGAATCATGAGAAATATTTTTAAAATAAAAAAATTAAGTGTAGTTTTAACTTTATGTTTATTAATGTCGTTTGCTTCTGCTAATAATCTTTTTGCCATTGAAGGCAATACAAACCTAAATTCTAAAGACATTGAGGAATGGAAGGTAATTACTGTTTATGCCGATTTGTCAAATCGTGCGGAAGTTGTATCCAGTGCACAGGAAGTATTTGATGTGCACGGAAATAAGGTTGTAGTAGAAGTTCGAGATAATAATGAATTGACTACAGCTTCTCCTATAAGAAATGGCGCTTTATCTACTAGAGCAGTTCCTGATGGCTTTTGGAAGTCAAATTATGCATCTTATTTTATAGGTCACATAACTTATGCAACTGATGGAAGGATTAAAGGATGGGTGCAAGGATCGCGAGTTTTGGGGCTAAGAGGAACAGTATCTATTTACGGAAAGGGGATTAAGTTTGTTTCCAAAACGTTCCATAAAGCAACTAGTTTGTCAGCCTACATGCGTTGGACTATTAAAGTAGGAACTACGACTTTATCTTATAAGGTTTCTTTATACTAAAGAAAGGATGGACAAAAAGATGAAAAAGGTATCAAATTCAGCTAAGGAAATGAATAAAGTTTGGATAAAAAAACAACAAGAGTTAGGAAAAACTTGGAAAGGCTATTATATTGGTTCTACAATATTTGCTGTGATAGCATTTGCTTTGCTTTGCTATGCTCTATTTAGTTGAGATAGGAAATTGTTTTTCACTAGAGATGCTGGGTATAAAACAGCATTATGAAAAACAAAGGAATATAATTTATTGTGTTGATAAAAAGGAGAGTATGCGCATATAAAACGGGTGATATATTTTCCTTTTTTTTCGCAAAAAAGTAGGTGAAAGAAACGGGTTTAGGCTAAGCAGGTCATTTTAAAGAATGCAAACTTTGTGGCATTATTGTTTTTTCGTGATCTTTCTAAATAGATTGTGTCTTTGAATAAATTTTTCACATGATATTCATAAGAATAATAAGGTTAATACCGAAATGTGTATAAGGAATGCTGTGGTCAAGCATTTTTGTAACTATTAGTTATTTTAATTAAAACTAAAATTTCAAATCAAAATATAATATCATAAAAATTGAATATAGATCGTTAAGAAGCACGACATACCGCTTGCTTTTTTTGAGATTATGTTTATAATAAAAATAGTCAAGACAGGGGCGCTGTAAGCTGAGATGTATGATTCATACGGTCCCTCATGACCTGATCTAGTTAATACTAGCGTAGGGAGTCTCATCTTAAGTGTTTTATGTTAAGAAACTTTACTACGCCTCACGGAGGTGTTTTTTTATGAAGATTACAACTAGAGAACTTGTTTACATGGCGTTTTACGTCGCATTATTTATGATTTTGGATACATTTGTGAATACCTTAAGCATCTTACAAATGCCAAATGGGGGATCCTTAGGGGTTTCAACAATTGCTTTGCTTATGGCATCGTATCATCTTGGTTGGCAAAAAGGATTGCTGGTGGCATTTGTTTCTATTGCTGCGCAATTCATTACGGGACCAATGTATACACCCAACTTACTAGGATTTGGGTTGGACTATTTTTTAGCATTTAGTGCATATGGGTTTGCAAGTATATTCCCAAACATTAAGAATGTTTATACGGGCGTTATTGTGAGCAATTTAGTACGCTTTCTGTGCAGTACGGTTTCGGGTGTTGTTGTTTGGCAAACGACTTGGTGGGCATCTCTAAAATACAATGCATTGTATATGATACCAACATTGATTTTGGGAGTTGTGTTAATACCAATTTTAATGAAGGTCATGAAACCACTCTTAAAAACCAAAAAAGAATCTGTGAAATAGCATTGTTTCATCATGATAAAAACGTTTGATACTGTAAAAAGTAGAGGACGTTTTTTGTCTAAAATAGAAATTTTAAAATACAAGAAATAGAAGAAAGTGACATATTAAAACCTTGTAAGTTATTCTCAAAAGAAAACGGTTGAGATACTTCACCTAGTGAATTCATTACGCAGGCTACATGAGTTTCTTTGGCAATATTAATGCCTACCAATACAGTCATAAAAAGATCATCCTTTCTGAGTTGCAGTCGTGCATGATGATTTATTCTGTAAACTTGCTAGACATGAGAGTTCAAAGACGCATTCAACAATTACCAATGAAATAGACCACATGGGGCGCTTTCCTTTGGGAAGTAGAAGCTGTAGAAAAAATAAGCACTGTGCAGGTCAATTTCATTATAACAAGTACAAAAGGAGAAGTATGATTCTTCCGTCTATAAGATACGGTTTTATCATATAAGGAATAAGATGAGATTTTTATTAATGTGTGCTTCAATGTTGTAAGGAGTATTAAGTATTGCTGTTTGTATTTCTTATGAGAAATACAAACAGTGAGGAAAAATTTTAATTGGACTTGGAATAGTCTTGGTGTTTTTTTTGGTTTATTTAGGATTTCCTAAATAAATAACGGTTTTATAACGAACTGTTCAGTATATTTGTTAATGTTTAAAGGTTCTAGATGGTTTTTGTTGAGGTTTAACAACCTCGATGATAGATGATCTGGAACCTTTTTTATATACCTAATCTAATTAAATTCGCCCAAATGTGTTCGTTTATAATGCCATCTTCATTTTATAATAGAAGAGGATTACGAAAATCTAAAAAATTCTTGCAATGCCGATAAATAAAGGGTATAATCAATTCGTGACCGCAATGAAGTGCGAGGTTGCTGACACACCGATAAGCGTTGTCATGGACGCAAGGGAGTCAGGGAATTCACATGGAGCGAGTCTATAAATCATTATAGATGGAAGGAGCTAAATCATGGCAAAAAACAGTGTGCGCATTAGACTAAAAGCGTATGAACACAGAATCTTGGATGCGAGTGCAGAAAAGATCGTAAAATCGGCACAATCTCACGGTGCTCAAAAAATTGTTGGACCAGTACCACTACCAACTGAAAAGCAAGTTGTAACGATCTTGCGTGCGGTACATAAGTATAAAGATTCGCGTGAGCAATTTGAAGTGAGAACTCACAAGCGTTTAATTGAGATCGTTGGACCTAGTGCAGAAACAATTGATTCATTGCAGAGATTGGAATTGCCTAGTGGTGTTGACATCGAGATTAAGTTATAGGAGGTGGAAACGATGAAAGGTATATTAGGACGCAAAATTGGTATGACTCAAGTTTTCACTGAAGATGGAGTATTAATTCCAGTAACAGTTGTTGAGGCGACACCAAATATTGTATTACAAAAGAAAACAAAAGAAGTAGATGGTTATGAAGCAGTTCAATTGGGATTTGAAGACGTGAAAGAACAACGTGCTACAAAAGCTAGTAAAGGACATGCTGCAAAAGCCAAAACAGGACCAAAACGCTTTGCTAGAGAACTTCGTGGAAATGAAATGTTCAACTATGAAGTTGGTGATAGTGTAGGTGTTGATATTTTCGAAGCTGGAGACATGGTGGATGTTTCAGGGATATCAAAAGGAAAAGGTTTCATGGGAACGATTGTTCGTAATAATGCGAAACTTGGACCCATGTCACACGGGTCTGGACACCATAGACATATTGGATCACTCGCTACAGGTGGGATTACATCTCGTAAGGGTAAGATTGATAAAGGTACTGTGATGGCTGGACAAGAAGGTGGATATGCTACCACAAACCAAAATTTAGAAATCATCAAAGTAGATACAAAAGCAAACTACTTATTAGTAAAAGGAAATGTTCCTGGACCTAAAAAAGGGTTGGTTGTTGTAAAAACTTCAATTAAAGAAGATAAAGTGGAAGCGAAGACTTTAATTTCTTATGTAGAAGAAGTAGAAGAAAAGGTTGCAGAGGAAGTTGTTGAAGAAGTTGCAGTAGAAAAAACAGTAACAGAAACACCAGAAGTTGTGGAAGCGACAACACAAACGTCTGCGAGCGAGGAGGAATAAAAGATGGCTAATAAAGTAAGTGTTATTAACCAAGAAGGTAAGAAAATAAAAGATATTACCTTGCATGATGCAATCTTTGGGATTGAACCTAATCAACAAGTAATTTTTGATGCTATCGTTATGCAACAAGCTAGCAAACGGCAAGGTACTCATGATGTAAAAAATCGCACCGAAGTACGAGGCGGAGGGCGTAAACCTTTCCGTCAAAAAGGAACAGGTAGAGCTCGTCAAGGGTCGATTCGCTCTCCTCAATGGCGCGGTGGTGGAACGGTCTTTGGACCAACTCCAAGAAGTTATGCATATTCCTTAAATAAAAAAGTTAGAAGATTAGCTTTGAAATCAGTATTGTCTGAAAAAGTATTGGATAAAGAATTGATGGTGATTGATAAGTTAGATCTTGCTTCACCAAAAACAAAAGATTTCAAACAAATTATAGAAGCAATTAAGGCTCCAAGAAAAACGGTATTTGTTGTAGATGTTGATGAAGCATTTGAAAATGCGTATTTATCAATGCGAAACATTGATACTGTGATGATGCTGTCAGCTGATGGTATCAATGTATATGATTTAGTAAATTCAAACAATGTCGTATTTACAGAAGCTGCTTTGAAACGTGTTGAGGAGGTATTAGCATAATGAAGAATGCAAGAGATGTTATTATCCGTCCAATTATCACGGAAAAAACAATGAAAGGTATGGACAACGAAAATAAAATTACATTTGAAGTTGCCAAACATTCAAACAAAACAGAAGTAAAACTTGCCGTTGAAGAGATCTTCAATGTGAAAGTAAAGAAAGTAAACATTATGAATGTTCGTCCTAAAGCAAAGAAAATGGGGAAATACGAAGGAACAACAAATGCCATTCGTAAAGCGATTATTTCTTTAGCAGAAGGTCAAGAAATTAACTTGTTTGGCGAAACAAAATAAGGAATCGAGAAGAATCACGCTATTTCTCGTAAAATTGCGTAGGAGGAGAACACATGGGTATTAAGACATATAAGCCAACCACACCTGGACGTCGTGGAATGAGCGGTCTTACGTTTGAAGAAATTACAACTTCAACACCAGAAAAAAGCCTAACAGAACGCTTAGGAAAAAATGCTGGTCGTAACAACGAAGGACATATTACAACTCGCCATCAAGGTGGGGGTCATAAAAGACTATATAGAATTATTGATTTTAAAAGAAATAAAGATGGGATTCCAGCTAGTGTAGCAACGATTGAATATGATCCTAACCGATCAGCAAACATTGCCCTTCTTCATTATGCTGATGGTGAAAAAAGATATATCTTAGCACCAAAAGGATTGGAAGTGGGAATGAAACTTCAATCAGGAGAAGGATCTGATATTAAAGTTGGAAATACGCTTGAAATGAAGGATATTCCTGAAGGAACTACCGTTCATAATGTAGAATTGAAACCTGGTAAAGGTGGTCAATTGGCAAGATCTGCTGGAGTCTCTGCACAAATCTTAGGGATTGAAGAAAAGTATGTAACATTACGTTTGGCTTCTGGTGAAGTTCGTAAAGTATTGGCAAACTGCCGTGCAACGATTGGTGTTGTCGGCAATGGTGATCATAGTTTGATCAACATTGGAAAAGCTGGTCGTTCTCGTTGGATGGGAATTCGTCCAACGGTTCGTGGTTCGGTTATGAATCCAAACGATCACCCGCATGGTGGTGGGGAAGGTCGCTCACCAATTGGTAGAAAATCACCAATGACACCATGGGGTAAAAAAGCTATGGGTGTTGTTACACGTAAAAAGAAAAATCAATCAGATCGTCTTATCGTAAGAAGACGTGGAAGTAAATAGGCAAAGGAGGAAAAACAATGAGTCGTAGTCTTAAAAAGGGACCATTCTGTGATGATCACTTAATGAAGAAAGTGGAAGCAGTGAATGCGTCTGGAAAAAAAGAAGTTATTAAAACTTGGTCTCGTAGATCAACTATTTTCCCACAATTCGTGGAACACACATTTGCCGTTTACAATGGTAAAGAACACCTTCCAGTGTTTGTTACGGAAGATATGGTAGGTCACAAGCTTGGTGAGTTTGTGCCAACAAGAAAATATACAGGTCATGGAAACGATGACAAGAAAGCTAGATAGAGGAGGATACACCAATGGAAGTTAAAGCAACCGCGAAAACACTACGTGTTCCGCCTAGAAAAGCAAGACTTGTTCTTGACTTAATCCGTGGAAAAGATGTAGAAGAAGCAGCAGCTATTTTGCGTTTCACACCAAACTTTGCAGCGGAAGCAGCAGGGAAAGTGTTAAACTCAGCAGTAGCAAATGCTGTAAATAACCATGATTTAGATGAAGAAAAATTATTTGTAAAAGTATGTTATGCAGATGAGAGCGTAACATTGAAAAGGTTTATGCCACGTGCGAAAGGGTCTGCAAGTGCAATCCATAAACGTACAAGTCACATCAGCGTTGTTGTGGCGGAAAGAGAATAGGAGGTAGCTCATGGGTCAAAAAGTAAGTCCAATAGGATTGAGAGTTGGTATTATTCGTGATTGGGAATCAAGATGGTTCGCTGAAAAAGACTATGCTGATTTATTATTAGAAGACGTAAAAATTCGTGAATATTTATTTCAAGAACTTAAGAGCGCATCTGTCTCTAGAGTTGAAATTGAAAGAACAAAAGATCGTGTTAATGTATTGATTAGAACCGCAATGCCAGGAATGGTAATTGGTGGAAATGGTGGCGAAAACGTTGAACGTTTGAAAAAAGCGTTGGTGAAATTAACGAAGAAGAAAACCATTTATATTAAAGTGTTAGAAATTGCGAATCCATATGTAGATGCAAAATTGGTTGCACGAAACATTGCGGATCAATTGGAAAATCGTGCTTCATTTAGAACTGCGCAAAAACGTGCAATTCAACAAACAATGAGAGCAGGTGCAAAAGGAATCAAAACTGCAGTATCAGGTCGTTTAGGTGGAGCTGATATGGCACGAACAGAAGGGTATAGTGAAGGAAACGTTCCCTTACATACACTTCGTGCGGACATTGATTATGCTTGGGAAGAAGCAGCAACACAATACGGGCGTTTGGGAGTTAAGGTTTGGATTTGCCGTGGTGAAGTATTGCCAGGAGAAATGGTAAAAGAACCAGAAGCACCAAAGGTAGATATGCGCGATCGTCGTCGTAACAACCGTCGTAATAACAATCGCCCAAGAAACAATAACCGCCCTACACAAGCACAAACTGCGAAAACAGATGCGCCTAAAGCTGGTGCAGCAGGTAGTGAAGGAGGTAAGTAGTCATGTTGATGCCTAAAAGAACAAAATATAGAAAACCACACCGTGTAAGCTATGATGGACGTGCGAAAGCCGGCCGTGAAATTGCCTTTGGTGAATATGGTTTGATGGCGGATACAGGAAATTATATAAGTAACCGTCAAATCGAAGCGGCTCGTGTTGCGATGACTCGTTATATGAAACGTGGTGGGAAAGTTTGGATTAAAATCTTCCCTCACTTAGCAAGAACAAAGAAGCCACTAGAAGTACGTATGGGTAGTGGTAAAGGGGCTCCTGATAGTTGGGTAGCAGTTGTAAATCCAGGACGTATTATGTTTGAAATTGCAGGTGTACCAGAAGAGGTTGCACGTGAAGCGTTTCGTTTAGCAGCACACAAATTGCCAGTAAAATGTAAATTTGTGAAAAAGGAGGTAAAATAATCTTATGTTAGCAAAAGAAATTAGAGAGAAAAGTAATGATGAATTACTAAAAGATATCGATACACTAAAAGAAGAATTATTTACACTTCGTTTTCAACAAGCTACAGGGCAGTTAGAAAATAGTGCTCGTATGAGAGATGTAAAAAAGACAATTGCACGTATCAAGACAATCATGGGTGAAAGAACTCGTGAAATCAAAGAATAGGAGGATGATGTGATATGGAAAGAAATACTCGTAAGACGTATCGTGGAACTGTTGTTTCCGACAAAATGGATAAAACAATCACGGTTATTGTAGAAACTAAGAAAACACATCCTTTATATGGGAAACGTGTTAAATATTCAAAGAAATTCAAAGCGCACGATGAAAACAACGAAGCGAAAATGGGAGATAAAGTAGTCATTATGGAAACACGACCATTAAGTTCTACAAAGCGTTTCCGTTTAGTTAAAGTTGTTGAAAAAGCTGTTGTGCTTTAGTCAGAGGAGGTAATTATATGATTTCAAATGAAAGTAGATTACGCGTCGCTGACAACACAGGAGCGAAAGAAGTTCTGGTTATTCGTGGACTTGGAGGAAGTAGACGTAGATTTAGTAACATCGGTGACATTGTTGTATGTAGTGTAAAACAAGCGGCACCTGGTGGGACGGTAAAGAAGGGTGAAGTGGTAAAAGCTGTCATCGTTCGTACAGTATATGGAATTCGTAGAGAAAACGGGACATATATTAAATTTGATGATAACGCTGTTGTTATTATCAAAGATGATCATACACCACGTGGTACCAGAATTTTTGGTCCAGTGGCAAGAGAATTGCGTGAAAAAGACTTTATGAAAATTGTGTCTTTGGCACCAGAAGTACTGTAAGGAGGTAACTTTGTGAGAATAAAAAAAGGTGATAAAGTTAAAGTTATTACAGGACGTGACAAAGGAACGATTGCTGAGGTACTTCATGTTATTCCGTCATTGAATAAGTTGATTGTGGAGGGTGTGAACATAAAGAAAAAACATTTAAAGCCAACCCAAGAAAATCCTGATGGTGGAATTGCAGAAGCTGAAGCAGCAATTCATGTTTCAAATGTAATGGCTTATGACGCTAAGAAAAAAGTAGCAAGTAGAATATCTTATATAGAAGAAAAAGGAAAGAAAGTACGTGTCTATACGAAGACAGGTACCATCATTAAGTAGGAGGCAACATATATGAATCGATTAAATGAAAAGTTCATTAAAGAAGTTAGTCCTGCTTTAATGAAAAAATTTGAATATAAAACCATGATGGAAGTTCCAAAGGTTGAAAAAATTGTGATCAACATAGGTCTAGGAGAAGCAGTAGCAAATCCGAAAATTGTGGAAGAAGCAATGGCGGAGCTTGAACAAATTACAGGGCAAAAGCCAATTGCGACAAAGGCAAAAAAATCAATTGCGAACTTCAAATTAAGAGAAGGTATGATTATTGGATGTAAAGTTACTCTAAGAGGTGAAAAAATGTATGACTTCTTGGATAAACTCGTATCCATTTCGCTTCCTCGTGTACGAGATTTTAGAGGCGTTTCTTCTACCGCATTTGATGGACGTGGAAACTATACATTGGGGATTAAAGAACAAATTATTTTTCCCGAAATTAATTATGATAAAGTAAATAAATTGCGTGGGATGGATATTATTATCGTAACAAGCGCAAATACTAATGAAGAGGCAAAAGCTCTACTTGAAGAGATGGGTATGCCGTTCAGAAAGCAAGGAGGACAAAACTAATGGCAAAAAAAGCGATGAAATTAAAAGCGCAACGCACACAAAAGTTTAAAGTACGTGAATACACACGTTGCGAACGTTGTGGACGTCCTCATTCTGTTTTAAGAAAATACAAACTATGTCGTATTTGTTTCAGAGAATTGGCTTATAAAGGGCAAATTCCTGGAGTGAAGAAGGCTAGTTGGTAGGATAGGAGAGTGTTATTATGATTATGACAGATCCAATTGCAGATATGCTTACTAGAATTCGTAATGGACTTCAAGCTCGTCACGAAGCAGTAGCAATGCCTGCTAGTAAAGAAAAAACTGAAATAGCTAGAATTTTGAAAGAACAAGGATTTATTAGTGACTTTGTTGTGGAAGGCGATGTCAAGAAAACAATGAATGTTACGCTTAAATATGGTGCCAACAACGAAAAGGTTATCAATGGTATTAAAAGAATTTCAACACCTGGGCTTCGTGCTTATGCAAAAGCTGATAAATTACCTAGAGTATTGAATGGGTTGGGTATTGCGATTATTTCTACAAGTCATGGAATGATGACCGATAAAGAAGCAAAAGCTAAAAACGTTGGTGGCGAAGTTATCGCCTACGTTTGGTAGTAAAAGGAGAACATAAGAATGTCACGTATCGGAAACAAAGCGATTACCGTTCCATCTGGAGTTGAGGTTACAATTTCAGCTGCGAATGAGGTGACTGTTAAAGGGCCAAAAGGAACTTTAGCTCGTCAATTCTCAAACTTAATTGAACTTAAGAATGAGGAAGGAATTATCAAAGTTGCTCGTAAGAATGAGCAAAAACACACAAAACAATTGCATGGTACTACACGCGCATTGTTGAACAATATGATTGTTGGTGTATCGGATGGTTTCATCAAAGAATTAGAACTAGTTGGAATTGGATTTCGCTCAAAACTAGTTGGAAAAAAATTAGAATTGGTTGTTGGATATTCACATCCTATTCATATCGACATTGAAGATGGAGTTACATGTGAATGTGTGAGTGCTACTGAAATTAAAATTTCGGGCATTGATAAACAACGTGTTGGTGAAGTTGCCGCAAACATTAGAGCAGTTAGAAAACCAGAACCTTACAAGGGCAAGGGTATTCGCTATAAAGGTGAATATGTTCGTCGTAAAGAAGGTAAGACTGCTGCTAAGAAAGCATAGTGGGAAGGAGTATAACATATGATTAAGAAAACTGATAGAAATATGGAACGCAAACGTCGTCATGATCGTGTTCGTACTAAAGTTAGTGGAACTCCAGAATGCCCACGTTTAAATGTCTTTCGTTCTAACATGAACATTCATGCACAAATTATTGATGATGTGAATGGGAAAACATTAGTAGCTGCAAGCAGTGTTTCACTGAAATTAAAAAATGGTGGAAACATGGAAGCAGCTAGTAAAGTTGGTGAAGAAATTGCAAAATTAGCAAAAAAAGCAAAAATAGAAAATGTTGTATTTGATCGTGGTGGATATATTTACCACGGACGCGTAAAAGCATTGGCCGAAGCAGCACGTGATGCTGGGCTTACATTTTAGGAGGAGGTCACAATGGAAGAAAAAAAGCTAGAAGAAACAGTTGTACAAAAAACTGAAGAAACAAAAGTAGAAGCAACTCCAGCTGCTGCACCTGCTCCCCAAACAAAGGATGCAGGAAAACCAGCTGCTAGACAGGCGAATACAAATCAAAGAAGAAACAACGATCGTAATTATGGCGGGAATCGTCGTCCAAGAAGAGAACGTCCTGCAAAAGAATTTGAAGAACGTGTTGTTTCGATTAATCGTGTAACAAAAGTAGTAAAAGGGGGACGTCGTTTCCGCTTTGCAGCACTTGTTGTCATTGGAGATGGTAAGGGTCGTGTTGGATTTGGAACGGGAAAAGCAAATGAAGTTCCAGATGCAATTAAAAAAGGAATTGAGGATGCGAAAAAGAACCTAGTTGTTATTCCAACAGTAGGATCAACCATTCCTCATGAAATTACAGGTAACTATGGAGCTGGTAGTGTGTTCTTACGCCCCGCTTCAGAAGGTACTGGAGTTATTGCTGGTGGTGCAATCCGTGATGTATTGGAAGTGGCAGGAATTAAAGATGTATTAACAAAATGTCTTGGTTCACGTACACCAATTAACATGGTGCGTGCAACTATGGAAGCAATCAAAGAGTTAAAGACAGAAGAAGACGTTGCTCGTCTTCGTGGACTAAGTATTGAAGAGATTCGTGGATAGGAGGCAACCATATGAAATTACATGAAATGAAATATACAGATGGTGCTCGTAAAAGTAAAAAACGTCTAGGACGTGGACACGCATCTGGAACTGGTAAAACGGCAGGAAAAGGACATAAAGGACAAAATGCTAGATCTGGCGGGGGCGTTCGTTTAGGTTTTGAAGGTGGACAAACACCACTTGCAAGAAGATTACCAAAACGTGGTTTTACAAACTTCAACCGTAAGGAATTTGCGATTGTGAATGTAGAGGCATTGAATAAATTTGAGGATGGTGTTGTTGTTACACCAGAATTACTAATTGAAACAGGAATGGTTGGGAAAGAGTTACATGGAGTGAAGATTCTAGGACAAGGGGATCTAGAAAAGAAGTTAACTATAAAAGCTAATAAATTTTCTAAATCTGCCGTTGCAGTAATCGAAAAAGCAGGCGGAAAAGCAGAGGTTATCTAATTATGATGACAACTTTTGTAAGATTTTTTCAGAATAAAGAAATTCGCAAGAAGATACTCTTTACATTAGCCATGTTTTTCGTTTATAGTATTGGATCGTCAATTCCGGTTCCTAACACAGCCCCAAACATTACTACAGGTTCCAATGACTTATTAACAATGATGCAATTGTTGGGTGGAGGAGCACTTGACCAATTATCTATTTTCTCTTTGGGTATTGGTCCTTATATTACCGCATCGATTATTATTCAATTGTTGTCGATGGATGTAATACCTCACTTTACAGAGCTATCAAAATCAGGTCAAACAGGACGTAAAGTATTGGATAAGTATACGCGTTATTTAGGATTGATTTTATGTTTTGTGCAATCCTATACAACAGTGATGATGTTAAATTCAGAGTCTCAAGAAATTTTATTAAATGACAGTCTTTCAGGCTTTCTCTATGTAACAGTTGTCTTTACTGCTGGAACGATGTTCTTGTTATGGATTGCAGATCGAATTTCGATGCATGGAATTGGAAATGGAGTTTCAATGATTATTTTTGCGGGAATTGTTTCAAAATTACCGTATCAATTCTCATCGGCGTTTTCTGTATTAACAACTGGATTAAAGGGGAGTGCATTGTTTAGTGGTTTACTTACCTTTGCAGGTTTTGTAGCTATTTATTTGTTGATTATTGTTTTGGTTGTATTTACAAATACCGCAATTCGAAAAATACCAATTCAATATACTTCAAGTACGGTACAAAAAAATTCACGTGAAATGAATTATTTACCATTAAAGATAAATTCAGCAAGTGTAATTCCTGTCATTTTTGCATCATCAGTTATGATGGCACCTTTACAGATTGCTCGCTTATTGGTACAAAACAATTGGATTGAAGCGAATGGTGTTACGAATGCGATGGAAAACTGGATGGGACTACAAAGTCTTCCTTCTGTTATCATCTATGGAATTCTAACGTTTTTATTCACATTCTTTTATACGCGATTAACGGTTGATCCAGAAAAGATTTCAGATAACTTAAGCAAATCAGGAACGTATATTCCTGGCGTGCGCCCAGGCAAAGAAACCAAAGATTATATCAATAAGGTTCTTTCAAGAATTACTGTTTTAGGAGCAACGGTATTGGTGTTTATTGCATTGATGCCACATATTGCACCAATGGTTATTCCTAATCTTCCAACAACCATTCGTTTTGGTGGAACAGGTATGATTATTGTTGTAGGGGTTGCATTAGAAACTGTGTCACAACTGAAAGGGCAATTGACAACGAAGTCATATAAAGGTTTCTTGGGAATAGGTAAATAGTTATGAATATATTGATTATGGGTGGACCTGGTGCTGGTAAAGGAAGCATGTCTACAAAAATCGTTACACATTTCAAGTCATTGCATATATCTACGGGAGATATCTTCCGTAGTGAAATGGCTAAAGGAACGCCTTTAGGGTTACAAGCAAAAGCATATATGGATCAAGGTTTGCTTGTTCCAGATGAAGTCACAAACCCTATGGTAAAAAGTTTTATTGAAAAACAAGATTTGGGTAATGGATATTTATTGGATGGTTATCCAAGAACCCTCAATCAAGCAAAAGCGTTTGACGAATTGGTAAAAGGTAGTGATTTGGAAATTCATGTAATCTTAAACCTGGATATTCCGTTTGAAAAATTGGCACCCAGAATTACCGGTCGTCGTATATGCAAAGTTTGTGGTAGCATTTATCACATTCACTATCATCCTTCTAAAGAGAAAGATGTTTGTGATGTATGTGGAGGTATGCTTTACCAAAGAAAAGATGATACCATTGAAAGTTTAAAAATTCGTCTTGATGAATATACAAAAAATGCCGAGGAAATTTTGGAATATTATCAAACGAAAGTAATTACAATCAATGCGGATCAGACACAAGATGCAGTTTGGAATGACATCATGAATGCTTTGGGTAGCAGCGAATGATTACATGCAAATCTGAGCGAGAAATCGAATTTATGAGAGAAGCTGGAAGAATTGTTGCACTTGCGCATCAAGCAGCAAAAGCAGCGATCCGTCCGGGAGTTTCGACAAAAACATTGAATCAAATTTGTGAGGATGTTATCCTAGCAAATGATGCAACCCCTTCTTTCAAAGGATTGTATGGCTTTCCAAGCACATGTTGTATGTCATTGAATAACGTGTTAGTACATGGTTTTCCTAGTAGTAAAGTTGTATTAAAAGAAGGCGATATTTTAGCAATTGATATTGGCGCTTGTTATAAAGGGTATCATGGAGATTCGGCATGGACGTATCCTGTTGGTGAGATTAGTGATGAAAATGCACGTCTATTAAAGGCAACAGAAGAATCTTTATATGAAGGATTAAAACAAGCAAAAGCGCATAATCGATTGAGTGATATTTCGCACGCAATTGAAACACATGTTCATAGTTATGGATTTTCTGTTCCCCGAGACTACACGGGACATGGAATCGGTAGTGAAGTTCATGAGGATCCATCAGTACCAAATTTTGGTAAACCGGGATTTGGCGTAAAGCTGAAAAGTGGGATGTGCTTGGCAATTGAACCAATGGTGCAGGCTGGTCGGCCACAGACGAAGGTGTTGGATGATAATTGGAGTGTTGTAAGTGCAGATGGATCAATGTCAGCGCATTATGAACATACGATTGTCGTTCGTGAAGATGGATGTGAAATATTAACAACATTACATAATGATGTGGAGGATAAATAAGTGGCAAAACAAGACGTTATTGAAATTGATGGGAAAATTGTGGATACACTTCCCAATGCAATGTTCAAAGTGAAATTAGAGAACGGACATGAGATCTTAGCTCACGTTTCTGGTAAAATCCGTATGCATTACATTCGCATTTTACCAGGTGATCGCGTTACCGTAGAAATTTCACCTTATGATTTAACACGTGGGCGCATTACATTCCGTCATAAGTAGTAAGACGGATAGGAGGACTAATAAAGATGAAAGTAAGACCATCAGTTAAGCCAATGTGCGATAAATGTCGCATTATTAAAAGAAAAGGTCGTGTTATGGTGATTTGTGAGAACCCTAAACACAAACAAAGACAAGGATAGGAGAAGAAACATATGGCTCGTATTGCAGGTGTAGATATTCCACGTGATAAGCGTGTAGTAGTATCGTTAACGTATATTTATGGTATTGGACGCACAACCGCTGAAAAAGTTTTGGCTAATGTTGGCGTAGATGCTAATGTGCGTGTAAAAGATTTAAGTGAAGAACAATTAACAAAAATTCGTAAAGAAATTGATGAAATTAAGGTAGAAGGTGATTTGCGTCGCGAGACACAATTAAACGTGAAACGTTTGATGGAAATTGCTTCTTATCGTGGAATTCGTCATAGAAGAGGGCTGCCTGTTCGTGGACAACGTACAAAGACAAATGCACGTACCAGAAAAGGTCCTGTTCGTACAGTGGCGAATAAGAAGAAGTAAGGAGGTAGATGAAAATGGCTCAAGTAAAAAAAGGTACATCACGTAAACGTCGTATTAAGAAGAATATCCCTAAAGGATGGGCACATATCCATTCAACATTTAACAATACCATCGTTACCATTAGTGATGAAGCAGGAAACGCAGTGGCATGGTCAAGCGCTGGCGCGTTAGGGTTTAAAGGTTCACGTAAATCTACTCCATATGCGGCTCAACAAGCTGGTGAAGCGGCTGGAAAAGCTGCTATGGAAAATGGAATGAAGAGTGTTGCAGTAAACGTTAAAGGTCCAGGACCGGGACGTGAAGCAGCGGTTAGAGCGCTTCAAATTGCAGGATTAGAAATAACAATGATCAATGATGTTACCCCTATTCCTCATAATGGATGTCGCCCACCCAAACGACCACGTGGATAATGACAGATAAACAATGAGGAGGTAATCGAAATGCAAAAATTTGAACGTGCACAATTTGAAGTAAAAGAATTTATTGATTCTGATAATTATGGAAAATTTGTTATTGAACCTCTGGAAAGAGGGTTTGGAACAACTATAGGAAATGCATTGAGACGTGTTTTATTATCTTCCTTACCAGGAGGAGCTATATTCTCAATTAAAGTGGAAGGTGTATTCCACGAGTTTACAGCAATTCCAGGAGTGAAAGAAGATGTCACATCAATTATTTTAAATCTTAAAAATTTGATTCTTAGTGTGGAGGACGATGAGATTCATACACTTAGAATATCAAAAAGCGGGCATGGAGAGGTTTTGGCTTCTGATATTATATGTCCCGATGGTGTGGAAATATTAAACAAAGATTTATACATTTGTACATTAGAAGAAAAAGCTGCACTGGATATGGAGTTGCAAGCAAATCAAGGTAGAGGATATGTGAGTGCTGAACAAAACAAACGCATTCACCAAAGTGCAAATCAACCATTGGGAACGATTTACACAGATTCAATCTATACACCAATTGATCGGGTTTCTTATAATGTCGAACCAACTCGTGTAGGTCAAGATGCTTCATATGATAAGGTAACCTTAGAAATATGGACAGATGGATCTATCACGCCACAAGAATCTGTCGCGTTAGGTTCTAAAATTTTAATGGATCACTTAGAATTATTAACAAATGTTCATGAACAAGTAAATGACATGGAAAATGTCATGAAAGAAGTTCAAGGTGAAGTTGTGAATAAAGGCTTGGTTATGATGATTGAAGACTTAGATTTATCTGTTCGTTCATATAACTGTTTAAAACGTGCAGGGATTCAAACTGTTGAAGAACTGACACAAAAAACGGAAGATGAAATGATGCGCGTAAGGAATCTTGGTAAGAAATCATTAAAAGAAGTTAAAAATAAAATTTATGATTTGGGGCTTAGCTTCAAATCTTATGAATAAGATATAGGAGGATAAGTCGTATGAGAAATCGTAAATTAGGACGCACAGCAGATCATCGTAAAGCGATGCTTAGAAATTTAGCTACTTCTGTCATTATCAATGAAAGCATTGAAACAACAGAAATGAAAGCAAAAGAAATAAGTTCTGTTGTTGAAAAGCTAATCACTCTCGCAAAACGTGGTGATTTACATGCGCGTCGTCAAGCTGCTTCATATGTAAGAGATGTTGTTGCAAATGATGAAAGTGGACAAACTGCTCTACAAAAATTATTTACGGAAATTGGACCAATGTATAAAGATCGTAATGGTGGATATACAAGGGTTGTAAAAACGGGAAACCGTCGTGGTGATAATGCTACAATGGCAATCGTGCAATTGGTAAAATAAGGAAAACGGTAAAAGGAAACATCTTGTTTCCTTTTTTTGAGTGGACGAATCGTTGCGATTGTATTATAAATACATAAAACCAAGCCGGTGGAAAGGATATAGACGAGCTACATATGGAAGATTTAATTAACGAAATGCAAGAATATGCAAAAGAGCACAGAGTTCCGATCATGGAATCAACAGGGCTTAGTTTTCTTCTCGCACACATAAGTGCTTATAAATATACGAATATTTTAGAAATTGGAAGTGCTATTGGCTACTCTGCCATACGAATGGCAATGCTCTCAAAAAACATCCAAATTACCACCATTGAACGGGATGAAAATCGCTACATCAAGGCTTGTGAAAATGTAAAAAAAGCAGGTTTAGACAATCGTATACAGGTTGTTTTCAGCGATGCTTTAACATGGACGACGACAGATATGTATGATTTTATTTTTATTGATGCCGCAAAAGCACAATATATAAAATTTTTTGAGCGTTATCAAAAACATTTACAGCCAAAAGGAAGTATTTTAAGCGACAATTTAAAATTTCATGGAATGGTGGATACAAAAATGCGAATTCAAAACCGTAATACAAGACAACTCGTCACAAAAATAAGACGATATATTGATTTTTTGAAACAGAGCGAAGAATATAAGACAACTTTTTATGAAATAGGTGATGGGATTGCCATTAGTGTGAAAAAACATCATTCATAAACGCAAAGATATTACATATTCCTTTCCCATTAAAAAAAGGTATAAGTTGGAGAATCGCTGCAGGAATTCCTTGTTTATTTCTGTAATTTAAAGGGAAAATAGAAATATAAAATAAGATAGGGTGGAAAAAGTGATTGTATTTTGCGTTACTTGAGTACAACACATATAAATAAAATGATTCTATAGTAGGAAGTCTTACAATTATGAAAGATTGTGATATAATATAGGAAATACGGAGGACATCATATGAAAAAAAAAGTAGGACTGTTTGCGCTTTTAAGTGCTGGAGCAGGAGCGGCATACATTGCATACAAAGCTGCTAAAAAACATGATGAAGAATCATTAGAGGAAAGTGATACAGATATTATCTTACATAATGTCGAAGCACAAGGGTTTAAACCTATGAATATCGATGAGGCAGGAAATATTGAATCGAATGAAAAAACAAATACAACACCACATTTAAGTGAAGAAGAAGTAAAGGCGCTACAAGAATTGACAAACACGACATTTACTGCATTGGGGGTGCTTGATGCAAATGAAGAAAAACCAATTCAACATGAAATTGAATTTAGCAAAGAAATTGAGCTCGAAGAATTTAAAAATCGGATTATTGATGAAGGATATGTTGTGACTGCAGGAGAACATGAGCGTGAACTTTTGGTACTTCATATATCACAAATGGATAGTGAGGCAATTAGCGCAAAAGTATTATACCTAGCTGATCTAGCAAAAGAACATACAGGTGTATATAAAAAATGGCTTTGTAAGTAGGCAAGGAAGTCTAAGAGGAAGTATTTTAGGCTTTGTCAATAAAAGTGTGTAAGTAATTAATTAGCATTGATGAACTGATTCACTCTTTTTTCAAATTCAGGACTGATGAGAAGCTGATTCATAACCATTGACCAATCCCTGATATGTCCATCATTCCATTTGTCGTTCAGTTCAACCACTCTGAGATATACCAGTT
>JBKEBQ010000058.1:0-64714 GCA_047973225.1 Breznakia sp. | reverse complement strand
GATGATAGTGTGATGAAAGATGTGGACTACTATCCATATGATTTGGTGCAATACTAAAGGACAGGTAATAAAATCATCTATTGAAAGTGGATTATGATGGAAAAAAGCACCATATGTAATGAACAAAATCTCATATCTTAGACAAGGATAGGCTGTTCACTTCAACAATGGTGCTTTTTCTAAGTTTTGCGGCAAAGTATTTACCGACAATGTAGTTAGGTTCATCAACAATGCGAAGATCCCCCTCATTTCAACAAAATATAAAGGGAATTATGGAGAAATGAAAATGGACGTACTATACAAAGACTTAGGATATAAAAGTCAGCTAGTAAAGGTTGCGCCAGATGGAACACTCAAAAAAATACTACTTGATAAATCAGGAAATAAGATAAAATAAGGAGAACGAAACATGAGAGATCGAATAAAAGACCAAGAATATTTTGAAGAGTATATGAAAGAAGAATATGAAGGAATAGAATTTTTTGAAAAATTATTAAAGGATGACAGTAAAAAAGACAGATTTGATTCATTCAAGAGTCAGATTTGGAAAATATTTCATTGTTGATACAGGATTAAGAAGGAATACTGTTGGTAGCAAACCTGCATAGAATAAGTTAAAATCGTATCAAAAAATAAAAGTATGTGCGCATATGAGAGAAAGGTAGAGTTGCGACGAAAGAAAAAAGTTATTGTGGTGATTTTGAGGGACGACGGTTGGATATAGTATTGAAAAAGGAATGTCGTAAAGAGCAAGATTAGCAAAGTCTGCTAGGGGTATCACGAGTAGCAGACGCAACCGAAATGGGTGTATTACAGTAATAAAATTTAAGAAAAATTTCAAAAATGCGTTACAATAATAATAAAGTATATTTATGAAAAAAGTATGCGTGTTGTGAAATTGATTTGGTATACAATGTGCATGTGTTGAAAAAGGAGAAAAAATGAATGTCACCAAAGAGATGATACACCCAGAGTTGCGAAAAAAGGCTAGACTTATACGTATGATTGTTCCCTACTTTAAACCATCTACGTTGGTTAAAGCGAATAAAGTGGCAAAATTGATGAGTCTAAGATCAAACAAAAAGATACAATTACAACAGATTCATATCAAACGGGAAAATACCTCATCATTAAGATTGTGCGTGTATATGCCGATGAAAAGAAAAGAAAATGTCACAGGAATTTTATGGATTCATGGAGGCGGATATGCTTTTGGTTGTCCTGAACAAGATGTGAAATTTATAAAAGGTTTCGTCTTAGAACATGATTGTGTTGTCATTTCGCCAGATTATACTTTATCAATAGAAGAACCATACCCTGCAGCTTTGGAAGATTGTTATGCTGCACTTTTGTGGATGAAACAAAATGCACAAAAATACTCGATACGCTTGGATCAACTTATGGTAGGTGGCGAAAGTGCAGGAGGTGGTCTTGCAGCAGCGTTAAGTATTTATGCAAGAGATAAAGAAGAAGTGGCAATTGCATTTCAAATGCCCTTGTATCCGATGTTGGATGATCGAATGATGACAGCATCTTCACAGAATAATGATGCCCCCGTATGGAATACAAAATCAAATGCGCACGCTTGGAAAATGTATCTCGCTTCTCTTTATGAAGCAAATCATATCTCTTCGTATGCAGCACCAGCACGTTTAAAAAATTTTCGAAACTTACCACCAGCGCTGACATATGTAGGAAGTATTGATCCTTTTAAAGACGAGACAATTTTGTATATGGAGAATTTGAAAACTGCAGGAATTCCTGTAAATTATAAGATTTTTGAAGGTTGTTATCATGGCTTTGATATCATTGCTAGTAAATCAACTCCCGCAAAAGCAGCAAAAAAGTTTTTAATGGAAAATTTCGTATATGCAAAAAAAACGTATTTTGCTGAACAAAAGAGTCAAAAAAAAGTAATTATAAAACGCAAGAGAGTTAGAAAAGCTGAGAAAAAAGTATCTGGTATTTGATGGTATCGTAATATGAAAGATCAAATAGGAGATATTTTTGTGCGTTTCAAGTTTTTGATATTTCAAGAAAGAAAGATGCGTATTTTGAGGAAATGATTTGACATTCAAAGTAAATAAAGATAGAATGTGTTCGATAAGCGTGGGTATTATGCTTTCGAAAGGGTCAGAAAGATACATGCAGGTAAAAAGAAAAATGATAAATCCAAGACACACATTAAATGAATTATTAGTCGGTTTGTTTAACTATATACTTTATATAGAAGATCGCAATTTGAAAAGACAAGGCGTTATACTTTCGATGACGGAAGTACATATTTTAGAAAGTATTCAAAAAACAAGCGATAACTCTATGTCTTATTTGGCAGGGCGCTTGATGGTAACGCAGGGAACGTTAACTACAAATGCGACAAGACTCATAAAAAAAGGGTATGTAGAGCGTTATAAAGATGATAAGGATAAGCGAGTCGTTCGCTTACGCTTACGTGAAAAAGCTACTTCTGTATTGAAAATTCATGACGATTTTCACCATAACTTAATTGATAAAGCGATTGGTGATTTGGGTTTGGAAGACAACTTAGTATTAAATGAATCGCTTGAAAATATATTAAAGTATTTTAGAGAAGAATATCGTTTACAAGCAAATGTTTAAAGAATATTTGGTGGGGAATATTCTTTTTTATTTACAACATTGTTTTGTGATGATAGTATGTAAAGCATGAAAAATAATACAAAAAATTTATGTTTGAGCGCTTTTTTTGCAGTTGTGATTGCGATGAGTGCCTTTATCAAAATCCCGATTGGGATCGTTCCCATGACCTTACAAACAATGACAGTGATGCTGGTGGCACTTGTTCTGGGGGCAAAGTATGGATTTTTAAGCGTGCTTTTGTATATAGGGTTGGGATTGCTTGGTTTGCCAGTATTCGCAAATGGTGCTGGATTATCATATGTTTTACAGCCAAGTTTTGGCTATCTCTTAGGTTTTTTGGCAACGAGCGTTTTTGTTGGGTATTGCAAAACAAAAATAAATTCTTTTGCTTCTTTACTGCTTGTTTGTAGTATTGGTTTGGGTATTCTTTATTTTTGTGGGATTTCGTATTATGTATTTCTGCAAATATATGTATACCAAAATTACTTTGTGTGGCCTTATATACTATACAGTTTTGCGCTTGTTTTTATACCAACAGACCTTCTATCATGTGTCATAGCGATTCAACTATATAAAAGAATAAAAAGAAAGTGATGAAAAAAAACACTTTTTTTATTTACTTTGATATTCAAAGTATGTATAATGAGGAGGAACTTTGATATTCAAAGTATTGAAATAGAAATAGGAGAAAAATTATGATTGAAAATATTACAAAAGTATTAGTGGAAGCAATTAATGTAGATGCAGCGGATGTAAAACTAGAAGCAAATTTAAAAGATGACTTAGGAATTGATTCTTTAGCGGCAGTAGAACTTGCACTTGAATTGGAAAATGAATTTGATGTTCGTATTGAAGATGAAGAGTTAGCAAAATTAGAAACAGTTCAAGACATTATCGATATTATTAACGCAAAGAAATAGAAGCTAAGGAATCTTAGCTTTTTTATATAGAGGAGAAAGTATGGATACAAAAAAAATTAAACAAATGATTCGTCTTTTTGAAGAAAGTTCTTTATCAGAGATGAATTTGGAAGTGGATGATATTAAAATTGGCATGAAGAAGGGGCATACACAAGAAAATCTCGTTTATGCTGCCCCAGTTTCAAACACGCAAGCGACAGTGCAAACACTTATGAAGGAAGAAACAAACAAAGTCGATGAGCCAGAAGGCGAAGCGATTACAAGTCCACTGGTGGGGGTTTTTTATGCTTCTAATGTGGAAGGTGGAAAACCGCTAGTTAGTATGGGAAGCAAAGTAAAAAAAGGGGATCTGTTGTGTGTCATAGAAGCAATGAAAGTAATGAATGAAATTCATGCTGATCGTGATGGTGAAATTGTGAAAGTGGTATGTAACGACAATGAAACTGTCCAATATGGTGATGTACTGATGTACATAGCATAGGAGGTTTCTGATGATAAAAAAAGTATTGATTGCCAATCGTGGTGAAATAGCGGTACGCATTATTCGTGCATGTAAGGAAATGGGTATTTATACGGTAGCTGTATATTCAGAGGTTGATAAAAAGTCATTGCATGTAGAACTTGCAAATTATGCAGTATGCATTGGTGGTGCAAGGGCGAGTGATTCGTATTTGCATATGGATAATATTATTCAAGCGGCTTGTAATACGGGCTGCGATGCGATCCATCCTGGATTTGGATTTTTGAGTGAAAACGCAAAGTTTGTGCGGCTTGTGGAGGAATGCGGACTTATTTTTATTGGACCCAAATCCAGTATCATTGATATGTTGGGAAATAAGTCAGAAGCTCGTAATCTTATGGCGAGTGTTGGTGTACCCATTATTCCGGGCTCAAAAGATATTATCGCAAACGCCCAACAAGGAATTGTATTAGCAAAAGATATTGGCTATCCAGTGATTGTAAAAGCAAGTAATGGTGGTGGAGGACGTGGGATGCGGATTATCTACCAAGAAGATGATTTTGCACATTTGTTTGATGCTGCAAAAGCAGAAGCTAAAGTTTGTTTTGGCGATGATGAGATGTATTTGGAAAAGTATATTGAAGGACCAAAGCATATCGAGGTGCAAGTGCTTGGAGACAATTTTGGAAATGTTGTTCATCTTTATGAAAGAGACTGTTCGTTTCAAAGAAGAAATCAAAAATTGATTGAAGAGGCACCCTGCCATGTATTGGATGGTAAGATTCGCTCCGATTTATTTGATGCTGCTTTAAAAGCTTGTCAAACTGTTGGCTATAATAGTGTAGGAACAATTGAGTTTTTAGTAGATAAACATGGGCATTATTACTTCATGGAAATGAATACCAGAATTCAAGTAGAACATCCGATTACAGAGATGGTGAGTGGGGTTGATATTGTAAAACACCAAATTCGTGTTGCTGATAATCAAGTATTGAATATTAAACAGGAAGATATTGCGTGTCAGGGTTATGCGATTGAATGCCGTATCAATGCGGAAGATATCCGTAATGATTTCAAACCAGATCCTAATACGATTCAATTTCTCCATTTACCGGGAGGAAAAGGTATTCGTATTGATGGAGCGGTTTATAATGGATATACAATTTCGCCATTTTATGATTCGATGATTTTAAAACTGATTAGTTTTGCCCCAACGCGATTGGAGGCTATAAAAAAGATGCGTGTTGCCTTAGAAGAACTGATTATTGATGGACCCAAAAATAATATTGAGTTTCATTATCTTGCGATGCATCATCCAAAGTTTGTTGAAGGAAAATATGATACTAAGTTTTGCGAGTTATTTGTGGAGGAGTTGAAGGCAAATGGAGAGTTTATTTAAAAAACGACAAGAACGGATTGCTCAATTTGATGCAATGCGAAAAAAAGTTGTACATCATGTAGAAGACAAAGTAAAAGAAGTTCCAGAAAACGTGGTAACACAATGTCCTAAGTGCAAAACGACTTTGCCTTATTTTGAGTTACGTGTGAATCATTATGTTTGTGTTGCGTGTGGAGAACATTTTAAGATCAGTGCTCGGGAGCGGATTCGCGAGCTTATTGACCGAAATACATTTAAAGAAACCGATAAATACGCGATAACAAAAAATTGTGATAATTTCAAAGGCTATGATGAAAAATTAGAACGTTATCAGAAACAAACAGGTTTACAAGAAGCTGTTGTTTGTGGTGTGGGTAAAATCCATAATAAGAGTATTGCGCTTGCGATTATGGATTCCAATTTTATGATGGGAAGTATGGGTGCTGTTGTTGGTGATAAAATCACAAGATTAATCGAATATGCAACCAAAAAGAAATTGCCATTATTTATAAGTTGTACGAGTGGGGGAGCGCGTATGCAAGAGGGAATCGTATCACTGATGCAAATGGCGAAAACCAGTGCAGCTATTAAACGTCATCAAGAAAAGGGTTTGTTGTATATAGCTTTGCTTACGCATCCTACAACAGGCGGGGTTAGTGCAAGTTTTGCAATGTTGGCAGATATTACACTTGCGGAACCCGATGCGCTCATCGGCTTTGCAGGTAAGCGCGTGATTGAGAAAACCATCAGTGAAGTATTGCCAGAAGAGTTTCAACGTGCTGAGTTTGTATTAAAAAAAGGTTTTATTGATGCTATTATTGATCGTCGGGAAGCAAAACAAACGCTTGCGAAATTATTAAAATTACATGGGGTAGAATCATGAATTTAAAAGAATGTGAAATTTTATTGAAAAGTTTGGAAGCTGAAAAAGCCAAAATCAGTAATCCGAATACTACATACTATGAAGAATTAGACCAACAAATAAAGCGTATTCGAAAAGAAACGTATGGTAATTTAAGTGCGTGGGATCGGGTGTACTTGGCACGTCACAGCGATCGTCCTAAGGCGCAAGACTATATTGAACAATTGTTTGAAGATGTGATGGAGCTACATGGTGATCGTCATTTTGGTGATGATGCTTCTTTATATGGTGCGATTGCAACATTTCATGATATTCCAGTAACGATTCTTGCGCAAACAAAGGGAAAGAATACACAAGAAAATATTGAACGTAATTTTGGTATGACGCAACCTGAGGGTTATCGTAAAGCGATGCGACTTGCCAAACAGGCAGAAAAATTTCATCGTCCCATTATTACCTTTGTGGATACACCAGGCGCATTTCCAGGAAAGGGTGCTGAAGAGCGCGGTCAAGCAGAAGCAATTGCGCAATGTCTATATATGTTTTCAGATTTAAAAGTTCCCATTATTTGTGTGGTTGTTGGTGAAGGTGGCAGTGGTGGTGCCCTTGCATTGAGTGTGGCAGATCGCATTGTAATGTTGGAAAATGCCATTTATTCGATATTAACACCAGAAGGATTTGCGACAATCTTATGGAAGGATGAGTCAAGAGCAGAAGAAGCTAGTGAAGTTATGAAATTAACAGCCCAAGATTTACTGGATAAAAAAGTAATTGATGGACTTATCAAAGAGCCTCTTGGAGGTGCACAGGAATGTTTAGAATTGGTTGTTCAAAATTTGGATGTCTATATTCGTAAAGAACTGCAAAAACTTCAAAAAATGAAGATGAAAGATATGTTAGAGAAACGTTACCAAAAATTTCGGCAGATTGGAGAGTTATAATGAAGAATCGAAGAATCCTTGGAATGGGGTATGCGATTCCAGATACTTGTGTTCATAATGATGATTTGCAACAGGTTATGGATACAGATGATGCATGGATATCCTCAAGAACGGGTATTCACTCACGTTATATAAGCACGCATGAAAATGCAAGTGATTTGGCATATCGTGCAGCAATGCAGGCAATGGAAGATGCCAATATAAAAAAAACAACGATTGATTTAATTATTGTAGCAACGATGACACCTGATCATATAACACCATCAACGGCGTGTTTATTACAAGCGAAATTAGGCTTAAATGAAAATCATGTTATGGCATTTGATGTAAATGCAGCGTGTAGTGGATTCGTATATGCGACACAAATTGCAAGCAGCATGTTAGAAGAGTATACCTGTGCTTTGGTTGTTGGTGTTGATGTAAACAGCAAACTATTAGATTGGCATGATCGTTCGACTTCCATATTGTTTGGCGATGGAGCAGGGGCGATTGTTTTAAAAAGAGAAGCGAGTGAGAAAGAATTTATACATTTCGCGCAAAGTAAGGGTGATGTTGATGGTTTTCTTAAGTGTCAAGGAATAACACAGAGTGTACCTTTACAGAATGCGAATCGTGAAGTTGGTTATTTATATCAAAGAGGGAATGAAGTTTTTCGTTTTGCAGTTGCTTCCTTGCAAGAGGCATTAGCAAAAGTATTGATAAAAGCAGATAAGCGTATGGAGGATATTGATCTGATTATTCCACATCAAGCCAATGTTCGTATTATCGCCAATGTTGCTCGACAATTACAAGTACCGATGGAAAAGTTTTATACAATTTTGGAAAGTTTTGGAAATACTTCGGCTGGGAGTATTCCCATGGCACTTGCAATGGCGAAAGAAGAAGGAAAGCTGCAGGCAGGTATGAAGATTATCTTTGTTGGATTTGGTGCAGGTTTTACATATGCGGCAACGTATTATGAAGTATAGGAGGATACAATGTTACATACATTATTAAATATAAAATATCCGATTATTCAAGGAGCAATGGCAAATATTGCAACTGCTGAATTTGCAGCAGCGGTCAGTAATTGTGGAGCTTTGGGAATCATTGGTACAGGAGCCATGGATGTTGAGGAAGCAAGAAGTGCGATTCATTTGTGTAAATCGCTAACGGATAAGCCCTTCGGCGTGAATGTGATGATGATGAATCCGCAAACGGCAGAAATCATGGAAATGATTTGTGAAGAAAAGGTTTGTGTTGTGACAACTGGTGCAGGGAATCCCGGTCCTTATATGGAGAAATTAAAAGCTTCAGGAACAAAAGTAATCCCAGTTGTTCCAAGTGTTGCTTTGGCAATTCGCATGGAACGCTCAGGCGCTGATGCACTCATTGTTGAAGGTGGTGAAGCCGGTGGTCATGTCGGTGAACAAACAACGATGGCATTAACCCCACAGGTGTGTGATGCGGTTAATATTCCTATCATTGCCGCTGGTGGAATAGCTGATGGACGTGGCTTTAATGCTGCCATTTCACTGGGTGCTGTGGGTGTTCAAATTGGGACTTGTTTGTTGGTGGCGGATGAATGTCCGGTACATGAAAATTACAAAGCAGCCGTTTTGAAAGCCAAAGATACGGATACGGTGGTTACGGGTCGCAGTGCAGGAACACCGGTTCGTATTTTAAAAAACAAAATGGCTCGCGAATATGTAAAAATAGAACAAGCATCAAAAGATCGTGAAGCGATGGAAAAGTTAACGTTAGGTGCACTTCGTAAAGCTGTCTTTGATGGAGACATGCAATATGGTTCTGTCATGATTGGCCAAATTGCGGGTTTGTGTAAAGAGGCAAAACCATTACAAGAAATTCTTGATACGATTATGGATGACAGTAAAAAGCAAAAAGAAATCTTAATGCATAAATTAGAGGCATGTTTATGAAATATTCATTAACTATAAAAGATAAAGTATTATCGTTCCCTTTGATCCAAGGAGGAATGGGAGTTGGAGTATCATTATCTTCCCTTGCTGGAAGTGTTATGAGAGAAGGGTGTATGGGGGTTATCAGTGCGGCTCACCCTGGATATCGATTGCCCAATTTTCGCTTAGATTCATTAGCAAGCAATTGTAAAGCACTGCATGAAGAAGTGAAAAAAGCGCGTAAGATAAGTGAAGGAAAAGGTCTTTTAGCGGTAAATATTATGGCTGCTAGTAAAGATTATGTAGCATATGTGAAGGCATCGGTTAAGGCAAAAGTAGATGCGATTATTTCAGGAGCAGGATTGCCTTTGGACTTGCCGAGTTATGTGGATGATGAATCAATTTTATTAGCACCGATTGTTTCTAGTGGAAAAGCTGCTAGACTCATTTGTCGTGCGTGGGATAAACGTCATCAAAAAGCACCTGATTTCATTGTGATTGAATCAAGTGCGGCGGGGGGACATCTAGGTTTTAAAAAGGAAGATTTGCTTGCGCATACCTGTACTTCTTTAGAAACTATTTTTCATGAAGTTAAGGCAGAGGTACACCCTTATGAAGTTAAATATGCAAGCGATATTCCCATCATCTTAGCGGGTGGGATTTATGATGGTAAAGATATTGCCGATGCGCTACGTTTAGGTGCCGATGGTGTACAAATGGGCACGCGTTTTATTGCAACGACGGAATGTGATGTTGCCCAAGAATTTAAAGATATGGTTGTAAATTGTACAAGAGAGGATATTGAAATTGTGAACAGTCCAACAGGATTTCCAGGGCGAGCGATTATGAACGAGTTTATGCAAAAACGAAAAGGTAAAGAAAATGTTACAATTCGTTCATGCTTGCACTGTCTAACGCCATGCAATCCACAAGATACACCGTATTGTATTAGTGAAGCATTGATTCAAGCGGCAAAGGGGAATGTTCAAAATGGATTGGTATTTGTTGGGAGCAATGCCTATCGTATACAAGAAATTGTAGACGTAAAAGTGTTAATTGAAGAATTAATTTCAGAAACAAAGAAAGAAATGGGGAATCATCTATGAAGATAGCATTTTTATTTGCTGGACAGGGTGCACAATATATTGGTATGGGTAAAACATTTTATCAAAAATATGGATCATCAAAAGCATTTTATGATGATATAAAGCTTGATTTTGATGTTAAGCAAACGTGCTTTGAGGGACCAGTAGAAATATTAAATGACACAGCATATGCACAAAGTTGTATTTTAGCCACATCTTTAGCAATTGCGAAGGCATTGGATACCTATCATATAATTCCTGCATATGTGGCAGGATTAAGTTTAGGGGAGTATTCTGCGTTAACATATGCGCAGGCACTAACCCCTGCAGATGCGTTGGAAATTGTAAGACAAAGAGGACAAATTATGGCAAATGCATTGCCTGCAGGTAGTAGTAAAATGGCGGCAGTGCTTAATAGCGATATTGCGGCGATTGAAGCGGTTTGTCAAGAAGTTCATCAAGAAAATAGTGTCTGTGAAATTGCAAACTATAACAGTCCTGCACAGACAGTTATTACCGGCAGTAGTGACGCTATTGATAAAGCGAGTGCATTGTTGCTCACAAAAGGTGTACGACGTGTAATTCCTTTGCAAGTTAGTGGTGCATTTCATTCTAGTTTATTATTAGATGCTTCTAAAAAGTTGAAAGAGGTGTTGGATAGATATGTGCTGAAGACGCCAAGGATTCCAGTTGTATTCAATGTTAGTGGAGATGACAGTTGTGCATCTCTGCAAGATAATTTATTGGAACAATTATATTCTAGTGTGAAGTTTATGCAGTCCGTTGAATTTATGATTGCTCAAGGAGTAGATACGTTTGTTGAAATTGGTCCAGGTAATGTATTGAGTGGATTTGTGAGAAGGATAAATAAAGATGTAAAAACGTATAGTATTGATTCTGTAGAATCAATCGAACAATTTGTTGAAGAGGTGAAACATGGAAAATAAGGTAGCGGTAGTAACGGGCGGAAGTCAAGGCATTGGAAAAGCAATTGCCTTAGCACTTGCGCAAGATGGATATCATGTAGTGGTAAATTATGTTGGTGATAAAGCCTGTGCCAATGCAGTTGTAGACGCATGTAAAGACTTTGGTCAGGAAGCAATAGCAATAGTATGTGATGTTTGTGATTATCACGCAACTGAAGAAATGATGAAATTGGTAGTTGAAACTTATGGAAGAATTGATGTTTTGGTAAACAATGCAGGCATCACAAAAGATTCCTTGTTATTAAGGATGGACGATGAAAGTTTCAATGCTGTGATTGATGTAAATTTAAAAGGAACGTTTAACTGCGTCAAGCATGTGAGTAAACAAATGATGAAACAACGTAGTGGTAATATTATTAGCATGGCAAGTGTCATTGGGTTGATTGGAAATGCTGGACAAATAAATTATGCTGCTAGTAAGGCTGGAATTATCGGTCTTACAAAATCGCTAGCCCGTGAATTGGCACCGAGAGGGATTCGTGCGAATGCGATTGCACCTGGATTCATTTCAACAAAGATGACAGAGGTGTTAAGTGAGGATGTGAAAAATGCCATTCTAACACAAATCCCCTTAAAGGTATTCGGAACAAGTGAAGATGTGGCTAATATGGTAAGTTTTTTAGCAAGTGATAAGAGTCGTTATGTAACTGGTCAAGTATTGCATGTAGACGGTGGGATGGTGATGTCATAATGAAACGTAGAGTTGTAATTAGTGGATTGGGAGCACTTTCTCCCGTTGGGAATACTGCTCATGAAACTTGGAAATCAATTCGTGAAGGGGTATGTGGAATTGCCCCAATT
Organism: Breznakia sp.; assembly: GCA_047973225.1. Classification (GTDB taxonomy): domain Bacteria; phylum Bacillota_I; class Bacilli_A; order Erysipelotrichales; family Erysipelotrichaceae; genus JBKEBQ01. Next base: position 52,764 of record JBKEBQ010000058.1, on the reverse strand, counting down.
ACCCATTTTGATGCATCAAATCAAAAAGCAAGTTTGGCAGGCGAAGTAAAAAATTTAAATATGGAAGACTACTTTAGTGCGCGGGATTTAAAATTTAATGATCGCTTTACCCAATTTGCTAGAATTGCTGCTAAGCAAGCGATGCACGATGCGCAATTGGATGTTATTAATAATATAGACCCTAATCGTTTTGGTGTAATTCTTGCGTCAGGTATTGGTGGAATTGAATCGATTGAGAAAGCCGAGGATAATTTATTGGATCGAGGACCTACACGTGTATCACCATATTTTATTCCGATGGCTTTGGTGAATTTGGCGGCGGGAAGTGTTGCAATTGATGTGGGTGCCAAAGGCCATTGTTCTGCACAAGTTACGGCTTGTGCTGCAGGGAGCAATGCGATTGGGGAAGCTTTTCATAAGATCCGTGACGGATATGAAGACGTAATATTGGCAGGTGGTAGTGAGGCAGCTATTACACCGCTTGCAATTGCAGGGTTTGCTTCAATGCGTGCTTTGCATACAGGCAGTGATCCCAAACGTGCAAGTATTCCGTTTGATAGGGAAAGAAGTGGTTTTGTGATGGGGGAAGGTGCAGGTATTTTGGTACTTGAAGAATTAGAACATGCCAAGCGAAGAAATGCAAACATTTATGGAGAGGTTGTTGGTTACGGTTCGAGTTGCGATGCTTCGCACATTACAGCGCCAATTGAGGACGGTAGTGGTGGCGCACTGGCAATGATACGCGCGCTTGAAGATGCAAAAATCAAGCCAGAAGATATTGCTTATATCAATGCGCATGGGACAAGTACTCCGATGAATGATAAATGTGAAACTAAGGCAATTAAATTGGCTTTTGGAGAGGCAGCAAAAAAGCTTGCTATCTCATCAACAAAATCCAACACTGGTCACTTACTTGGTGCATCAGGGGCTATTGAAGCACTTATTAGTGTAAAAGCAATACAAGAAGGATTCATCCCTGCGACCATCAATTATCAAGAGGCGGATGAAGAATGTGATTTGGATATTGTTCCAAATGAGGGAAGAGTGCAAAACATTTCTTATGCAATGAGTAATTCTTTAGGTTTTGGTGGTCATAATGTTGCGCTAATTTTTAAAAAATGGGAGAATGTATAATGTTATATAATTCAAATCAAATACAAGAAATTATTCCGCATCGTTATCCATTTTTATTGGTGGATACGATTGTATCTATAAATGAAGATCAAAGTGAAATTATAGGAACAAAGTGTGTAAGTGCTAACGAAATGCAATTTTTGGGTCATTTCCCTCAAAAACATGTGATGCCAGGCGTATTGATTGTGGAAGCTCTTGCCCAAACGGGTTGTGTATTGTTGCTTTCACAAGAAAAAAATAAAGGTAAAATTGGTTATTTTGCTGGTATTAATAAGTTGCGTTTTAAACACCAAGTTATTCCAGGAGATGTATTAACCCTTAAAGTAATCTTGAAGAATGAGCGGGCCGGTATTTATTTTGCCGATGTTAAAGCAACAGTAAATGATAAGGTAGCGGTTGTGGGTGAGATAATGTGTGCAGTAGGTTAAGATGATTGTTGGTGTTGGTTGTGATATCGTTGAGATAAAGCGCATTGTTAAAACAAAAGAAGCGTTTGCCAAGCGCATTCTTACAAAACGTGAATATGCGCTTTATAAAACATATAAAGAAGAACGAAGTGTTGAATTTTTAGCGGGCAGATTTGCCGCAAAAGAAGCAATTGTGAAAGCCATGGGACAAGCATTGTTGTTATCGGATATTGAGATTTTATATAAGAATAAAAAACCAGTTTGTAAGCGAGAAGGATATAATTTACATATATCTATTGCGCATGAAAAAAATTATGCAATCGCTTATGTAGTGTGTGAAAGGTAGTGAAGTATGACATTTTTTCAAATTTTTAGAACTATTTTTGTATTGCCATTTGCGTGGATATCTGCGATTATGGTTCGTTCTAAGCCGTTGGATAAACGATATTTAAAAATTCAAAAATGGTCCATTTTTATTATTCGTTATTTGGGTTACCACTTAGAAGTATCAGGAGTAGAAAACATCCCTAAAGAAGGACCTATCTATTTTGTGAGCAACCATCAAGGGACGCTAGATCCAGCGCTAGTTGTAGCATCTTGTCCAGTCCCAACGGCTTTTATCTCTAAAAGAAAAAATCTGAAATTACCCGTTTTTGGAAGTTGGGCGAAAACAATTGATGTAATTCATTTTGACGCTGATACAAGAATGGGAAATATAGCGATGCTTAGAGAGGCAACAAGAAGGCTCAAAGCGGGCCGTAATCTTTTGGTTTTTCCAGAAGGGACACGTTCCAAAGGAGATGCGATGAATCCATTTAAAGAAGGAGCTTTGCAACCTGCTTATATGGGGAAGGCAACGATTGTTCCAATCACTTTGAACAATGCGTATTGTATTGATGATAAAAAAGATAAACATAAAATATTAAGTATTACATATGGTAAGGCCTTTCGCTATGAAAATTATAAGGTTTATACGCATAAAGAGTGTAGCGATATGTTATATGAAGAAATTGATAAATGTATTAAAAAAGGATTTTAAAAATCCTTTTTTTGTATATGTATACTGCCACTGCGTAAGGTTCTATGAGTGTTGTCAGGAAGACGGACGTATAATTCAAAGTCATCGCTAATATCTTCTACATAGACGTTAGAGAGCGCTTCTCCATCAATAATAATATGATTGTGGAGGACTGAAGAATGCCGTTTATAGTGGGCTAAGGCAATCTTTGGCGAAGTTTCTTGATAATACTTTTGAAAGTTATTCAGGATAGTTGTTGCCATCATATTGCGGTCGACGTGCTTGTCACTAAAATTTTCAATACTGCCAACAAAATCTTGGAGGTCATCACGAAATTGTTGCGTATACATATTCACACCAATCCCAATGATGACAGAAGATAGTCTCTGTCCTATGAAGTTGGATTCACAAAGAATACCACAAACTTTTTTATGATGGATATAAATATCATTCATCCATTTAATGGATGATTGTATCTCATAAAGATCGACAATGCTATCATATACAGCTAATGCAGCATAGGCACTTAAATGAAGAAAGTTTAAAGATGTATCGGGTTGTACGCAAAACGATAAGTAAATACCACAATCGGCATTCGATTCAAAGAATTTCCCATTTCTTCCTTTTCCACTTGTTTGCGCATTGGCGATGAAGATATCACCTTCTTTAAGGTTTTCTTTCTGTTTTAGAAGGGTATTTGTAGATGTAACTTCATCAAAAATAGAGATAGAAGTGTAAAATCGATGTAAATTATGTAATATTTTCTGTTTATCCAGTTCCGTTTTTTTCATAAAGATATTATACCATACAACAAAATGAATATTGAAACACAAAACAATCTCCAAAAATAAAAGTGTTTGCTTTTTTTTGATATACTATGTATACAAAGAAGCGCTCTTTTATGGTTATAAAAAAGAAGGGAAGATCATGAAAAAAATAGGTTATATTTTTATAATGACATTGTCAGTGATTATATTGATAGATGAATTTAATGGATTTTTCACTAAAGAAGGTGATGTTTCATATTTGATAGTTTTCGTATTTGTAGTTTCTTTAGTTACGGATGCGATTTCTCTTTATAAAATTTGTAAAAAAGAAAGCGATCGCATTGTTGTTATGATATAGATATATCACGCTTATTAAAAATGAAAGGAAAAGATATATTATCGTGTGACTTAGTCAAGTCTTCTATAGTATATCAGGTGCAAGATATGAAAAATAAATTTAGATATTTTAAATGTTACGCGCTGGCTTTTATCATAGGTTTAACCCTATTTTATCCAGCATACGTAAGTGCTGCAACTGCACATGCAAAACATTATGCTCACTTGAATTGGCGATATGGAAGATCATTTAATATTCATTATCTTTCAATAACGAGTGAAACAAATTGGACTGGTAATATTGATGCGGCAATTAGTGGGTGGAACTCTAGAGCTGGATCTGGATAAAAAGAACGAGTAAGGGGGCACACAAAATTATTAGTTATAATTGGGGGAATATTGGTTGGTATGGTATTACTTCATCAAGCGGAAATATGAAGTTAAATAATATAACCCCATCTGCATATAGAAGTGAATTAGTGGCACATGAGCTGGGACATGCTTTAGGATTAGGTCATGTGTGTTGTTTTGCAGAAGTATCAGTAGTTGGACAATTTGGAACTTTTGAGCATGAAGGGATGAACTTTGTAATTAGCGATGCTAAAATTATAAATTGCATTGATGAAAATATGCCAGAGGGGACAACGGTAAAAGTTTTACAAACAGTGATCGATAATGAAAATATCAAGTTGGTTGAAAAAGACAAAAATTACGTTTTATTTTTGACTCAATATGATGGACCAATTGCAGAAAGTGCATATGTAGTAACTGGATTGAATTTAGGACAACTGACAATCAATCATGATAAAGTGGTGTTAAATGAAAATCAACAGAATAACTTCGATATCATTGATAATAATGTAGTTTCTAATAAAGATAATTTGATTGAGGAGATAAAGAAAAATATTAAATAAAAAAAATAGTATATTTTTATCTGGCTTATGTTTGCTTTGTATATTACTGGGGTGCACATCTAATGTAGAGTTCATTTATAAGGATATTGTGAAAGTTAATGGTAATTATTATGAACGAACAGAAGAAACTAGTTATACATTTTCGGGAGATAAAATTGGGGAAGTGAAATATAAAACTCCAAAGACTGATGGAAAATATGAGTATCAAGATTTTGAAGCTAGTGAACTTTATTTGTCAGATGAGAAAAATGAAATATATGTAAAGAAAACACATTCGGAGATAGAAGTGTTTATCAAGTATGTATGGATATCTCCTGATGATATTTTGCTGAAAAAAGACTAGGAGAAATTCTAGTCTTTATGAAGATATTTTTCTATATATCATTTATACTGTTCCAGCAAATAAAGATCAAGGATTGCGTACAAGTGCAGAAATATAGGCTATAAAGGAATCAAAGTCTAGGTGGAAGAGACGTATCTTTCATTAAATTATGCTTTAAATGTGTAAAGAGTTTTTTATTTTGACTATATATAGAAAGTTCTTTTTGACGGCGTTTATGTGATAAAACTGTACAAAAGGCTGAAAATAAAACAGTATTTAATCCTTCTTATAAAGGATTAAATACTGTTTTTTTCTATATGGTGGAGCTTAACGGGATCGAACCGTTGACCTCCTGCGTGCAAGGCTTTTATGCGCTATCAAAAACTCCCTTTATTACTGCGTTATTTTGATATTTTAAATTTAATTGACTACATTTTGACTACTGATATAGTTCGCCAGCTTGTCTTTTACCGTCAATTTGTTCCTGTCGACATGGGTATAAATGTTCATTGTAACTACATAAGAAGAATGTCCGAGTAGATATTGTGCTTCTTTAACATCAACCCCAATGTCTCTCAAAATAGTTGCATAGTTATGTCTGAATCTATGTGAAGTTAGTCCTTTAACTTCTTCATATCCAAGTTCTATTGCTTTTGCATTTATTTTTCTAATGATCGATTGCCACATTCTTCTAAACGATTGATCTGTAATTAATCTGTTGTCATTAGTAGTGAAAAGATAGATGCTTTGGAGGTTAAAAGTATAGTATTTAAGAAAGTGTGAAATATTGTTTATCAACGGAATTTCACGAATTGCCGCAGGTGTCTTAGTGTCTTTAATGTCAGTAGTGCTTTTATTAAATGATATCGCCTTACTAATAGATACGGTTTCCTTTTGCCAATTAAAGTCATGGATTGTCAATGCGAGAGCTTCCTCTCTTCTTAAACCACACCATTTAATTAGAAGAATATAGGCATTTTCTCTTTCACTGAAATCAGTAACATCACTCAAATGATCTTCTACTTCTGATAATGGTTTCTTTTCAGCGCATTGATATTTTGGTAGTTGGATCCCTTTTGTAGGGTTTCTAAATACAATATCATCTAATATAGCTGATTCAAAGATTTGATTCAAAGTTTGCCGTACCATTTGACAAGTGCGAGGATGATCTATGCTTGAGTTTATTATTTCTTGTAAATCAGATTTTGTTACCTTCTTAAGTTCATAACTATGTATTGGTTTACAGTGTAGATTAATTTTTGATTTGTACAATTCATAGGTTTTCTTCTCAATATAAGGTTTTTTCATGTTGAGCCATCGATTAGCATAATCAATAAATAAGACTTTGTTAGTTCTGACATCCATCCCCTTCAAATAGTCCGCTCTTACTATTGCTAGGTTATTTTCCAATTCACTTTTAGTTTTTCCGTAAACAACTTTTCTAATAGACTTTCCAGTGTTTTTGTTTTTTCCAATCGTTATACTTGATTGGTAACGACCATCTGCCCTTTTTTTATACTTTGCCATGTTGTTATTCCTCCTAGTATTGGTTATAATAAGAGCATAGAAAAAGGAATGTCGCCCTGACACTAAATTTTCTATACTCGACACTCACGTTGCAGCGTGGGTGTTTTTATTATCTTAATAATTAATTTGCTATTTCTTCATATTTAATTTTTGCATCTTTGAATACTTTGTCAATCTTCTCTTTATCTTTCTTTAAAATATCCACTGTCTCATCTATGCAACCACCAGTTCCAGCACCATCTTCAGTGTATGAATCATCTTCATAGTGATATCTACATCCATACATATCTGCATAGTTGTCTTTGAAGTAATATGATATTTGTGCATCGTCTTCATTATTTTCATAATTAATATATCCATCATCCACAAATACGAAGACTTTGTCTCCATTATCCAAATCCAGTTCATAGATTTGATTTTCCATATTTTCTTTAAAACCTGCTTCTTTTAGTTTTTCTTGATAGCTAGAATCATTTTCTTGTTCTTTGATATCGTTATCATCTTCTGCACTACCGCAACCAGTTAAAAATAATCCTAATACTAAAACTAAGCTAAATAATCTTTTCATTTTTTTATCCTCCATTTTATATGATCTCACATATCTGTGTAGATACTAAGGTAATATTAATTGACATCACTTCTATATAGGAATATAATTTCACTGCCTTATCTTATAAGGCATAAGGGAATGAAATTATATCAAGACGTTAGGGATATTTTTTTCCTAACGTTTATTAATATTAGAGTGTGCTGCAATTAGCAGCATTGTACAGTGAAACGACTCGAGAGGGTCGCTTTACTAATAAGTAGAATTAACCCTCTTAGAGTAGTTTACTCATTAGAGGAGGGCTAATAATGTGTCAGAATAATGACGGTATTGAAAGCTCCTGTGCAGATTGCGCATTTGCTGTACAACTCTTTCGACTGCATGACTTTACAAATTGGCAGTGTGATACTGCTTCATGCAATAATCGATGTGCTTGCCCACATAGATTGAATGATCAAACATTACAACCTTGTGATATTTGCATATTAGATCAAGAATGATATAAATGTTAATCATTCCCTTTTGAATTGATAACTAATCGGTTTAGTCTATTCAGGGGCTTAATCTGCGTCCTTGTTTCTACGATTACACCAATAACCGCTAGAGGTAATTCATTTACCTCTTTTTTTGTGTAAACTTCTGTTTTATAATTACTATTTAATGGAATTAAAGTTACTATTTCTCCATCTGAAGTAGCCTCTACCTTTCTAATCACACCTGGTTGATCCTTGATAGTAACAACACATATATCTCCATTCTCCATCCTATTTGATTCGTGGATAATCAGTGTATCTTTTTCATTTATTAATGGCTCCATACTATCATCATTCATAATTAGTGCGCAAAATGTACCGAAATTTAAAACGCTCTTAGATACTTCTACATACCCTAGGATTTCTTCATTTTTATTTGATCTTAAGTATAAATTATTATATATTGGTACTTTTATTCCACTTGCTGAAATCATTTTTCCTAGTTCTTCATTTTCATTGTTTAGTGAAACCTGACCATCAATTTTATCTAGTAATATATTCAAATCCATATTCATTGCATCCGCAACTTTCTTTATAACTTCGAGAGAGGGAGCTATAGGTTTATTAGTAGAAGGATTGTTGTCCTTTTCTAACATTCCAATATAAGCTTTGCTTACTCGACTAAGTTTCGCAAATTCTCCCATTGAAATATTCTTCTCTTTTCTATAATCTTTTATCATGTTTCCAAGTTTCATAGTCACTCCTGTCGTCCCTGTCAAATATATTATACAATCATTTTGTCAAAATTCAACATATTTGTAAAATTTACTTGACACCTTATCGTCTAATATACTAGACTAAATATGAAAGGAGAGTAATATGAAGAACAATATAAAACATTATCGTGAGAAAAAAGGATGGTCTCAAAAGGAATTAGCTGATAAATCTGGAATCTCAAGAGCAACTATAAACGGCTTAGAATCTGGGCAACTTGACAAATCAAATACAGTTACTGTTCAAAAGATATCACGAGCACTAGGAGAAAGCGTAACTAATGTTTTTAATTTGGACAAATAGTCTAGTATATTAGACGAGTCTCTTTATCAGTAAGTAGTGGATTAGGTGTTTTCCCTTCCAACAGTCCTACCTAGTCTGCTACTTACTGGTAAAGAGGATGCCAGAAAGAAAGGAGAGATGTAATGAGAAAAATATTGCAGCTGATACTAGAAGAGCTACGAAGTATAAATAAAAAACTAGATGTTAATACACCTAGTCAAAAAAGTTTGTTCAATAAAGCTCTTAATGGAGATGAAGAAGCAATGATTGAGTGGTTTAGAAATAGATACCCTAATTGCTAATTACTTATCAAGTTCTTCCATAAGCCAATTATGATAATCATTTAATGCTCTCATTGTGAATAAAGAGCTGAACGCAAAAGCAAACTCTTGTTCAACTGAAGTACCACGTTCTTTTGATAGAACTCTTGCAGTTCTAAGGCAAGACGAGGCTAAATCAGAATCAACTTTATTCTTGTGAAGAAAATTTAGTTGAAAGTCTTCAAAGTTAGGTTTAGTCATAAATACCCCTCCTTTCTATAAATCCATTATAGCAAAAGGAGAGATTAAAGAAAGGAGTGATCATATGCCATTAATATATCCAAAACCTATTATGCGCGTAACAGAGTTAGTTGCGATGGGTTTTGACCGAGCCACCTTAGTTCGATGGATGGAAGAGTCAGATTTTCCCAAACGTCGTATGGGTTTAAATCCTAAGTCACCGTGGGGAATACCTACAGCCGCTTTTGAGCAATGGCAAATCGAAAGAGGTTTAGTCCCATGCAAAAAAGATACTGATTAAATTTCCAGGCAGAAACGGGACAGTATCTAATTGACTTACTAGAGTCATTTACAGTATAGCACAAATGCTAGAAAGGTAAATATTTATGAAGAAAATCAATGGATTATTAATTGTTAATCTTGTAGCAATTATCGCTTTCATGTTTACAGTTAACGACAATCAATACAAAGACTATCAGAATCACATTAGCGAGAAGGATAAATTGATTGATCAACTTAAAAAAGAGAAGCTGAAGTTACAAGAAGAGAGAATGCAACCAGAGGCAATGATTAATAAAAAAGTAATCAAATCAGAAGAAGACATATGAATAGATGTAAATACGAATATCAACACTAGTATTACATCGATTGATCAGATCAGTAGCGAAGTTGATCCCTCCTTTATAATAGTCGCTACTGATCATAAAAATATAGACCCAGGGTTTGCTTATGCAACTTGGGCATTAGAAACAGGATATGGTACCAGTGATTTATGGACTGAACATAATAATCCAGCTGGTATCAAGTGCGGTATTGAGTATTGCTCTTATATCAACGAGGAGGAAGGGTATGAGGCAATGTTTGAGTTACTGTCAGAATATACGGACTGCAATCTGTTGACAGTAGATCAAGTACGGAGTGTTTGGAGTGAAACAGAAGACTCTGAACAAATTGTAAGTATATGGATAAACGTCCTGGGAGGAAATTAAATGAAAAGACAAAATCTAATTACTAAATATGGAGTTACAGATAAAGAAATAGAAAATGAGATAGAAACAACACTTGCTAAGCATTTAGGTGAAATATGTAATTCTAGAGTGTTGATGGCAGTTACTGATTTGTTAGCAAATGGGGATATCCCTCCAGAGGAGGATTAAGGAATGGAACAATTTCTAGTAGAAGAGAATAAATCACTTAGAGAAGAAAACCATGGCTTGAGAGAAGAGAATAAGCAATTAAGAATGCAAATTCATCATTTACAAGAGAGTATACAAGGTTATGAAGTTGGATGTGAAGGTACAGATTATGAAGATTAAAAAGGGTGATTGGATCATTTATAAGAATGGAAATTATTATGAAATCGGATTAGTGAAACGTATAAAAGAAGATAAAGCATTTGCATGGTATCACCTAGGTGGAACAGCTTCATGTACACCCTTTTATACAATTATTTACCACTCAGCATTCCTTGATTTAGTAATGAGACATCTTTACGAACTTGGAGTGACCCGAATTCAAAACGTACACGCTCTCCCAAGTTTGATTGTCAGAAGCTCAGGCATAGATACAGCTGATCTAATTGACATTGGTTAAATGGTAGATTTATTTCCAAAGAAATGTAATCTGTGTGGCGGAGAAGTGAAACTTATCTCGTCAACACTTCTGTATAAGCGAGCGCATGGAAGCGGTTATATGTATCTTTGTAATCAGTGCTTTGCACGTGTTGGTACACATCAGCATAAACCTATGGAAGCTTTTGGAATTCTTGCTAATCAAGAAATGAGAGAGAAGAAAATATTTCTGCATTCTTTATTTGATCCTCATTGGGATCGAAAAAGTAAATACTATATTGCGGATCGCAAACCGCTATATCAAAAACTTGCGGATTGGCTTGGTATCGATGTATCTGAATGTCACTTTGGTTATTTTGACATGGGTATGCTAAATCAAGCACAAGAAATTATCGAAATATGGAGGTACTTTATGAAAATCGATGATATGAATATTAATATTGAAATCAAAGCGCCAGAGCTAGTTGACGCTATAAATACTCTAGCGAATGCATTTATTGGATCCCATGTTAAAAAGCCAGCTGGTATACCTTCAAGTGAGTTAGGTGAAGAAATCAAAACAGCTCCAGAGAATAAACCAGAAGTAGTTGAAGAAAACTATGAGAACCCAAAAGACTTGCCAACATACTCACAAGACGAGTTGCGTGCAGCAGCAACAGTATTAGCCAAAAACGGAGCGCAAAATGATCTTATTGCTTTATTTAAAAGTGTAGGCGCTGATAAATTGTCAGAAGTAGAAACAGAGCATTCAGGACTAGTAATGGATCGTATGCAAGAACTGATAAAAGCTAAGGGGTTGGAATGATATGCCTGAAGTACATGCAAAACTCTCTGCAAGTGGTGCAAAAAGGTGGATCAATTGTCCACCTTCCGTTGCACTAGAAACGAAATTTCCATCTACAACATCGAAGTATGCAGAAGAAGGAACAAAAGCTCATGAGATTGCAGAGCTAAAGTTGACAAAGTATATCAGAAAGAAAAGAAAGAAAATTGAATGTGAAGATAAAGATATGGATTATTATACAGATCTGTATCGTGATTATTGTGTAGAAATTTACAACAAGCTTAGAAAGAAATGTAAGGATACAGTATTCTTAATCGAACAAAGATTAGATTTTAGTAAATATGTGCCTGGCGGATTTGGTACTGGTGACTGTGTGATCATTGCTGATAATGAACTACATATCATAGACCTTAAATATGGTAAAGGTGTAGAGGTGGAAGCAGATGATAATCCACAGTTACGCTTGTATGGTTTGGGAGCATGTACTGCATTTGAGATGTTGTATGACTTTGATACCATAACCACCCATGTTATGCAGCCAAGGCTAGATAATATAAGTGCTGAAACATTATCTGTCAAGGATTTAAAGATATGGGCAGAAGATGTTGTTGCCCCTGCAGCAGCATTAGCTGATGTAGGAGAAGGCAAATTCAAATGTGGAGATCATTGTCAATTCTGTAAAGCGAAAGCAGTATGTAAAGCTAGAAAAGAGTATTTAATGGAATTGGAAAAGTTTAACTATGATGATCCATCCCTCTTAACCATTGAAGATGTTCAAGAAGTGTTAACAAAAGTAGATGAGCTAAAGAAATGGGCTGAATCAGTAAAAGAGTTTGCTTTAGATCAAATCCTAGAAGGAAAAGATATACCAGGCTATAAAGCTGTCGAGGGACGTAGCCTTAGAAAATATGTAGATGAAGAAAAAATATCCGAAGCATTAAAAAACAATGGATATGACGAAGCAGTCATTTATGAAAAAAAGCTTTTAGGTATCACAGCAATGACAAAGCTCTTAGGTAAGAAGGACTTCTCTGATTTGATTGGTGACCTAGTAGAAAAACCACAAGGTAAACCTACCATAGCACCTGAAGGTGATAAGAGACCTTCACTTACAGTTAATGATGCACAAGAAGATTTTAAGGATTTATTACAATGAGCTACTTTGATGATGTAGCTGAAGATTATATTACAAATGAAAGAAACGCTATTAAAGGAGGAAATAAAATAATGGCAAACGGACAATTAGAAACAAAAGTAAGAACTGGAGAGGTAAGACTATCTTACCCGCATTTATTTGAAGCACATGCAATGGACGGAGGAGAAGCAAAGTATTCAGTATCTCTGATCATTCCCAAAAATGACAAAGATACTTTGTTGAAAATCAAAAAAGCAATTGAGGCTGCAGTCGAGCAAGGAGTATCAAGTAAATGGAATGGGAAAAAACCAGCGAACTTGAAAATGCCTTTACGAGACGGTGATACAGAGCGTCCTGAAGACGAAGCTTATGCTGGAGCATACTTTATTAATACAACTTGTAAGACAAAACCTGGAGTGGTTCTGAGTACGAGAGTAGGAACGAAGTTTGTAGAGGCAACACCAGAAGATGTTTATGCAGGCTGTTATGGGATAGCGAGTGTGAATTTTTACCCTTTTAATGCAAAAGGAAACAAAGGAGTTGCTTGCGGGTTAAATAACATCATGAAAACCAAAGATGGTGAAAACCTTGGTGGTAGAATAGATGCTGATACTGATTTTGCAGATGTTGACATTCCTGAGGGTGAAGAAGCATTAGATATGAATGATCTTCTAGGTTAAACTTATGAGAACACTCCATATCGATATTGAAACTTATAGCTCTATCGACTTAATGGAAAGTGGTGTTTATAAGTATGTTGAGTCTCCAGATTTTGAAATCTTAATTTTCGGATATGCCTTTGATGATGAAGATATAAAGGAAATAGATTTAGCAAATTTCGAAACTTTACCACTTGATGTTCTTATGGCATTAACAAATAAAGCGGTCTTAAAAACCGCTTTTAATGCCAATTTTGAGCGCGCATGTATTGCAAAATACTTTAATATACTGTGTGATCCAAACCAATGGGGGTGTGTTATGGTGCGTGCTGCATCGTTAGGACTTCCTATGAGTTTGGCGCAGGTTGCATTGGCTTTGGGTTTTGAAGAGAGTAAGCAAAAAGATAAACAAGGTAAAGCTCTTATACAATACTTTTCAAAGCCGTGTAAACCTACGAAATCGAATGGAGGAAGAACAAGAAATTATCCACATCATGATAGAGATAAATGGAATTTATTCCTAGGGTATTGTAAACAAGATGTGGAAGTTGAAAGAGAAATATCAAAAGAAATTGAAAAATATGGTCCTTGGAACCCAAACGAAAAAAAGCTATGGGCGTTGGACCAAAAAATAAATGATAATGGAATTTTATTGGATTTAGATATGATTGACACCATTTTGAATTATGGTGATATCAATCAGTATGAATTGATGGAGGAAGCTAAGGGAGTTAGCGGATTAGATAATCCTAATAGCCCTACACAAATAAAAGCCTGGTTCTCAGAACATGAAGGTGTTGAAGTTACAAGCTTAGCGAAAGATAAAGTCATTGAATTATTACAGTCTGATATTAGTAGTAGAGCAAAAAGATTACTCCGATTAAGACAACAAATGGCTAAGACCTCTATTAAGAAGTATGACGCTATGAGAAGATCCGCATGTGCTGATGGAAAGATCCGTGGGATTTTACAGTTCTATGGAGCCAACAGGACTGGGCGATGGGCTGGTAGGTTAGTTCAAGTACATAATCTTCCGCAAAATAAACTAAAGGATATTGATTATGCTAGAGAACTTGTAAAAGCTAATGACTTTACTACATTAGACTTATTGTTCCCAGGAACGAATTTTGTTTTATCACAGTTAGTCAGAACTGCTTTTATAGCTGAGAACAATTTTGTCGTTGTTGATTTTAGTGCTATAGAAGCAAGAGTAATTGCTTGGTATGCAAATGAGGAGTGGCGAAATAAAGTATTCGCTACCCATGGAAAGATTTATGAGGCTTCCGCTAGTCAGATGTTTAAAGTCCCACTTGAGAAGGTTACAAAAGAACTAAGAGCTAAAGGAAAAGTTGCAGAACTTGCTCTTGGTTATCAAGGTAGTGTAGGAGCACTTAAGCAAATGGGAGCGCTAGAAATGGGACTAACAGAAGAAGAATTGCCTAAGCTTGTAAAGCAATGGCGAAATGCAAATATTAATATAGTAATGCTGTGGAGAGAAATTGAGGAAGTTGCAATTGAATGCGTTATGACAAGAAAAACACTAAGAGGACCAAAAGGCTTAACTTTCTACATGAAAGATAGAGTATTGTTTATCCAGTTACCAAGTGGTCGAAGTCTAGCATATTACAATGCTCAATTGAAAGAAGGTACTTATGGAAAACAAATACACTATAGTGGGCTAAATCAGGAAACGAAAAAATGGTCATCATTAAATACTTATGGTGGAAAGCTAGTTGAGAATATTGTTCAAGCTACAGCAAGAGATTGCTTAGCTGAGTCACTTATGAAAGTAGCCAATATGGATATTAAGTTTCATGTGCATGATGAAATCATTATTGAAAGCAATGATCCAGAAGTATTATTGAAAAATGTACTTGTTGAAATGGCTGAGTCTCTTGAGTGGGCACCAGATTTAAAATTACAGGGTGATGGGTTCATTACACCGTATTATAAAAAAGATTAAGGAGGAATTGTGAATGTATATTGCGATAGGAAAAAGTCGTAAAGATAAGAAATGGAAAAATACTGAAATGTCGTGGTCGCAATTCCTTGACAGAGTAAATGAGACGCATAGAACGATCGAAACTCAAGCTGAGTATAACAAGATGTCCAAAATCAAACAGGGTGATATAAAGGATATCGGCGGTTTTGTAGCAGGGAAACTAATAGATGGTCGACGATTAGATGCAAATGTTGTAAGTCGTTCAATGCTTACATTGGATTTAGATTTTGCACCATTAGATTTTTGGGAAACTTATTCAATGCTTTTTGGATATACATCTTGTATTTATTCCACTCATAAGCATTCTGATCGAACTCCTAGATACAGATTGGTAGTTCCTCTATCCAGAGATGTAACACCTGAAGAGTATGAGGCTATTGCTAGGATGTTAACAAAGGAAATAGATATTGATTACTTCGATGATACAACGTACCAACCATCAAGACTAATGTACTGGCCGTCAACCAGCAAAGATGGTGTATATGTGTTTGAACATCAAGAAGGTATGATACTGAATGCAGATGAATACCTTTCTAAATATGATGATTGGAAAGATGTATCTTTCTGGCCAATGAGTAGCAGAATTGATGAGCTAAAGAAAAAAGGAGCAGACAAACAAGGCGATCCATTATCAAAGGATGGACTCATAGGATCTTTTTGTAGAACATATACAATTGTCGAAGCGATTGATAAGTTTCTAAGTGATGTATATGAGTCTTGTGACATTCCTAATAGATACACTTATTTAAATGGAAGCACATCAGCTGGAGTAGTCATTTATGAGGATAAATTTGCTTATTCAAATCACTCTACTGATCCAGCAAGTATGATGCTGTGCAATGCTTTTGATCTTGTTCGTATACACAAGTTTGGCGATTTAGATATAGACGCAAAAGAAAGCACCCCCATTAACAAAAAACCCTCATGGGTAAAAATGATGGACTTAATTCGAAATGATGAGGAAGCTAAAAAAACGATCGCAGTAGAGCATATCAACACCGCTCAAGATGATTTTGAAGATTTAATTGACATCAATAAAGATGAAGAATGGATTAAAGAGCTTACTTTAGAAAACAATGGTGAGTTTGAAGCCACCATTAGTAACTTCGTGATCATAATGCGAAATGATCCTAACTTAAAAGATAGTATTGGTGGCGTTGATGAGTTTGCTCAAAAGGTTGTGAAAAGAGGCAAACTTCCTTGGTGGGATTATGATCCATATAAACCTGGTTGGACAGATGACGACGACGCAGGGATGCGATTGTATCTAGAATCGACTTATGGGTTGTATGGAAGAAATAACATATATGATGCTCAGCGTATTGTTCACAGGCAGAATGCTTGGCATCCGCTACGAGATTATCTAGATTCGCTTGAATGGGATGGAATAGAAAGGCTTGATACAACCTTTATTGATTATTTGGGTGTTGAAGATAATGAATATAGCCGAATGGCAACACGTAAGAGCCTTACAGCTGCAGTAAAGAGAGTATATGAGCCTGGATGTAAATTTGACTATATGGTGGTCCTATATGGGCCACAGGGAGTAGGTAAGAGCTATATTATATATAGACTAAGTAAAATGCAAACATGGTTTACGGACAACGTAAAAACATTTAAAGGTAAGGAAGCTCATGAAGCAATACAAGGAAAATGGTTATGTGAGCTTGGAGAATTATCGGCTCTCAAAAGAAGTGATATAGAAATATCAAAACAATTTATCTCTATGCAGTCAGATACTTATAGGAAAGCATATGATAGAAACCCAACTGATAACCCTAGAACCTGTATCTTTTTCGGAACAACGAATAAGCAAGAGTTTTTAAAAGATAATACAGGTAATAGAAGATATTGGCCGTTGGATGTGAACATCTTATTAGCATCGAAGGACCTATTCAAGGACCTCACAGATTATGAAATAGATCAAATATGGGCGGAAGCGAAATATAGATATGAGCAAAAAGAATCGATGTGGCTTGGGAAAGAATTAGAAAAGGTTGCCATGGGTCACCAGGAAGCACACAGAGAAGAAGATTACCGCAAGGAGTTAATAATCGAGTATCTTGATAAAGAACTCCCAAAGGACTGGTATGAGTTTGAAACCTATAAAAAGCAAGAATTCCTAGAAGGTAATCTAGCTGATGACTATAAAGGTACTATGCTGAGAGAACGAGTATGTGCGAGAGAAATCATCGATGAACTTTTATACAAAGATGTCAGAAGAATTGATAACTTTGTAGTAAAAGATATCAATGATATCTTAAGGGAATTACCAGATTGGGAATACAAGAAAAGTGTGAAGTTTCCCAATGAAAAGAACCCTAAAAAGGGCTTTATTCGGAGGTAGTCCAAGATTGAAAAAAAGGTAGTCCAAGATTTGAAAATTGAAAAAATGACGTAGACCAAGAAGTCAAAGGTAGACCAAAAATAAACAGTTTGGACTACCTATAAAAACAGCATAGATAAAGGCTTAAATATATAAAGTAGACCAAGTAGTCCAAGACTTAAGTTATAAAGGTTTAGTTGTTATTAGGTATATATAATATTAATAAATATACCTAATATGCCTAATCGCATAGTACCTATACGTGTGCGTACGAACCTTGGACTACCTTAGCTAAAAAGTAAGGAGGTAAGCATGGGTTGGAAGAGTAGAACAAATTGTGATCCAGAAGCAAAAGTAGAGAGGTACCTGAAAGACACGATCCACAACCTTGGCGGTTTGTGTTGGAAGTTTACATCTCCTGGTACAAAAGGTGTTCCAGATAGAATTGTGGTGTTGAATGATATTCTCTGTTTTGTGGAGCTGAAAAGACCAAAAGGCGGAAGGATAGCACCTATGCAAGAATGGAGAGTAAAGCAACTGATTAGAAATGGTCAGAAAGCTTATGTTATCAAAAATGTTGATATGGTTGATGAATTAGTGAGCTATATGTTGAAAGGTGAGTTACCAGATGAAGTTTATACCACATAATTATCAAGAGAGATCCCATGACTACATAATCAATCATGACAAGTGTGGTTTGATCGTGGATATGGGTCTAGGTAAAACTGTAATTACCTTATCAGCGATTCAGGACTTAATGTATGACTATTTTAGTGTTCAGAAAGTTTTAGTTGTTGCACCTTTACGCGTAGCACAGCTTACTTGGAGTGATGAAATTGAGAAGTGGGACCATCTGAACTTGACTATATCCAAAGTGCTTGGAAGCGTAGTTAAGCGAAAGGAAGCTCTTAAAACAAAAGCAGATATTTACATCGTTAATCGGGAAAATGTAGTTTGGTTAGTTGATTATATCGGGAAAGATTTTGACTTTGATATGGTTGTTGTTGATGAATGGAGTAGCTTTAAAAATTCCAAATCGAAAAGATTTAGAGCCCTAAAAAAGGTGATGCCTTATGTCGATCGATTTGTAGGATTAACAGGAACACCCTCACCGAATGGGTATCTGGATTTGTGGGGGCAAATGTATTTAATTGATCAAGGAGACCGATTATATCCAACAATGACAAGATATCGAGATGCTTTCTTTTCGCCAGGAAGAAGAAATGGTCATATCATCTTTGAGTGGGACTTGAGAGATGGGGCAAAGGAACGTATTCAACAAAAAATGGGTGATGTGTGTATTTCGTTGCAAGCAAAGGACTGGCTTGAAATGCCTGAGCGCATAGACCGGAAAATATTTGTAGATCTAGATGAAAAAGTTATGGCTGATTATAAGCGATTTGAAGCCCAGAGTATTCTTGAGTACGAAGAAGATAAGGCATTGATTGGTACTCATGCAGGAGCTCTAACAAATAAGCTTTTACAGTATGCTAATGGCGCAGTGTACAACGAAAACAGAGAAGTAGTACAAATACATGATGAAAAGATTAATGCTTTAAATGAGCTTATAGAAGGTGCTAATGGGAAATCTGTTTTAGTGTTTTATTCGTATAAACATGATCTTGCTAAAATCATGAATCATTTTCCTGAGGCAAGGACACTAGATGGAGAAAAAGACTTTAAAAATTGGAATGCTGGTAAAACAGAACTGCTAGTGTGCCATCCTGCTTCTATGGGGCATGGACTAAATATGCAAGATGGCGGGAATATCATTGTTTGGTTTGGGCTTACATGGAGTTTAGAGTTATATCTGCAGGCTAATGCAAGGCTATACAGGCAAGGACAAAAGCAAAAGGTAATCGTATACCACATTATGGCTAAAGATACCCATGATGAAGATGTGATGCGATCGTTAGAAAATAAAAAAGTAAATCAAAATGAATTGATAGAAGCAGTGAAAGCGAGGATAAGAAAATGAAAAATAGATTAGTAGATTTAAACAATCCTTTATTTGAACAGCTAGAGAGACTTAACGATGAAGATTTAAATGGTGCTGAATTAAAAAGTGAGATTGATAGATCAAAAGCAGTAACAGATGTAGCGAGTAGAATCATTGATAATGCACCTTTATCTTTACAGGCAACAAAGCTAAAAGTTGAGTATGGTCAAAGGGATGTTGATCTTCCAGAAATGCTAATCCCTCTTTAAATTAAGTAAATTATATCACAAGAAAGGAAGTGTTTATATGACACCATTAAACATAATCGCATATGCAGCTACAATCTCAGTATCAGTCTTAATCATTGGGATCCCAGTAGTTGTATTGTATCTAGCAGTTAAGCAGGATAAAAAGAAAGGGTAAAACAAAATGGATATAAGTAAATGCGGGCCAGAAGTACATGAGAGTGAAGCAAAAAAGCAAAGACGTGTTGCGGCAGAGAGCAATATAAGGTCATTACTTCATTACAACAATGAGGTCAGAAGGCTGCAAAATGAGATCATGGCGGCTAAAGACAGGATCAATGATTTAAGACAAAAAGGAGATCCGAAAGAGCAATGGGAAGATAAGCTATTCTTTTATGAGGCAGATCTAGCAATGTATAAGGCGCTAGTAATTAAGGTAAATGCATTTCTAGACAAGCAGGATCCGATTTATAAGCAGGCAATCATCGATAAATACATTAACAATAAGACGTTTGCTAATATAGCACTAAAGATGAATGATACTTCTGATTCAACATTACAAAGACAAATAAGAGAGATTTTAGCAACATTTTATTAATTTGACTTCCAAGTCACATTTTAAGTGCTATAATGATATTAGTTAAAAGTGTACATGGGTATGAATGATGCCCATTAAGAACATCATTCATTTGTGAAACTAAAACAATTAAAGTAAGAAATAAGAGTTAATAGCTCTTTTTATTTTAGAAAGGAGTGTTCATGTGGCACGAAGCAAATGGGAAACACACGTATTACCAAATCTTGAATATATATGTGCTCTTGCTCGTAGAGGAGTCATAGACAAGGATATTGCTAAGACAATAAAAGTAGGAGAATCAACTTTTTCAAAATATAAAAACGATCACTCTGAATTAATACAAGCGCTGGCGCCAAATAAAGACATAGCGGATGGTATTGTAGAATCAGCGTTATATAAAAATGCTGCAGGCTTTAAATATCTTGAAGAACAAGCATTTAAGTGTAAGAAAGTTTATTACGATGAAGAGGGGAGACGTTGTGAAGAAGAGGAAGTAAAAACTGTCGTTGTCGAAAGATTTAGATCGGGCGAAACTGGAGCACAATGTTTTTGGCTAAAAAACAGACGTTCGAATGAGTGGAGAGATAAGCATGATGTTCAAATAGCAGGTGAAATCAATAACCCGTTTAAGGAGTTATCTACAAAGCAAGTGGAAGCGTTAGCGAATGCAGAAATTAAAAATAACTAAAGAAATCATACAAGGTGCAAAGATAGAACTTGCCAGACGTGATTTCTTTTCTTTTTGCAATTTGCTGGCACCTGACTTCTACCAAAAAGAGCGTACTTATCTTGTGGAATTGAGCAATGGTCTACAAGAATTTTTACATGATAACACAGAAGTAATGATTGTAAATGAGCCACCAAGACATGGAAAGTCTAGAACGGCTTCTAATTTTGAAGCATGGGCTTTTGGTATCGATAGTAAACTAAAGATCATGACTGGTACATACAACGAAACATTATCAACAACCTTTTCTAAAGCAGTTAGGAATATGATTGCAGAAGAAAAGGCGGATAAAGATGTTGTTGTTTATAGTGATATATTTCCTAATACAAAAATCAAATATGGTGATGGAGCTATGAACTTATGGAGTTTAGCAGGTGGATACAACAACTATTTAGCAACCTCACCAGGCGGAACAGCTACGGGGTTTGGTGCCAATATATTAGTTATTGATGATCTGATCAAAAACGCAGAAGAAGCTAACAACGAAAGAGTTCTGGAAAGTCATTGGGAGTGGTTTACCAATACAATGCTATCAAGATTGGAAAGTGGCGGAAAGATTCTAGTGATTATGACTAGATGGCATTCTAACGACTTGTCAGGAAAAATATTAGAATGGTGTAAAGAAAAGAAAAAGAGATACAAGCACTTAAGCATGAAAGCCTTACAAGATGATGGCGCTATGTTATGCGATGAAATTCTTAGTAAAGAGGCTTATGAGGATAAAGTTAGTGCAATGGGAGCCGATATTGCTAGTGCGAACTACCAACAATTACCTATTGATATAAGAGGTCGGTTATATGATGAATTTAAAACATATGATCACTTACCTACCGATAGCAATGGAAACAGTTTAATTGAGGGTATCTATTCATATACCGATACTGCCGATGAGGGAAGTGATTATTTAGTCACATTCATATGGGCAATGTATCAACATCAAGCTTATATACTCGATGTTGTGAATACGCAGGCACCGATGGAAGAAACTGAACCATTGGTTGCTAGTCGACTATATGAAAACAAAGTAATGAGAGCAAGGATTGAATCAAATAACGGTGGTAAAGGATTTGCTCGAAATGTTTTATTGATACTTGAGAACGAATTTGAGTGCTATACATGCGACGTGACATGGTTCCATCAAAGTAAGAACAAGAAGTCAAGAATATTAACAAATGCAACAACAGTGCAGCGCATTATATACTTCCCTAGTAACTGGAGGGATAAATGGTCTGAGTTATATAGTCAATTATTCGCATATCAACGTGAGGGTAAAAACAAGCACGATGATCAAGCAGACGCATTGACAGGAGTAGTTGAAACAATCATACAAGGAGGTTTGTAGTATGGGGAGGATAAAAGACATGATAAAAAGCTGGTTAGAAATTACAACTAATGAGCAAGGTCAAGCAATCGTTATCAGCAACATGTTTGATTTTAATGCAACAGTTATACGTAATGAAGTATGGTATCGAGGTGAGCCTGAAGAATTATCACAGTTGTACAAAAACTTAAATGATAGTTCAAGCTCATTTTGGACAAAAGCAACACATGATGTTAGGAAAATCCATACAGGACTACCCTCATTGATTGTAGATACTCTTACCCAAATTGTAGTAAGAGATATGGATAATATTGAATGTGATACACGTAAAGTTGAACTTGATAAAATCATTGAAGATAACAACTTCACTAAGTTAGTATCTAATGCTTTATCACTTGCGTTATATAAAGGCGATGGTGCATTTAAGATTAGTTTTGATAAGAGTGTATCAAATGAACCTATTATTGAATTTTATCCAGCTGATAGAGTTGACTTTATATTTAAAAGAGGTCGTTATTGTGAAACCATCTTCAGTAACCCTATTCGCCATAAAGGAATAACATTTATTCATAATGAAATATATGGATATGGTTATATCAAGAATGAATTGATTGATACACGTAACAACAAGAAAGTACATATGAACACACTTGAAGAACTTGCTGATATTGATGATTACATATTCGCAGGATATGAAGAAGATGAAAATGAAAATGTAAAAACAAAGGGTTCGTTAAATATGGCGATACCCTTTTATGTTTATAAAAACGCTAAGTATGAGAATCGAGGGAAATCAATCTTTGATTCAAAGGTTAGCAGCTTTGATGCGCTTGATGAAGTAGTGTCACAATGGCTCGATGCTGTTAGGCATGGACGGGCAACAAAGTATATTCCTGAATCGATGATACCAAGAGATAAAACAAGTGGAGAATTGTTAAAACCGAATGCTTTCAAACATGACTTTATAAAAGTTAAAAAAGGTAGTATGGAGGAGGGCGACAACGGAAAGATTGAAGTAACTCAACCTACTATTCCATCGACAAATTACTTGGAGTCATATTCAACATACTTAGATTTATGTCTACAAGGATTGATTAGTCCTAGTACGTTAGGAATTGATACAAAGAAGTTGGATAATGCTGAAGCACAACGTGAAAAAGAAAAGACAACACTTTATACACGTAATCGATTGATTCAAGCATTACAAGATACTATCCCTGATGTGCTTGAAACTGCATTAAAAGCATTAGATGTTTTTAATAAAAAGCAACCAAGTGACGAACCCTTAGAAATAACTGTGAACTTTGGTGAATATGCAAATCCATCGTTTGAGTCAGTCGTTGAAACGATGGGTAAAGCAAAGACCTCACAAATAATGTCTACTAAGAAGATAGTAGATGAGTTATATGGTGACTCAATGGAAGACGAGGATAAAGAGGAAGAAGTGAAACGTATCATTGATGAATACGGAACAAACTTTACAGTTGATGAACCTGGACTAATTGATGATGTTAATGCACTTAATGGAGGTAATCCTAATGACAGTACTAATACAAACAAATGAGGTAACAAAGGCTTATCAAATGAAACCTCGAAAAGCAAAAGAGATTGTCAAGAACATCAAGTCCAAGTTTAAAGGCAAGAATGTAATCTTGGCTATTGAAAAAGGTTCAACTATGGAACTTAGACGAGATGAGTATACTACAACTAATGAGTTATTAAAAGCTACGAAAGAGTGGATAGCAAATGGCTATAAGGTATATTCATCAACTAATTATTTAAAGGTATAGATTATGACCGAGAAAGAGATAAGTTCAATATTTGAAGAAATGGAGGACTACCTTTTAAACTCCATGTCAAGAAACCTAAAGCGACATAAGAAGTGGGAAGAAGATGAGGGTTTTAATTGGGACATGTGGCAATCAAGACAACTTGAATCACTAAATGATTATAGAAAACGTAATCAACAATATGTCAATAAACAATCAAGTAATATTAAATTAAAACTTAACGAATTACTCACCACTACAAATGCTGATGCTAGTTTAAAAGAAGAATCTAAAATATTAGAAGCAATCCAAAAAGGTTATAAACCTAAAAGAATTGCAAAAGGACTTGAAACGTCGTTCTTTAAATCTAACGATAGAAAACTAAATGCTTTGTTTAATAATGTTAATGATGATTTGAATACTGCAATGAGCAAGATGTTAAATAAGGCAAGTAGTGAGTATTCAAAAATCATCACTAAAGCTAACACATTTGCAAGCACTGGTACGATGACTATAGACCAAGCAGTTGATATGGCAACAAAGGACTTTTTATCAAAAGGAATAAATTGTGTAACATATTCTAATGGTAATAATGTTAATATTGTTAGCTATGCTGAAATGGCAATTCGTACTGCTAATAAAAAAGCATATCTTCAGGGGGAGGGAGCCAAGCGCCAAGAGTGGGGAGTATCTACAATACTTGTTTCACAATATGGTGCATGTAGTCCTATTTGCTTGCCACTTCAAGGAAAGGTGTATATTGATGATGTTTATAGTGGAGGTAAGTCCGATGGAAAGCATCCATTATTGAGTGAAGCAATTGCAGCAGGTTTATATCACCCTAATTGCAAACATAGTCAAACAACTTATTTTGAGGGGATTACTGAAATACCTACTCCGCTTGATGCTGCACAAACAAGTGAGAACAGTAAAGCGGTTGCTACTCAGCGATACAACGAACGTCAAATTAGACGATATAAGAGATTAGAAGACAATTCTCTTGATTCTAAAAATAAAGAACATTATGGTGAGCGTAAAAGAGCATGGCAAAAACGTCAAACGGAACTCATGAAAGATTATCCTGACTTAAGAAGAAACTTAAAACGAGAATCTGTAAGAGGGGTCACAGGGCGTGATGATGTTCAAGATGTTGCATTTAACATGCTGAAAAAAGCACGAGAAGTTGAGCCAAATATTACTAGTAATGTTGAAACCGCAGTTAAAGAAAATGGGGCAAAGTTGTATGGTAAGCAATGGCGATTGAAAACCGAGCAGTCTCTAGAACGTAAGATAAGAAGTGATATGTTAGATGGAGGCATAACACTTGATGAAGTGAAAACATCAATATATGACAATGTGAGATACACAAGTATTTTAAATGATGAAACTTTTGTTAAACAGTATGATGGAATCATTGAATCCCTACAGGAAAAAGGGTATAATTTAACTAGGTTAAAGAATACGCTAGGGGATGAGAATGCAATGTATCGAGGAGTGAATGCTCTTGTTAAGACAAAAGATGATTATATCTTTGAATTGCAATTTCATACACAAGAGAGTATCAAAATAAAAAATGAAATACATCCTTTATATGAAGAGTTTAGATTGGACGCGACTAGTTTGGAACGCAAAAAAGAATTACAAACTGAAATGATGAAGTTATCCAAGTCTTTAAAAGTTTCAAAAGATGTAAAAGATATTAAGAACATAGATATGAGAAAGAGGTGATTAAATTGAAGTATTATGCGGTAGAGGGTTTACCAACATATAAAGATGCACACATGGTATTCAAATGCTCGGGTGGTGACAAACTGGATTATAGTTCAAGCCGAGGACAACCCGAGTGGAAAGTCGATTCTATCTATGGTGTCCAAGCGAGTGAAAAATGGGTTGAAGAAATCACTGAAGAGCAAGCAATGGAACTACACGAATTGTTTATGAATAAGTAAGTATGTATTATAAAAATAAATATGAGACACTCTAAAATATAGGGTGTCTTTTTTCATAGATTGGAGGTGATGATATGCAGAAGAAAGAGACTATAAAAGTGAGGGTAATCGAAGAGTACTATGACAAAGAACAAAAGAAATACGCTAAAGTTGAAGATGTCTTTAGTGTAAGTGATAAACGTAGAGATGTTCTTGTAAAAGCGGGGAAAGTTGAAATAGTACAAACCGAAGATAAAGAGCGAAATGAAGTAGTAAATGAAGCACCTAAAAAGTAGGTGTTTTCTTTTGTCCAATCAACCTATGACATAAAAAGGTGTTGCTATAGTGAGACACACTTAAAACGGGTATCGTGAGGCACACGTAAAACAGGAGGTAAGAAAGATGAAGTATCCTTTAGACATTCAATTATTTGCTGATGGGGGAACGGGAGGCGATGGAGGAAATCCAACACCAACACCTGCAGCACAAAGTGGGACACAAACAAGTGATCCAATTGATTATGAAAAACTTGAGGGCATTGTAAATAGACGCTCAGGTGTTGCGGGTGAAACTGCAATGAAAGCATATCTTAAAGAACAAGGTATGACACAAGAAGAAGTGAACGAAGCAATTAAGGGTTATAAAGAATCAAAAATCAAAGCCAAAGAAGCTGAAGCACAACGTATCGCTTCTATTGAAGAAGAAAACAAGCAACTAAAAGCACAAGCTTTAGAAGCAACACAAAATGCTGCTATTACAACGCAAGCTAAAGGATTAGGTGTAACTGATGAAAAGTTACCATTCCTTATGCGACTTATAGATAAGAACACTATTGTTGATGACAAAGGTGAAATTGTCGAAGATAAAATTAAGGAGCAAATTGAGGAAACAATCAAGTCATTCCCTGACTTTGTGGGAAGTACACAACAAGGTGGATTCCAAAAAGTAGGTGGGGATGGAACAAGTGGCGGTGAAGACCAAAAGAGCACCGCTGCATTCAAGAACGGTATGATTATCGTTCCTAATAAAAAAGGCTAGGAGGAAAAGAAAATGCCAAATGTTATAAATTATGCTGAGCAGTTTCATGAGGATATCATGGAAAAATATGGTACTGAATTAGTATCAGTAGACTTATTTAGCTCAAACCCTACCATTAAGATGACGGGTGCTAAAACTGTTAGATTACCAAAACTTTCTACAAGTGGTTATAAAGATCACACTAGAGGGGCTAATGGTTTCAACAGTGGAACATACACTAATGAGTATGAACCAAAAGAATTAGATCACGATAGAGATATCGAGTTCGCAGTTGACCCTATGGATGTTGATGAAACTAACTTAGTGTTAGAAATCCAAAACATCCAAAGTGATTTTGAATCAACTCAAGCCATTCCTGAATTAGATTGTTATACTTTCTCAAAGGTATATGCTGAAACAAATCGTGTAGCACCAGCTAACATCAAAACTACTACTTTAACTACAGCTAATGTGTTAAAGGATTTCGATGAAGTTGTTGAAAATTTGGAAGATGCAGGAGTTCCTATTTCACGTTGTATCATTTACTGTACAAGTAAATATAAAACACTATTAAAAAATGCTGAGGGTATTACTCGTACTTTAGATGCATCTAAAGCAGGCGGTTTGGACCGTAGAGTAACATCATTAGAGGACTTTAAAGAAATTAAAACCGTTCCATTAGAACGTTTCAAAACTGCTTATGATTTTGCCGATGGATATGCAGTTGGTGCAACTGGAAAACAAATCAATTACATTATTATCGATCCTGAAGCTCAAGTGTCACGTGTTAAATACTCTTACATCAAGATGTTTGCACCGGGTAGTGATTCACGTACTGCTGATAACTACTTATATCAAAACCGTAGATACAATGGAACATTCGCGTTAGACGGAAAGCTAGCGAAAGCATGTTACATTAACGCTGAAGCGTAGGAGGTATTATATGTTAAAAGCAATTAAAGAAAACCGTGAGTACACGGTAACTGAAGAAACAAAACAATCTTTCTTGAATAAAGGTTTCGACATCTACGATACTGAAAAGAAAAAGATTGTAGAGAAGTCTACATTATCAGGTATTACGAAAGCAACACTTGATAAAGCTTTAGCTGAGAAAGACAAAGAAATCGAAGCATTAAAGAAAGATGTTGTGAGCAAAGAAGATCATGACAAAGCATTAGCTGACAAAGATACTGAGTTAGCTGCAGCACTTGCTGAGAAAGACAAAGAAATCGAAGCATTAAAGAAACCAACGAAATAAGGAGGTGTCCTTATGGGTTATACACCATATGTAGATAAAGATGTTTACAAGAAATACAGCGATGTTATCACAGATGAAAAACAACTTGAAAAGAGTATAAGAATAGCGAGTCGTCACATTGATACTCTCACATATAATCGAATGGTAGGAAAGTTTGACAAATTAACTGATTTCCAAAAAGAATTAGTACAAGAAGTCATTTGTGGACTAATCGATTTTGAGTATGAGAACCATGACTTAATAACTTCAGTTTTACAAAGTTATTCAATCAATGGTGTATCAATGTCATTTGGTCAATCATGGAATGTGTCAGTGCAAGGTGGTGTTGCAATTCCTACCGAATTGTATTCATTATTAGAGCAAACGGGGTTATGTTATCGTGGGTTATCCTAGTTTAGTACCTAATTCAGTTTGTAAGACTGATATCCATGTAAAGATAGGCACTGGTGAAATAAGTAACCAAGGTGAACCTATCTTTGACTTTGATGCTACACTCAAATGCAATTTTCAAGATAATTCATATCAAACATTAACAGCTGACAAAAGTCTTGTTACATTAAGTGGAAAGGCTTTTTTTAATGGTGATATCGCACCTGAACTCAAGACAATTGTCAATGGTGAAGTTGAGGTTTTTGGTGTAACTAGAAAGATTTATCGAGGTACAAAGGCTCGCAACCCTGATGGCACAGTGAACTACTGTTTATTGGAGTTAGAGTAATGGGTAAGATAAAGTTTTATACGGGAGCTTTAAAAAAGTTAGATAGAAATGTTGTTGTGTCGCTAGAGCAAACAGGTGAAGAAGTTATGACAAGAGTGAGGAACTCAGGGACAATGCCATTTGACACTGGTGCTATGCAAAATGAACAAACATTTGTTGATGATAGTCAAAGTTCAAAAGGCTTAGTTAGTATTGTAACAACTTCACCACAAGCTCGCCGTTTGTATTTCCATCCCGAGTATGATTTTCAAAAGATTAACAATGCCAACGCTGGTGCTGAATGGTTTGATGATTATGCAAAAGGCGGACGTAAAGTAAACGATGTGCAAAAAATATTCTCTCAATTTTTAAAAAGAAACGTAGGAGGTTAACATGCTTACTTTAGATACTATAAGAGAGTGGTTAGAAACTCTTGATGTCAAGTTTGATAATTATTATATTGGTAAGCTTGATAACAAAAAAGATAAGTCTTTAGGTGTGTATCAATTAGATAGTCAAAACACGCCACATTTAGCGTTAGGTGGTAAAGCCAATACTAAATATAAAACTAAAGCAATTTCTCTACTAATACATTGGAATAAGAATCATCATGATACGGAAATCAAGGCAGTAGACTTATATGAGGCTTTAGAGTATAGAACTAATTTTACTATAGGTAGCATTAATATCTATTATATAGAGATATTAGTCAATGAACCTATAGATGTACATGCCGATGATAAAGGTGTGTATGAAAGAGTAATACAACTTATATTACATTATGAAAGGAGATTATAAGTATGGCACAAACAGGAGTATATCCATGCTACAAAAATCAATTCCAGCTTGATGGAAAAAGTATAGCAGATATGGAAACATTTGGGGTTTCTTTTGACAATGGGGTTGAAGAATGGAGTCCGTTTGAAACAGAAGGATGGGTTCGTCGTTTAATGACAGCCAAAGCATTGACGATTTCAGTTACTGGTAAAAGAAATGCAGGAGATGAAGGTAATGATGCAGTCGCAGCATTATATTCAAAGAATGGTAGGGATGTAGAAAAACCATTTACATGGACTTTTCCAGATGGTTCAAAAGTTGAACTAGCTGAAGCAGTTATTAATGTAACAAATATTGGTGCGGGTGATTCAACAGGAGTAGCTCCATTAGAGTTTGAAGTGATGTCTAATGGGAAACCAACATTTACACCAGCAGTTTAGAGGGTTATTAACCCTCTTTATTTTATTTTAGGAGGAGGACATTATGTCTAGAAACATTGATTTAACAAGTATTTTAAGTACAGAAAAACCATCGATCACAATCCAAGGCAAAAAATTCACTGTGAATGATGAAAAGTCTAACATTTTAAGAATGAATAGTACGATGAAAAAATACCAAGAAAGTGGAGAAACTGAAATTGAAGTTATTGATAAGGTATTAGAAATCCTTATCGGAAAAAAGGCAACTCAAGAAATTGATAAAATGGGATTTAGTTTCATTCAGTATCAAGAAATTTATTTTGCGGTTATGGCAGTAGTGCAAGATGAAAGCTTAGAGGTAGTAAAAGAACGATTTCGAAAACAGTAGTAGCAATGATGACTATTACGATATTATAAACGACTGGCCATTAATAGAAGCCAGTTTTTTTAAACAATATGGGATAAGATTGCGTTCAGTGAATGATATGACTTGGAATGAATTCTGTTCCTATTTAAATGGAATTATGGAAGATACACCATTAGGTAGAATTGTATCGACTCGATCAGAAACAGATCGAGAGAAAATTAAGAGCTTTACTAAAGAACAAAAGAGAATTCATACTGAGTGGCAAACGCGAAATGTAAAGAAGATAGATATAAACTCAAATGATTATTCAGATGTAATCAATGGGTTTAAAAACATGTTCAAAAATTTAGCAGAAGGAGGTGAGTAGATGTCAAAAAATAGCGTAGGTGCAGTAGCACTGGATTTGCAGGTAAATGGCAGAGATTATCAAAAGCAAATTTCTAGCATTACAAGTAAAAGTACAGGCCAAATGGAAAGTGCTTTTAAAGGAACTTTTGGCAGAATAGGAAAAATGGCAGTCGCAGCCTTTTCAGTTGCTGCAATAGGAAAGTTTGTAAGTTCATGTTTAGAAGCTGGAAGTGCATTGACAGAAGTACAGAATATTGTAGATGTAGCTTTCCCAACAATGAACAAGCAAATAGATGCTTTTGCTAAAAATGCAATTGGTCAATTTGGATTAAGTGAGGCAGTAGCTAAAAGATATGCAGGAACATTCGGATCAATGGCACAAGCATTCAAGTTCACCGAAAAAGAAGCAGCAGAAATGTCTACAACATTGACAGGATTAGCTGGTGATGTTGCTTCCTTTTATGATATGGATGCTGACTTAGCATACACTAAATTAAAATCAGTTTTCAGTGGTGAAACTGAAACATTAAAGGATTTGGGTATTGTTATGACTCAAACGGCTCTTGATGCATATGCTCTCGAGCAAGGACTTGGTAAAACAACTAAGGAAATGAGTGAACAAGAAAAGGTAATGTTAAGATATAAGTTTGTTCAAGAACAATTACGATTTGCTACAGGTGACTTTGCTCGTACACAAGACTCATGGGCGAATCAAACACGTGTTCTCGCGTTAAGATGGGAGTCATTTAAAGCATCTATCGGGAAAGGGTTTATTGCTTTATTCACACCCATTATAAAAGGTATAAATTGGGTCCTATCAAACCTACAGGTCCTAGCTGACTCATTTGCTAGTTTAATGGAGATGTTAACAGGATATAGCGGTGATAGTGGAGCAGGAGCATTAGCAGATACTTCTACTGATTTATCTGCAGCTACCGAAAGTAGTGATGCTTTATCTGACGGCCTAAGTAACGCAGGGTCATCTGGGGAAGCAGCAGCAAAGAAAATATCTAAAGCATTTGGGAAGGTCGATACAATCAATAAACTATCATTTGGGTCTGATTCTGGATCGAGTGGTTCTGGAGGTGGAAGTAGTAATGGCGGATCTGATGGTGGTGTCGCAGAGGCTGTAGATTTTGGGAAACCTGCAGACAATGCAAATATGTTTAAAGGAATACTAGATGATATTATTAGTGAGTTTAAACGCCTGTCTAATATCTTTAAAGTTGGATTTTCGATTGGTTTTGGAGACTCTTTTGAAACTATTCAGCGTTTAAAAGAGCATTTAATCTCAATAGGGGGTAGTCTAAGAGATATATTCACTTCTCCAGAGGTGATAGGAGCAGCTAATTTATGGGTAGAAAGTACCATTTATAATTTAGGTAAAGTAGTAGGAGCGATTGGTTCTGTTGGGGTAACGATTGCAACATTATTGGTTGGGTCAGTTTCAACTTATTTAGAAAAGAATACCGAGTTTATCAAAACTTTCATAGTAGAGTGGTTTAATATCTCGCGTAAAACGAACAGTATAATTGCGCATTTTGAAGTAATTATAGCAGATATATTTAATATCTTTGCTAGTTCACAGTTTATTCAAATTGGTGCGAACATTATCCAAGCAATCGCAAATGGAGCAATGAATGCAACTTTGCTGGCTTCTCAGATAGGTCTGCAAGTGATTAAAGGTATCGCAATTCCTATAATGGCTCGAAAAGATTTAATTAAACAAGCAATTTCAGATATGTTTAAACCTCTAGTAGAGGTTACAAGCGAAATTGCATCATCGCTGACCAATTGGAACAGTTTTGTGCAGATGGTAAGTCTTGCGGCGTCCGCATTTGCAGGATTCAAGGCCCTTTCAACTTTAATACCTATTGTCGCATCATTTGGTGTGTGGGTAGGATCCCTTGGGGGCGTATTTGCCACTATTACAGGGTACGTTAGCTTTTTCTTTTCAAGTTTAGCAAGCGGAAGCGGAGTGATTGCAACAATACAAACGATGCTACCAGTTTCCATTAACTCTTTAGGTGCATTAGGTAGTACGTTATTAGGGCTTATCAATCCAGTTACTTTGGTTATCGCTGCAATCGCTGCATTAGTGGCGGGGTTTACTTATGCATATGCATCAAGTGATATTTTTAGAAAAAAGATTAATTCAATTTTTTCTAGCATGGCCAAAAACGTAGGTGGAATAATTACAGGATTGGTCACTATATTTCAAACTATTTGGGCAAAAGGATTACAGCCTGTTATAAATAAAGTACTTTCGGGGTTAGAGCAGTTATGGAATGGTGGGTTATCAACTTTCATTGAAAATACTTCATCATTTATTTTGAATTTAGTAAACGGCATATTGGGCATTTGGAATAATGCACTTAATCCTTTGATCAATTTATTACTCAATACCTTCTTACCAATTTTCACAACTGTCTTTGACGCTGTTATAAATGTGGCAGTACCGATTATCTCTAATATTATGGAGTATGTAGGACAATTTATGGGTATACTTGACTCATTACTTGCCCTTTTAAATAATACTGTGCGGCCGGTGTTTAAGACGGTGTTCAATGGATTAAGTGAAGCTGTAAAGGTATTTTGGAGTTTTGTATCGCCAATATTCAATTGGTTTACAGAACTACTAGGAGGCGTTGTCGATTTTGCGATGAAATCTTTTCTCGCTCCGATGAAGATTGTGATGAGCACACTCACGCAATTGATCCAAGGCATAGTGGATCCAATCGGAAAAGTATTTAAAGGTATTCAGGACAGGTTTAAGGGCATTATTGACTTTGTGACAGGCATATTTACTGTTAATTGGAGCAAAGCGTGGGATGATATCAAGGGAATATTCAAAGGCGCTTGGGGTAGTTTGTCAGGAATTGTATCAGGGGTTTGGAATACCATACTATCGCTTTTCTCGAATGGTGGAAAAATATTTAGTGGTGTAGTGGGGTCTGTTGGTAAAGTGTTTAAGAATATTGTGAACTCGATGTTGAGCGGGCTGAACAGAGTTATCGCTGTACCTTTCAACGGCATAAATAGTGTTCTTAGGAATATTAGAAACTTTAAAGTGCCTGTGGTGGGTAAAGTTTTTTCTTGGCTTCCGTCTATCCCTACTCCGCAAATTCCTATGCTGGCACAAGGTGGTTATGTTAAGGCGAATCAACCCCAATTAGCCATGATCGGTGATAATAAACGCTATGGCGAAATTGTTGCGCCTGAAAACAAACTACGAGAATTGGCCGAACAAGCAATTGCTGGAGCCGGTAAACATGAAGATGCAAATGGGATGAAAGAAATTATTGAGCTGCTTAAACAATTAATTGCGTTAATCGCAACACTTCATCTATCTACATCTATAGACAGAAAAGGCCTACTTGTGACGTTAAAGCAGGCAGAAAAAGAACTTGCAATGATAGGAGGGTAACATGGCATACAAAACTTTATTGAAGATTGACAATCATGAAATAAAAAACATCGTAGCGTATGATGATCTAGCGTCTACGCAAGATGGAGAGAACTCGGGAAGAGTACCTTCCCTTTATATGAACAGGGATATTCTAGGGCGCATTATGAGCATTGATGTGACCCTAGGGTTAACGCCCGCAAATGAAGTGAAAACAATTCTCACCCTTCTAAAAAACCCTGCTATGAGTGTTCAATTTCGCGACAGTGAAACAGACACATTAAAAACGACTAGCTGCTATTGTGTCGACCCTAAAAAAGAACGATTGGAAGGCATGATGGATTACTTCCGTAGTGTGCAGTTTCAACTCGTTTCGAATGAGAGGTATGACTAATGTATGAGGTAAGTAATGCCTTTCATGAAGCTATCTCAAAGGCTACTCGTCGATTGGATTGCTTCTTTTTATTTGATGATAAAAAATACAATCCTGTAAATCTGACCATAAATGACAATATTTATGGAACGGAAGAAAACTTTATCGGAACATTCATTGCAAAAAATGGAACAGTGAAGGTTGATTTTAATGATGGTCTAAACTTAGAAAACGAGAGTATAGAGCTTTCTATGGGCGTATACGTGAATGAGAAGGATGTGGAATATGTGCCCTTTGGAACTTTCCATATCTATGAAGTGAAAAGCAAAACAGAGTACCAGGTAATGGATTCAAAAATGCTTTTTAACAAAACTTTTGACACTTCGAAAATTAATTATCCTATTACAGTGAAAGAGTTGTTAAAGGAAGCCTGCGTGCAAGCCGGAGCACCTTTAAACGATACTACTTTGCCTAATGAAGACCTTGCAATACCAAGTGAGGTCTTTTTTGGGGTTGATGCTACTTGTAGCAATGTGGTGGAAGCTGTAGCGACTGCTACATGTTCGATTGCGCGAATCAATCGAGAAGATGAACTTGAACTCAAGTGGTTTACTAAAACAGACGTACAGATAGGCATACATGCACAATCAAAACAAATCGAGAGGACTGACGTTTATGGACCGGTGAATTCACTTGTGTTATCTCGCATGCCCCAAAACGAGAATGTTTATATTCAAGACGAAGAAGCAATTAAACAGAACGGTTTAACTGAAATTAAGATAGCGAACAATCCTATCCTAGATGTTGATAAATACGAGTCGCGGAATGCTGTATTCGAACGATTAAACGGATTCAAGTACGTTCCGTTCAAATGTGAACTTCAAGGGCAAATCCATCTTGATAGTTGTGACGTCGTGCAAATTGAGGACCGTGAAGGGGAGTTCGTGAAAGCGTGTTTATTTAACCATACGCTATATTATTCAGGGGGTGTGAAAAGTACATTCGAGACGGCGGCGCTCACAAAAACACAAATCGATTATAGCGCTGCAAGTTCAATCGAATCAAAAATTATGAATGCTGAACTGACGGTGAATAAGATTGACGGGGAGGTAAAGGCGATTGTCGAAGAGCAGGTGATCCAAGGTGAAAAATTGACAAAAATGGAAATTGATGTAGATAGTATAGCTTCTACAGTTGAAGAGTTAAACAACTATAATATCGTTCGTAATTTCAACGGAGAAGAAGTTTATAATTCTTGGCAATTTAGTCAACTTGGGCGGTTGCCAGAAACGGACTTGTTGCCTTTTGGAAATTTGTTACCCATGGGTATAGATAGCCCTATATTTGTAGTCAAAGCGTATCCAAATTCACTAAGTGGGATGGGGCTATACTTTGACACATCGGGTAGTGCTACGTCTCAAACTGTTCGAGTAGTAAAGGGCGGTGAAAGATATTCTTTTAAATGCAAGCGAGAGGAGTTTACAGAGCGTTTCTCATTCTATATTCAAGAATTTGACAAGGTAGACAGTGAATTAAAAAAAGAAACGAAGATACTCGATACAAAAACGCCTAGGTTATATGAGCAAGCGAGTATTACGCTGGGTGGTAACACCCAATTTGTGCGTGTGCGATTTGAAACGTACGGCGAATCCTTCGGAGTGAGCGAGTGTATGTTTAATCGCGGCGAGGCTCGTGAGTGGGTAAGAAATCCTGATGATGTTTATTTTTACGCAAAAAGTGAAATCGAACTGTTAAGTGATGAAATCAATTTAAAAGTATCTAAAGATGGGATTGTGTCCAGCATCAACCAAAGCGCCGAAGAAATTAAAATCAACGCTGATAAGCTTTCACTCGAAGGGACTACTACTATTAATAATAAAGTAATGATCGATAACGAAGGAAAGCTATACGCCGAAGATGCTACTTTTTCAGGACAGATATCAGGATCTTCAATTACAGGTTCTAGAGCTGAAATTGTGGAGGGGGCGATTGGTAATTTTGAAATACGAGATGGTGTGATGGAATATACTTCTCTTGAGTATGAACGAGAGTATTCAAGTGGTGATTTGTCTGCGCTTAAAGCATTGGTAATAAGTGGCAGAGGTCCAACGGATTATGAAATATATATATATGATGTGAACGGAGATGGGAAGGTGACAGCAGCGGATTACGTGCTCGTAAAAAATCATTTATTAAATCTTTCAGATAAGCCTAAAAAGCCTATGATACAAGCGCAAATTATTATAGGAAAAGAAAGTGGAGAGTTCACGTCTAATGTTCTTTATAACAAGGGAGAAAGTATAGGGCTGGCATCAAAAATCATCGCAGGGCAAGCTGATTTAGGAGCGGTTAATGTAAAAGGGTTAGCAATTGATGATAAATCGGTAGAGGTCGATGAGCAAGGATTTTTAAAATTAATATAGGAGGAGATAAAAGTGTTTGAAAAAAAGACATGGGTAGATAAAGAGAAGGTATCCGAGGACTCACCACGATTAGAAGCGAAAGAGCTGAATAGAATAGAGTCCGGAGTAGAAGAGTCAATTGGAATGGTCGAAGAAACTCAAGAAAAGATAAGTGCAGTCCAAGAAAAGTTGCACTTAAAAGCTAACCTATCAGAGGTAATGGTTGAATTCGATAAAAAAGCTAATACAGCTGATGTTTACGCGAAGTCCGAGATAGCAGATAGGATTATTGACGAAGGATTTGATGATTTTTGGACTTGGGAAAAGTATAATAGCGGGTTGGTCAAACTGTGGGGTGCAGATACTTTGCGGGACTACAAATGTAATCAGTCGTGGGGCAGTTTATATGTAAGTGGCGCAAATATTGACAATTGTATGGCTTTCCCATTTAATTTAACAGAGTTGATACATATCAACTGTTCAGTTCATCCTGAAAGCAAAGAAGGTAACGGTTGGTTTATGCATGGTAATGTATTCACTAGCGGTAACTTTTTAACTCATACAGGCAATTGGGAGTATGTGCGCGCTACTTCGTATACAGCGAAAGTGAAAGCGTGCTTTGAAGTGGTTGGTAAATGGAAATAGAGGAGGAAAAAAACATGAAATATTTAAAAAGCAAAAAATGGTGGGGAGCCGCGTTAACACGCGCTATCAGAACCGCAGCACAAGCGTTTGTAGGGCTTATATCCGTAGGAGTGGTAATAAGTGATGTCGATTGGTTCTATGTCGTATCAGCAACCGCTATGGCGTCTATCGTATCGATCGCTACTAGTTTATCTGGCTTGCCAGAAGTAGAAGGAGAGTAAATTGTGAATTACGAAATATTAGGAATGCTAACGAGTGCAGGTGTGGTAATTGTAAGTTTTTATTTGACAATTTATCGCGGTCAAAAGCAAGAGTGGGTTCGAACGGCTGAGCAGCGCCAAAAATCAATTCAAGCGCTTAGTGATCTAACAAAAGAAGTGGTTAAACTTAGCACTACTTTGGCGCATGTAAATTTAGAGTTGGGAAGACAAGATAACCGTGTCTCAAAACATGGAAAAGAAATCGATACCATTCGCGAAAGTTCGATTGCGCACGAAGAGCGCATTGAAAATCATGAGCACAGAATATCGAAATTGGAGGACAACAAATGAAAATATTATTAATTGCCGGACACGGTGCCGGCGATAGTGGAGCTGTTGGAATTAGCGGGGTTAAGGAGGCGGACAAAACACGTGAGTTAGTTAAATTAGTAGCGGATAAACTACGAACGTACACAAGTGTAGATGTGCGTGATATTAACCACAATGCTTTTTCTGATTACAAAAATGGAACGTTCAGTGCCAAAGGCTATGACTACGTATTGGAATTACACTTTAATGCGTTTAATGGCCAAGCGCGTGGAACAGAGATATTTGTTACAACTATGGAAAAAGCAGTAACCGTTGAACAAGGATTGATGGAAGCTTTAGGCAAGTACTTTCCTGTTCGTGGTGTTAAAGTGACAGATTTTAGTGTTATTTACACTTCGAAAAAGCAAGGAGCATCAAGCGCCTTGTTGGAAACGTGCTTCATCGATAATTTAAAAGATATGCAAGCCTATGAACGCAAGAAAAAAGAGATTGCAAGTGCTATAGCGAATGCTATTGCAAAAGGGTTCGGTCTAGATGGTGATAAACCATCACCAGTGAAACCGCCAAAACCAAGTAAACCTGTAAATGAACCTACACTTGACCAACTGGCAAGAGAGGTTATAAAAGGTATGCACGGCAACGGTGTAGCGAACCGTGGAGCGTCTATTCAGCGTAAGTACCCATCTAATACCTTTACCGCTCAACAAATACAAGAGCGTGTAAACGCTATTCTAGATAGGTCTACAGGACATAAACCAAGTGTTAATATTGATGCTGTCGCTAGACAAGTAATCAATGGCGATTTTGGAAATGGTCAAACGAGAAGACAAACATTGATAGCATGTTACGGCGCTTCTATCGCCGACCAAGTTCAGGCGCGAGTTAATCAAATTTTACAATAGCAAAAACTACTCACTTAATCGTGGGTAGTTTTTTGCTTTTTCTATTGTTTCTTCCATTGCTTTTCTAATCACGTGCGATTGGGGTATCTCTAATTTAGCACATGCTTCTTTAAATTCTAGTACAAATTCAGTTTTATATTTCGCATTTATGATTGTCATTTTAGCTTTTTGATATCTTGATTGTGGTGTTTCCTTTTTACTCATGGCGTGTGCCTCCTCCGTTTCACTTTCCTTCTTCCTACATATATAATATCATAGGTAAATCACTATATCGAAAGTTTAAATGCGAAAGTTTATTATTATATGAGGAATATTTTTAGTGACGGTTTATATTTGACAACAATTTTGACTACACTTTGACTACATTTACGTGATAAAACATGATAAAACGTGATAAAACTTTAAGATATTAAAGCACAAATATAACAAAAGAAAAAAGTGTTTAAACCTTTATAATAAGGCTTAAACACTAGGTTTCTATATGGTGGAGCTTAACGGGATCGAACCGTTGACCTCCTGCGTGCAAGGCAGGCGCTCTCCCAGCTGAGCTAAAACCCCACGTATATATAATTCGATTAATTAATGGTGGGCCTGAATGGACTTGAACCAACGACCTCACCCTTATCAGGGGTGCGCTCTAACCACCTGAGCTACAGGCCCAACTATATAATCGAATGCCTAACCATAATATCATGTACCAATACGCATGTCAATAAGAAAATTTTAGAGTTTTAAAATTTACAAATATAAAAATAAATCGTAAAAGCGGGTTCGCACGAAAAGGGCAGTTTACAGAAAATATGAATCGAAAAAATGCTGACAAAGTTGACTTGTGTCATAGTATACTTTTTGTTTGGCCTACGGTATAATTTAAAAATAGTGGAGGTATATATATGATTAAACAATCAAAATTAGAACATATTAAAGATGCAAAAACAACTGTGTTATATCCAATTTATGAGAATAATGAAGTATGTAGTAAAATTTGCAAAGGTTTGGCTTACGAATTAAATGATGAAGTCAATCGTGAACTTGGAAAAATCACAACAATTTATACATTAGGGAAATTTCCCTTTTCGAACATTGTGTTTGTTGGCTTAGGAAATAAAGAAGATATAACGCACACAAAATTAGAAAAAGCTTTTTCTGCACTTGTTAAAGCGGCACAAGGAGAAACATTTGTGGTCGATATTCGTCGTGGACAAACGCCAACCTTCGATATTCCCCGCTTAGCTTCTATTTTTAGTGAAGTGGCAATACTTAGTGACTATGCATTTACAAAAATCAACGAAGAAAAAAAAGCGGAACGTTTGTTTGAGCTTATCAGTGAAGAAGATATCGAGAAGGATATTCAAAAAGGAGTAATTATTGGCGAAGCAATGAATCATGCTCGGACATTGGGAAATACGCCGAGCAATTATATGACACCAATCGATTTAGCAGAATATGCAAAAAAACTAGCGTTAGATTGTCATATAAAAGCAGAAATTTTGACCAACAAAGAATTAAAAAAAATCGGTGCTGGAGGAATTCTTGGTGTGAACCAAGGAAGTGCCTTAGAAGCCCGTTTAATCGTTTTAACGTATAATGGCGATGGGGATGCGCCTTATAGTGCCTTAGTGGGGAAAGGGCTAACTTTCGATGCTGGAGGGTATAATTTAAAATCTTCAACAGGAATGCTAGGAATGAAGAGTGATATGTGTGGAGGTGCCAATGTTTTAGGTGCGATGGAAATCATTGCTAAGCGAAAATTAAAGGCAAATGTATATGCGATTGTTCCGGCTACAGAAAATATGATTTCAGCAGAAGCGTATAATTGTGATGATGTGCTTACATCGTTATCAAAAAAAACCGTAGAAATTACCAATACGGATGCAGAAGGTCGTTTAATTTTAATGGATGCGATTAGCTATGCACAACAATTAGGAGCAAAGCGGATTGTCGATGTTGCGACCTTAACAGGGGCTGTTATTGTAGCGCTTGGTAAGTCTTATACAGGGGCATTCTCGAATAGTGAAACATTTTATAACCAATTAAAAACGGCTTCACAAATCGCAAATGAGCGTATTTGGCGTTTGCCTTTAGATGAAGATTATCATGATATGTTGAAAAGTACGAAAGTAGCGGACATTGTGAATTCCATAGGAGGAGGGGCAGGTTCTAGTGTAGCCGCATGTTTCTTGGAAGAATTTGTTGATAAAGGAACAGAATGGATTCATTTGGATATTGCGGGGACTAGTTTTAACGCAAAATACAATCCGATTATTGATGAAGGCGCGAGCGCTTCCATGGTGAAAACAATGGCAGCATTATTTGAATAAAGAAAAAAAGAGTTGCTGATATTCAGGAACTCTTTTCTGTATTTATTGGTGACCCGTACGGGATTCGAACCCGTGAATGCCGCCGTGAAAGGGCGGTGTGTTAAGCCGCTTCACCAACGGGCCATTTAACACGTACCGAAAAGACAGGTACATTGATTATGTTAACAAAAACCAGTTTGATAGTCAAGTACTTTTTTGCCATTTTTTGTGATTTCACTGTCTATTGTGAGAAGCATGTTTTTTCGAAAAATATTTGTTTAATAAAAGAATAAAATAGTATTATCGAAGTGATTATTTTTCACAAGAAAGTATTGCATCTTTTATAAAGTGTTAAAAGAGCAATAGGAATGTAGTACGAAAAAGATGTTTTATGGAATGTGTGTAGGGTTCATTATATATGGATATTTTAATCTCTTGCAAGAGGTAGGAACGCATAAATAGATATGTTATAATGGCTAATATATTTAATTGTTAACAGGAGCGTATGAAATGGAAAAAAAATACCTAAATAAATATAAGAACACGTATGGAAAACGCTATACAAGACGTCAGAAGGAAAAGTTTCGTGAGGCAATAAGAAATGATTTCGATGCGCTTGGATATGAGAGTGAATTGCATGATGCAAACGGTCGCTTTGCTCGCTACAAAAATATATACGTGGGAAATCGGAAGCAAGCAAAACTTACGATTGTAGTACCATATGATACACCATCAAAAGTAGTATGGCCAAAAAATAAATTTTATCCACAAGAAGGATTGGTGAATATGAAAAAATCATTCTTTCCCATTTATGGACCATTGTTGATTGGCTATGGATTTTTTATGCTGATGATCTATGTATTGCCGTATGTGTCCAATAGTCCGCAAGTTCAATCTGTGATTTATTTACTATCATTTGTCTATTTTGTTTTTCTTTTGCTTTTTGTCGCGCGAGGCTTTGCGAATAAGCAAAATGCGCAAAGAAATAGTGCTAGCATTGCCTTGGCACTTGCATTTGCGGCATCATTATCAAAAGAAAGTCGCAAGCAAGTGATGTTTATTTTCACCGATGGGAATCGTCAAACAAAGTATTATGGGAATAAAGAAGTGAAAAAGTATCGAGAAAAACATAAAATAAGTATTCCTATGCTCGCTCTTTCTTGCCTTGGAAAGGGAAACATTTTGCGAATGATAGGTGATAAAGATATTCATAAAACAATCACAAAAAATCTGAAAAAAACATATCAAGGAAGTTTAGCATTGCAAAGTAAAACAGTACAAGATATAGATAAAGGTGGTACTTGTTTAGAACATTTAAAAAATATTGGCTTATTAAGCAGTGGTTATATGGATAACGATGGTTTGTATGTACTACATACAGGAACATCAAAGGATAATGAAATCGATGCGTTTATTTTGAATGATGTGAAAGCATTGATGTTAGTGATGCTTCAAAAACTTAAGTAGGAGGAGAGGAATGAAACAAGTATTAAAATTATTTAGCAATCGTATTGTGATTGTCAGTTTTTTGATTTTATTACAATTATTGATTGTTATATCCGGGGTATATATGATTAGTACAGTCTGGATCAATGCGAATTTATTATTTGGGGTTTTCTCGATTTTAATAGCGATTTATGTAATTAATCGTAGTGATAATCCTTCTTATAAAATATCGTGGGCGGTTATGATTATTGGTTTTCCCATGATTGGTTGGCTTTTGTATTTGATGTTTGGAGCGAAACAAGTCCCCAAATCTTTGCGACAAAGAGATCATGATTTAGAAGAAGAAATGGCGCTTTATATTGAACATAACAATAGTGTTTTCAGTAATAATGAAGAAATTGATTTGCAAAATTTTGATCGTAATGCTTATAAGCAATCAAACTATATTTGGAATGCGAGTAACTTTCCACCCTATGCGAAAACAGAAACGGTATTTTTTAAGACAGGTGAGGAAAAATTTGAAGAAATGATGGTGCAGTTGGAAAAAGCCGAACATTTTATTTTTTTGGAATACTTTATTTTAGCACAGGGATACATGTTGGATACACTGGTCGATTGTTTAAAGAGAAAAGTTAAGCAAGGTGTAGATGTTCGATTTTTATATGATGATTTTGGCGCATTATCAAAACTTCCACCGAAATATAATGAATATTTAAATGCGCAAGGAATTAAGTGCAAAGTTTTTAATCCACTGCGAGCCCGACTTGCTGTTCAAATGAACAATCGAGATCATCGAAAGATACTGGTTGTTGATGGTCGCATAGCGATGACGGGTGGGGTGAATATTGCTGATGAGTATATCAATCGTATTGAACGCTTTGGTCATTGGAAAGATGGAGGTTGTATGATTGAAGGGGAAGCAGTATGGAGTTTCACTTTGATGTTTTTACAATTTTGGAATTTTGATGAAAAAAAGAAGGATGTTTATCATACCTATCAGTTACCAAAGGAAGCGTTTCAACACATTGAAAATGATGGTATTGTGCAGCCTTATTCTGATTCACCGACGGATGACGAGAATGTTGGGAAATGTGCTCATGTTAATCTTGTAAACAGTGCGAGTCGCTACGTCTATATTACAACCCCGTATTTAGTCATCGATTCGGAAATGAAAATGAGTTTGAAATTGGCAGCTAAAAACGGGGTCGATGTACGAATTTTAGTGCCACATATCCCAGATAAATGGTATGTATTTCAATTAACCAGACATAATTATCAAGAACTCACGAAAAGTGGTGTTCGCATTTATGAATACACCCCAGGATTTGTACATGCAAAAAATTTTATTGCAGATGATAAATATGCAATTGTGGGAACGACAAATATGGACTTTCGCTCGTATTATCTACATTATGAATGTGGTGTTTGGTTTTATAAAAGTAAGTTAATTAAAGATATTAAGAAAGATTACTTAGACACGTTAAAGCAATCGTGTGAAGTAACCTATGAAGATTGTATGAGGGTGAAAATACCGGTACGGATTTTACGTTCCATTTTAAATATTTTTGCGCCTTTAATGTAGGAGATATATGATGCAAAAAATTGGATTAATTTGTGAAGGTGGCGG
Organism: Breznakia sp.; assembly: GCA_047973225.1. GTDB lineage: Bacteria > Bacillota_I > Bacilli_A > Erysipelotrichales > Erysipelotrichaceae > JBKEBQ01. The sequence goes on along the minus strand of JBKEBQ010000058.1, from coordinate 8,266 downwards.
TACCAAAGCGGCTTATACCTCTGGGGTGCTGCAATGTTTTCTGGATAAAGGTATTGCGTTCCCTTATGCGGTCGGTATTAGTGCAGGCGCTGAAAATTTGTTGCCGTTTGTTTCAAAACAGCGAGAACGTTTAGAAGTTACAGGAGTTGATGCAACTTGTGTGAAAGGGAGTATTGGTCTTTCGTCATTTCTTCGTGAACGAAGTATCTTTGGGATTGAGATGATTTTTCAGTTTATTGAAAAACAGACACCATTAGATTTGAAAAACTTGCATGCATCCAACACGACACTTGATATTGGTATTTATCGCATGGATAGTGACAAAGTTGAGTATTATGACCAAAGTTATATTGACGAACATCAAAATTTAGTTAAGGCGTCGTGCGCATTGATTTTACTTGCGAAAGCATATCCATTTTTGGGGAGTAAGTGTTTAGATGCGGGGATTATAGATATGATTCCGATTGAACAAAGTATTCGTCAAGGAAATGAAAAACATGTGTTTATTTCTACAAAAGAAGAAAATTATGTTCGTAAAGCTGCGCCCTTTTGGCAAATAGCATTGGCAAGAATTGTGTATGCGAAACATCCCCATATTGCGAAACATTTAAAAAGACGTCATCTTTCTTACAATAAACAGTGGCAGAAAGTGAAAGAGCTTGAAATGGAAGGGAATGCACTGGTATTGCGGCCGAGCAAAGATATGGGAATTACAAGGACGACGCAGGATAAAGAGAAATTAAAGCAATGGTTTTTATTGGGTTATCAAGATACGTTAAAACGTTTGGATAAAATCCAAGAATTTATGGGGCATAGTGAATGAGTTATATGATTCTAAAAAAAGCGCAAAAATAAAAAGCGCTTTTTTTTAAAGATGAAAATATAAAAAATTATAGTTTGTGAAAAACCGGTTTTCTATCCGTAAAGGTCGTAAATTCTTTGAAACCTAATTTTTTAAGTTCTTGTTTCGCTTCTTCCACGTGATATCCTAATTGATCAACTTGGTGTGCATCAGAGCCAATCGTGATAATCTTACCTCCAAGTTCATAGTACCACTTTAAAATTTGTTTTGATGGATGATAGGTTTGTAAACCGTAAGCGATTCCAGAAGTGTTTACTTCAATTCCTTTCCCATCTTGAATCAGCTTTTTTAAGATACTTTGTATTTTGATTTTATGGGTGTTGTCAATGTTTTCATCATAGGGACAATAACGTTTTAGTAAATCTAAGTGACCAAGAACATTAAAATCTTGAAACGCTGAAATGAGTTTGTATATGTAGTCGTAATAATCATGGAAACATGCATGAGGACTTCGACCAACTTGATAGGTATTGTTCCAAAATTCAAGTCCATCAATTTGATGACAGGATAAAATTGTGAAATCGACTTTACAATTTTCCATAAGTTTTTTAAATTTAGGAATGGTTTGTAGTTGGACACCCAGTTCAAATCCTTTTTTGATACAGAGTGAATTTTTATAATGAGAGCGTAGTGTTACCAATTCTTTTTGATAGGCATCAAAATCAACAATATATTCTTGCTTATCATCGCCATACATTTCGAAGTCAACATGATCTGAAAATAGGAGTTCATCAAAACTAAGCTGGATGGCTTTTTCACAGTATGCATATAGGTCTGCATCTGCATCATTACTAAAACGAGTATGAACATGATAATCAGTTTTCATGGGAAGTGCTCCTTTTTTTATTTTTTTGATAAATGATATGTAATCCTTTAAAAGCTAAATCGGGATCATAAACATCAATTAATGAAGTATTTTCAGCGATGATTCTACCAAGACCTCCTGTTGCAATTACCTTGGTTGGCTTCGCGATTTCTGCTTTTAATTTTTGAATGATATATTCTGTATGCCCCAAATAGCCATAGAAAATACCAGCTTGCATACTGTCAATGGTATTGGTAGCAATAGCTTTGTTTGGGACTTGAATTGCTACTTCAGGAAGTTTTGCTGTTTCTTTGGATAATGCCTGTGCACTGATTTCAAGGCCTGGAGATGTGACACCACCAACAAATTCACCCTTTGCATTTACGACATCAAAGGTTGTTGCTGTACCAAAGTCGATAACGATAAGTTCATCTCCATATAAATAATGAGCACCAGCAGCATCAACAATGCGATCTGCTCCTAAGCTACGTGGATTGTCAATTTTAATGGAAATTCCTGTTTTGATTCCAGGACCAATGGTAATGGGTTCTTTTTTTAGGTATTTGCGTAGAGCATTGTTAAAAGAGTGCATAATTTTAGGTACAACACTTGCTACAATCACATCATCAATCTCTTCAATATAAAGATTTTCTGATTGCAAAAAATTGACCAGCACAAAACCATACTCATCACTTGTTCGCTGTAGTTTTGTGGTTAAACGATAGGTAGCAATGAGTTTATCTTGCTTAAATAAAGCTAATGTTATATTGGTATTTCCAATATCAATGGTAACTAGCATATGGGTTACTCCTCTCTGTTTACAAGTGCTTTTAAAATCATCTCGGCAACGCTTTCTTTTGATGCCAATGGAAAGTCTAATATGGCACCATTAGTAAACAACATATTTACTTTATTCGTATCTACTTGAAAACCTGCACCATCAGCAAATAGATCGTTCACAACAAGGGCATCACAATTTTTTTGGTGGAGTTTTTGTTTGGCATTTTTTATAACTTGCTCACTCTCCATCGCGAATCCACAAAGGGTTTGGGTTGTTTTATGTTTGCCCAAGTAGGCTAAGATATCTTCTGTTGGATGTAATGATAATGTCATGTCTAATGCGTGTTTTTTCAGTTTGTGAGGTTGGCGTTGCGTAAGAAAATCACCAACGGCAGCAGCCATAATAACAATGTCGCTATTTTGATAATGGGCTTTCATCTGTGAACTCATTTCTTTGGCATTTTTAACAGAAATAGTAGTTACGTTATAAGGAAGATCTAAGTTTACAGGTCCACTGATTAATGTAACGTTTGCCCCCATGCGCTGTGCCATGGTAGCAAGAGCATAACCCATTTTTCCACTAGAATGATTGCTGATAAAACGTACGGGATCTATCTCTTCTACGGTTGGACCCGCGCTGATCAAAACGGTTTTATTTGCTAGTAATTTTGGTGTGTAGAGTGCTGTTTCTAAGGCAGAGTGAAGCTTTTTAATATCTGCTAGTTTACCGTTGCCTACATCACCACATGCGAGTAAACCAGTGTCTGGTTCCACAATCTGCATTCCATAATGCAGACATTTTTTTAAGTTTTCTTGCATAATGGGATTGTGGTACATGTTGGTATTCATTGCCGGTGCGATTAACTTGGGACATGTGGCAGCAAGAAAGGTGGTACTCAACATATCATCGCAAATTCCATTTGCGATTTTAGCGATGATATTAGCACTTGCAGGAGCAAGGATAAAAGCATCTGCACGTTTGGCAAGGGAAATATGTTCAACAGTATAATCGACTTCACGATCAAAAGTATCAACATAGGTTTTATGTTTGGTTAAGGATGAAAATGTTAAAGGGGTAATGAATTTGGTTGCATTTTCACTCATAATGACTTCTACATCATATCCTTTTTTTAATAGATCGCTAACGAGTTGGACACTTTTAAAAGCAGCAATACTACTTGTAACCCCGATGATAATTGTTTGTTTCATGATGACACCTTGGAAAGCTTAGGGAATGCTTTGTGTATTGTTTTGTAGAGTAATAAAATAAAAAAGCAGGCAACAAAGGCTTCGCTAATACCGCTGGTGACTATGAGTAAAACAATACTGCCAAAAAGGGCTTGTATTTCGATGCCCAAAGCACTTGCATAGGCATTGCTAAAGAAGATAATAATTCCACCAACAACAAGTAATGTATTGCACATTGATCCAATAAAAGCACTGATGATCAAGGAAAAATATTCTTTTACTTCTTTTTTTGATAAGTTTTCAAATAAAAATCCTGCTATGTATCCCATAAGTATGCGGGGGATGAAAACAATGAGTAAACTAGCAAAGTTTCCGTGCATTCCCCCAACGCTAATAAAGGGTGAAAAAATAAAACTGGTTAGGTTGGGTTGGGTGGTTGCTCGAATGAGCGAGAGCAAGCCAAATAAAAAACCAAGTACAGCACCTTCTTTTTTTCCTAATAGAATACTTCCTAAGATAACAGGAATATGCAAGGTTGTCGCATTGATAAATCCCAGAGGTATAAATCCAAGAAAAGGAAATACACTCATTGCGATTTCAAGAGCGATAAAGAGTGCTAAAATACTTAGCTTTTTGGTTTGATAATGTTTCATAGGTTCCTCCACTGTCACTTCGCTGATTGCGAATGCAACGTATTGTTTATAAACAAAAAAATCATGTAGTCAATGCAAATGTCATTGCTATATATAGTATAGTACAAATTTTTAAAAAAAGAAAATAGTTTTATAAAAGGTATATGCAAATGTCATAGAAAACAAGTGCTATAATACGTATTGATTTTATGCGTCAAAATGTACTATTTCACAGCGATATTACAACAGTTTTTTAGGTAATCTTGATAATGTGTACATGCAAGGGGAAGGGGACGATCCGTTTTTAAACATGAATTATAAGTACATAAAATCATTTAGAAAGTGATTGCATTGCCTTTTTTTACCATGTTGAAAGTGAAATATTGCTGAAAATAGCGAAAGGAGATTTATACCATGAATAGAAGTATTATGGTGTTGTTGACGAGTATAGATTGGCAACTACATCATTAATGGGTTTGCATGCAAAATAAAACACGAATATGTTAGAAGCTGCAGGAATGAGCTTAAGTGAAGATAGTTCAACGGTTGCATATATTAAAGAATGTAAGCACAATGATACAAAAGAAGGTTTTGCTACAACAAAAACAAAAAATCAAAGAAAATATCATAAAGGAAAACACGAAAAAGTGTTATTTAGAAGCGCTAGTAGCGAAATATGAAAATTGGTAAAAACTAAAAAATTGACAACCAAGTAAGTAGTGGAAACAAAATATATAAAAAAATAAATGTGAAACATCAGAAACGATGGCAGTGTCCTTTTCTATTGGCGAGAATATAAAAATTAAAGGTATTGCTTTGCATACTCTTTTAGCTATAGTACCTCGATAACGCAAAAAGGACCTTCCAATGAAAAATTAGTGGAAACAAATATAAAAGCTAGTCATACATATTTTGCAACTGATAGAAAAATAAAAACAGTAAAACAAAAAGGATTTATTCGAACCAATATACAAGGGTATGCCCAGAATGGGTATCCGCAAAATTTACCATTATTTTATGATAGATCTAAATTTTTTTTTGTTTTCAAGTATTCTTTTGGCTTTATAGTCAAATTTGTAGTATTTTGTGCAACAATTTTTGCAGAAATCGTAAAAATAACACGATAATATTGATATTGCATGGGAAATATGGCTGAAATTTGCTATAATATAACAGTAAAATTTTGGAGGAACATATGGTTGAATTAGAAAAGATTGTGAATACAGAGGAAACACAAGCGGAAAAAAAGCAGAACTTTGTTGATGAGCTAGCCAATATTCTTAAAAATGATGAACGGATCGCATCGTTGTGTATGGAAGTAATTGAAGAACAATGGGAAAAAATTAAAGGTGAAGAACATAGCAATGTGGATGATACATATCAACAATTGTTGCATCATTTTCATAAACAAAAAGAACGTGTTGATTATCATGTGCAGGGGAAACAGATAAAAGAAGATTTGCTAAATGAAATGGAAGAGATGAAAACATGGGACGATTTTAAAAACATGACGCGTATTCTTTATGATATTAAAGACGAGTGGGAAGAAGCGCCTTATGCAGGAAAAGAATATGATGGAACATTGGAGCGTGCCTTTGCTTCCTTATTTCAGGAACTTTTGGATGCAAAAGATGCTTACTTTGCCAATATCGATGCAGCGCGAGGAAATGCAAAAGTCACGAAAGAGGAGCTTGTAAAAAAAGCCAAAATAGCAGCAACATCAACAAGATGGAAAGATACATCGAAAGAGATGCGAGAGTTGATGGAAGCGTGGAAGGCAGCAGGCCATGCAGGAAGAGATGTGGATGATGCTCTATGGGCAGAATTTAATGGTGCGCGTCAAGAATTTTTCAGTGCACAAGATGAGTTTTTTAAGAATCGTGAAGTTCTTTATGGTGAAAGCAAGGCAAAAAAAGATGAGCTGATCAAAGAAGCACAAGCCATTTGTGAAAATGAAGACATCAAAGAAACATCCATAGCAATGAAGGAATTGATGAAACAATGGAAAGCATCAGGAAGCTCAGGAAAAGCAAATGATGATGTGCAGTGGCAAGCATTTAATGCGGCAAGAGATGTATTTTACAAACGTCAAGGGGCATTTTATGAAGCACGAAAAGGTAAATTTACGGATAACTTATATGAAGGGATTAAGCGTCGTAATAAACAGTTAGCCGATTTAGAGAAGATTGTAAAAGAATTGCAAGAACAAATTCATGAAATCAAAAACTTAGAGCCTGTTATGGGGAACCAAGACAATCGTTGGGAAATAACCAATGAGCGCAACCAATCCATTCAAAAATATCAAGATTCTATAGACGAATATCAACAAAAGATGCAGGCACTGCAAAGTGAACTTGAAGATATGGATAAAAAATATAAAAACTTAACAGAATAGGCGCTTGTCTGTTCTTTTTTAAAAGTATATAATAAAAAAATATAAAACAATTTCAAATTTGTTGGTAGTGAGTATATAAAAATGTATAAAAGTCCTAACGATATGGTGATAATTTTATTAAAAAAACCAGTGATAACAAAAAGGGTAAGGGTAAGGATATTGCAACTCTATAAAATAATGTTATAATACTATAATAAACAGGAGGTAGATATGGAAATATATGAACAACATGGACAAGAAAACCAAAATGGAATAACACTTCGTACACATATGATACATTCATTTTTATGGATGTTTGCAGGAATCGCTGTAACCTTTTTGGTAGCGGTAGGGATTAGCTTAAATTCAGAATTACAGTATCAAATGATGTCTTCTAATTTTTTATGGATGGGAATGATGTTTGCTCAAATTGGTGTGGTGATTGCACTATCGGCAAGAATTTCGAAGATAAAAACGTTTACCGCAAAAATTTTATTTTTTGTATATGCTATTTTAACAGGGGTTACGTTTTCCGTTATTGGATTGGTGTACACAGGTGAAACGATTGCTTTGGCATTTGGCTTAGCGTGTTTATTTTTTGGAAGTCTTGTAGTCATTGGGTATACAACAAAACGTGATCTTAGCAAGATTGGAACATTGGCGATTGCTGGATTGATGGGAATGATTGTTTATGGATTTTTAGCAGCTGTATTTGGATGGAGTGTAAATGATGTTTTATACTCAATGATTGGGCTACTTATTTTTATTGGCATCACCGCATGGGATGTTCAAAAAATGAAAAAAATCTATGAGATGAACAAGAGTGATACGAAAATGTTAAAAAAATTATCAATCTATTCAGCTTTATCATTATATTTGGATTTTGTGAATATATTCTTATACATTTTAAGGATTTTAGGAAGCAGTAGGGATTAAAGAATTTCGTAGTAATACATTTGCAAATGAAAAGCAAACATGAAAAATATTGAAGTGCTAAACTGGAAGTAGACAAGCAAAAAAAGCAAGTCTACTTTTTTGTTATACTTTTAAATAAGGAGGATATGTAATGAGACCAAAGGGTAGAAAGATTAAGGCTTGAATTAATGAAAAAAGATATAGAGATAGAGCGATTAAAAAAGGGTTACGAGGTGAAAGGAGTTGGTGCGAAAAAGGAATTCGTTACTACAAAAGATCTGAATACGAAATAGCTTATAATTTGACTGATAAATACAGGATTACTGAATTACTTAGTTGTATGAATATTCATAGATCTGGATACTATAAGTGATTAGAAAGAAATGATAATAAAAATATTTATCAAGTTAAAAGAGATATCTTAATTAGCTATATTAAACAATTTCAATGATAAGAAAACAAAATATAGGGTTGGAGTTTTCAGACAACTTAGTTCATAAGTGTTGTAAAGTTGAAAAAATATATTCTAGGGCTAAACACTACAAATATAAGAAGCCTGGTCATGAAAGTATAAAATTCCCAAATAAAATTAAAGTAAACTGGAATGCAACAAAGCCATTAGAGCTTATAGTTTCAGATATGACAGTCATTAAGAATAAAAGCATTAATTATGAACGGACATATTTCTTAGATACCTATAATAACGAAAT
>JBKEBQ010000054.1:0-12643 GCA_047973225.1 Breznakia sp. | reverse complement strand
ATCCCTATTTTTTTAAGAAAGTCACGTTTTTTGTTTCTTTGGCATAAATTTTATATATCCTGTTAAAATCTAAAATCAATATACTACGTTAACTTTGTTTCTGCAAGGTTTTATTTGTGTTGTTAGTGTAAAATAAGTGTGGATAATATAAAGGAGGTCCTATTATAATAGTTTTTCTAAACATCAAAACAGGAGACCTCATGAATATAATACCAAATGTTGCGAATTATTTGGGAACTGCAATAGTTTTCTTTACAATATGTTAAATAACATCAAGAGATTTTTCACACTAGATGCATTTAACTTATTAACTTGTCAATACTTTCACCCACTAATACTTGATACTAGCGAGATTACCATATCAACTTTATCGTCTCTTACAGCATTTAGTAAAAAAGCTCCTGATCTCAGGCTGTTTCTGCTGCCCACAAAACGCCAATTCTTGTCATAGCATCGTCATATAGCAATCAAACATTTCAGTTCTGTTTTCTTCGGATAAATAGGTGCCATCTAAGGCATACTCTCGATTCCAAAGCATGTATTGATATAGTATCCAAGGACCAAGTCCTGCGGATGCTACGCCTGCAACTGCGCCGACAATTATTTCATCAAAGGGTTGGTAAGGAAGTGTTCAACTATCGTATTGTTATAGACACCAAATTCCCCAACATATAAGCCACCACCTTCATGTCATGGGAAAAAATGAAATTTATGGCTTGTAGGCACTTTAACATCTGATTATCCACATTTTGCATCACGTTTTGGTGTCTTTTGAAACAAAGTTGAGAAAATCCTGATGTTAAACTGCCGATTTTTCCAATATTCTTTTTACCGAGTTTTCTTGTTTTAAAATAGTGACCATAGTTTTTTCTGCATAATCGATAATATTATTGACAATTTTTTAAATCTTCAAATGCACTAGCAGAATAAAACCTACCTATATAATTATCATCGTAGACGCCTAGCATATCACCATATTTTAAAAGACGTTTCCCAAATCTTGTCAATCTTTTCTATTTGATAGTACACCTACAAGGCTGGATACAATTGCCTACATTAGAACAACCTTTTACTCCTTAATAACACACTACAACTCCTTTTTTTTCTCATTTTATTTAAGGATTTACTAAACTTTCTACAAATAAATTAACTTTAAAATGATTCGTTTGCTAGAAACAAGTATGTATGTATGTTAAAATTAAAAAGTAGATTAAAGAAAATAAGAAAGAGTTTGGGGCGAGTTATGACATATAAAATTGGATTAGATATTGGTTCTACAACCATCAAAGCAGTTGTTTTAGATGATGTTGATACAATTATATATAAAAGTTACGAGCGTCATAAATCAAAGGTGCGTGAAATGGCGCTTGCAAAAATAGAAACGTTAAAACCATTTATAAAAGACGGGTCTATAAAACTTGCCATCACAGGATCTGCTGGTTTGGGAATTGCAAATATGGGAAATCTACCTTTTGTCCAAGAAGTTTTTGCTACCACCAAAGCAGTTCGTAAATACCATGCAGATAGTGATGTTGTTATTGAATTAGGCGGTGAAGATGCAAAAATAATATTCTTAAAGGGTGCTTTGGAAGAACGGATGAATTCAACCTGTGCTGGCGGAACTGGTGCTTTCATTGACCAGATGGCCAATCTGTTAGATGTTGATTTAAAAACATTGGATACACTTAGCCAAAACTATACGAAATTATATCCCATTGCATCTCGATGTGGTGTATTCGCAAAAACGGATGTTCAACCATTAATTAATCAAGGTGCACAAAAAGAAAACATCGCTGCAAGCATTTTTCAAGCTGTTGTTGATCAAACCATTACGGGTCTGGCACAAGGGCGTACCATTGAGGGAAAATTACTATTTTTAGGTGGTCCTCTTTCTTTTAATAAAGGCTTACGTGATCGTTTTATAGAGACATTAAACATAGATGAAAAACAAGCTACCCTTCCTGAATTAGGACCTTACTTTGTTGCTCTTGGAGCCGCGATTTATGCCAATGGTAACCAAGAAGCAATGAGCTATCCACAAATTCTTAATGCCCTTCAACGTGCTTGTAATGCACGAATAACGCATATAGGTCTAAACCCGTTATTTGAGAATGATGAAGAGTACTTGGCATTTAAACAACGTCATGCGCTTGCAAAAGTTGAAGAAAGCAACCTAAAAGAATATCAGGGGAACGCATATTTGGGTGTTGATGCAGGCAGTACGACAACCAAAATTATTTTATTGGATGAAAAGAAAAAAATATTATATTCCAATTACACTAACAACAAAGGGAATCCGATTGATGTGGTGAAGAAACAATTATTATATATCTATGAAACAAACCCAAACCTTATGATCAAAGCGAGTGGAGTTACCGGTTATGGTGAAGATTTAATCAAGAAAGCATTTCGCTTAGATATTGGCGAGGTAGAAACCGTATCGCATTATATTGCCGCAAAACATTTTCAACCTAATGTTGATTTTATTATTGATATTGGTGGTCAGGACATGAAATGTTTTAAAATTAAAGACAACCGTATTGATGAAATTATCTTGAATGAAGCTTGTAGTAGTGGTTGTGGAAGTTTTATTGAAACTTTTGCTCAATCACTTGGCTATAATATAAGACAATTTTCGCAAATGGGTTTGGTCGGAAAAAAACCGGTGAATTTGGGATCTAGATGTACTGTTTTTATGAATTCTTCTGTAAAGGAAGCGCAAAAAAATGGCGCAACTGTGGAAGATATAAGTGCTGGATTGGCCCTTTCCGTTGTGAAAAATGCCTTATACAAAGTAATTCGCATCAATGATCCAAACGATTTAGGAGAAAACGTTGTCGTTCAAGGTGGTACATTTTTAAATGATACCGTTCTTAGAAGCTTTGAAATCGAATTGGGAAAACATGTTGTTCGCCCGCAAATTTCAGGGTTGATGGGAGCTTTCGGTGTGGCGCTACTCGCAATGAAAGCAAAACAGAAAAGCAGTAATATTTTAAGTCGTGCTGAATTGGATGCTTTTACACACACTTCACAATTATCAAATTGTAACCTTTGCACGAACCATTGCAGTCTTACAATCAATCATTTTAATGATGGCAACAAATTGATTGCAGGAAATAAATGTGAACGTCCAATCAGAGGTGAAAATAATTTCAACATTCCTAATGTGTATGCTTTTAAACTAGATAAATTAAAAAGCTATTACGCAATCAAAGGAAGTTGCAATCGTGGTGAAATTGGTATCCCTATGGTTCTTAATATGTATGAAAATTTACCGTTTTGGCATACTTTTTTCACCCACTTAGGATTCCAAGTCATCCTGTCTGATATATCTTCGAAATCACTTTATAATAAAGGACAACATACCATTCCTTCCGATACTGCTTGCTATCCTGCAAAAATTGTACACGGTCATATTGCAAATCTACAAGAAAAAGGTGTGAAACGTATTTTTTATCCAGCGATGACCTATAATTTCGATGAAGGGATTAGTGAAAACTGTTTTAATTGCCCTGTTGTCGCATATTATCCTGAAGTTGTTGCCTCTAATATGAACATTAAAGATAATGAATTTTATTACCCTTACGTAATTTTAAATAATGACAAAGAGTTTACAAAAAAAATGAATATGTTCTTCAAGGAGCATAAATTTTCAATTTCTAAAAAAGAAATAAAAAAAGCGAGTATTGCAGCTTATTTCGAGTATGATAGATATAAAAAAGAAGTTGATAATTATGCCATTAAGGCATTGGACTATGCTGAAGAAGAAGGGATTTTTACACTTTGTCTTGCTGGACGTCCTTATCATATTGACCCTGAAATTAATCACGGAATTGATCGTTTAATCACCTCCTTAGGTCTTGCTGTCATCAGCGAAGATAGCGTTGCAAGAAGTACTGAATTTAAGAAATTAAAAGTATTAAATCAATGGACATATCATGCTCGTCTATACCAAGCTGCAAAATATATTTCCACACTTGAAAATTGTGAACTTGTTCAACTTGTATCTTTTGGTTGTGGTCTCGACTCCATAACTACAGATGAAATCCATGATATTTTAAAAGAAAACAATAAACTTTATACGCAAATTAAAATTGATGAAATCGATAATTTAGGAGCTGTTAAAATTAGAATCCGCTCCTTATTGGCAGCCATGGAGCAACGAAGAGGTTAAAGATGAGAAAAGAACACGTTGAATTTAGTCGAAAAATGCGGAAAACACATACAATTTTGATTCCTAGTATGTTGCATATCCATTTTGAGATCATTGCAGAAATTCTAATAGATGAGGGCTATAACGTTGAATTATTAAAAGCAAATAGTCCAAATATCGCACATGAAGGTATTCAAAATGTTCATAATGACACATGCTATCCTGCCCTTTTGGTTGTTGGACAAATGATCGATGCCTTAAAAAACGGTCAATACGACTTACATAAGACAGCGCTCATCATGCCCCAAACAGGTGGTGGATGTCGTGCTAGTAATTATATTAATTTATTACGAAAAGCCTTAAAAAATAATAATATGGAATATATTCCCGTGATATCTCTAAATTTTGCTGGTTTAGAATCTAATGCAGGTTTCAAAATAACAACAAAAATGATTGTTAAAATTATTTATGGTATTATTTACGCTGATCTGTTGATGTGGATATCCAATCAATGTTTGCCCTACGAGCAAAAAAAAGGAACAACCACATTGCTCACAAAAAAATGGACAAGGAAAATTGCTGATAGAACCCATTCCCCTTCATTCTTAAGGGTAAAGCATACGTACCAAGAGATATTAAATGATTTTTCCAGGATAGAGAAACGTTACGAGCAAAAAATCAAAGTTGGTATTGTTGGTGAAATATACATGAAATATTCATCTTTAGGAAACAACAATCTAGAACAATTTTTAATTCGTGAAGGTGCTGAACCTGTCGTATCCGGTCTTCTGGACTTTGTCGCTTATTGTTGCGAAAATATGATTATGGATTATAATTTATACAAAATTAACAAAAAATATAAAATACTCGGTCATATTGCATTACGCTATATTACAAAAAATCAAGAGAAAATGATTGCAACTATAAAAAAACATGGTGTTTTTACGGCTATGTCAAATTTTAATGAAGTTAAGAATATGGCAAATGATTATATCTCTAAAGGTGTAAAAATGGGAGAAGGTTGGTTGCTGACAAGTGAAATGCTAGAACTCATCCACAGTGGAGTCAACAATATTATCTGCACACAACCTTTTGGATGTCTGCCCAATCATATTGTCGCGAAAGGAATGATGCGAAAAATTAAAGACAACTTCCCCTACTCCAATGTTGTTGCCATTGATTATGATCCAGGAGCTAGTACAATCAACCAAGAAAACCGCATAAAATTAATGCTTTCTAATGCTAAATTTGAGATGAAAGAATAACCAATTAAATAAAAGAGAAAAGTGAAATCGCTTTTCTTTTTTATTATATACAAGGAAGACTTTGCACAAACTTTAAAAATTCATTAGCATCGCTTACATAATCAGCTTCTTTTATTTCATCTTGCTCACGACAAATCAAATGGTCACTAATCAAATATACAGGGATTCCTAATGCCTTAATTGCCATATCTTCCTGAGCATCATTTCCGACCATCAAGCAAGTATCAGGATTAAGTTTGAAACGTTCCATAACCTCACTAAAATATTTTGAATTCGGTTTACAATAATGATAGTTTTCAAATGTTGTAATTTCTTCAAAGGCATCTACATCTACGCCACTCCAACGAAGTCTAGAAACACTAGCAACTTTAGGAAAGATAGGATTGGTTGCACATATTATTCGATATCCCTTATCACGCAAAATAGAGATGGCCTTCACCACGATAGGATTTGATGAACAAGTATTTTCAACCATTTGAAAATCATGTTCATAAAACTCTAGAAATAATGGTTTTATTTCTTCGCCTTTATATCCACTTACGCTTTCAAATGTTCGCCAAAACACTTCTTCATTTGTATTTTTACCATTGTTTTTTATCATTTGCGCACTTCCTGCCATGACGCCTTTCAAAACTATATTTGCATTATAATTCTTGCAAGTGAAAAATTTAATGAGTAAATCAAAATATTTTTTTTTGAACGCAGTTATGTCCATAGGTAGTAATGTTCCATCTAAATCAAATAAAATAGTATCCATAATGTTTCCCTTTCCATACAATATAATACATTGTATTCTATATACATAAATTAATTATTTCTAAGCAATTTCTGCAAAATCAAACAATGAAGTAGAAAGATAGCGCTCTCCCGTATCTGCAAGTATAACAACGATGTTTTTATCTTTATTGTGAGTTTTTTTCGATAATTGCAAGGCGGCATACAATGCAGCACCACTACTAATTCCCACACTAATACCTTCACGTTTGGCAACCGCTCTTGCCGTTTTTATCGCATCATCATCATCCACTTGGATAATTTCATCAACAACATGATCATCATAGTTATGCGGAATAAAACCAGCGCTGATGCCCTGAATTTTGTGCGGACCTGGCTGATTCCCAGATAATACTGCAGATTTTTTTGCTTCCACTGCTACAACTTTGATATCAGGATTTTGTTGTTTTAAATATAATCCGGCACCGCTAATCGTTCCAGCTGAACCAACTGCTGAAACTAAAATATCAACATTTCCATCCGTATCTTCAAAAATTTCTACGCCGGTATGTTGAAAGTGTGCTTCAGGGTTAGCGGGATTTTCAAATTGTTTGAGAATATATGCATTTTCAATGTCTTCTTGCAGTTTTTCCACTTTGCTTAGTGCACCTTTCATACCTTCATTTGCTGGAGTTAAAATCAACTTAGCGCCGTATGCTTGGATTAACTTACGTCGTTCAATACTCATAGATTCTGGCATAACGATAATTAAGCGCATATGGAGTGCGGCACACACCATCGCTAAGCCAATTCCAGTATTGCCACTCGTTGCTTCAATAAGCGTGCTTTTTGGATCCAATACGCCTCTTTGTAAACCATCTTGGATCATATTGTACGCTATTCTATCCTTTACACTTCCACCAGGATTAAACGACTCCAATTTTGCTAAAATCTTTGCTCTTCCTTGATCCATATTTTTTATTTTAACTAATGGCGTATTTCCAATCAAATCTGTAATTCCATCATATATTTTCGACATATTCTATACTCCTATTTTTATTTAATTTCTTATATTATAACTTTTCTTGATAAAATGTGAATACAATATTTTATAAAAAAATAGCAAGATTTACTCACTATTTCAAGCTCAAAATTTTAACTTTATATGGTTTGTTTACATTTTGTACAGTCACAGTAGTACCAACTTTTTTATCTAACACCGCCATTGCCAATGGTGTAACATTCGACAGTTTTCCATTAAATGGATCTGCTTCTACTGAACCAACAATCGTATAAACCTCTGTTTCTTCACTTGCAACATCAAGCAACTCAACCTTACTGCCTAAACCGACAGTTTTCGTTTTCGTTTTCTTATCACTGATAATTTCAACATTTGTAAGCATTCCTTCCAACTCAGCAATCCTTGCTTCCACTCTTGCTTGGTGATCTCTTGCTGCATCATAGTCTGCATTTTCACTCAAGTCTCCTTGTGCACGAGCATCTTGCAATTCTGTAATAACAAGACTTCGCTCTTCATGTACCAATTGATGAAGTTCACTTTTCAATTCTTCATATCCCGCTTTTGTAACAAAGACTTTTTCTGTATTTTCCATAAATAACTCCTTTTTGCTTATGCATTATATCATGTTTTGTCGATATATTCTATTAGATTTAATAACCTAAATACTTCTTTTGCTTTTTCAAGTGTTCATCATATGTCTTTGAATAATATACTGTTCCGTCTCCATAAACATCTGCTAAAAAATAATAGTACTCATTTTCATCTGGATATAAAGTTGATTCAATTGCATCTTTTCCAGGGTTTAAAATAGGTCCAATTGGCAATCCTTCATACATGTATGTATTGTATGGGGAATCGATCGTAACATCCTTTTCACATTCTTCCCAACTGGTATAATCATAAAGTGCATAACAAACAGTTACACTACTTTCCAGCTTTTGATTGATCGCTAAGCGGTTGTAAAATACACCCGCAATCTTTTGCATATCCTCAACACTCGCACTTTCAAACTGAACAATACTCGCTAGTGTCATGATTTCATGGAGCGAATAACCACTTTCTTCAATATCCTTTTTGATTTTTTCATACTCTTTTTGAAATTGATTTAAAAACACATAGCTTACCTCTTCAGCTGTTGTTTCCTTTTTAAAAAAATATGTTTCTGGAAATAAATAGCCTTCCAATTTGACAGGATATTCACTATTTAAGATACTCTTATCAAGAAATTCATATTTTTCAATAAGTTGTTTTAAAAATGTTTCATCATTCCACAAAGCCAATAAGGTATCTGCACTTACATTGGTATTTTCATTAATCAATTGGGCAATTTCTTTTGCCCAGATTCCTTCGCGAAATGTTAATAATACTTGATCATTTAAAACATTACCACCATCATTTAAATATTGAATAATCTTTTTAGCTGACCAATCTTTTTGAAGCTCATATGCACCCACCTTCAAATGATCATATCCATGTAGCTTTACATACAACTTCAGCATATTAGCATCTTTAATAATCCCTTGTTCTTGCAAGCGATTGCTTACACTATCAACCGTATCATTTTCAATAATCGAGAAATATACAATTTCTTCAGAGCGTTTATCAATAGCACGTAATTGTGTGTCATAATACAAAAAAACAGATCCTGCCAACACAAAAAAAATGAATAAAATACTGATACCTATATGTAGTTTGGATGAAAAAAAACATTTTATTTTTGTTCTTATATTATTCATGTTCCTCCTCTTGAAAAGCTGAAATTACCTCTTCTACCATTTGCCATTCTGTATCTGTTTCAATTGGTAACAGCTCTTTTTCATCTGTATATATTGATGCGAATACCTCACCACTCGTGTCATGTTTCCTCTCAAATACAACATAACTTTTTTCATCATTATCAAATGTAAATAAAATTCTCATTTCAACTTCGCTACCAGTTTCATCTTGCACAAACATTACATTGGAATCCATACTATTCCTCCTTATTAAAATAGGGTATCAACCCTATTTTTTAGTGCTATCTAAATAATCCTGCAAAATCGTAACGGCTGCCATTTGATCAATTACTTTTTTGCGTTTTTTTCTTGATACATCTGCCGATATTAAAAATTTTTCAGCAGACAACGTTGTTAATCGTTCATCCCACAACACAACCTCAATATCATGTGCCTCTAATTTTTCTTTGAACACAAGCGATAGATTACCACGAATTCCCACATCCCCATTCATATGTTTGGGTAGACCTAAAATAACTTTTTTTGAACGTAGTTCTTTCAACATAAGAAGTACCTCGTGTAAGCATGTATCATAATCATCTGTATCAAAGCGAATCGTTTTTACACTGGATGCGATAATCCCCATCAAGTCACTAACACTCACTCCACAGGTTACACTTCCCAAATCTAAACCTACTATTTTTTCCATTATTCACTCACTTCTCTGGAATTCAAATAAAAACGTACCAACTCTTCTATAATTTCATAACGATCAACATCTTGAATGATTGTCCTTGCATTTTTATGGCTCGAAATATATGCAGGATCATTTGAAATTAAATATCCTGCAATTTGATTGACCGAATTATACCCTCTCTCCAACAAAACTTCATTGACTAAGCGAAGCACATGTTGGATATTGTCTTGTTTAAAATCTTCTGATGTAAAGGACATTGTTTCTGTAATATCTTTCATATAACACACTCCTTGTTTATGTAATTGTACACTACTTCTTACGACTTTTAAAGAGAAACTCCTAGTTTTAAAGCAATTTCATGAATCGCGTCATCTACCTTTTGGACATCTTTACCACCCGCTTGCGCAAGATCTGCTCTTCCTCCACCGTTTCCCGCACAAATTATGGCTGCCTGTTTCACCAGATCGCCACAGTGAATATCTTGCTTAACAACATCTTGCGTAGCTGTCGCAACAAAAACTACTTTATCTTTACTTACATCATATAAGAATACCACACCACTTCCAACTTTATCACGCAATTGAAGCGCAAAGGCTTTCATATCTCCCACTTCCAATTTAGAAATATCTTGAATGATAATGCTATGCGTATCACACACGATTGCTTTTTGAATGAGTTTGTCTACTTCTTTATCAACATTTGCACTCTGTAGATGTTTCACTTCTTTTTGAAGTTCTTTCATTTCTTTTTGAATTATATTCAATTTCTGGATCGTATCATGCGTATTTCTAACCTGCAGTACATCATTCACAACCCAAAGCAACCGTTCTTTTTCTTTAAATGCTGCATATGCATACATTCCGCTTGTTGCAACAATACGGCGCACACCCGAGCCTATAGATTCTTCTGAAAGAATCTTAAAAATACCAATTGTCGAAGTATTTGTAACATGACATCCCCCACAAAATTCTTTAGATGCATCGCCCATCGATACGACGCGTACAATATCTCCATATTTTTCATCAAACATTGCCGTAGCACCAGATTTTTTAGCATCTTCTATATTCAGATACTCCACTTCCACTTGCTTTTTTTCAGCAATAAATGTATTCACGACACGTTCAATTTCATCCAATTGTTGATGACTTACTTTCTCAAAATGCGTGAAATCAAATCGTAAATATTCATCACAGACATAAGATCCCGCTTGTCCTATATGATTTCCAACCACTTGTTTTATTGCTGATTGCAAAAGGTGTGTTGCAGAATGATTACGAGTAATCTCACTACGTCTTTTTTCATCAATACGTAAGTGCAATTGATCATTTTCTTTGAGTTCTATATCCAACTCTTCGACGTGATGTAAAAATTGTCCACGAGGAGCTTTTTTTACATCTACAACGCGTATGACAGCATCTCCTAATTGAAGGCTTCCTTGATCAGAAACTTGACCACCGCTTTCTGCATAAAAACAACTTTTATCAAAAATGATATCCCCATATCCATGGATTTTTTCAACCCTTTTACCATCTTTAAATAAACCAATAATTTTTGCGTCACATTGTATTTCTTGATAACCAACAAACAAAAAAGCTTCACTAAAATCCATCAAGTCTTTTGATTGAGAAGCCATTGAGGATACGTATGAGCGCGCTGTTCTTGCTCTATCTCTTTGTTTTTCCATCGCTTCATCAAATCCTTTACGTTCAACAATACAACCACTTTCACCAACAATTTCTTCTGTCAATTCATAAGGGAATCCATACGTATCATATAATTTGAAAGCAATATCCCCTGGAAATATGGTATTTTTTAGTAATGCCAGTTCTTCACTTAATAAGCGTTCTCCATTATATAAGGTTTTAAGAAAAATTTCTTCTTCTGTTTTAATTAATTTTTGATTATACTCAATTTTATCCATTAAATACGGATAAAATACTTTCATATTCTCGCTTACAACACTTACAAGTTTATACATAAACGGATCTTGTAGACCAATTTTCAAACCATGACGGACAGCTCTTCGCAACACTCTTCGCAATACATATCCACGACCACTATTCGAAAAAACAGCTCCATCCGCTAAGGCAAAAACGACAGTGCGAATATGATCAGTAATTACGCGATATGACATTTTATAATCTAGATATGTTGTCTCACTTAATGTTTCTAGAGCCTTAATTATCGGCACAAATAAATCGGTATCAAAATTCGTTTCGGAATTTTGAACAATGGAAACAAGTCGTTCCAATCCCATCCCTGTATCAATATTTTTTTGGGGAAGCTCTTTGTAAGTTGAGCGATCTTGTCCCTCAATACCATCAAATTGTGAAAAAACAACATTCCACACTTCAATATAACGATCATTATCAATCTCTTCAAAAAACAATTTTTCGCCTAATTTATCAGGATCATAAGCAACTCCACGGTCATAAAATAATTCTGTATTGGGACCACATGGCCCACTTCCATGTTGCCAAAAATTATCTTTTGTTTTTAATAAATGAGATTTTGACACTCCCATAGATAACCATTTTTTATATGCAACTTGATCCTCTGTATGTACTGTGATGTACATTTTTTCTTTTTCAAAACCAATATATTCAGGGCTTGTTAAAAACTCCCAAGCGAACTCAATTGCTTCATTTTTAAAGTAATCACCAATCGAAAAATTTCCCAACATTTCAAAAAAAGTATGGTGGCGCGCAGTCTTCCCGACGTTCTCAATGTCATTTGTGCGAATTGATTTTTGTGCATTCACAATCCGCTTGTTTTGAGGTTTAACACTACCATCAAAATATTTTTTTAATGCAGCCACTCCCGAATTGATCCACAGCAAAGTTGGATCATCGTGAGGAACTAGCGATGCCCCAGGTTCAACCATATGAATTTTGCTTTCAAAATAATCTAAAAATAATTGTCTAATTTCATTTCCACTACGATATTTCATAAAACTTCTTGTATGATTAAGTCGTACACAATAGGTACGAAAATCATACTTCTCCTTTCATTTTAATATTTTTATATATTATGATGATATAGACACGAGTAACTTTTTATAATTCCTGTAGCTCGACT
>JBKEBQ010000049.1:0-8591 GCA_047973225.1 Breznakia sp. | reverse complement strand
TTTCATCAATATGTGAGTAGTTGTGCTAAGGCAGGTAGCGTATCTGGGATGGCTGTAGGTAGTACAGCAGGCTGGATGGTAGAGACGGCATGGGATGCAGCAGATGTTGTCCGGGCAGTTCTTAGTAAAGATGAAGTGGGTATGGCAGTTGGGCTCTTCTCGCTTTTCATGTCACAAGATGATATTATAAAAGGGGTTGAGCATGGTTTATTAAAGGGTTCGGCGGACGATGTAGTAAAAAATGCAGATAACGCAAAACCTAACCAAGTACATCATTATGCTTCAAATAAGAATTCAACTTATACTGAACAGTTCGATGATATTGCAAAAAAATATGGATTAGACCTTGACTCAGACTGGAATAAAGATTTATTACTGCATCAAGGTCGACATCCTAATGCCTACCACGATTTTGTCTTAGATAAAATGGTAAAAGCTGATGCATTAGCCAATGGTAATGTAGAAATGTTTTTAGATTTATTTGATGAAAGTGTAAAAATTCCGATTATTAAAAACCCTAACATGCTGTATAAAGTTTTTTGGAATAAGTTACCTAAATAACATTCAATATTATGGAAAATAAGGAGTTGATCAAATGTTTTACAAATTAACATGGGATATGGAGAGAATTGACCAAGCTATAGAAGAAAAAAACAACACGATATATGCTCAAAAATCTAACTTAGAAAACATTGAATATTCAGGTGTTAAAACAGGATTTTTTAGCAATATTATTTATAACAAAAAAGGATCTAAAATAGAAAACTGGCCAGAAGTTGAATTTTATTACAGTTCAAAAGCTTCTAACTTAGAAAATGAATATCTTTTGAATATTGTTAGGTGGCCAATCATACATAAAAAAGTAATGGAAGTATTTAATAGTAATAAAATTAGTGGCATCCAGTATTTACCAATCAAATTAATAGATGTTGTTACAAATAAGGTAAATGAAAATTATATGGTTATGAATGTTTTGAATTTTATTGAGGCCTATGATATGGAAAAAAGTGATTTTACATATAATGAGAAATATGATGTATATTCTTTTTTACCAAAAGGCATAATATTGGATGAAAATATTTGTAAAAACTATGATGTTTTTAGATGTAGTAAAGATTTTGTGGATATGTATATATCTCAAAAAGTTAAAGATATCATTGATGAGCACAATTGGATAGGATTTGAATTTTATCCACAAAAAACAAATTAAGATTATCACATTTTTTTGGTAATCAAAAAGCATCTGCTCAGGAGAGTTAGATTCCAGTTAAGATGCTTTTTTTCATTTGCAAATTTTAAGCTGAGCGGACTCTGCCCCTGCACCCCAGCCCCCGATTCAGCACTATAGAAACACTAGAAGTGTATGCCATTCACTCAAGATTGCTTATCGTGCTAAGAGAAATAAGAAGAATAAGAAATAATATAAATCGAATTGCGATGGTTTTTAATAAAATGCAGGTGATTTGCACTACTAAATGTCGTATAATGAAATAAAAAGTTACTTAGTTTATCCACTTTCTAAAACAGAAAACAGGCAAAAACAGCTGCTTGATCAATCAAAGCCCTATGATCCAAATCCCAAAGTTATAACGTATGAAATACAAACCCAAGTATATCATAACTTGCAATATTATATCGATCATGAAGATATGGGTTTGATGCAGATGGTGTCCGCCATTTAACAGGATATGGGAGAGAGTTAAATGTTCTAGAGGACGCGGGCTATGTTTACGATTTTTTTATATAATCGTTTGTAAAATAATATGAGGAGACAATTAATATGAATATGAATTTTAACGGAAAAAGTTTTATTGAACTATCTCATCAATTATTTGGTGAGTTATCCAACAGATTTGATTTAGATATAGTGAATATAAGTAATAATGTTATTGAATTAAAAGGAGATAAATTTTCTGTTTTTTTCACTTATGATTTTGATACTGCTTGGGTGTATTATTTTAATAAAAAAAGTGATAAAACATATCTAATTAGCAACTATATTAATGTCAATGCTGAAGATGTAGACAGAAAAGGTATACCAAAAGAGGAAATCATATCAAAAGAAATCGAAAGAACTTTAAGAATACAAGCAAGAGTTCTTCTAAGAAAATTTAGTGATTTGTTAAATGGGAAAGACGAATGGTTTGTAAGTTATAAAAACTCACAATTTTTTCAAGAAACAAAAGTAATCATTTAATAATCATTTAAATTAATTAAACATAAAAATTATTTTAGTTAGAATTGTGAAAAGAAATAGAGTGAGCAATCGGGTTTGTCAAGAAAAGTGTGTAAGTAATTAATCCGCATTGATGAACTGATGCACGCTTTTTTCAAATTTAGGACTGATGAGAAGCTGATTCATAACCATTGACCAATCCCTGATATGTCCATCATTCCATTTGTCGTTCAGTTCAACCACTCTGAGATATCTCTTTGTGACATTCCTCTTGCATACATGGCTAATACTTTGCGCTCAATATCTGACACATCTTTTTCTCTTTTCTCCACGAGTATTGGTTCAAAACTTGCATCACGATCTCGTGGTACTTTAATTTCTACATTCCCTTGGGTGGTGCGTAAAGATTTTCTACCATAACCATTTCGGCGATTTTCATTTTCTTTAAAATCCTTGTTGTTTGATTCCTAACCTAAATGATGTTCCATCTCGCCTTGCAACATCGTTTCAAACATCGGTCCAAATAGATTTTTTAAAGCGCCATTCATGTCTTGTACATTTTTAGGATTATATTCTTTAATAATTTGTTGTGCTAGTGCTACTGCTTTTGGGTCTCTCTTTATTTTTGTCATTATCTTTACCTCTTTCATTTATTTTATCATACACAACTTAAAAACCATGTAGGTAGAGCCGTACGCTCTCTACTTACGCAGTTTATTTTACACTCCCGTGTTTTAGGACACTTTTTTAAGTTGCGTAAAATGGGATAAAAATAGTATAATAGAAACACTTTGAGGTAGTGCCTGTGGAAATTATAAAAGTAGAAGATTTAAATTTTTCATATACAGAAAATATATCTACATTAAGAGATATATCTTTTAATGTCAAAAGAGGAAGTTACACAAGTATTATTGGACACAATGGCAGTGGGAAGAGTACGATTGCAAAATTATTGATTGGCTTGATAGAAGCGGAAAGTGGCAATATACAAGTTGCGGGGATGCAAGTAAATGAAAAAAATGTATATGCTATTCGTAATCATATTGGAGTTGTTTTTCAAAATCCTGATAATCAATTTATTGGTTCAACTGTAGCAGATGATATTGCTTTTGGACTAGAAAACAAACAAGTGAATACGGATAAAATGGCGGATATCATTCATTGTTATGCAAAGCGAGTGGGCATGTTAGAGTATTTAGATAAAGAGCCAACACGCTTGTCCGGTGGTCAAAAACAACGTGTCGCGATTGCTGGTATTTTGGCTCTTGGTTTGGATGTGATTATCTTAGACGAGGCAACTAGTATGCTAGATCCCCAAGGGAAAAAAGAAATCAATGATTTGGTGAGTGAATTAAATAAAAAAAATGGTGTGACGATTATTTCTATCACACATGATATGGAAGAAGTATTGAAGAGCGATCATGTGATTGTTTTAGACAAGGGTGAAGTGAAAATGGATGGAACACCAGAAGAGATATTGAAAGATCGACAACAACTGCTAAGTTTACAATTGGAAGTTCCTTTCGTGTATCAAGTAAATTATGTATTGAAAAAGCATGGAATTTCCATCATGCAACAAACAACAATTGAAGGGATGGTGGATGCTTTATGTCAATTAAATTTCAAAAAGTGAGTCACTTGTATGATGCAGCATCCGCCATTGCATACCCCGCCTTAAAAGATGTTAGTATTGAAATAAAGAAACACCGTTTCACAGCTATCATTGGGCATACGGGAAGTGGGAAAACTACCTTGGTGCAGCATTTAAATGCATTGCTGCTTGCGAGTAGTGGAACCGTTATTGTTGACGACTATCGTATTGGTAATGACAAAAAGGTAAAGGACCTGAAACAATTACGAAAAAAAGTAGGATTGGTTTTTCAGTTTCCAGAATACCAATTATTTGAAGAAAGTGTGGTAAAAGATGTTGCTTTCGGGCCAAAAAATTTTGGTGTAAGTGAAGAAGCGGCATTACAACTTGCAAAGCGAGCATTGTTACAGGTGGGACTTGATGAAAGCTATCTTGGTAAAAGTCCTTTTGAACTTTCAGGTGGGCAAAAGCGACGTGTTGCAATTGCCGGTATTTTGGCTTTGGATCCAGATATTTTAGTTTTAGATGAGCCTACAGCAGGACTGGATCCACAAGGAGCTAAAGAAATGATGGAGTTGTTTATCAAGCTGCAAAGAGAAGAAAACAAAACCATCATTATGGTTACACACGATATGGAACATGTGTATAAGTATTGCGATTATGTTGTTGTTTTGGAAGACGGAAAGGTATTATTGGAAGATGAAACATTGCATTTTTTTCAAAATAAAAAAGTACTAGATCGCTTGCACATTACATTGCCAAAAGCAATGCAGTTAAAATATGCATTTATAGAAAAAGGAATTGATATTCAAGCAAACAGCTATCATATCGAAGATATTATTCAAGATGCACTAGAGGTATTGTCTCATGAATAATATTGCATTGGGAAGATATATTCCACTGAATTCTTTCGTTCACAGTATTGACCCTAGGATTAAAATTTTAAGCGTTTTCTTACTTATGTTTGCTATTTTCTTCCCTGTAGGTTGGATTGGCTATGCTATTTTAGCAAGTTTTATTTTGCTATGTATACACTTATCAAATTTAAACATAACATATATCTTAAAGACGATGAAGCCGATGATGTTCATGCTGATTTTTTTACTTGTGATCAATTGTTTTGCTTTGCGAAGTGGCAACAAATTATTTTCTTTAGGAGGATTTGTTGTGTATGATCAAGCCATTTTTCAAACATTATATATTGTTGTACGATTGGCACTAATGATCAGTATTACAACCATTCTTACAGCTTCCACAAAACCGTTAGATTTAACATTGGGGATTGAGGACATCCTAACTCCTTTTAAGCGTTTTGGTGTGCCTGCGCATATTATCGCCATGATGATATCCATTGCGTTACGATTTATCCCAACATTGTTGGAAGAGACGCAAAGAATTATGAAAGCGCAAGCGAGTCGTGGTGTAGATTTCAATCAAGGATCATTTATAGAAAAAGTCAGAGGCATGTCATCCTTGATTGTTCCTTTGTTTATATCGGCATTACAAAAAGCTGAAGATTTGGCATATGCAATGGAAGCTCGTGGATATAATCCTGATGCGCCACGTACACGTTATAAACAACTTCACCTGAAAGTACACGACATCCTATGTTTTATCGTATGTGTCATTCTTACGGTGATGATGATGGGAATAGCACTGTTATGAGATACAAAGTAACCCTAGCGTATGATGGTAGTAATTATCATGGATGGCAGACGCAACGAAAAGGAAACAGTATTGAAGAAAAAATTGAAGAGGCTCTTTACCGCATACATCATAGAGAAGTGCGTATTGTGGGTAGCGGACGAACAGATGCAAGAGTACATGCAAAAGGACAGGTTTTTCATTTTGATTCTCCTTTGCATTTGGAGGCAGCCAGTATGCGTACTGCCTTAAATGTACAATTGTCTTGCGATATTCGTGTGCAACACGTAGAGCTTGTTGATGCACATTTTCATGCGCGCTTTGATGCATGTGCGAAACGTTATGATTTTTATCTTAGTAGTGATGTTGACAATCCTTTTTTACGTTCCTATATGGCATTTGAGCGGGCTAAACTAGATGTAGATAAAATGCGCGAAGCAGCTTGTTTTTTTATTGGAGAGCATGATTTTACAAGTTTTACATCTGCTAAAATTGATGATCGGAAAGATCGTATTCGGCATATTACTAGACTTGATATACAACAAACAAACCAATGTACCCACTTCATTTTAGAAGGCAATAGTTTTTTACGGTATATGGTGAGAATGATTGTGCAAACGCTGATTATGGTGGGAAAAAATAAACTGAAAGTAGACGAAGTGAAAACAATGTTGCTTGCGAAAAACAAACATGCCTGCCAGTATAAGGCAGATCCACAAGGGTTATATCTAACGTCTGTAACATATAAGAAAACACGAGATGATAAAGACTAGCGTTTTTTATGTGGGTAGAAATGATGCATATATGTAGTTGGTAGTATTTATCGTACTTTTAAAGCAAGTGTGCACAGAAACAGTGTCGTTTAAATATGCTATAATGAGACAGTAAAAAGAGGTGTTTTATGAAAACAAATTATCACACGCATACAACCCGCTGTAAACATGCGGTGGGTAGTGATGAAGAATATGTTGTCAGTGCAATCAAAGGCGGATACACAGAATTAGGCTTTAGTGACCATGCACCATGGAAGTATGAAAGCCCTTATGTTTCCCATATTCGTATGAACCTTGATGATTTTGATGATTATCATCGTAGCATTTTGAAATTAAAGGAAAAATATGCAGAAGATATTCATATTTTAATTGGATTAGAAGTAGAATATTTTCCTAAATACATGGACTGGTTAAAGGCAGTGATAAAAGAAAAAAAATTAGATTATATAATTCTCGGGAATCATTTTGATGGAAGCGACGAATATGGCAGCTATTATGGATATGCATGTCAAGATAATGATAATTTAAAAAAATATAAGGATGATGCGATTGAAGCACTTAAGACAGGATTATATTCTTATATGGCTCATCCAGATTTATTTATGCGTGGGCGTAGCCATTTTGATGATTATGCAAGACAAATATCAGAAGAATTGTGTATAGCGTGTAAGGAGATGAATATACCATTAGAGTATAATTTGGCTGGTGCGGAACACGATGATCGTCATCATGTCACACAGTATCCACATCCTGAGTTTTGGAAGGTTGCTTCAAAGGTAGGTAATAAGGTGATCATTGGTGTTGATGCACACCATAACTTTGCATTAGAACGCAATTACTATTATGATCAAGCAAAACAAATGATTGCATCTTTGGGATTAGAAAGAGTTGAAAAGATTCCACTTGTTAATTTTGATGTATTGGATTAAACAGGTATCAATAATGTAGAAAAAGGTTGCTATTCAACTTTTTTTGCTTTATTATAGAGTATGGCACCATGCCATTGTAGCCCCGGAAAACTACAATGAAAGGAAATAAAAAAATGCGCCAAACAACATTTATTAAGCCTGCTGAAGTTACACGTACTTGGTACGTAGTAGATGGATCGGGAAAGACAATGGGACGTTTAGCTACAGAAGTAGCGGCTGTATTACGTGGGAAGCATAAACCTACATTTACACCAAACGTTGATTGTGGAGATTTCGTTATTGTGATTAACGCAAACGGAATTGTTATGACTGGAAATAAGATGGAGGATAAAAAATATTATTCTCACTCTATGTATCCAGGTGGATTAAGAACACGTAGTGCAAAAGTTATGAAAGAGAGATATACAGTGGAATGGGTTGAGAAAGCAATTCACGGTATGTTGCCTCATACGAAACTTGGAGATGTACAACGTGGTCATTTATTTATATATACTGGAAGCGCACATCCACACGCTGCACAAAAACCAGTAGTCATGGAACTTAAAGGTTAGGAGGAGTAGATATGGCAACAAAGAAAACAGTACAATATATTGGAACTGGTCGTAGAAAAAGTTCAGTTGCTCGTGTGTTTATGACTCCGGGTAAAGGTGAAATTTCAGTTAATGGACAAACATTAGATGAATACTTACCATACGAAACTTTAAGAATGGTTGTAAGGTCACCACTTGAAACAACAAATACATTAGGTCAATTTGATATTAAGATCAATGTAAAAGGTGGTGGGTACACTGGACAAGCGGGAGCTATGCGTCATGGAGTATCGAGAGCATTATTAGAAGCTAGTGTAGATTATCGTGCAGTATTAAAAGCTGCAGGATTCTTGACTCGCGATCCACGTATGAAAGAACGTAAGAAATACGGACTTAAAGCAGCGCGTCGTGCACCACAATTCTCTAAGAGATAGTTCGATTTACTATCAAAT
The DNA here is from genome assembly GCA_047973225.1 of Breznakia sp. Lineage (GTDB taxonomy): Bacteria > Bacillota_I > Bacilli_A > Erysipelotrichales > Erysipelotrichaceae > JBKEBQ01. Next base: position 496 of record JBKEBQ010000049.1, on the reverse strand, counting down.
CAAAGAAAAGCCTTTATTTAAAGGCTTTTTTTGTGCAATTTCTTTTTCTTCATCGGAAGCATAATTACCAGAACCACGAACGCTAATATCACCGGATTTGCGATGTTCCGTCAACCATTTAGAGAGGGTGCTGTAGCCCACACCAAGGTTATTTGCACATCCCTTAACACCGAGACCACTGTGCGTTTGGTAATACTGTACTGCATCCAGTTTAAACTGTTTGTCGTGTTGTTTTGCATAATGAGATCCTCCTTTGTTGATACGTCCATTGTATCACGTATTATTTATTTTGGATTTTCTCATTTCGTCTTGTACTATTTGTATTCTAACACCATATCTGATATTGAGTGTAAAGTATTAGCCATGTATGCAAGAGGAATGTCAAAAACTTTTGAATGCATGCATGTTTTTGCTCAAATTCAAAAGTAAGTTTCATTTTATAGAAGACTTTGTAGGTGAATCTTTTTTATACAAATAGCTAATAAAGTTATGATTG
>JBKEBQ010000051.1:0-16258 GCA_047973225.1 Breznakia sp. | reverse complement strand
TCATCTCTTTGTTTTTCCATTAATTGGTTAAAAAGAACAGTCAACATTTGTTTCGCGACCTCATTTGCACCACTATTGTCAATAATGGATTGAATATCTGTTGTTTCTAAAGTAAAATTTAGTTGAGTCATAGAATGCTCCTTATGTGTTTGTTTATTACTAACATCATACAGAGTCTTCTATGACTTTTTTTCTTTTACACAATTATATGGACTCTATCTAAAAAATAGGAAACTTTCGTTCAATTAAGCAAATTTTTTCATTTGATTTGTTGTTTTCAAAATAAGAAAAGTCTTATTTATAGTGGACAATTCTTAAAACATAAATTATATATTAAGCATGATACTATATGGTTATAAACTTCTCGGAGGAAATTACTATGGTTTTAGAAAAACGTTTTATACAAATTGTTTTGAAGTTAAATAACTCTAAGAATTATATTCCTTTGATTGAATTATCTAATGCCTTAGGTGTGAGCACGAAAACGCTCTCTCGGGATATAAAAAATAATGATGACAATGATTTGTTAAATACATTTGGTTTCCAAATTCTTACGAAGCAAGGAACAGGCCATAAAATCAAAATTTCTGATAAAGAAAAATTCCAATTTTTTTTGGATCGATGTTTAAATGATTCCAAAAATATTTATAATATGCCACGAGAAAATGCGATTATTAGTTTGTTGTTACAGCAAGATGATTTTATAATAATTGCTAAAATTGCAGATTATTTTTATGTGAGTGATGCTACTATTTCAATGCATTTGAAAAGTATAAAACACACTTTAAAAAGGTATGATCTTCAAATAGTAAAAAAACCATCTAAAGGAATAAGACTATTAGGAGATGAGATGAACATGCGGTTTTGTATGTCAAAATATTTAGTTTTAGCTGAGAATCCTTTACAAAAATCCAATTTTATAAATAATCAAATAGAAGATATAAGAAATATTGGTAAAATTGTGGTAAATATATTGCGCAAATATAATATTTATATGTCAGAGTTAAGTCGTGAACATTTGGAAAGACATATTTTGGTTTCGGTATATAGAATTAAAATGAATCATGGAATATTTTTTGATAAAATTGAAAAGAAAAATATATCAAATAAAGAAGAATATAAAATAGCCAAGGAAATATTTGGTGAAATTAAGAAAAAATATTCTATCAATGTAAGTAATGATGAAATCATGTATATTGCAATACAGTTATTGGGCAAAAGAACTTTAAACAATGTCAATGAACAACACTTAATATCACAAGATATTGAAGTCATATTAAAGCTAATATTTAAAGAGATACATATACAAATGGGTATTGATTTGACTTCTGATCAAGAAGTTTTCAATTATCTAGTTATGCATTTTGAACCAATGTTCGTTCGACTTAAGTATGGCATTAAATCTAATAACCCATTATTAGATGAAGTTAAAATACGTCAAACGACTTCATTTGAAATGGGATTAATTGCCAAAGAGGTCATTGGCGAATCGTATAAATATCATTTAGATGATATAGAAGTTAGTTTTTTGGCAATGTACTTCTCTCTCGCATTGGATCATGTACAATCAATTCGCAAGCCCAAAAAAATTTTGGTAGTATGTGGATTAGGGGTATGCAGCTCAAGAATATTGATATATAAGTTACGACAGCAATATGGAAAATATATCGATAAAATTGAAACGGTTCAATACCATAATATTTCCAAACATAGTCAAAAATATTATGATTGTATCATCTCAACTGTAGATAAAAAAATTAATACAAAACTTCCATTAATATATATTACAGACTTTTTAAATGAAATTACTGACAAGAAATTATCAAATATATTTTTTGAAGATATTCTTCCTAATTCTTTTATTTTACATTCTTACTTATGTAAAGATTATTTTATGATTGCAGATACAATGCGTGATGAAGAAGAGGCAATTGATTTTATTATTAATCATCTTAGCCAATATATCAATATTCCTGAAGAATTAAAAATAAATATAATGGAACGTGAGGTATTATCATCGACAGCACATGGCAATTACTGTGCATTTCCTCATCCAATAAGAACGTGTACTGACAAAAATTTTTTTGCTGTTTTGTGTTTGAATAAAGCAATGAATTGGGGAAATAAAAAAGTGAAATTCATCTTTTTACTATCTCCAAGTAGAGACAATCCAAGCGATTTGCAAAAAATCACAGATATCTTGGCTAATTTTGTACTTGAACCACATTTATTTAATAAATTTATAAAGAATCCTAAATATGAGGTATTGTACGATATATTCACTACATTTGAATGATTGTCTATTACAAAGTGGACAATATGTGCATTAATTTTTTTTATATCTCAATTATAATTTTAATTGTACGAAGCATATTGATGAAATAGGGATTTTCAATATACTTTTAATAAAAAATTAGAAAAGAAAGGAGAATGATTATGAAAAAGATTGTTCTGTTGTGTTCTATGGGAATGACGACAGGTTTATTGGTAAAAAAAATGAAAGAGGAAGCAGATAAAATAGGGTATCAATGTGAAATCACAGCACACTCAATAACTAGTTTAAAAGCGATTTATGAAGATGCTGATATTATTTTGCTTGGTCCTCAGGTTCGTTATCAAGAAAACACTTTAAAAGAAAATGTTTCTTGCCCGGTTGAAATAATAGATATGGCTGCATATGGTATGGTTGATGGAAAAAAAGTTTTAGCAAATGTACAAAAGCTTATTGGGTAACTATATGAATATTACTTTAAATTATTTATTAGAATTCACGTATACTTACAAGAGGTTTGCTAATGATAAGTATAGAAGAGAAGTTGAATGTACTCGATTGATGCAACAAATGAATAGACAAGATGTATCAAATAAGTACTACATCTCTCTTTTCCCTCAAGCAATTGTAGGATTTGGATCTCGTCAAAGTGGTTTTATGTATTATGCAAGAGAAGAGAAATTTGAGGCTCTTTTATCGAATAAAAGTTTAACATTGTCAGAACAGGATGCAGTGAAAGATTGTTATCGATATTGGAAAAATAAAAATGATTTAGCAAAAATACGTAAATTATCAACAGATGAATTTGGTTTGACATTGAGGAATCAAAACTATATGCAAGATTATGGTATTAGCTATCCTTTATATAGACTTGGAGGAGCATATGTTGATTTTAAAAAATTAGTTGATGTTGGGTTGGATGGGTTATTATTTGAAATTGATCAAATGCTTTTGCGCAAGAAAACGAGTATGCTGAAGGCTGCAAAAAGAGCAATTTTAGTAATACAAGAGACAATCGAATTGTATATGCAAGACATAAAAAATAAGATAGATGAAAATAATGAGAATTTATTAGAACTATATCAGAGTCTAGAAACAATTCTTCATGATCCTCCAAAAAATATTCGGCAAGCACTCCAATTAATGTGGATATATATTGGATTTTCTGAGGTTAGAAATTATGGCAGATTAGATATAATATTAAGAAAATTTGCGGACGAAGTAGATTCTTCTTATCAAGATATAGAAGAATATTTTAAAGTTATTCAAGAGCGAAATACTATTACGAATGGGCGAATTATTATTGGTGGTAAAGATATTTGTCGTGATTCTGCTTGCGATAAGATAGCGCTTATAACGATGATGTGTATTAAGAAAAATCACTTTATAGAACCTCAACTTACTTTACGATATTGTAATGATACAAATAAAGATGTGTGGGAAATGGCTATGAAATGTATTGCTGATGGATGTACATATCCACTACTTTATAATGATGATGAGATTATTTGGCAAGTGATGAAGACTCTAGAAGTGGATGAAGAAACAGCATTAGATTATGTTCCGTTTGGCTGTGGTGAATATATTATTAATCATAAAACGATTGGTTCGCCTAACGAGATTATAAATTTATCCAAATTATTAGAGAGTTATTTAAATGATGGGAAGTGTATGTTAAGTAATCAAAAATTGGTTGATTATGTTTCAATGCCCCATACAAGTTTTCATTCTTTCTATAACGGATATTTAAATATGGTTAAAGAGCAGGTAAACGTGAATGCAAGACACGCAAAGTTTGTTTATGATTATATGAGTAATCGGTGCGCTTATATTTATAATTCTATTTTATATGATTGTTGTTTAACGAACAGCAAATCACTTCTTGATGGGAGCATACAAGGAATATCAGGGACATTAGAAACTTATGGAAATATAAATACTTGCGATAGTTTGTATACAATTAAGAAACTTGTGTATGAAGATGAGATAGTCTCTTTAGAACAAGTAAAAAAAATATTGAAGTCAAATTTTAATGGATATGAGGATATATATGAAAAATGTAAAAATGTAGTCAAGTATGGGAATGGCAATGAGCAAATTGATGCTTTTGTAAGTTCTTTTCATCAAAATATAGCAGAAATAGCGAAACAAAGCGGGAAAAAATATGGATTAGGTACATATTCTATTGTAGTGATTAATAATGATGCAAATTCACATTTAGGATATTTAACTGCTGCCAGTTTTGATGGGAGAAAAGAGAAAGAACCATTATCCAATGCTTTAAGTCCCCAAGCAGGAGCAGAAAAATCTAGTTTATTAGCTGCTCTAAAAAGTGTAAGTTCAGTTGATTTAACAAATATTGCGGGAGCTGTATTTAATTTGAAATTAAATAAAGATTTATTACGAAAGCATACAGAAAATATGAGTGAGATAGTGAAAACCTTTTTTAAAGAAGGCGGAACACAAATTATGATTAGCGTAGTTAACAATAAAGAATTACAAGATGCTCTTGTGCATCCAGAACGTTATCCTAATTTAATTGTACGAGTTGGGGGGTTTAGTACCCACTTTGTAAGATTACCAAGAATTGTTCAAGAAGAAATTATAAGTCGTTCTGAATATTGAAAGGGGGTTTATATGTATTTAATTGGAATTGATATAGGTGGAACCACTACTCGTATTTCATTGGGAAAAGAAGAGAAAGAATCTTTACAAATTATAAAGCAATCTGGCGTATATAGAACTATGGATTTTAAACCATTAGATTTGATAAGTGAAGTAATTGCGTATATAAAAGAAAACTGCGCAAATTATGGGATTTCTAGTGTTGGTATTAGCTGTGGTGGTCCCTTGAACTCGAAATTGGGAATTATCCAATCCCCTCCAAATTTACCCGGATGGGATGATATTAAAATAGTACAAAAAATAGAAGAAAGTCTAGGAATTAAAACATATTTATGTAATGACGCGAATGCATGTGCTTTAGCTGAATGGAAATATGGAGCAGGGAAAGGTGCTAGTAATGTGATATTTCTTACTTTTGGAACAGGAATGGGAGCTGGGCTTATATTAAATAATAGATTATATAGAGGGAATCAAGATATGGCGGGTGAATTGGGACACATTCGTTTGACAAATCACGGACCTGTTGGTTATGGGAAAGAAGGATCTATCGAAGGATACTGTAGTGGAGGAGGTATTGAACAAATGGCTGCTACAAAACTTAAAGAATATAAACAATCAGGAAAAATTGAACAAGACAGAAAAGTTGATACTACTGCAAAAGGAATTGCTAAATTAGTTCATCAGGAGGAATTTGCCAGTGCTGTTTATGAAGAAAGTTCAAAAGCGTTGGGTAGTGTATTATCCGGTTTAATAGATTTGCTTAATCCGGAAAAAATTATTGTTGGGAGTATATACGAGCGCAATTCAAAATTTATGCATCCTATTGTCCAAAAGGTTATCGAAACTGAAGCGTTGTTAAAGTCTAGAACACATTGCGAAGTGGTACCTAGTATTTTGAAAGAGAAAATTGGAGATTTTGCTGCTTTATCAGTTGCCTCTAACGGATATTATGAGGATTATATATGAAAAAGCGAACTTTGAAAATAAAAGAACAGTTCATTAAGGAAAATAAGTATTTACAAGTTCTTGTGGATACGTTATTTGAAGTTTCTACAGTAATATGTTCACAAATACAAAATGGTAATAAAATATTAGTGTGCGGAAATGGAGGAAGCTGTGCTGCTGCGGATCATATTGTAGGAGAACTTATGAAAGGATTTGCGTTAAAGAGACCGGTAAATAAGAAAGACGAGATATTTGAAAATTTACAATTAGGAATAGCAACAATTTCGTTGAATGCCCATCAAGCTCTTATAAGTGCTATTTCCAATGATTTGGGTGCAGATGAAGTATATGCGCAACAAGTGCTAGGTTATGGGAAAGAAGGAGATATATTTATAGGATTATCTACATCGGGGAATTCTGAAAATGTAAATGTGGCAATGGAGGTAGCCAATAAAATAGGATTAATAACTATAGGGATGACAGGAAAGAATAAAACATCGAAGTTATCCAAATTAGCGAAATACTGTATATATTCGCCAAAAGAGGAAACATATGAAGTTCAAGAAGATCATATTAAAATTTATCATTTTTTGTGCTTGATTATTGAATCAGAATTGATGGATTATTAATAGAATAAAAAAAGGAGAAAATCATGGAGAAATTTAGTTTATTTTTAGAGAGAAAGTTACTTCCGATAGGAGAAAAAATAAATCGCATTCGATTTTTACAAATAGTTAGAATGTCAATGATGCCAATTATCCCGCTAATCATGGCTGGTTCATTTGTATTGATTATTCTAAGCTTTCCATATCTTAATGAAGTTATTCCAAGTGAAATTTTAACAGTTGCTTACGCAATATTCAGTCCACTTATAACGGCCACATTCAATTTAATTGCTTTATTTTTAGCATTTTTAGTTGGATACAACTATTCGAGTCAAGAAGATGAGAGATGTAATAATGTATATGTTGGATTAACTACACTAGCTGCATTTTTCATAATATCACCAACAGGAGTTGTCTCTGGTGAAACAGTTGTAGCAGCAATCCCAACCCAATTTATGGGAGCACAAGGAATGTTTGTTGCATTAATATTTAGTTATATTGTAGCAATTATTTGTTGCAAGTTCATGAAGTCAAATTTTAAGATAAAATTACCAGATAATGTTCCAGAAATGGTATCAGCATCTTTTGAGTCTTTAATTCCTATTGTAATTACTTTAGTTTTTGCTAGTATAGTACAATATGGATTTACTTTAACATCATATGAGAATATTCACCAAATGATTAGTAGCGTGATTCAGCAACCATTAACGGCAATTGGGACAAGTTTGTCAGCAATTGTATTTACTCAAGGGTTAGCTCAAGTATTTTGGTTTTTTGGATTACATGGAGATCAAATTATTAATCCAGTAATTAATCCAATTTTAGTGGCAGCAAATATGGAAAATTTAGCTGCATTTACGCAAGGGACAGATCTTCCATATATTATCACTGAGTCGTTTAGAGGAGTTTTTGTACAAAGTGGATTTATTTCTTTGGCAATTGCGATTATTATAGCAACGAGAAGTAAACGCTATCGGAAAGTTGGTAAGTTGATGACATTGCCTACTGTATTTGGTGTATCAGAGCCAACCGTATTTGCAACACCAGTAGTTATGAATTTTGCTTTATTTATTCCTTGGGTATTGGTTCGACCAGTATTTGCGATTATTACTTATATGTTTATGTCTACAGGAATTTGTCCACCTCCAACAGGTGTCGATATTCCTTGGACTGTTCCACCATTAATTTCGGGGTTTTTAACAACAAATTCAATTATGGGAGCACTTGTTCAACTTATTTGTTTAACAGTTGGGGTTATAATGTTTATTCCTTTTGTTAGAGTAATGGATAAAACAGCAATATCTCAAGAAGAGGAAGTAGAAGGATTAGATTAAAACATAATGAATACAAAATTAAGAAATATTGAAAGGAGAAGTAGACATCAAGATGTCTCACGAATATAAAATGAATAAAACCTATAAATTACCTCCAAATTTTGAATTTGGAAGCTCGTCATCAGCTTGGCAAACAGAGGGTTGGGCTGGAAAAAAAGAAGATCAAACACATTTTGTAGACATGATGTATAAAGTGGCTCCAGAGAGATGGCACAACAACATTGGTCCAAAAGTAGCAACCGATTTTTATCATAGATACGAAGAAGATATCAAGTTAATGAAAGAAATTGGAATTACAATTTATCGTACTTCTATTGATTGGTCAAGGTTTATTTGCAATTATGAGACGAATGAAATTGATCCTGCAGGTCTCGAGTTTTATACAAGAGTAATCGATTGTATGATCGAACATGGAATTGAACCGATGATTTGTCTAGAGCATTGGGAATTGCCTGAGTATTTAATACATAAATATGGTTACTGGGATAATCGAGAAATCATGAATTTATTCGTTGGGTATAGTAAAAAAGTAATGGATTGTTTTCACGATAAAGTAAAGCATTGGATGTGTATTAATGAGCCTGCAGCGATTCCTAGTGAAAGTTTTATGTATGGGAATTTGTGGCCTTACATTGAAGATGCTAAGATGTCGATTCAAATGAATTATAATAGAGTACTAGCGACTTCATTGTTAGTAAAATATTTTAAAGAAAAAGGATATCAGGGTAAATTCGGCAGTGTACTAAATTATGCACCGGTATATCCAAAGAATCCAAATAATGGAAAAGATGTACATGCAGCACGAGTTTGCGATTTGTTTAATTTTAAACAATATACAGATCCCTTAGTTGGAGGAGCATTTTCCAAAGATTATCTTGATTTATTACAAAAACATGATTGTATGTTTGAGAGTGAGGAAGAAGATTTTGATATCATTAAAGAGAATACGCTTATTTATTGTGGATTGAATTATTATCAACCTCTACGAGTAAAACAAAGACAATATGCATGGAATCCAGAAAGAGGATTTAATCCCGAATATTATTATGATTATGATACACCTAGAGGAATTAAAATGAATATTTCTAGAGGTTGGGAAATCCATCCAAAGGGAATGTATGATTTATTGATGGATTTTAAGAAGAACTATGGGGATGCAGAATGTATTATTACTGAAATGGGAATGGGCGTATCTAATGAGGAACAGTTCAAAGATGAGCAAGAGGTTATTCAAGATGAGTATCGGATTGAATTTTTAAGTGAACATTTGGTCTGGATTTTAAAAGCAATGGAAGAAGGCGTGAATTGTATAGGAGCTATGAATTGGACTTTTACAGATAATCTTTCTCCAGTAAACGCTTTTAAGAATCGGTATGGTTTTGTGGAAATTGATTTTTCACAAGATTTGAAACGCCGTATTAAAAAATCTGGATATTGGGTAAAAGAAATGATGAAAACGCATTCATTTTCTGCTAAAGATACCTATCAAAAATACAAATAACACTGATATTACTAAGAAACCCATAATAAGTTTTCTCTTGTATCTATCAAAAGAGTTTTTTATATTTGGGTGACATATTGTTGTGGTCAATCATTTTTGTAACACTCGTGCCTAATAATTTCTGATTCCATAGCGTGCTTCAAAAGGTGTCTGATATCCATTGTAAGAATGAGGTCTCACGTGGTTATACTAAATGTGTGCAAAATTTTCAACCGCTACCTTCCATTCGTCTTCTGTATGGTAATCGTGCAAATGAATTTGTTCATTCTTTAGCGTATTATAATAGCGTTTCATCGGCGCATTATCATAAGGATATCCGGCTTTACTCATACTTTGCGTAATACCAACTGATTGACAAAACTGCGTAAAACTTTTGGGGGTATATTGACTCCCTTGATCACTGTTCAAGATTAAATCAGCACTTATTTTGGACTGGGATGCATGTGTCTTCTGCACTGTCCGTATCCCATGATCACTGGTAATATTTTTGTCAGTAATACTAGCCAAAATACTTCGATCGTGAAGATCAAGCACCGAACAATTATATCTGAAACCACCATCTGTCAATAATAAATATGTAAAATCAGTACACCATTTTTGATTTACTTTCGTAGCTGTAAAGTCTTGTTGTAGTAGATTGTCAAACATCTTGTGTGGTTCTCCCTTTTGGTACTTCGCCTTTTTATTTCTTACGAAATTGTAGTAAACATTTGGATATATATGTAATCGACGTAGTAGCCATCAAACACCAAATAGCTCATAATATTTTTGTATAAATTGATAACCCGCTAATCGATTTCCTTCGCAAAGAATGCCACCGCTTTTTTTAAGAATAGATTTTCTTTTTTTACTTCTTCCAATTCTTTTCTTATACGTAGCATTTCTTTCATAGATTCTAAGTCTGTTTGCGCTTGGTGGTTTACTGGCTTTGGAGGCTCCGTATTCCTCGACAATACTCTTAATCATTCGTCCCTCTTCTAAATGAAGACATACAATATTATTTTTAAATTCATCATCATAATACTGTGGCATAGTAGTTTCCTCTTTTCTTTCATAAGATTATATCTTATTAGCTACTAGTGTTATAAATATAGTTTATCACAACAATATAAACAGAAAGGAGTAGTGCGATACAAGTGTATTGTACGACACATATATGAATATACGAAGTTATTTTATTAAAGATAGGGTGAAGAACAAATTTGATGTTTTTAATAGATTAGTTGTGTATTTAGAAAAACAACAAATGATTACGAATGAACATCAAGTAATGCGAGGTTTAATTGATCGTGAAGAGCAAGGTTCTACAGGGATGACAAAAGGAATTGCAATTCCACATGTCAATAGTGTTTATGTAGTGAAACCAACTATTATGTATATTCGTTTAGATCATGGAATTGATTGGGAATCTATTGATAAAGAACCTGTGCATCATATCTTTGCTTTATTATCAACAAAGAATATAAAAGAACAAACACATCTTGAAATGCTTTCAAAGATAGCAGAGTTATTAATGGATAATGAATTCATTTTATCTATTAAAAATGCTAGTAGTGAAATCGAAGTAGTAAAAATTATAAATAATGATTTAGGAGGATTTAAATGAAAATAATTGCAATCACTGCATGCCCTACAGGGTTAGCGCACACGCCGATGGCGGCGAAAGCTCTTGAACAAGCAGCTTTAGAGATGGGAATAGAGATAGAAGTAGAACAACATCGTATAAATGGCATTAAAAACAAACTAGAATATGCAGAAATAGAACAGGCAGATTTTTTAATTATTGCAGCTAATAAGCAACTAGATGATTTGCAACGTTTTGCGGGAGTAGTAAGTTTTGAAGTAAATCTAGATGATTGCATTGCTTATCCTAAAGATGTTATTGAAAGTTGTATGGAGCAATATCAAAGTTAATGGAAATGTTTGAAAATTTGATGATAAAAAAGCGTTTAATGAAAGCTTTATCTCAATCGCAACTAATTTTCACTTTCGCTGTTCTTTTAGGAGTGGTTGCTATGACTGCAACAAACCTCTCATTTAATACTGTTGTGATAAACTATACTAGTATACAAATTGCAATAAAAATGTGTCTGTTTTTTACAGGTGGGCTATTTTGTGCTAGCTTTTCGAACTCGAGCACTACTTTACAATCGAGTAGTATTGGAATACTTATCTATATATTAATCCAACTTTTTGATATATCTATTTTATATGTGGTTATTATTATTCTAGGTTGTGAATTAATACTACATAAATTCAAAGGGAATTATATTCACTTTGAAGAACTTGAATTTTTAAATGATATGTATATAACTCCAATTTTATTAGGTTTATGTTCATTTATGATTGTGATGACTATGAAAACTTTTGACTACTATTTATTACAACCTGGTTTATTATATCTTTTATCATTGTCAGAAATGGCATTTATTAGAATTATTTTGGGATTTATTATTGGTTGTTTAGTTGTTTACGATTTAGGCGGAGTTGTAAATAAAATGATACTAGTTATTGCTATATTATTCGCTATTGATTATTCCTTCTTGCTGTTGTTTTTATTTAATTGTGCTGCTTGTATCGTACCTATAGCTTATGGTTTATCCTGCATGTGGAAAAAAAGTCATTTTCCTTTAGATTTACAAAAGATAGGGAAGTGGATATTTATCCAAGGATTATTTGGTATTTCTGAAGGAGCAATTATGTTTACTATAAAAGAGCCAAAACTGAAGTATCTAAATATGGTGTGCGCAGGAATTGGAACGGCTTATGTTGCGGTTAATGTTAGAAATATCCCATATCCTCCTTTAGGTGGAATTTTTGGTAGTTTTAGTGTTAGAAATGGAAGCTTTTATATTTTGGGAATCATAATTTCAGCACTACTTATTGCTTTGTTGGTTTTGAAAATGGATATATTCTGTAGAACAAAAGCGAAAAAACATAAAAAAATAACAGTTGTAAGAAAATAAGGAGATAGTATGAATAAAAATAAAGTACACATAGTTGCACATACACATTGGGATCGAGAGTGGTATTTTACAACGGCTCGATCAAAAGTATATTTACAACAAGATATGGCACATATTTTAGACATTTTAGAAAGTGATGAGAAGTTTTATTATTTTACTCTTGATGCACAAGCCTCTCTTCTTGATGATTATTTACGTTGGGAGCCTACACAGGAAGACCGTATAAAAAAGTTAGTGAAACAAGGGAAATTAATTATTGGTCCTTGGTATACACAAAGCGATCTGCTTTTAGCAGGGGGAGAGAATTTAATACGGAACTTACTTTATGGGATTCGAAGATGCAATGATTTTGGAAAAACAATGATGATAGGATATGTTCCAGATTCATTTGGGCAATCTGGAAACATGCCGCAAATATATAAATCGTTTGGTATTAATGAAACTATTTTTATGAGAGGAGCAAATGTAAAATATACTAAGAATTTTGAGTTTAAATGGAAAGGAATAGATGGTAGTGAAATATTAGCAGTACAAATCCCTTATATGTATGGCATTGGTGGAATGATACCTGAAGGGAAGGGAAGAAAATCATTTTGGGAAGATATTTGTTTAAATCGAGCAGGTAAATATGCGAGCACATCCAATATTTTATTTCCTAGTGGTTTTGACCAATCGCCAATTCGTGAAAATTTGCCAGAAATTATTAGAAAACAGAATGAAGAGGATCGTGAGAATATATATGTTATTAGTAGTTACCAACAATTTATTGAGGATGTAAAACAAAAACTTAAAATAGAAAATATAAAATTGAATACAGTGCAAGGTGAGTTCTTACTTGGGAAGCATATGCGTGTTCATAAAACGATTTTTTCATCTCGTTCTGATATAAAAGTATTAAATACATATGCACAAAACTATCTTGTATATACGATTGAACCACTATTATGTTTGTCTTATTTATGTGATAACCGCTATCCACAAAAATTAATTAGGGATGTGTGGTATTTATTATTTGAAAATTCTGCTCATGATTCACTAGGCTCTTGTATGTCAGATGCTGCCAATCAAAAAGTATACAACCGTTACATAGATGCAATAGAAATATTAGATAATGTTAAGGAGTTACATATGCGTTTGATTGCTTTAAAAAATAAGCAACGGCATAATAAAATATTTATATTTAATGCACTCCCATATGTGCGAAGCGAAAGCTTGTATACAAAAATATATGTGGAATCTTTACAGTTTGAGATTGTAAATCAACAGGGAGGAAAGATAAAACATATAATTTTAGATTATAAAGATGTTTCTGATTATGTTTTAAACCAAAGTATACAGTTTGATCAAAGTAAAAAAACTTATAAACCAGATAAATTATATGAAGTTTTTTTATGTGCAGATATCAATAATATAAGTCCGTTAGGATATACTTCATTTGAAATTGTATATAATTCTACTTCTAAAACTTCAATATTTATAGAGGAAAAAAACAATGTAATTGAAAATGGTATGTATAAAATTTCTTTAACAGATAAAGGAGATTTCATTGTTTTTGATAAACAAAATAATAAAGAATATAAGAATCAATTCGTCATAGCTGACAATGGTGATGGTGGAGATAGTTTTAACTATTCACCACCACAAAATGATTTCATTGTTTATTCAAATCAAAGTATATACACAAATGAGATAAAAAAATCAGATGTGCTATCAATGATAAAAATAAATTATGTTATGCAGGTGCCTCGAACATTGAAAGATCGAGAATGCGGTATATGCAATTGTAACTTACGAGTGGAGTTAACTGTAAAATTGGATAATAGGAATTTTGTAGATGTTGAAGTAAGCATTGAAAACAATGCACTTTCTCATCGAATGTGCATTTTAATAAATAGCGGAATTATGTCAAATGTAAATTATGCAAGCCAACAGTTTGGGACGATTGAACGTAAGAATTATTATAGTAAGGATATGATTGAATATAAACAGTCTATAGATAAGAAGGATTATTTCGAAACTTGGCATGAAGAACCTATTAATATTGAATTCATGGATGGATTTGTTTATATGGAAGATAGCAAACATTGTGTTTCTGTAATGTCTAAAGGTGTGAGAGAGTATCAAATACGGGATAACACAACTATCGCTTTAACATTATTTAGAACTTATGGGCAGATGGGTAAAGAAGAATTATTATATCGTCCAGGTAGACCTTCGGGAGAGCCAGTTATTAAAACGCCAGATGCACAAATAGAGAAGGTTTTTAAGACGCAATTTGGAGTTTATTATGGACGTGATGTACACACTATAGAAAAAGTATATAAAACTTACATTTCTGAAATATTTGCTTACCAAAACGAGGAATATTTAGATGGGAGAATGAATTTTGTTTTGCCCGCAGAAAAAGAAATATTACCAGAAATAATTTCAATTATGAGATTGGATTCTTCTTTATCGTTTGGTGCGATTAAGAAAGCAGAAGATAATAAAGGTTATATCATACGTATTTTTAATGCAAATAATATGAGTGTAGAAAATAAGAAACTATTTTTTCAGTGTGATATAGTAAATTGTTATGAGGTAAATTCATTAGAAAATAAAAGAAAAGTTCAAAATTTCACCAGAGAAAATAGAAAACTAAAAATTATCAAGTTAAAGTCTAATGAGTTTATTTCTCTTTATATAGAATTAAATTTTCTTAATAAAAGAATATAACACGTGTGGAATGGCAACCATTTCGTGGACAGGTTTCAGTAAGAGTTTTGTATTTTTTGTATTCTACTGGAGACAGATAGTCCAGTGTAGAATGTGTCCGCTTATTGTTGAACCAGTGAATATATACTTCTAATACTAATTCAAGTTGAGTAAGGACAAGGGTTGTAAAAAACTTCGAGTTCAGTTCCACTTTTCAATACAAGTTTAAAATTAGAGTGTTTGAGAATTGAACCTTTTCAATGTGAACCGTCACTAATAATGGTAATGGAAATTATCGTGTGGACACTCGATAATTTGCTATAAAATACTGTGTGGATAAAAGAGCGGTGAAGTATCTCAAAAGGGATATATCACTGCTCTTTTTAGTTGCAGAAAAGCATTAGTATAGTTATGTTATTATTTCTTTTTGTTGATATAATTTTTTTTAGATGATCAGTTAAAACATAAAATATTTTAGAGTTCAAAGTATAGATAATTCTTCTACGAAATTTATCAAACTTTGAATTGCCATTCGACACTTACATATGAGTTCTAATTTGTGAGTTCATATTTTCAGCTAATGCATTTGACTGCTTGCGATTTTCATAAGGTCGTTTGAAAGAGTTTAAAATTTCGCTCTTCCAATTTGTAATTGTAGCTATAAATTCTTCATAAATAGAAAGGTTTGCTTTCTGAAAAAGACTTACTAAGTCATCAAAGTGTTCCTCACAATCTTCATAGTTTGTATATTTGTTAAAATGACGATACTTTTCTTTCAATTGATAAGCAAGTGTAAGTTCTTCACTAATATCTAACATCATATTGTATAATTCACGTTTGTTTACTTTTCTTTTTAAAACACGATTATATTGCGGTTCATTATCTAATTTTATATCCCTATCTAATAAACGATGCCATGTTTTTAATACGTAATAGGATACGCTACCATACTCAAGTTGATTCTGAATTTGAACTCTAAGGTTTGTAAATACTTGGATGATATGTTTAACTACGTGGAAAGGGTCTACAGCTATTTTACAGTTTTTAAAGTGTTTTAGTGTAACATCTTTATAAGGTAGCCACATATCCATGGTTACGTAGCGAATAGCATCTTTTTCAGGTTGAGGAATCTTCTCAAAATAACGATTAAGATCATGTTTGGATCGAGAAGGAAGTAACTCAAAGATACATCGCTTTTCATTATCCACAAGTACACATAAATAAGAACTTCCATATTTTGTCATTGAAGAATGTAATTCATCAATGACAATATTAGTAGGAAGTTTTAGTCTAGGAAAGTTAACGAAACTATCGAA
>JBKEBQ010000023.1:0-67813 GCA_047973225.1 Breznakia sp. | reverse complement strand
ACGTGATGATGGAAGGACATATTTATACCCCAGAAGACGCGATGAAATGTATCTTTTTGGGAGCTCACAGTGTGGTGGTGGGTAGTGCAATTACAAGACCACACTTAACCGCAAAACGCTTTGTCGATTTATTGAGTGGATATCAAGATAACTGGCGAGATGCAGAAAAAGCAAAGCATTAGAGTGAAATTATTTTTTAGTATATTTATCAATAGTGCCAGCGGAGTAATTGTGCGGTAGTATTTGTGGTTGAAGACTGAAGAATTTTATACGTTTTGTTTAAATAATCACTGCAAAACAAAGAGATTCACTATAAAATATATCCTGTAAAGAGGAAGGTTGAAAATAGAGAGACTATATCCTCATTATGGGATATTTTTTGTGGTTATCTGTTTTAGCTATGCAAAAATTTCTCATTTTATAATATGATTCGTATTCATTCGCACTATGGATATGTTTTACTGAATCAACATGAAAAGTTGCTTAATCAATAAACTTTATAAATTTAAGTTCTTTATTTTCTTGACATAGTAGCAGAGTATAGAAAAGAATCTGGGTCGTAAACTTAATAGGTGGTGAAAATTAATAAATGATGAGATATTTTTTTAGGAAAAAGCGAATTTTCAAGTAAATATAAATATAGAATGCAGAAAGAAGTAAAATAAGATTTTGCAGTTTCCAATTTTCAATAAAGGAAGTAGAATTAATGTTTATATTTTTTGTTAATCGTATGGACATATTTTCTAAAAAATAATTATATTTTACCTATCTACAAAAGTAAGTAATTTCAAATTACTATGAAAGTAGATAAGAGGTGATTAGATGAAAAAAGATGTCAGTATAGCAAACATGGTGAAATATATCATTAATGCAAAAGAAAAACATATGCTTTTTGGGATTGGTCCAAATAGATCTTTTAAAGCGTCATTCATGTCTTGTATATTTTTAGGATTATATTCTTTAATAATCTGTTGTGCTAGAGCTACTGCTTTTGGGTCTCTCTTTATTTTTGTCATTATCTTTACCTCTTTTATTTATTTTATCATACACAACTTAAAAACCATGTAGGTAGAGCCATACACTCTCTACTTACACAGTTTATTTTATACTCCCGAATTTTGAGAATCTTCTTTTAGATTTTAAAAAGCAATAAAAAAACGCTAATTGAACGAAGATGGACCTATCGACTAAAATCCTCCTTAACACAACGCTAAATTACGCACTTTTAAAGTGTCGCGTCTAACTATGTAATGATGCGATTTCAGTTTTGTCAAAATGATCGGCATTTTTTCATTGTTGTCGATTGCCTTGAAACCTGCTAATAACCGCTAATAAGCTCATATATCTATTCATATATTTAGTTGCAACTCCTCTATAATGAGATAATTTATCTTTAATCAATGAATGTATATAGCTCACCGTATTCAAATGCTCAACATTATTATATGCCTTATGTGTTTTGAGGTGTCTAATTATACATTCATGATCACTAGCTAATGTGTCATAGTAGTTTATCCCATCTGCATACATAATAGATTTTTTATACAGCATTCCCCGAAGTTTTCATGTATACTATTGAGAGTTGGTTTTGCATAACCAACTGCTTTGAATATTTCGTGTCCATCTCTATCGGCTGAGGTAATTATACATATTTGTTCTTGTGATATTTCAAGTTTTGAGTACATAGTGATCGTATTAGAGTCATACGTAAATTTAGCGAAACACGTTTTGCACTGATATATTTGCTTATTTGATTTAGTAAAACCTTTTTTTATCATATAAGATTTTTCATTACACTGAGGACAATGTGCTTTCTGTATTCATAAAATTTTCATGTAGTGTAAGGGAATCTAAAATATATCTTTCTAGTTACACTTTTTGATATTTTGCTAGTTTTGATATTGCAGTAAGTAATTCTGATTGCTTCATATAAGCTCTCCTGTTTCTTTATAAAACAAGTATAGCAGCCATTGTTACATCATCGATGTACATTAAAATTAGGGCCCTTTCGTTCAATTAAGCCATAAAAAAAGCCCTTTATGCAAGGGCTAAATTTTTTAATGGAGCGGATGATGAGAATCGAACTCACGTAGTCAGCTTGGAAGGCTGAAGTTCTACCATTAAACTACATCCGCATTTTGAACTGGTGACCCGTGGGCGATTCGAACGCCCGACCCTTTGATTAAAAGTCAAATGCTCTACCATCTGAGCTAACGGGTCACATATATGGCTGGGGCAACTGGGATCGAACCAGTGAATGCCAGAGTCAAAGTCTGGTGCCTTACCGCTTGGCTATGCCCCAATATACATGGTGGGGGGAGACAGATTCGAACTGTCGAACCCTAGGGAACTGAGTTACAGTCAGCCGCGTTTAGCCACTTCGCTATCCCCCCATTTTACAAAAAAATGGTGCCGACTATAGGAATTGAACCCACAACCTACTGATTACAAGTCAGTTGCTCTACCAGATTGAGCTAAGTCGGCATAAACATGGTGGAGGTTAACGGGCTCGAACCGCTGACCCTCTGCTTGTAAGGCAGATGCTCTCCCAACTGAGCTAAACCTCCGTAATCGAATTGTGGCACATCCAGTGCTTTTATATACTATCATTTTGCAATAATGATGTCAACAACTATTTTAGCATTTCTTTTGGTTTTTCCATGTTGTGATTTATGTTATACTTGTTTATATATGGAGGATCTATATGAATGTATTTAATACAAGTAATTTAAGAAACAAACAACGCTTTCCTGTCGCAATATGCACAGGGTTATTGGCAGCGCTTGTTTGTGGAACTATGATAGGATGGATTGAGCGTTTTCTAAGTTTTAATTCAACACTGATTTTTTCACTTATGTATATTGGAGCAGGCTACGCGATTGGTGAAGCGATTAAACGTATCGGAAGAGGCATAGATCGCAAATTTCAAATTTTAGCCGTTACTTGTGTAATTTTAACGATTTTTGTTGCTGATATTGTGCAATTTTCAATGGTATTTGGGTTTTCTTTTGATTTATTAGTGGGTTCCATTGAGTATACGGTTTCTAGTTATTCGCTTACGAATACAGGATTTTATGGAGTTTTTGAATTGTTGATTGTTGTTTATGGATGTTATATTGCTTTTTTTCAAGCACGTATTGTGTAGGTATCCATGCTATATCGAGACACCTATATCGAGATTGATTTGGATGCTTTTCGTCACAATATACAACAAGTTCAACAAGCAAGTAAGAAACAAGTGTTTTGTGTGTGCAAAGCCAATGCGTATGGACATAGCGATTACTATATAGCTAAAACAGCTGCTGCAAGTGGTTGCGCATATGTTTGTGTATCATCGCTTGATGAAGCTGTCTCGCTCCGTCAACAACATCTAAAAAATGATATATTAATATTGGGGTATATTGCACCTAAGGATATTGAGATTGCCCTTAAGTACCAGATTAGTGTAACCTGTACATCTTTGGATTGGGCTTTGCAGGTATGCGCGCTAGATTTGGATTTATCATCTTTGATTGTGCACTTAAAAGTCGATACAGGAATGAATCGAATCGGTATGAAACACCTAACAAATCTGAAGAAAGCATTTTTATGCTTACAAGCGAAAAGGTGTATCATGGAAGGGATTTTCACGCATTTTCATAGTGCTGATGCAATTGAAAAAACAAGCTGTAAAAAGCAGTTGGTATGGTTTTATGCCATGGTAGATGAACTAGGCTATGACTTTAAATGGATTCATACACAAAATAGCGATGCTAGTTTAAGTTATGAAGATGATCGAAGTAATGCAATTCGTGTTGGACTTGTGCTATATGGAATTAAGAGTGTAGATAATCCGTTAAATGTGAAAGCAGTACTGTCGTTATATTCGCATATAGTACATGTGAAGGAAGTCATGAAATATGAAACAATAAGTTATGGTGCAGAGTATACTTGTTTAACGAATATGCATGTAGCGACTTTGCCCATAGGCTATGGCGATGGATTCTTACGAGCTAACCAAGGAAGATATGTTAGTGTAAAGGGAACGCCTTGTGAAATTATTGGGCGCATATGTATGGACCAAATGATGATTCGTTTACCTAAAATATATCCTATAGGTACTTCTGTAGAACTGATTGGAAAACACACACCATTATCGAAAATGGCACTGGAATTGAACATGAGTCCTTATGAAATATTATGTTTGTTGAATGATCGGATTACGCGTAAGATAAAAGCATCGGATAAAACAATAGCGGTTTTGAATAATCGTGTTTGTCAAAAGTAAGAAGAGGTGAAAAATGAAAGATTTATTTAGAGCATATAAAAAAAATATATTTTTGATAACATATACCATTGTTGCCTTTGCGTTTATTATGAATTATAAAGTAGTGATTGATACTGGATTGTTTATATTGGGATTGTTTGAACCATTATTTTTAGCTTTGGCAATTGCGTTTGTATTAAATATCCCGATGCGTTCAATCGAAAAGCAATTGTATAAAATAATAAAAAAAGATAGTGTATTTTCGCAATTTGTTCGTACCATTGCAATGATATTGACTTTAATTTTAACATTGGTGGCTTTGTTTTTCGTTTTCATGTTTATTGTGCCAACGATTGCCGAAAAAACCGTGGATATTTTTATGAATTTCAATGTTTTAATTGATTCAACGATTACTTCTGTAAATGAAATTTTTTATGACATTAACATCAACTTTGAAATAAATGATATATCTTTTATAAAGTCTTTACAAAGTCAAAATTGGGGGGAAGTGTTTAGTCAGTCTCAAGAAGCGCTGGGTGGCTTTGCGAATGGTGTGATTACCAATGTAGTGTCATTTACAGGTGCATTTTTTGAATGGTTTTTGGCATTTTGTTTGAGTTTGTATTTATTGGCTGGAAAAGAAAAAATGCAACGACAAATCCGTAAATTCGTATTAGCGTTTTGTAGTTTAGAAACAAGTGAGAAAATTTTTCATTTGGGGACACGGGCAAATTCTGTATTTACAATTTTTGTCGGTGGACAATTGGTGGAGTGCTTAGTTAAGGGTGGAATGTTTTATGTTGTATCATTATTTTTAGGATTTCCATTACCAGAGGTGACCTCAGCAATTATCATTCTATTTAGTATTGTCCCTGTTTTTGGACCAACGTTAGCGTGTGTTGTTTGTGCAGTTCTAATTTTTGCATACGATCCTATACAGGCATTTTGGTTTGTGATTGTATTCCAAATTATTTCTAACTTTGAAGGACAAGTCATTTATCCAAAAATTGTCGGAAAAGCGATCGGTTTACCAGGCGTTTGGGTGCTATTATCAATTTTCTTATTAGGAAGTATGTATGGCATTCCAGGAATGTTATTGGCTGTTCCAATTACTACGCTCGTATATGAATATATGAGTGTTTTCATCAATAAAAGAATTCGTAAGAAAAAATTTGAAATGTATGTTGAAAAAAAAGTGACGCCTGATATAAAGGACGAACAAAATGAGAAATAGAAGATTGTATGCGCTCGGCTTGCTTTTGTTGGTGAGCGCTTGTAGTGCACCAAGCACGAAAAAACAAGTGCAAACAGATAAGACGCTTGTTTGCGACATTGATGCAGCAGATAAATGTTCCAAAGCGGATATGAGCCTTTATGAAACCTTGCCTGACGAAGGTCATGTTTTTTTAGAGATGAATTTTGCAAAGGCAAATGAGGTATTAAAAGATAAAAGCTTTACAGGAATTTTATATTTTGGTTTTGCAAACTGTCCTTGGTGCTTAGATGCAATTCCGATCATGAATGAAGCAGCAAAAGAGAATGAACAATCCATTTACTACATAGATACCAAAGCACAAAGTGCTATTGATAATCCAAAATGGCGGGAAGAAACAACAAAACTGTTGAACGCATCATTTCCACTGAAAAAAAATGATGAAGGAAAACCGCATTTATTTGTACCATTGGTTGTTGTTATTAAGAATGGTGATGTTACAAGTTATCATTTGGGAACCCTTGATGATCACGATGCAAACAAGCGAGAGATGAGCGACGATGAAGAAAATGAATTAAAAAGGATATACAAAGATATGTTTGATGATATAAAATGAAAAAAACAAGTATGATGCTGTTTGTAGCATTGATGGTTTCTAACATAAGTATGGTATCTGTAAATGCACAAATAGAACCGGTGAATTTTTCTCGTTGTGTAGATGGGGATACTGCGCATCTTGTAGTTGATGGTAGGATTGAGAAAGTTCGCTTTTTAGCAATCAATGCACCAGAATATACCAAACAGCAAGAAGCCTATGGGAAACAGGCAAGTGCCTATGTATGTGATGCTTTAAAAAATGCAAAAAGTATCGGCTTAGAATATGAAACAAGCAATTTGCGCGATAAATACGATCGCTTATTGGCTTGGGTGTTTGTTGATGAGCAATTGCTGCAAGAGCGTTTGGTGAGTGAAGGTTTAGCAGAAGTTAAGTATATTTATGGAGATTATAAATATACAAATCGTCTATATGAAAAAGAAGCACAGGCAAAAAAACAACAATTGAATATGTGGAGTGATGAATCATATGAAGATACAAAGTATGGATATATCACGATATTAGGAATTTGTTTTGTTGGGGTGTTTTTCTTTGCTAAAAAAGGGCGCAAGTCAAAATTAAGAAAACTGCATAGAGAAATGAAAAAGCAGATAAAAAAATAATCTACTCGCAAGAAGAGAAGATTATTTTTTTATAATTTCGTTAGATAAGAAGAGATCTGAAGATCAAGGGGAGGGAAGAAACTTATCTAACTGTTTATAGTATAAATGACTAAGGTGAAGAAGTTGTGAACAGTTTCTGAAAAAAAAAAACAATACGAAATTGTTTTTTTTAGGGGTGTAAAGTGAAGTAGGAAGATAGGAAAGGGATATAAGTACTTCACTTTACTTCTATATAATAAACGAGTTTCAGTCGATAGTCAAGCAAACTACAACCAAAGAATGAAAATATGTTACAATTATAGAATAAATGAAAAAAAGTAAGATCATGGATAGAAAAAAACGTATTTTTATAATATCAGTAAGGAGCAAGAAATGAATATAAAAAATGCAAAATTTGAAGTTACGTTCACAAGCAAAGGTGGGGAAATGCTATCTTTTCAGGATTTAGAAACAAAGGTGAATTATCTTTGGCAAGGAAGCGAACAGTTTTGGACTGGTAAAAATCCGACGCTCTTTCCGATTGTAGCTAATACCTATACCAAACAATATAAAGCAAAAGGAAATATCTATGCACTAAAAAATCATGGATTCATCCGTATCTCAAATTTGACTTGTATCAAGCAGGATGAGACCTCTATTGCTTTTGCACTTTGTAGTAATGAAGCCACAAGGCAGGTATATCCTTACGAGTTTAGATACCAAATTCACTATATGTTGTGTGATTCCACTCTTCAAATTGACTACAAAATTAAAAATAAGGATAATGAAACAATGCCATTTGGATTCGGCTTGCATCCTGGATTTAATTGTCCTATTACATCTAAAGAGATGTTTGAAGATTATAAACTTGTTTTTGAAGAAGTGGAAGAACTTGAACAACTCATCTTTGAAGGGCAAACAAAGCCATATTACAAAAAGGTCAAGATGAAGGAATTGGCGTTTAACTATAGTGAATTTAAAAAAGTTTCTACGTATATTTTTAAGGGGATGAAAAGTAAATTTGTAAGCTTACAAAGTAAAAGACATAGCATTCGTATTTCCATTGAAGGATTTACGTATCTCGCTTTATGGACAGCGAGCAAAGGAGCTCCTTTTGTATGCATTGAACCTTGGTGTACATTGCCTGATTTCCAAAAAAATGATATTTCGTTTGAACAGCGCGAAGGCATGATAAACTTAAAACCAGATGAAGAGTTCAATATTTCGTATACGATTTCTATTGAAAAATAAAAAGCGAAATGATTTTCGCTTTTTATTAATTTACGATTTTTTAATGAACTTTTGTTTACAAGAAGGGCATGTAATTTCGATTTTTCCTCGACCACGAGGTACGCGAATACTTTGTTTGCAGCAAGGGCAAATAAAGTAACGATGAGAAGGATCTATTTTTTGTTTTTTATATAGATTTATTCTGCGAGTAAGAGGGCGAAAAAAACTTAAAAACTTAGTATTTTCTTTTCGGCGCTGGGTGATCTTTTTTGAATACATTCGATAAATACACAAAAAATATAATAAAAAAGAAACCCATGGAAGAAAAGTATTTCCAAACCACAAACTATTGCATAGACTTAATAAAAAACCTGTAATCAGTATTGTGATATTTAAAGTATCGCTACCATATCTTCCATACATAAAGCGATATAGAGCGTATTTGAATCGTTGCATACATAACCTCCAGAATGTTGTAATGATTTATATTATATCAAGTTTTTCATAAATATAAAAGGAGGAATTATAGAGTTTATTCACATGTGTGTGGTTCATATGATAATGTCTCCATACAGTTGTATGATTACCATCTATGAAAGATGAGGTAATTATAAGAGCGGTAGAGCTAATAATGCAGGAATTAAAAAAATATGAAGTAATAAAGAAACTAGTTGATACGAATGATAATAAAAATGTTGCTATGCGTAAACTACAATGTACAAGACGCACGATTAATCAATTGATCATTGTTTATAAAAATCAAGGTAAACAAGAATTTAGACACAAAAATAAAGGTAGAAAACCTGCTGCGATTTTTTCAAATGAAGATAAGCAAAAAATTGTTGATATGTATATTAATGGCTTCCAAGATACAAATCTTGACATTTCTGTGAAATTGTTTTTGTTGACTTACATATCAAAGTCTCTGATTCCACTTTAAATAGATGGCTAAGAGAAAAACATGTAGTATCGCCTAAAGCCAAACGCTAAGCGAAAAAGACAATGAAAAAATATCTTATATCTTTAGAGCACAATACGCATTCACGTAAAGTGCAAAAGTTGATGCAAGAAAAAATAGCAACACTTGATAAATTAGATGCGCATCTTTTTTCGATGTAATTGAAAAAATTGACAATAAAAAGACGGTCATTTATTATGAATATAAGTTACATATAATAATTAAAAGGAGAACGAATATGAACAAAAGGTTTATTAGCTGTAATGCATCAGAAATACTGTCTATGACTGCACAAGAGTTGAAGCAAAGTATTGCAGCAAGTGAAGGACGTATTATTATGAGTGAGAATGTTACTTTTAGAATGCCCTCTGTAGAGGACATTACAAATGCCGAATTAGCAAGAGCGTTTGGCGCAGATTTAATTTTACTTAATGGACTTGATGTACTCAATCCCGTGATTCATGGACTAGTAGAAACAAAACAAAATGTAGTAGAAGAACTGCACGCATTGGTTGGCCGTCCTATTGGTGTAAACTTAGAGCCGGTTGATGAAGCGGTAAATATGGCAGAAGAACGCTTAGAAATTTCGCAAGGAAGACAAGCGAGTTTAAAAACCATTCAAGAAATAGAGCGCTTAAAGTTTGACTTTGTTTGTTTTACAGGAAATCCTGGGACAGGGGTGAGCAATAAAGAAATCATCAAAACATTAGAAATAGCAAAAAAACATTTTTCAGGTCTAATTATTGCAGGAAAGATGCATGGTGCTGGAGCAAGTGAGAAGATCATTGATGTAGTAACACTTGATGCTTTCATAGAGGCTGGTGCGGATATTATTTTGGTTCCTGCGGTTGGAACAGTGCCAGGATTTGACAGTATGGATTTAAAGCGAATTGTAAAACGAGCACATGAAAAAGATGTGTTGGTGCTCAGTGCAATTGGTACAAGTCAAGAAAGCAGTGATCCAGAAACAATTGCACAAATAGCAATAGAGAATAAAATTTGTGGTGTAGATATTCAACATATAGGTGATGCCGGATATGCAGGGTTAGCTCCTGTTGAAAATATTTTTGCGATGAGCAAAGCAATTCGTGGAATGCGCCATAGTGTTTCCATGATTTCCAGATCTATCAATAGATAATCAAATTCAAGAAAATCATAACAAAAAAGCAACTACACATTAGAAATGTGATCGTTGCTTTTTTTGCTTTATTAAGGAACTTTAAACTTTATAAAAATCATACAATCCTTAATGTTGGTTCAAATTATAGTTTGAAACAAACTATTTTTTTATAAACTTTTTTTTCTTTGTATAGATAAGAAAGATTCCGGCAACCATAAAGGACATCAATAACATTGATAAATTGCTTGTGTCCGATGTATCAATCGATGCAGCGGGAGACTCAGGGTCTGGTTTTGTTACTTCTGTTTCCTTTATCTTCAAGTCATTGATGGCTTGTGTTAATGATTTTTCCATCTCGATTACTTGTTCTTCATTAAGGGTTCTGTTTTTGACATCTTCCAACATTTGTTTTGCATTATTCATTGCTGATGCTAGGTTTTTATAACTAGCTTTGGTGTAATCTTTTTCTTTATGTGTTTTTGCTTTATTTAATGTTTCCTCTAATTGATCAACAAGCTCTTGCTTGATTAACGTATTTTTTGCAGCTAATAAATCTTGCACCAATTGGTCAACATTTTCTTGTGTGACATTTTCATCAACGAGGATGTTTGCAACACGATCTAGTTGCTGTTGCAAAACGTTAAAGCTGTGTGGTGTATACGCAGATTCTTCATATGTTTTTAGATCTTCTGATAAAGAAGTCAGTTCAGTTTTATCCGCACGTTTTATCAAAGCTTGTTTTGCTTGATCTAATTGTGTAATGGCTTC
Organism: Breznakia sp.; assembly: GCA_047973225.1. Lineage (GTDB taxonomy): Bacteria > Bacillota_I > Bacilli_A > Erysipelotrichales > Erysipelotrichaceae > JBKEBQ01. The sequence continues at coordinate 57,081 of JBKEBQ010000023.1, read as the reverse complement.
TTCAATGTCTGCTTGATCCTTTGCGCCTTCTAAAAGTGTTTTTGCTTTGTTTATTTGTTGTTGCAATTTTGCAAGTGAAGCAGGTGTATACGCTGCTTTATCCAAAGTTTCCATCTCTGCAATTTTATCCATTAATTTAGTAGTGTTCGCAATGACCTTTACACTTACATCTTTTTGTGCGCCATTGATGGCCGTATAGGTGAGCGTTGTTTCTCCGACTTTCTGTGCATGAAGTTGATATCCCTTTTCTACATTTGTAATTTCCACAATACCACTAGAACTAGCTTCCCAAATTCCGCCAGTTAAAAGCGGTGACACTGCTATTTTTTCATCGTATATGAGGTCGTAGCTATCATTTAGGTTGGTGACAGGGCGTAACTCTAAAGCGGCGGTTTTTTCTTCTATTTGACTAAGGAGTTCGCTTAGTTCTTGTTCATTAGGGTTTTTTAGTGCTTGTTTTGCAAGATCAATTTTATCCTTTAACGCTAAGTAAGAAGCAGGCATGTAATACAGTTTATTTAGTTGTTCAAAAGAAGCAATTTCCGTTTTTATTTTTTCTTCTAAGTCTGCTGTTTTACTTTTCATTAAGCGCATTTCAGCACCCGAACCATAAATTCCATCGCCATTATTTTCAAGAATTTGAATTTTTACATCAGTCGCAATTACAGGATCAAATTCAAACATTTTCCAATTCTCATTACCGACTTTAAATTCACCACTTGCTTGTTTTGTATAACTCTTTTGTTTTCTGTATAGAAGGCCATTATCATTACTTACATACACATCAAACTTTTTAATGGATCCATTACCACCGCCAGGTCTTGGTTTATAACGGAATCCTGCTACTTCCATAGGTTCATCCAATTTCATGTTCACCCATGTTTCATCACGTGTACTGCCTAAGCCGGTCCATTTTGAATGCCAAATCGTTTCGCTATCACCATCAAGCATGTTCTCTGCTATTTTATCTGGTTCATTACTGCCTGTGCTAATGCTAATTTTACTGGTATCAATATCATAGGTATCAATGTTAGGGTCCGCTGGCACTGGATCATCAATCCAAAATTCCTTTTCATATTCATCCAGCCATTCACCACTTGTATGGTCACGAACCTTAATTACAACCTTGTCTTCAAACACCTCTGTTTGATATGATATTTGATTACGTTTGTCTTGTCCTGGAGTATAGGCATAGCTGTATGATGCCATATCCATCATGAATCCCCAATCACCATGGTATAAATCGGCACGATCGGCTGTGCTATGAATGTGACCTGTATATAAGACAGCATGTGGATATTTACGAAGGACGGCTTTTAATGCTTCATCCTGTTCTCCGACTACATCCCCTTTTTCATAATTTGCGGTTCCATCAAGGATTTGATGCAAAGAAAGGAATACTGGTTTATTTGGATCTGTTTCTTTTAAAGATTCGTCTAACCAAGTTAATTGCTCATCGGATAAGTATGCCCAATCTTTTAGATCTTTTTCAGTATTGATAGATAAGAATAAATATCCATCTACCCATTTTTTATGGTAGACACTTTCACCATCCCAATCGTCTCCCATATATGGTGTATTGTATTGAAGATATTGCGTTTTCCATTTATTTGCATCCTTATCGTCTGGATAACACGTTGGAATGGTTGGATCTTTTGCAGATTCTGGATTGGTATTTCCACATAACCAACGAACATCGTGGTTTCCTAAAGTATTGATGTATTGTCTTCCTTCAATGGCATTTTTTTCAAGTGTTTCATAGTAGGTTTTAAACTCATTTGGTCTTGCATTGTTGGTGAAGTCACCAGAGTTCATAATGACTTTACTATCAGGATTTAACCAACGAATATCTTGAAGATAATTATCATAATTTTCGCTTTCACCATGACCTCGATCTACGTGTGTGTCCGTAATGGTATTAAATGTTAAGATCGGTTTTGATGTTTGATAGAAGCGATCCATAATGTTATTTAAGTCACGTGTTAAGCGTGTTACTTTACGATCGTCAGCATCGTGAATTGATGCTTCAATATACGTAAATCCACTTCTAGCTTCTTGCACGCGCTTTGGACTTGCTTGCCCTGTTTGTTCTTGCTCATCAACAATTTTTTTTGCTTGTTCTAATTCATTCAATAGCAGATTAACTTCATCAAATTGTTCATATAGAGCTGTTTGTTCATCTGCTTGAAGAATTCTTTTATACATACGTACTTCATCAAAATAAGCGTCTTCAACACCGTTTGAAAAAGCACCGGATGCGCCAATCACCCAAGGCAATCCACTAGCACTAATCGATCCCTGCATTGCGCTAATATCTTTGGTTTCTTGTAATGTATTATCAATATAAAATTCTAGTTCATTTTCACTTCGATTTACATTGACTACCAAAAAATGCCAATTATTATCAGCGGTTAGATATCTACTGGTATCAAGGCGTCCTCCTTGCTCGGCGGTTACATTAACAGTGGTTCCATTGCGGAAAGTTCCCAAGGTAAAGCCCTTATTTCCTCCAGAGTACCAATTTTTATTTGAAATTAAAGCATTTGAACTTCCTCCAGTTGGAGCCTTTGTAACCTTTGTCCACAAAGCGATTGAAAAATCTTTATCCGCAAAATCTAAATCTTGAGATTTTGGCAATGTAATATATTCGCTTGCATCACCACCATCAGGACTTTCAACATAAGCGTTTGGACTTTGAATGCGAATGGCTTTACCAACAGCACCAATGCCATAAGAGAAACTTCCGCCACCGGTATTGACAATTTCACCATCATGACGATAACCAGATTTATCTTTTGTGTTTTCTTCGAAGTCTAAATACAACACCTGCCCTTTTTGAGGCACTTCATCAATGGAATTGATAACGGCTGTTTGAGCAGCTTTTGTTGCAGATATTGCAGTTTGAATGTCATCATAATTACTTGTATCGCCAGTTTTATCTAACCAAGTTTCTAAAGTAGCGATGTTATTTTTTAGTGTTTCTAATAATGTTTTGTCTACTGCTGAAATGTTGTACGTTTCATATACTTCTTGTGCATCTTGGAATGTTTGGTTGGCCAATCCATCAAGGTGCAACATTTGTGCTTGTTGTTTTGATAGCGTTGTTTTATAAACTTTCAATTCATCAATTTTCGCATCTACGACACCATTTTCAAATACACCAGATGCACCCAATACGAAATTATAATCTGTATTGATGGATGTGGATAGATTGCTGATGTCTAAATCTTTGGCAACTTCTCCATCACGATATGCTATTATTTTATTCCCACGATCAATGGAAATGGTATAGTGATGCCATCCTGCTTGCATTGTTTCTATATCTGATATTGGATTGATGTCTTTACGGCTTGCCCCACTAGGGGTAAAGTTAAAACGCAAGCCATTGCCAAAAATTCCGGCAGTAAAACCGACATTGGAGCCTGAATAAAAATCTTTATTTGAAAGTAAGGCTGCACCATCACCGGCATCCGCTTTAGAATTTAGCCAAAAAGACAATGTATAGTCTTCTTTTCCAAATGTCAAATTTTCGCTTTTGCCGAAATCGACATATTGTACAGCTTTGTGATGGTCCTTGCTTCCCTCAGTTCCATTCACAATATGAATTGCCTTACCTTTTATACCTTTCACAAATTTTACATCACCAATAATATTTCCCTTGGTATTGTTGGTAGATGCATCCTCTATGGAGTCCTCAAAACTAACATCCAATGCTAGATATGGACTTAATTCATCGTTTGCGAAAACGATGGGTTTCGTGCTTACTTGACAGCTCAAAAAAACTAAGAAAGCCACGATAATACTTTTCACAATTTTTTTCATTTTTTTCTTTTTCTCCTCCCATTTCTGTCCTGTGAACCCTTCAGTACAATATTTTTGAACCCTATTACTATTAATATACCATTTTCATTTCATTTTATTTTGCACTTATTAGTTTTTTTCTTGTACTATTCAACTGAATGTAAGCACTTTCTTTTTGTAGCGTGTTTTCAAAAGATCATGTAGTCTTGTAATGTTATGCTTAGTGCTGTAGAAAGTATCACTAATGTCAGAAAAAATATAATTAAAGCAATAGAAAGGAGGTAGATCGTAGCTATAAACCTATTTTGAAAGCTCTTATAGTATGCCGATAATTGTTCTGCTGTTTTGGTTGCAGTATGATATAATGTATATATATAAAGCAATGATAGTAACGAGCAAAGGGGGAAATATGGCAAAAGAACATTTGATAAACAATCATCCTAATTTAGGCGTTATGTGTCCAATATTTTCGTTACCGAGTAAATATGGGATTGGCGATTTTGGAAGTAGTAAACAATTTATTTGGTATTTGGGTAGAACCAAGATCAAAACTTGGCAGATTTTACCACTCAACATTACCGGTTTTATGGATTCTCCGTATCAAGCAGTATCCTCTTATGGAGGAGATGAAATGTATGTGGATATAAAGGAATTGTTTGCTTTTTATGAGTGCTCGTTTGCGGTAGAAGAAATCGCTTATACGCAATATATTGATTATGGGATAGTGAAAGCGCATAAACGCAAATATATACGTCAAATATATGATATTGTAAAAGATGGTTTACCTAGCAACAAAGGGTATTTAAACTTTTTAAGAACGTATCCTTTGGTTGTGCGGACGGTTGAATTTTTAGTGTTAAAAGAGTTTCACAACAATGTAAGTTGGGATGAATTTCACGAACCTTTTAATTTGGAAAATGAAATCATGAAAGATTTGTATGGATATCATCTTTTTTCCCAATATACATTTATGAGGCAATGGTTACAAGTCAAAAAGATGGCACATGAACATGGTGTTAGCATTATGGGGGATTTACCATTTTATGTGGGATATGATTCTGCTGATGTATACTACAACCAAGATAAGTTTTATTTGGATGGAAAGAAAATGATGTTCAAAGCAGGAGTTCCACCAGACTACTTTTCAAAAGATGGTCAATTGTGGGGGAATCCAATTTATCGGTGGGATGTATTGGCGCAAAACAATTATGAATTTTGGTTAAAAAGAATTCGTTATCAAGAAGAATTATATGATGTTGTCCGTCTTGACCATTTCCGTGGATTTGATACTTTTTGGGCCATCCCAGGAGATGCGCAAAGTGCTATTGATGGAAAGTGGATACCAGGACCATCTTATAACTTTTTTGATACCCTTTATAAAAACATGCCAGACATAAAACTAGTTGTCGAAGATTTGGGATTATTGAATGAAGGCGTAGAGCGCTTACGCGCACATTATAATTTACGCGGCATGAGTGTTTTACAATTTATGTTTGATTGGGAAAAAGAAGAAATCTTCAAATTACGAAATACCAATACAGTTTTATTTAGTGGCACCCACGATAATCAAACCTTACTTGGGTTTTATATGAGTCTATCTGCCGAACAAAAAAATCAAATTTATCATTATTTTATGGACAAAACACCAGCTGATGATGTTATGACCAATTTATTAAATCTGTGTTTGGCAAGTGATGCAGAACAGGTGATTATTCCCTTATTTGATTTATTATTCTTAGGGGATGAAGCAAGAATCAATATACCTTCTACGATAGGTGGCAACAATTGGCGTTATCATTTAGCTTCTTTTGCAAATATTGAAGAGTTGTTAGAAATTTTCAAAAAGGATACCCTATGACAAACTATAGAAATTACCAAAATGAGTTGATATGCGATGCGTATCATTATTTCGGTGCTCATATTAAAGGGAATGGTGTGGTGTTTCGCGTCTATGCACCAAATGCTACGCAGGTAAGTGTTGCGGGCGATTTTAATCATTGGAATTATCACCAATATAGAATGTATCGGCTTGACGATAGTGGTATTTTTGAATTGTGGATAGAAGGCATTAGACAATGGGATACGTATAAATATGCCATCTTCACGAGTGATCATGATTATCATGAAAAGTGTGATCCTTATGGGTTTTATCATGAAGTTCGTCCCAATCTAGCAAGTAAGGTAGTGGCAATTGATGATTACATGTTTCAAGATCAAGCATGGATGCAAAAGCAAACAATCAAGCTTAAAAGTCCAATGAATATTTATGAACTTCATGTTGGTAGTTGGCGAGATGGCATAAGTGATTATGTAGCTTTGGCATATCAACTCATTCCCTACCTTCGAGATATGGGGTATAACGTTGTCGAATTGATGCCCATCATGGAACATCCATTTGATGGTTCTTGGGGATATCAAGTGACAGGTTTTTATTCCATAACATCACGTTATGGATCTTTGTGTCAGTTTAAAGAAATGATTGATATATTCCATCAAGCCAATATAGCTGTATTATTAGACATTGTCCCTACACATTTTGTGAAAGATGAACATGGTCTACGCCTTTTTGATGGCACAACACTGTATGAAGAACATCAGGAAAGCGAGTGGGGAACCTTATTTTTTGATTATAGTAAGCTGAGTGTGCAAAACTTTTTTATTTCTAGCGTTGCCTATTGGCTAGATACTTGTCATATAGATGGTGTGCGTATGGATGCAGTTTCCAATTTAATCCATCGCCAGGGCCGTAAAGATTATGGACTGAATGAGAACGGATTGCACTTTTTAAAAACAATGAACGAACAATTAAAACAACGCTTTCCTAATGCCATACTGATTGCAGAAGATTCTAGTGATTATGGACATGTATGCACACCGGTGTGTTTTGGAGGGTTGGGATTTGATTATAAATGGGATTTAGGATGGATGAATGACACCTTAAAATATTATGGATTAGATCCTATTCACAAACGATTCCATCATCATCAACTATCGTTTAGTATGGCGTATTTCCATAGTGAAAAATTTATTTTGCCACTCTCTCATGACGAAGTGGTTCATGGGAAAAAAAACATCATCGATAAGATGTGGGGGACATACGAACAAAAGTTTGCATTGCTCAAAAATTTATATGTATACATGATGACTCATCCAGGAAAAAAATTAAATTTCATGGGTAATGAGTTGGCACACTTCAGGGAGTGGGACGAAAAGAAAAGTTTGGATTGGTTTTTACTGGACTATCCCAAACATCACGCATTTAAACGGTTTATGAAAGATATGAATCAAATCTATTTACATCATGGTTCTTTATGGGAAAAAGATTATCATAATGATGGTTTTTGTTGGTTGGATGTAAACAATGCTGAGCTAAGCATCTTTAGTTATCTTAGAATTTCTCATGATGAAACGCTCATCGTTGTATTGAATATGACAGGGGTTAGCTATGAAAGTTATCATATACCAGTACCCGCGTCAGGAACATATTGGGAAGTAATGAATAGTGAGAAAGATATTTACGATGGTTGTAATATGTGCAATTATCAAGCATTAAAAACAATACATGGACATTTGATGGGATATGATCATTACATGGATATTCGTATTGCCCCCTTTGGCGCTATTGTTTTTAAAAAAATGAAAGGTAAGGATTATGTTTAAGACAAAAGAAGAATTTAAAAGTATATTTGAGGATCGAATGATTGCACATTTTGGACATGACTTGATAAAATCAAATGTGATTGAGCGTTACACAGTTTTAGGAGAGTTGGTAAAAGATTATGATTCACTTGCTTGGAAAACAAGTAAAGAAATCGTGGATCAAAAGCAAAGTAAACAATTGTTTTATTTTTCCATGGAATTTTTAATGGGAAGACTTTTAACCAATAATTTAATGAATTTAGGCATTTATGACATAGTGAAAGAAGGATTGTCAGATTTGGATATTGATTTGAATGAACTCGAAGAAATGGAAAGTGATGCAGGTTTAGGGAATGGTGGACTAGGTAGACTTGCTGCCTGCTTCATGGATTCACTAGCCTCTCAAGGCTATGTCGGACATGGACAATGTATTCGCTATGATTATGGACTTTTCAAACAGAAAATTGTAGATGAAAAACAAGTAGAAGTACTAGATCAATGGTTAAAATATGGAAATGTTTGGGAAGTAAGAAAACCGCGTCATACAGTAGAAGTGAAATTTTGGGGCGATATTGAAATGCATAAGGATGATCATGATAAAATTGTTGTTGAACATGTCAATGCACAAGTAGTGCAAGCAGTTCCTTATGATATGCCCATTATTGGAAGAGATACAAAGACTACCAACACTTTACGCCTTTGGCGTGCAGAACCTTCTGAAAATATGCTGAGTAATTCAAACTTACAACATTATTTACGTGCAGTGAGTGAAATCAATCAAAATTTATATCCAGACGATTCCAGTGAAAAAGGAAAATATTTACGATTAAAGCAACAATATTTTTTCACATCAGCAGGATTGCAAGGAATTGTTGGCTCACACGTACGAAAGTATGGAACATTAGATAATTTTGCTGATAAGGTTGCCATTCAACTAAACGATACACATCCTGTTTTGGGGATTCCTGAATTGATGAGAATTTTTATGGATGAATATGCATATAACTGGGATGAAGCTTTTGATATTGTCAAGCGGAGTATGGCGTATACCAATCATACGATACTTCATGAGGCTTTGGAAAAGTGGCCACAAGCGTATATTCAAAAGCTAGTTCCTAGAGTGTATAGCATCATTGAAGAAATTAATCGTCGTTTTGTAAAACACTTGCAACAAGATGGTGGATATGATCATAATTTTATCTCAAGAGTATCCATTATGAGAGACGGATTGGTGTATATGGCACATTTAGCAATTGTTGGCTCACACAGCGTCAACGGTGTTGCAAAACTGCATACGGAAATTTTAAAGCGAGATGCGTTACATGACTTTTATGTATTGTATCCAGAAAAGTTCAACAATAAAACCAATGGAATTACGCATCGTCGATGGTTATTGTATACAAATCCACAACTGCGGAAGCTTTTAGAATCATATATTGGTAGTGACTTTATAAAACGACCAGAAACATTGAGCAAATTGATGCAATATGTGGATGATGAAGAGTTGCATGAGAAATTTTGGAATGTAAAAAAACAAAGGAAAATCATTTTAGCAGAGTACATCAAAAAGCATTGCCATATTGAAGTAGATATAAATGCGATTTTTGATGTACAGGCAAAGCGGTTTCATGCGTATAAGCGTCAATTGTTGAATGTTTTACATATTTTGTATCTGATGCAAGAAATTGATAAGAATCCAAATTTTAATCGTCAACAACAAGTATTTATATTTGCAGGAAAAGCAGCAGCATCCTATCATTTTGCGAAAAGTGTGATTCAATTGATCAATGTTGTAGCGGATAAAGTGAATACAAACAAAAAATATAATACCTTTATTAAGGTTGTCTTTATTCCTAATTATAGTGTTAGTATTGCTGAAATATTGCTGAATGCAGCGGATGTTTCCGAACAGATATCTATGGCAGGAAAAGAAGCTAGCGGTACAGGAAATATGAAGTTTATGATGAATGGGGCACTTACCTTAGGGACACTTGATGGCGCCAATGTTGAAATTGATGCCTTAGCAACACGTGAACATACCGTTATCTTCGGGCATACCGTAGAAGAAGTCAATGCAATCAAGGCAAATGGGTATAATGCTATACAATTTTTAGCAGAACATCCACGGATCCAAGAAGTGGTAGAAGCGCTACACGATGGTTATTTGAATGACAATTTAGAATTGTTTAAAAATATTTATGATGAATTGATTTATCACAATGACGAGTATCTTTTATTAAAAGATTTTATGATGTATGTAGAAGCACAAGAACAAGTTCAAAAACGATATAAAAATCGAAAGGCTTGGATTCAGAGTTGTTTGATCAATATTGCTAAATCTGGTTATTTTTCATCAGATCGTACCATTCAAGAATATGCCCGGGAGATTTGGGATTTAGAAGTTGTGGAGCATGCATGAGAAAAACCAAAACATTAGAAGCTTATCTTGACGATTTTACACTGGTAAACATTTTCTTATCAAAGCAATATTATGGAGGTCAGGCACACGCTTTTTACTTGTGTGATGAGCAGGGGAAAACATATCCTTTAGAAATTATGAGACGTAGTGATGAACATAGTACGCATAATGCTTATTTTTGCCAGCTGAGCGAAATATTAGATTTGTCTAAAAAATATGATGTTTATGAATCCCATGCATTATCTGCGCCTTTGGAAGTGGGATTTGTTACTACAAAAAAAGCGTTTGATGAACAATATTTTTATGAGGGGCCTTTGGGCGTAATCGTTGCAGAAGACACCACATCCTTTTATCTGTGGGCACCAACTGCCACGAAGGTAACGGTGGTTATCAATGAACTTGAATACCATCTATTAACAAGAAAAGAAAAAGGTGTGTATCATTTAACGTTGCAAGGAAATCGACATTTGGATACGTATTATTACCTTGTCGAGACAAGTGGGAGTGTGAAAAAAAGTTTAGATCCCTATGGCATTAGTGGTATTGCTAATAGTAAGGCAAATGCCATTATCGATATAACCAAGTTAAATGTGAAAAAACATTATGAACCAAAACCTTGTCAAGATGTGGTAATCGTTGAAACAAGCGTTCGTGATTTTACTAGTGCTCTTGATCTTTCGCAAACAGCAACGTTTGAAACCTATACCAAAACGGGACTAACATTGCATTCGCAAGCGGTTGGTTTTGACTACTTGGCTGCGCTTGGCGCAAGTCATGTACAACTGATGCCCATTCATGATTTTGCGACAGTGGATGAATGGAATCCGCAAAAATTTTACAATTGGGGTTATGATCCTGTTCAATATTTCAGCTTGGAAGGAAGCTATGCTAGCAATCCCAATGATGCAAGTGTGAGGATGTGTGAATTTCACAACTTAGTTAGAAACATGCATAAAAAAGATATGCGTGTGATCGTGGATGTTGTGTTCAACCATATATATGAATTGGAAACATCAGCTTTTGACATATGTGTACCGTATTATTATTTTCGCTACAATGAGGATAATACTTTATCAAACGGTTCCTTTTGTGGGAATGATTTAAATAGCAAAGCAAGAATGTTTCGTAGGTACATTCTTGATGTTTTAAAATTCTATGTAGAATTTTATGATGTGGATGGTTTTCGTTTTGATTTGATGGGGATTTTAGATATTGAAACAATGCAATATATCGATGTGGGATTACGAAGTATAAAAGCAGATATTTTATTGTATGGAGAGGGCTGGAAAATGCCAACAGCATTAGCCGATTGTGAAAAGGCAAGTATGTATAATGCTCAACAACTACCCAATTATGCATTTTTTGATGACTTTTTTAGAGATGTTATTAAGGGTCGTGCAGATGATTACCATATTAATGAGCTTGGCTTTTTAACAGGAGATGCAACAAGACTTGAAGATATGAAAAAAGCTTTGGTGGGACATAACCCCTATGCTGCATTAAGTGAGCAACAAAGCATTCATTATAGTGAATGCCATGATAATCTCACATTGTGGGATAAGATCAAAAAGAGCTGTCATTTTGACTCTAAAGAAACGCGCATCCAAAAACACAAATCGGTGTTAGCTGCGACTTTGCTTGCTAAAGGCATTCCTTTTATTGCTTTGGGGCAAGAATTTTGTCGTGAGAAAAAAGGAATTTCGAATAGTTATCAAAGCAGCGATGCTATCAATGCGATTCATTGGGAAAGAATGCAAAATTATCAAGAAGTAGTTGATTTCACAAAAGATATTATCCAATTAAGAAAAGATTATCCAATTTTGCGCTCCTTTAATAATATTTACGATTTTGAAGAGATTGCACAAGTTCTATATTTTCATCAAACGAAGCAATCACAGACAGTGGTAATTGCATGGAATATAACGAATCAAGAGGTTGTACGTGAATTTGATGAGTGTATTTCGTTAATTTTTGATGGGGACAAAGCAATCAAACAGACAGCACAAAAGATATTACGTATGCGCGCACATACATGTATGATATACATATTATAGAAATAATCAAAATCAATCGGTATATGGGAGTGATTTCGGTGTATAATAAGGGTAAGGAGGCCAGCATAGCATGAAACAAGAAAAAATTTTGGCAATGATTTTAGCCGGTGGTAGAGGAAGTAGACTGCATCAATTGACGGAGCGGATTGCGAAACCAGCGGTTTTTTTTGGAGGACAATATCGTATTATTGACTTTCCCTTAAGCAATTGTGCGAATTCAGGAATTGATACAGTAGGCGTTTTAACACAATATGAATCGGTTCTTTTGAACTCTTATGTTTCAGAAGGAGCACGGTGGGGATTGGATACCTTTGATGGTGGAGCGTTTGTATTAGCACCAAGAGAAAGACATGAAGGTTTTGATTTGTATCGTGGAACCGCCGATGCAATATCGCAAAATATTGATTTCATAGATCAACATGATCCCGATTACATATTGATTTTATCAGGAGATCATATCTATAATATGGATTATTCTAAAATGTTGGAGTGTCATAAGTCCAGCGATGCGGATTTGACGATTGCCGTTTTGGAGGTAACGATGAAAGAGGCACAACGGTTTGGGATTATGAATACAAACGATACGGATCAGATCATAGATTTTGAAGAAAAGCCAAAAAAACCAAAAAGTAATTTAGCATCCATGGGGATTTATTTCTTTAATTGGAAAAAATTAAAACGCTACTTACAAAAAGATATGCGTGATGATACTTCTGAACATGATTTTGGTAAGAATATCATTCCTGCTTTTTTAGAAAACAAAGAGAAACTGCAAGCTTATCGATTCAAAGGGTATTGGAAAGATGTTGGTACGTTGGAGAGCTTATGGGAAAGTAATATGGACATCTTAAATGGGAAAGGTGTTGATATCGATGATGCCAATTGGCGTGTGTATTCAAAAGATACCACAAATCCCCCACAATATATTTTACAGACGGCACAGATTCACAACATTATGTTGGGTCAGGGAAGCATAGTCGGTGGTAAAGTAGAAAATTCAGTTATTTTCAATGATGTTGTCATTGAAGAAGGAGCAACCGTAAAAGATTGTGTTGTTTTACCTAGTGCAGTTATAAAAAAAGGGGCGAATGTAAGACGTCTGATTATCGCTGAAGATGTGGTTGTTCATGAAAATGTAGAGATTATTGTGAAAGATGATGAACCGGTAGAATTGATTTGGAAAGATCAGAAGGTGGAATTATGAACGATGTCTTAGGAATCATAAAATTTGATGATAAACATGTAAATATTGAAGGACTTTCTATTTATCGTCCCATTCCTTCTATTTCTTTTTGCGGACGTTTTCGTTTGATGGATTTTGTTATTTCGAATATGACCAATTCCGATATTTCGAATATTCATATCAATGTAAATAGAAAACAGCGATCGGTGTTTACGCATATTGGAAGTGGTCGTCAGTACAATATTAATTCCAAGCGTGACCGTATTACCATTATGCACCGCGAAGCTGAATTCAGAACGGATATTTATAATACGGATATCAATTGTTTTTGGGATAATTTGGAGCATATCATCAATGCTCCTGAAGAATATGTATTGATTGCTTCTAGTTATTTTGTATATATTCATGACTATAATCATTTGGTGGAAGAGCATATTGCCTCAAAAGCAGATATTACGATGCTTTATAAAAACTCTAATGCGTGTCGCGAGCAGTTTATGGAATGCAATACGCTTATCATGGATGAAGACAAGCGTGTAGAAAGAATTGAACGAAATTATGGAAAGTATAAAAATCGTAATGTAGCACTGGATTGTTATGTAATGAAAAAAGCACTGTTTGTGGATTTGATTCGTCAAGCGCGTCAAACGAGTAGTTGTTATTGGTTGGATAAAATCGTTGCGGATGGATTGAGTGAGCTGGTTGTAAAAGGGCAATCGGTTCGTAGAGAAGTCATGGCCATCAATAATTTAGACCAATATTTCAAAGCCCATATGGCCATGATAGATTATCAATATGCGAAAAATTTCTTTGTCACAAATTGGCCAATACTTACAAGAACTTATGATTCGCCACCTGTCTATTATGGAAAAGACGCAAAAGTAACCAATTCATCGGTTTCAAATGGATCTAAAATTTTAGGTGAAATAGAGAATTGTTTTATTGGTCGTAATGTTGTCATTGAAGCAGGCGCAAGCGTACGTAATAGTGTGGTGATTGGAGATGCTTATATTGCATCTGGTGCGAACATCAATCATGCAGTGATTGATAAAAATGTAAAAGTAAAAAACGTGAAAGAGCTTATAGGTGATAAGAAAAATATTATTTATGTAAATAGGGGGAATGTTGTGTGATGCGAATTTTACATGTTGCTAGTGAAGGGTTGCCCTATGTAAAAAGTGGGGGACTTGCTGATGTTATAGGTTCTTTGCCACACAGTGTGCAGTCTAAAGATATTGATGTGGATATTTTCATGCCTTTATACAAACGCATTATTGATAAGTATATGGGACAAATGGAATTTGTATTCCACATCGATATTCAACAAGGGATGTTCCATGAAAAAGCGCGTATTTTTCGCCATGTTCATAATCATGTGAGTACTTATTTTGTCGAGAACCAGCAATATTTTGAGCGTGAAGATTTGTATGGCTATGCGGATGATGGGGCAAGATTTGCTTTTTTTCAACATGCAGTGATGAATTTCCTTTTAAAACAAAAAGATGGTTATGATATTTTGCATTGTCATGATTGGCATACGGGAATGGTGCCTGTCTTGGCCAAAACATTATATCAATGGCATGATAAAATAAATCATCTAAAACATGTGTACACGATTCATAATTTAGCTTTTCAAGGGAACTTTCCAACCAGTGTATTAACCGATTGCTTTGGCTTAACCCTAGATTTGATGGCTGATAATAGTGTGAATTTTCATAATGGTATGAGCTTTATGAAGGGTGGGATTTTTTATAGCGATAAGGTTACAACCGTGTCTAAGACCTATGCAGAAGAAATTTTGACAGTGACCTTTGGTGAGCAGATGGAATACGTGTTGGGTCTAAAGAAGATGGATTTAATCGGAATTGTCAATGGGATTGATATTCAAATGTGGAATCCACAAAAGGACCGCCATCTAACAAAAAAATACACAAAAAAAACACTTTCTAATAAGATAATAAATAAGTGTACATTACAAAAAGGATATGGTTTGACAGTTACTGAAGATATACCATTGCTTGTTGCTGTCACGCGTTTAAGCAAACAAAAGGGTATTCAGCTTGTGCTTGATATCTTACCACGATTATTAGAATTGCCCGTACAACTTATGATTTTAGGATCCGGTGATGATGTATACGAACAAAAATTAGCATATTTTGAGTCGGTGTATGATAATTTTGTTTTTTACAAAGGGTATAATGAAGGTTTAGCGCATCAATTGTATGCAGCAGCAGATTTGTTTTTGATGCCTTCCTATTTCGAACCTTGTGGCATCTCGCAATTGATTGCTATGCGTTATGGATGTTTGCCAATTGTAAGAGAAACAGGAGGATTAAAGGATACGGTAATCCCTTATAATCAATATGATAGGAGCGGTACTGGATTTACATTTGCAAGATATGATGGAAATGATTTTTATCAAGCGATTCTTAGGGCTTTACAAGTATATCAAACACCAACGATATATAAAGCCATTCAAAAAAATGCAATGGATAAAAAAGTCAGTTGGGCACAATCTGCAAAGCGATATCGAAAACTTTATAGAGAATTATGCAAGTAGTATAAACAAAGCTATATCCTTCAGCTACTATAATTTATGTGCTGATAAAAGAGAGAATATTCGCAGCAAAAGGTAATGTGCGATTTTCTCTTTTTTTATGTGCAGAAAAAAGCTGGCTATTTTCATTGTTTTGCTTGTTTCCATCCGTTGTTCTGGCGATAATAATAACTATCACTGCATTTTTTTATATCCTTCAGCTAAAAAAATGGTGCATATGTATTCTTTTATAGTTCTACTTTAATTTGGCAATATAGGAATTTATTTTTAGAAACAAAAAGTATTAACAAACTGTTTTTTTACAATAAAAATATAATTTATATATAATTTATTTATTTAAATACAAATAAATTTGATTGCACTGCAAAACACAGACTATTACGTTCAAAGGTTCAATAGAAGTGGATAGTGGAAGGAGGTAAAAGACGTGAGAGAAATCAGAAAAGGAGTAACAATGGCAGTTATTTTTGGTATTATAGTGATGACATCTGCTTATGTATCTGTTAGCGGGGAAAATGGGATTATGATCAACTCTAGGAAGAGGCTGCTATGTGGGAACAGTTTATTCCTATTACTATCACCCAAAGAAAACGCATCGTGCCTCGGTTCAGGGAGCTTACTATGTTAATTCTGGATGGACATACCAGAAAAAATGGGCAGTGGCAACAGCAAAACGAAGATTGTTTTGTGTTGACTATGCTTACTATGATGTAAAATAAAGAGGAAAGGAAGAAAAGAAAATGAAAAAAATTATGCATCTGTTGATTATCTCCATTGTATTCATTTCTTCTTTTCTTTTTTTGATGCATTTTCAAAAAGGGAAGTTCAAAAGATCAGCACCCCGACAAATTGACAAAATTTGTCAGTATCCCCTTGATGATAAAGAATAAAGAACCATTAAAAGAAATCCAATGCATTAGTTATTTTGTGAAGATCGTATTTACGATCGTTGTTGTTTTTCATTGACTAACATTTATTATAGTATAGACAATTTAATGATGAAAAAAAATTTAGATGCTTGGAAAAGAACGGAAGAGTTGCTTTCTAGAAGTATTTCTAATATTGATAATGCCATTTCCGATACGTTTTTGCTTGGTAGAAAATATTAGAAAGTGTATGAAAAATTTAATGAAAAAATGCAATTCTCTTCAATATGAGTAATTATTACCCATTAAAAAGTACTGGAAATACCGATTTAATTAATGAGAATGTTGTTACATATAAAGAGAAACGGCTGTTGTAAACAATAAATATCTTAAAAAAATCTCATATACGATATTTTGGCTAATAAAGTTATAATTGAGGATAGGGATCCTAATACGAATTATGTTTTGGTTCCAGAAAAGTATCGTGATGAAAAAAATCATTAGAAGAAATGTATAGAGAAGGATATGAAGAACTACGTTATTTTGATCAGAATTTGTATTTGGAAAAGAAGCATGCGAAGTTAATAAAGGAGAAGAGAACAACTACATTTATTTATGTAAAAAACAATCAAAAATATTTCACATATAATGATATTCAAATAGAAGGGGTAGCTCCTTATTATATTGTCGATCCTATAGTGGAAGTGTATACACCTTACAATCAAGGAACGGATAAATATGCAATGATCTGTAGTACAGGTGCGCTCTTGTTGAACTATGATGCAGGAAGTCTTGAGTTAAATGCTATTTTCAATGAATATGGTGTGATGGATACGATTGCATCTACACCTAGTGTATATCGTCGAATAGATGATGTAATTTATTATACCAAGCAAGAATTAGCATCATATAATTTTCTTGCGATTAGTTTTTTTGTTTTAGATATGATAGTTATGGTATTTCTATCTATCAATATGATTGAAAACAACAAACGAATTGTAGCAACAAAACTATGGTTAGGATATCCCATCGCTTCTATTTATGGAACGTATTTATCTATTTTAATGGGATGTACGATGATGTCAGGGTTTATAGTAGGATTATTTTCGAAACAATTAACATTAACGATGTTGATTGCCTGGTACTATCTATTATTGAACTGTTATTTAATTATTTGTGGTTAAAGAAAATATCAAAAAAGAAAATAGTATTCATCGTAAAGGGAGCGTAATGTGGCATATATGAAACTAAGTAATATAAACAAAAAATTCGCGAACGAAAATGTTTTAGAAAACTTTTGTTTATCTATCGAAGCAAACGAATTAGTAGCAATTATAGAAGCTAGCGGTTGTGGAAAGACCACCTTATTGAATATTATGGGTTTATTGGGTCTAGACTACGCTGGTGAATATTTTTTAAATGGAGAAAAGATAAAAGCCGATTAAAAACATATTCAAATGTTGCATCAACAGACCTTTAGCTTTTTGTTTCAAAATTTTGCGCTTATTGATAATTGGTCAATAAAAAGAATCTTGATATTGCAAAAAAGTATGCCCAACGGACATATAGTGAAAAAAACTATATAGAAATTCTAGATTTGGTAGGGTTAAAAGATTTGGATTTAAAAAAGAAAATATTTAAACTAAGTGGAGGGGAGCAACAAAGAATAGCCATCGCACGCTTATTAGTGAAACCTTGTGAAATCATATTAGTAGATGAGCCAACAGGATCGTTAGATAAAGATAACGGATACATAATTTTTGAATTGTTAAGAAAATTGCAAAAAGCGAGGAAAACGGTGATTATTGTAACGCATGATATCGACTTTGCAAATTGATGTGACAGGGTAATTAAATTGTTATAAAAAAAGTTTGATAACTTAACACACGGTGAAAGAATAAAATGATTTTCAAAAAAATGCACCAAACGTAACGCAGAATGCATTTTTTGTTTATAAAACTTTAAAGCGGATCTGATGGAAAAATATGCTGAAGATTTTGTACTTTTATCTTTTTGCGTGATTGGATATATGGTAAAATGTTAAGGAAATCTATATATAATATTTCATGTGCATACAAAGTCTTGAGGGGAGCAATGTATGAGAGGATACAAAATCTTCATAAAAAAGAGTGAAACAGGTATAATTTTTTCTAGCATGAAGAAGATTTGAATATGAAAGAGGAGTAAGTATGCAAAGACTAAAAAGAGAGAGAAATTATGAAACATTTTTCATGATTGTCATTGCTGTTATTTTAGTTATTACGATGTTTATTGTAGGGACTGAGTATATGTTACAAAAGGATGAAGTTCGTGTGGCCTTACAAATGAACAAGCAATATTTATTTAAAGAAGATGCAGATACGCTATATAATCAACTCGCACAAAAATATAGTGGAAATCCCAAAATGGTTATGATGTTAAATGAATATGAGGAATATCCTCAAGAATTAAAGGAATTGGCATTACGAAATGAAGATGCGATTTCATACGTGCAGGGGTATAAATATAAAACAGATGAAGTAGACAATGATTTATCAGAGTTGGATACCAGTAAGGTAGCGGTATTGATGCAGTGGGATAGACGTTGGGGATATGCAACGTATGGTAATGAAATGTTCGGGTTAACAGGATGTGGACCAACCGTATTATCTATGGCGGCAATATATCTTAGTGGCAACACCGAAATGACACCTTACCGCGTTAGTCAAATGAGTATGGATAAAGGATATTACATCAATCATGTAGGAAGTTCTTGGTCTTTAATGGATGCGGGAGCTGCGCAATTGGGACTGCGAAGCAGTGCCCTTTACCTGCATGAGGAATCGATGCTGAAAGCTTTAGAGAATGGAAGTCTGATTGTTGCAAGCCTTGGTCCAGGGGACTTCACGAATGCAGGACATTTTATTTTAATTGTTGGTGTGAATGAAACAGGAGAGTTCATCATTCGTGATCCAAACTCTTATATTCGTACTGAAAAGACATGGTCCTTTGAGACTTTACAAAAACAAATTTTGGGTATGTGGAGGTTATCAAAGTAATAAAGAACAAAAAAAGTGCCATGCACTTTTTTTATTTATGATAGAATTTATGGTGGTAAAAAGCATGGATCAGCTTATGTGATTTGTTTTAAAAAAATATAAAGCTGTTGCATTATGCGTGATTCTAGCTTGGTATACGACAACTCTGCTTTTTTGAGTAGGGGAATATTGAAATGATAATCTTGTTGTTTATAATGAACCTGAACATCAATAATTTCACCCAATTTGTGTGGTTTGCAGTCAATGACCAGTTGCATAACTTCTTCGTGTTTTGTTTTTTTGTTACCAAAGACAATCCAATCGGGCAAGCGAAATGAAGAGGGATAGTGGATTGTGTAAGGAGGC
Organism: Breznakia sp.; assembly: GCA_047973225.1. Classification (GTDB taxonomy): domain Bacteria; phylum Bacillota_I; class Bacilli_A; order Erysipelotrichales; family Erysipelotrichaceae; genus JBKEBQ01. Next base: position 37,179 of record JBKEBQ010000023.1, on the reverse strand, counting down.
ATCATATGATACAGCGCATCTTTTATATTTTCATGCACAATATATATGTCATCAATGCGTTCTTCAATACGCTTCTTTGTAGCTTGCATTTTAACATCTGCTTCATTTTGCGAGTTTGCCATACAGGCAAGGCGAATGCGAACGGTTTCTTCCGATGCATATAATGCAACGCTTACATCTTGTTGCTCATCGAGAATATCTTCTAGAATAAATGCAACTTTGCTTTCACTAATACCCATTGTTGTATATGAAAAAGTATATAAAATAGCTTCTTTGAAGGGTTTTAAATAAGGCTTTAGGGAGTGCACAATAACATAGCGCAGCTCTTTTGGAGGTCCTGGTAGATTGATGATGATTTTATTGTGATGCTGCATCACGCAAGCATTGGCAGTACCAATTTCATTTTCTAAAATATAGGCGTCTTTAGGGAAGGCGGCCTGTTTGAAATTGTTTTCGCTAATCTTAGCATACCCACTCACAAATTTGCACTTTTCTTCCACCTTTTTTGCTTCTGCTTCATTATAATATAGGGGAAGACCTAAATATTCTGCAGCAACCTCTTTGCTAATATCATCGCTTGTGGGTCCTAAACCACCAGTGGTAATCACGCAGTCTGCACCTCTTTTAAAGGCGATGTCCAAACATTCTCGAAAACGCTTTGCATTGTCACCAACGAGCGTTTGATGATACACATGAAAGCCAAATTCTTTACACATTTTTTGTATGTAGGTTGCATTGGTATTCACAATTTCTCCCAATAAAAGTTCGCTACCAACATTAATAATCTCAACAATCATAAAGATAACCTCCGCATTGTTAACTATTTAATATATTTGTGTGTCAACATCTTCATTTTACTGCTATAATAAAAAAAATGAAAGATATAACTTTTGATATATATACTTTGCAAGATGATATTCGAAAAGCTTTATCATATTTAAACTATATACATCCAACAACAATTCAAGAAGCAAGTATTCCCATGATTCAAAAAGGTGCGGATATTTTTTTGTTGGCAAACACAGGAAGTGGAAAGACGGCTAGTTTTGCAATTCCGCTTTTGGATAAGCTGGATTGGAACAACCCTAAAATTCAATGCGTTGTCATCGTTCCTACTAGAGAGTTGGCATTACAAGTGCAACAGGAAATGTTTGCGATTGCCCGCTTTAAACGTTTAAAGATTGAGGCTATCTTTGGAGGAAGTAGTATGGAATCGCAACGAAGACGTTTAAAACAACGTGTCCATGCACTTGTTGCAACACCAGGAAGATTATTGGATCATCTTATACAAGCAACAATCGATTTACAAAATTGTGAATTTCTTGTATTTGATGAAGCGGATGAGATATTGGAGTTGGGATTTCAAAAGCAAATAGAACAATTATTGGTGTTTGTGGAAAAGCGAAAACAAACAATGATGTTATCGGCGACGTTGAATGATAAAGTCGAAGCGATGCTTGCATTATATATGGAGCATCCGCAAATTATCGACAAACGCATGCATGATTTGAAACTCGCGGTGGAATATATACAAACAAGTAATAAACAAGAAAGCTTGTTGCACTATTTGAGTGCGAAAAAAATGAAACAGGCACTCATTTTTTTAAATACAAAAAAAGAAGTAGAGACACTTTATGCACAAATAAAGCATTATAGTCCACATATTGCCATGTTTCATGGAGATCTTGACCAAAAAACAAGAACGAGCTTACTAAAGAAGTTTAAGCGTCATGAGATTTCCTATATGATTGCGACCAATGTGATTGCTAGAGGTATTGATATTGATGATTTAGATTGTGTTATGCATTATGAAGTTCCATTACATAGCGAAACCTTTCTTCATCGAAGTGGTAGAACGGCAAGACAGGGTAATGAAGGAACAACGTGCTTACTGGTTAGTGAAGCAGAATATCCTTTATTAAAACGCTTTAAACAAGAATCCAAATACCTGTTTACGCAAGTGCAACAAAGGGATATAAGGGGAGAAATGGGCGAAATACAAGCTTTTTTATCGCGGGATGTTGATGTCTTGCATGCAGAGGCTAAACAACAAGTATTTGAAGAAGAAATTACAACGCTATACATTCAAGCAGGAAAAAAGGATAAATTACGAGCAGGGGATGTTGTTGGCAGTATTTGTGCTTTGGCAGATGTGGTGATGCAGGATATTGGGATTATTGAAATTTTGGAACATTATAGTTTTGTTGAAATTTTAAATCACAAAGGAAATATGGTATGGATGCAGTTGCAAACGCATCCGATCAAAGCTAAGATACGCAAGGTAGAGATACGCAATAAAAATGAAATGTAAAAAAATACGAAAAATTTATCTTTTATAGCGTTTTCCTTTAAGGATACTAGAATTTATGGTATCCTTTTTTTGCAAATCATTTGCAAAAAAGAGGGTTATAAATGAAGAAAATAATGATTACTTTAATCGTATGTATGCTTGTGGGATGTTCCACTCAGCATACGGTTGAAACAAAAGATGGAAAACTATCGGTTGTTACCACCTCCTTTATTGGGTATGATATAGCAGTTCAAATTAGCAAAGATAAGGCAAATGTTATTAATGTTTTGCCTTTAGGAAGCGAGTTGCACAACTTTGAACCCAGCGCCAAAGATATCATAAATATAAAAGAAGCAGATCTTTTTATCTATTTGAGTGAAACGTTGGAGCCGTGGTTGAAAAATATTTCAAAGTATAACACTGGGATAAATTTATCAAAGAGTTATAGCTTAAAAAAACATAAACATGAATTTGGAGAACGAAATGCAGAGGAACATGATCACGCTAGTTTGCATTTTTGGAGTGATCCTACAACGTACATCCAATTAATTGAAAAAACGAAGGATCAATTCGTTGAACTAGATCCAGATAATCAAACATATTATGAACAAAATGCAACTGCATATTGTGAAGAAATAAAAATGTTACATACGCGCTTTGCTGCATATATAAAAAAGCAAGATCATCCTAGCATTTATTATGCAGCGCATAATGCAATGGAAGCATTTGCAAATCGCTATCATATAAGGATCAAAGCTTTTGATGATGAATACCGTCCTGATGCCGATATCACTGCGCAACAAATAAAAACGATGAAAGATGAAATTGAACAACAGGACATTCACTATTTGTTTGTGGAAGAGTTACAAGAACCAAGAGTAGCCAAACAAATACAAGCCGCATTACAAGAGGAAGATTACACACTAGAAATTATGGAATTGCACAGCTATCATAACATTTCCAAAGAACAAAATGAGAAAGGAATTCGATATGCCGATATATTGCAAGCAAACATTACCAACATCAAACAAGCCTTGGATCATTAATGTGCAAGACATTAGTGTGAGTTTTGATGGATATCTAGCATTGAAAGATCTTTCCTTTAGCATCCAGCAGGGGGATTATGTATATTTATTGGGACCTAATGGCAGTGGGAAAACGACTTTGGTTCGTCTACTTTGTGGCTTACAAAAGCAAACTTATGGAGCGTATGAAACTAAGAGTAACCATATTGGTTATTTACCGCAAAAGTTGATGGGAAAAACAGTCTTTCCAATTACCGTAGAAGAAGTCATTTATAGTGGTTTCAGAAAACAGCAATTTGTGATTTCAAAGGACATTAAAAGACAAATTCGCAAATGGTTAAAAAAGATGGGGATAGAACAATTGGTCCATAAGCCGATAGGGGTGCTATCGGGAGGACAACAACAGCGCGTGTTTTTGATACGAGCACTGATTTGCGAACCTGAAATATTAATTTTGGATGAGCCAACAAGCGCCCTAGATCCAAAGTTTCGTGAAGTTTTTAATGTTTATATTGATACATTACATAAACAAGGAACAACGATTATTTATGTAACACATGATTTAGATAATCTTCATCAAAAACAAAAAAAAGTGATGTATGTGGATCAAGAAATAAGATTTTACGGGACAATAGAAGCGTATCAAGATTTCATCAAGGAAGGAGATAGACATGTTTAGTATCTTTCAAGAAACTTTTATGATGAATGCTTTGATCTTGGGAATGGCACTTGCTATTACAGCAGCATTGTTGAGTCCCTTTTTGGTTTTGAGTAACCAAGCGATGATTGCGGATGGATTGTCCCATGTTGCCTTTACAGGCATGATTGTAGGTTTTTTATGTAGTGAACAACCTCTATATTTTGCAATTCCATTTGTTGTTGTTGCTTCTTTTGCAATTACGGCTTTGAGTGATAAGGTGAAGATAAATAATGATGCTGCAATTAGTGTCGTAGCTTCTTTTTCCTTGGCAATTGGTTTGATTATTGCTACTGTATCTAGCGGTTTCAATCGTTCAATAGAATCCTTATTGGTGGGAAGTATTCTAAGCGTTAGCTATACGGATATTGTATATGTACTTCTGTTACTTGGTTTTACAATACTATTTGTATATTTTCAGTATCGCTCACTTTTATCTATGACCTTTGATTTTGACTATGCAACATTTTCAAAAGTACATACAATGCTATTGCGCTATAGTTTGAGTGCAATTAGTGCACTTTTTGTCGTGATAGGTGTGCGCAGTGTAGGAACGTTGTTAATTTCTGCTTTCATGGTTTTTCCAGCACTGATAGCATCACTGGTATGCGTTAGCTTTAAGCGCGTACTTATTTTTGGGATTGTTGTATCGATGCTGAGTGTCTTTTTCGGGATGGTGGTAGCTTACTATTTAGGATATCCAACCGGCTCTAGTATTGTGGTCGTGTTTACATTGGGATTGCTTGTTGCATATCTTGTAAAAGTTGTTAAGGGAAAAAAGGTGATATGAGATTAACCAAACATCGTAAACAAATTTTACAATTGTTTCAAGAAGAGGATGATAATTTATGGAGTGCAGAAACTATTTATCAAAAATTACGAAAACAGAAAATTGACTTATCAACCATTTATCGAACCCTAGAAATTTTTACGCGGGAAGGTTTGTTGCATAAACGCATTCTTGAACATACAGCATATTATTGTTTACAGAAGAAACAGCATCATCATGATATGATTTGTGTTTCTTGTTATCGACGCTTTAAAATCAAATGTTATTTTGACGATTTCATACAAGATGTGCGCTTGCAAGATGATTTTCAAGCAACCCATCATGATATTACAATTTATGGACACTGTGCCCTATGCAATGCAAAGAAGATTTGATATTTTATTTATAACATGAAAAATAGTGAGGAAACCGAATGCAAGAAGAAACGAAGAAGACGGTGGTATTATTAGGTGTGAATACTAAAGAAATAGAACATATTGTGTATTCCATGGAAGAGTTAAAGGGCTTGGCATTTGCAGCGAATTATGATGTAAAGAAAAGTTTTATACAAAAAGTGGAACATTCTCATTTTGCAAGCTATGTAGGTAGCGGAAAGTTGCTGGAAATTGGTATGTATGTTAAAGAACAATACATTGATGTAGTGATTTGTAATGATGAGTTATCCCCCCTTCAAATTCGTAAAATGGAGGAAGTGCTGGATTGTGAACTATTGGATCGCACATTATTGATCCTGCATATATTTGCAGAACGCGCCAAAACGAAAGAAGCGATGTTGCAAATAGAGCTTGCTCGTTTACAATATCTATTACCAAGACTGATCGGTTCACAAGAATTGGATAGACAAGGTGGAGGTAATGGAGGATTTAAGAATCGTGGAGCTGGTGAGACTAAATTAGAGCTTGATAAACGGCGTATTGAAGCACAAATCCAGAAGCAAAAAAAAGCTCTCAAACAATTGGTAGAAGATCGTCAGGTTGCACGTCAAAAACGAAAGAAACGGGGAAAGAAGATCGTTGCTTTGGTGGGCTATACGAATGCTGGAAAGTCAACCCTGATGAATCAATTTTTAAAGAAAAGTCATAATGAAAAGGAAGTGTATGTGAAAGATATGCTTTTTGCGACACTCGAAACGAAAACGCGCAAGATTGTTTTGCCGCATAAACATACCATTATTTTAACCGATACAGTTGGGTTTGTGGATAAGTTACCGCATGCACTTATCAATGCTTTTCGCTCAACTCTAGAAGAAGTAAAAGAAGCGGATATATTGCTTCATGTTATTGATTACAGCAATCCTTTTTATGAAGCTCAAATGCGGACAACACAAAGCGTATTACAAGCTTTAGGAGCAAGCCATCTCCCTATTTTTAATGTATTCAATAAGCTTGATAAAATCAGTAATGTAGATCCATACACAAAAAATGATAGTGTTTTTTTATCAGCGCGAAAAGGGCAAGGTATATCTTTGCTTTTGGAAGTTATGGAGAAAAAATTGTTTGGTGAGATAGAAATTTTATATGCGATGATTCCGTATACAAAGGAGAAATTACTGCATCAAATTCATGAACACTATGAGGTAGTGGAAGAGAATGCATCAGTCGAAGGGGTGCATATAGCATTCTATGCAACGATGGAGGAGCGAAAACTTTTTGAAACGTATATCGATAAGGATCATTAGATTATATGTATAAGGGATGCTTTATAACGAAAAAGTGGTACAAAAAGGAAGTTACAGTATACTATTAAAAGAAAGGGGGATGTATGTTAAGCAAGAAACAAGTTGATGGATTTATCCAAACACAAAAAAAAGCGCAATACCAAGTCAAAGAAAATATCTCGATTAAAGCGTATACGAGTTTACACATTGGCGGAAATGTACGATTGTTTGTGGAACCCAAAAGCGTAGATGAGCTATCATGTACGATACAAAACGCGAAGAGATATGAAATTCCTTATTTTATTATTGGTAATGGATCTAATGTTTTGTTTTCTGATCAAGGATTTAATGGACTTATTATCGTTACGAAAAGTCGTTTAACTAAGCTTTTTCTAGTTGATGAAACAAGTATTATTGCCCAAGCAGGTGTAAGTTTGAAATCTGTTTGTGAGTTCGCCTTACAACATCATTTAACCGGTTTGGAATTTGCGTATGGAATTCCGGCAACGGTTGGAGGCGCAGTATTCATGAATGCTGGTGCATATGGTGGTGAAATCAAAGACGTTTTATACTCTTGTACATATTTGGATGGAGAAGGAAAACTTCAAACAATCCAAAATGAAGCAATGGATTTTTCGTATCGTCATAGTTTCTTTAGTGATAAAAAGGTCGTTATTCTAGAAGCATGTTTTGTTTTAGTAAAAGGGGATGTAAAAAAAATTAAAGAGCGTATGGAGGAGTTATTAGCATTACGAAAGAGCAAGCAACCCTTAGAATATCCCAGTGCAGGGAGTACCTTTAAACGTCCTCTTGGAAATTATGCATCAGCACTTATTGAACAGGCAGGATATAAAGGATTTCGGCATAAACGAGCTATGGTGTCCGCAAAACATGCAGGGTTTGTGATCAATCATGCAAATGCAACGAGTGAAGAGTTTTTGGAATTGATAGAGATTGTTAAAAAAGGCGTAAAAGAAAAAACAGGATATGAATTGGAATGTGAAATTCGTATTATACAGAGTCACGAAGACATCTAAAAGCGTAAAGCTATAATATAAAATCATTGTAAATATGACGGATATTAATCGAAAAGTTTTTGATCAAAATTTTTTTGATAATTTCATAATACGTTGAAATATTTTCAATATAGGTATGTTAAGACATTATCATATTGCACACATACTAACACATGCAAAAGGTAAAGAGTTGATATAATAAAAATATAATGGTATCATTATTGACAAGTATCTATTATATAACTACAGTATAGATGAATGAAATTTATGACAAAAAAAGGAGGCGAGAAGCAAAGAAAAATAAAAAAAGAGTAAAAAGGAACTGTGAAAATTAAATATTTAAATATGAAAGAGGGTTACATATGAGAAAAATATATAAAAGATTTTTAATAGTATCTTTAGGTTTTATACTGTTTTTTTCGAATACAGCATGGAATGTTTTTGCGGAAAAAGGATCACTAAAACAGGAAGAAACTGTACAAAAAGAAATAAAAGCAATTGGAGTGGGATCTAGCATTGTAGATACATTTCCTGATGCAGCATTAGCAAAAGTTGTTGCTGATAGGATGAGAGTATCAACAGACACCGTGATCACACAAGATATGATCGATAAAGTAAAAACATTAAACGCTTATCAAAAAAATATTAAAGATATTTCTGGGATTGGAGTATTAACAAATTTAGAAGAGTTAAATTTAGGTTCTAATAGAGAACTAGGTGGAGCAATTCCAGAAGAAATGAAAAATTTAACGAAACTAACTGCTTTAGACTTATCTTATTGTGGATTTACAAGTTTCCCGAAAAGTGTGTATGATGCCATAAGAGGAAATTTAACAGAATTTAATTTTACCAATCAAGGTGCTACAAGAAACGACTTGCCAGATGTTTATCCTAAATTAGGGACGCAAACAATAGCAACAGCTTTTCCGGTACTTGCACAATCGCATTTATGGACAATTGAAAATGGATTTAGGTTTGTTTTGACATATCCTGATGGGAGTGAAACCGATATTACAAGTGAAATAATAATATCGCAAAATGGCGATGCTACGATTCCTAGTAAATATCTTAAAGCTACTGGTTGGTATGTTATAGAAGCCCTTCCTAATGGAGTAGATGAATCAGAAAATGATCTTTTTGATTCCTATTATGCTGTCGGTTTTAGTAGCGTTAATACGCCTCCACTCTTTTTAGACTTCCCATCTGAAACAACTGTTATAGTAGGAGACGAACTCGGTGTACTAGATGGTGGTATACTTGAAGGCATTAGTGTTTGGGACAGTGAAGATGGCCCGCTTGCCATCCAAGTTGAAGGAACTTATGATGTGAATGTTATAGGTGAATACACGATAGTGTATTCAATTACGGATAGTTATGGTAATACGAATAGTAAACAACGAGTAATTAAGGTTATAGAGGATCCATCTCCTAATACGCCACCAACATTGCATGTTCCAGCTTTCACAGAGTTAACATTAGCTGAAGCTGCTAATTTTGATTACAGCACTGGTGTTAGCGTAAGTGATGCAGAGGAAGCGTTAAGCTTTAAAGATGTTACCTATAACAAGGTGGATCATATAAAACCGGGAATTTATACGATTCAATATAGTGTAAAAGATAGTGATGGAGCTGAAGCTTCAGCTACACAAGTATTATTAATTAACGATGGAAATTATGTCGTAGGTGCTGATTACATTATTAGCGCAAATGACTTTGCTGTTCCATTATCACAAGCGAACATGACATCCGAGAAAATGAAGGAATTAGCAGCGGTAAAAGTTTTTGATATAACGCTTAAAAATTGGATAGAAGATCCAGTTATTGATGTTGATAGCTCTGCGTATGTAGCAGAAGTAGGAGCATATAATATAACGTTTACATACAATCCAAGTATAACGGTTTCAGTGAGTGTTTATGAGGATGGATTACCATCAATTGATCCTGAGCCACCGTTAGCTTCTATTGATGTACCAAAAACAGGTGTAACAGATTTAACTTCAATGTATTTTGTTTTGATGATGTTAAGTGCAGTAGCGCTAGGGGTATATGTACGTAGAACTAGTGTATCCACTAATAAAAACAAATAAAGTAAACTGCAATAGCAACTAAGATAAAAGCAGAGCACAAAGTTCCACGTGCCATCTGCTTTTTTTATAGTAGGTGCAGTTTGCAAATATTATGTGTAAAATTATTTTTATAAAACTCAGTTTTCTGTAATTTTATTTCCAGCTTATAATTCAAGAATGGGACTGCTTTTAAAAGTTTAATATACAAAATTTGACAGATACGATAAAATAATAAACATTGCTCAAGTTGTATAAAAAGTGAGAAAATAAGGTAGATAAGTAAGGAGTTGCTCGCAAAACGTTAGTGATAGGAAGTGAAAAACAAGTAAATTTCAATGACGGATATGGTTGTTAATATGGCGGCATTCTAAAAGAAAATGTATAATATAGTCAAAAGGCAGATGACAATTCGTATATGCATGGAGATGGATAAATGAAAACAGCGAAAGAAATTAATAATACAATTTTAAAAACATATCGTAAAGATATATGGTCAAAATTTATGAAGGCTATTACGACATATGATTTACTGCAAGAGCATGACCACATTGCAGTATGTATATCGGGTGGTAAAGATAGTATGTTATTGGCAAAATGTTTTCAATTGTTGCAACGGTTTAGCAAAATTGATTTTCTTGTAAGTTATGTGGTTATGGATCCAGGTTACAGCAAAAAAAACCGTCAAAAGATTATCCATAATGCAAAATATTTGGATATTCCAATTCATATTTTCAATTCTGATATTTTTGATTCGGTAGTAAATCTAGAAAAAAATCCATGCTATGTATGCGCACGGATGCGGCGTGGATATTTGTATCATTTTGCGCAAACGCTAGGGTGTAATAAAATAGCTTTAGGACATCATTTTGATGATGTTATAGAAACCAATGTAATGAACCTTTTTTATGCTGGTGAAATTCGTACGATGATGCCCAAACTGTATGCAAAAAACTTTATAGGTATGCAACTCATTCGGCCTTTTTATTTGATTCAGGAAAAAGATATTATTCGTTGGCAAGAACATTTACATTTGGACTTCTTATTATGTGCATGTAAATTTACCAGTAATTTGGAATTAGACAGAAAAGAACAAAATAGTAAGCGAAAAGAGGTCAAACAATGGATACAAAAATATAGCGAAATGAATCCCTTTTTGAAGCGTAATATTTTTAAAAGTATGAGCAATGTTAATACAGATAAAGTATTGCGGTATTATAATGATGAAGAAGAAGTTTCTTTTTTAGATACTTATGATCATATAAAGAAGGATTAAGGTTGTTTTTTTAGTTTTTGTATAATAGAATGAATACGTTATAAATAGGAGGCATATTATGAATGTGATTGTATGTAAAAGTTATGAAGAAGCGAGTGAAAAAGCATATGAAGTGGTAAAAGAAGTTGTGGTAAAAAAGCCAAATGCGGTACTGGGGTTTGCAACAGGATCTAGTCCGATTGGATTGTATAAAAATATGATTGCAGGATATAAGGCAAACGATATATCTTATAAAGATGTTGTTACTTTTAATTTAGATGAATATGTGGGGCTTGCGCAGAGTCATTCAGAATCGTACTGGACATTTATGCATGAAAATCTGTTTAATGGTATTGATGTGAAAGCTGAAAATATTCATTTGCCTTACGGTAATAGTGAGGAAGACTGTATAGCGTATGAAAAAGCAATGAGTGACTATCAAATTGATATTCAAGTATTGGGAATAGGTGGTAATGGGCATATTGGATTTAATGAACCAGGAACGCCATTTGCGAAAGAAACGCATATTGTTACACTAACCCAAGAAACAAGAGATGCCAATGCCCGCTTTTTTGATGGCGATATGACACAAGTTCCAAAAGAAGCCATTACAATGGGAATTGCGACGATTATGAAAGCGAAAAAGATTGTTTTGATTGCTAGTGGTGAAAACAAAGCAGATGCAGTCAAAGCAATGGTTGAGGGGACAATTGAGGAATCGATGCCAGCATCGATTCTACAAAATCATCCAGATGTAGTTGTTGTGGTTGATGAAGCAGCAGCGGCGAAACTAAGTAAATAGAAAACAATAAAAAGAGCTAGAAATTATGCTAGCTTTTTTTATTGTTTTATTGAAGGTTTGCAAGACAAAAGGATGGAACTGATGGGTGAATAATGTTATAATCTGATATAAGGGTGGTGCAGTATGGTTGAAACAATATGCTTAGATATGGATGGAACACTATTAAATAACGTAAAAGAAATTAGCGATCAAACAAAGCAATATTTGCTTGCATTTCAAAAACAAGGTGGACAACTTATTTTGGCAAGTGGAAGAACGTATGCGCGGATGATAGAATATGCAAATATTCTACAAATGGATAAGTATAACGGGTATATTATTGAGGCAAATGGATGTGGCGTTTATGAAATGAAGGGTCATACGTGTTTGTATGAGAAGCGAATGGATATGGCACAGGCTTTGGAAATCATTGCATACTTAAAATCTTTTCATGAAGAAATTGTGATTATGGGAACTTATAAAGTGTATTGTTATGATCCTAGTGGAGGTGATATTTCTAGGTTTTTAGAGAATAATAAAAATATGGAAAGTTTGCGCAATCGGCAGTTTTATAAAATCAATGATCTGTGCGAAATCGATGAGCCAATCAATAAACTATGTATTTCTAGTGATGCAAATACAATTACAAAAATTATGCGTGTATTGGATGAGGAAGAACGAAGCTATTGGTATGGAAGAGCGATTCCTACATGGTTAGAGTTTTGTGCAAAAGCAACAAGCAAAGGAAAAGCACTGCAATGGCTACTTGATAAAACAAAAAAAACTCCAACTACCTGTGTAGCCTTTGGCGATGGTGAAAATGATCTATCAATGCTTGCGGTTGCAGGGTATGGTGTGGCGATGGGCAATGCACTGGACAGTGTGAAAGCATCATGCCAATATGTTTGTGAAACAAATGAAGAAAATGGAATTATTAAATTTTTAGATAAAATTAAACAGGAGGAAAAAAGATGAGACTTATTAATGGAAATGAATTTAAAGAAATAACAAAAACAGGTTTGGTGTTGGTTGATTTTTATGCAGATTGGTGTGGACCATGCAAAATGATGGCACCAATTTTAGAAGAAATTGATAAAGAATGTGATGATGTTGAAATTGTGAAATTAAATGTTGATGCAGATGGTGAAATTGCTGGAAGTTTTGGAGTGCAAAGTATTCCGACCATGATTCTTTTTAAAGATGGAAAAGCAATTGCTACGACAATGGGGTATCAAGCCAAACCACAAATTATGGATTTTATCAAACAAGGATTATAAAAGATGAAACGGCTGTGCAAATGGTTGTTTCGTTTTGTTCTATTGATGATTATTATTGGCGGATGCAGTTTTGTGATGGCTAAAAGTACAGGAAATATCAACATCGTAATAGTAGGTATTGATACTCGAGAAGGGGTTGAGGGAGCACGTAGCGATACGATTATGCTTGCGCATATTGATGCGCAGCATGAACAAGCAAAGCTTGTTTCGATTCCAAGAGATGCTTATGTCTACATTCCCAAAGTGGATTATGAAGATAAAATAAATCATGCTTATGCTTTTGGTGGCTTGGATGGGCTACTCACTACGTTAAACACTTTGTTTGATCAAAAATTCACGTATTATGTAGAAGTGGATTTTTTAAAAATGATCAAGCTAATTGATACGATTGATGGTATTATGCTTACACCAAGCTCATCTTTTTGCGAAATGAATGAAAAAGATATTGCTAACGCTTTTTGTTTTGAAGAAGATGTAGAAGTAGCGATGAATGGGGAACAAGCACTTGCGTATGCAAGACACAGAAAAAGTGACAATGACCTTTATCGAGTGACTCGCCAACAAGAGGTCGTAAAAGCAATGATTACAAAAGTAAAAAAAAGTAATCCGGTTACAGTTTATCGCTTTTATCGAAAATTTCAAAAGATCAGTAATACGAATCTAGAATTTCAAGAATTTATAAAATATAGCGATTTATTGTACAATGGATTTTCATTGACGCAAGATGTTGCACAAGGCTATTCGGACACAGTCTATTCGCCAATATATAATCAATATATATCGTATTTCTTTCTTGATGATGAGTGGCTTACACAAATGCAAAATGAGCTTAGAAAATGATCGTTTGCGCGATATTGTATGTTTGATAAGATTGTAAAAAAAAGAAAAAGTATCAGCCTAAAGTAAATAAAAAAACCACCTGGGAAGGTGTTTTTTTATAGTAAAAATAAAGGAGTAGTAGAGAATGGTGATACGATATTGTGGTAAAAAAAGATTATGTTTTGCGTATATAATTAGGGTGTATGGCTTAAAACGTACACTAGATAATAGGGAATTTGTGAAACAATTATAAATATAGTGTTCACTTTGTGTAAATGAAAAAGACGTATTTCTGATGAAATCTTCTCTTACAAGGGTATCCTTTGTGAATCTTTAAATGGAAAGTGATGAGGCTTAGTTTTGGTCGCTTTTATTTTGTGGTAGGGATAACTTTTATAGAATTACTTTTTAATTGTGTTCCAAGTCTTGTAATATACCAACAACCATCATTTAAGTTTTTCATTAAGTAAACATCAAAAGACAATCTTTTTTCATATTTCTTTCGTTCTGTTTCAAGAAGGGTATCGAAAATTAAGTTTATAAATGTTTCCGATTCAAAATATAACTTTTCTATACCTTTTATATTAAAACAGATATATGCATATTCTCCATTGTATCCATCAATTTTGTGTTTTTGGGATTTCAAACGCATGTGGTTGATACCGAACCAAGTACGTACGAATAAGTAGAATCTTGACCATAATTTTTACTACTTCTGTAATATATATATTTTTCATCTATATTTCTAGAGTCGATGGCTTGCAACGTGTCTTTTTCATTTTGTGTTGTAGTTTTAGTCTTTATTGTCTTTATATCAGCTTCCTGTATTTCGGGTATTTCAAGTTTATCTTTTGCCAATTTTTTCATGAAGAAATTAAAAAAAACAAATGGATTTAATGTCATTTTATCATTTTCTTTTAGGTCTTTGTTTATGAATTTCCACAAAAATAGTAGCATGATTAAAGTTAAAAGCGCCGCTGAAATAAGGTTCACCAATATCTCGCATATAAAATTCATATACTATCTCCCTTTTCTTATAGTTGCATTTCTTCTCTATCATACATGATAACTTCAATTTGTGAATTTAAATCTTTAAACATTTGTGAATACTAATTGATTTTCGCATAAGGTTTTGTTTTATGTAGTCAAAAAAGCTTCAGTGAGACTTTTAGTACTTCTAAATAAATGTAGTATTACTTAAAAGGGACTATAAGAGAAGCATAATTTGCGATTTTAAATAGAATTTTTTTAACAAATAATGTTGTTTATCAACAACTCGCTTTTAAAAATGCTATAATAAATGCCATGGGGGTAAATGAATGAATAAGAAAAAAATATGCATAATAAGTTTTCTTTTTATCGTAAATATTCTAATTTTTATGCAACCTTTATCTGCGGAAGTCGGTAACTCTGGCGGCTTTGGCGGTAGTTCAGGTGGTTTTAGCAGTGGCGGCTTCGGTAGTGGATTTGGAAGTTTTTTCTTTTTTGGTGATTCTCCACTTTTGTTTTTTCTAATGATTGCTTTTTTTGTTTATAGTGCTTATCGCCGCTCAACAAAAGTAAACGCTGAGAAACAAACACAGTCACGATTTAATACTTCTTTCTTGGATGAAGAAAAAGTAGTAAGTGATATTCAAGTGCATGATCCTAACTTTTCAGCGGCAAAGTTTAAAGCATATGTTGGTGAAGTTTATCTGACATTACAAGATGCTTGGGAAGCGAAACAATGGAAAAATATTCGAGTTATGGAAAGTGATGCCCTATTCAATATGCACAATCGTCAAATACAAGAATTTATTGATAAGGGCTGGACAAATTATATGGAACGTCAAGATGTTCGTAAGGTAGAGTTCGCAGCTTATACAAGAGATGACAATTATGAAGTACTTGTTGTAAGATTACAGGCAGCGCTTATTGACTATACAAAAGCGGATGAGAACGGGAAGCTTATTGATGGTAGTGAAACCATCCTACAAGAGCGATCATATCGTTTGGAATTCATTCGCAAAAAAGGTGTTTTGAGTAACGTTGCGGAAACGGTGCAAGTGAGCAATTGTCCAAACTGTGGTGCGCCGAATGCACTTACTTCTGCAGGGGAGTGTGAATATTGTCATTCTTTGATAACGAATGGTGAATATGGATGGATTTTAAATAAGTATGGCGCATGGAATGCGAGTGTATAAAGAAAGGTGACAGGAGGACAATGATATGGGACTAATCAAAGCAGTAATGAGTTCAGCAAGTACAACTTTGGCGGATCAATGGGCAGAGTATTTCTATTGTGATGCCCTAGGCAACGAAGAACTATTAAAGAAAGCAGAAAAAACGGTAACGAGTGGTAGCAATACAAAAGGTAATGAAAACATCATTACGAATGGTAGTGGTTTTGCGATTAATGAGGGACAAGGTTTAATCATTGTTGAAGATGGTAAAATCGTTGAGTTTTCTATGGAGGCTGGACGTTTTACTTGGCAAGATGGTGAACCGAGTCTATTTACAGGTGGCTTTAAAGGTTTAAAGGAATCCTTTGCTACATTTGGTAAACGTTTTGTGGCTGGAGGAACAGCAGCTAAGGATCAACGAGTTTACTTTATCAATCTGAAAGAAATTTTTGATAATAAATTTGGTAGTGCAACACCCATGGCATATAAAGATCCTACGTATCGAGGTATTTATATTCGCTATTTTGGGCAATATACGTTTAAAATTACAGATCCGATTATTTTTTATAGCAATATTTCAGGGAATGTTACTTCAATTTATACAAAAACTGAGTTGATGCAACAAGCTCAAGCTGAGTTTGTGAATGCCCTTGATGTTTCGATTGCTCGTTGTGCAGATGAGGGATACCAATATAATGACTTGGTAAAAAAGCAGTTAGAGATTGCAACATTTATGAATGATGCTTTAGACGATGCTTGGAAATCACGAAGAGGGATGGAAATAGAATCGGTAGCGATTGAAAAAGTGACACCAGATGCGGAATCAAGAGATCGAATTGAAAAAATTGATGATGCGATTATGATGTCGGATCAACGAGTTGCCACAGGGCGATTAACCAGCGCTCAAGCGACGGCAATGGAAAGTGCTGGAGCGAATGAAGGTGGTGCGATGAATGCATTTGTTGGTATGGGAATGGCCCAACAAGCAGGCGGTATGCAAAACAGCAATATGTTTGTAGGTAATGAAAATCAAAATTCACCATTTTTTAAGCAAGAAGAAAGTTCTAAACAGCCCCCAACAAATATGTCTTGGATGTGTAGTTGTGGTCATGAAAATAATGGCAAATTTTGTAGTGAGTGTGGTAGTGAAAAACCCAACAGCGAAAAATGGAAATGTGCGAAATGCGGGAATGAAAACAGTGGCAAATTTTGTAGTGAGTGTGGCACTGGTAAGCTATAACCGATCTGTGTAAAATGCAATATATACCAAAGTGTATAGAATGATACATAAATTCAAGAATATATGATATTTAAAAAAACGAAATGCAAAAATTTCGTTTTTTGTATTCTGTGATAGATAATCGTGTCACGGAAAGTAGTAAACGCTTTGTAAAGAAGAACAATATGTAGAATGTAGACAAAATAAAAAACCGAAAATACGATGTTTTACATGCGGTTTCTCAACGCTAAATGCAAGGAGATGATAGTACAAATAAAAAGAGAAATTATGGAGAGTGTTGCTTGTAAAAATGATTTATGTAAAAATGAAGAAAACGGAAAAACAGAGCAAAATCTCTAACAAACGCAGATTGAGAAGTAATTAAGCGTTTTTTTCCTTTGATATTTAAAGTTTGTTATAGATATTGTTGTAAGCGTATTCACTAGGGTTTGACGCTCTTTTTTTCCTTTGTTAGAATTAGGGTAATAAGGGTTGAATCGATGGATCATCGATAGAATGGGAGGAAAAAAGAAATGAGTTTTTTGAAAAAACGTTTTGGTATGTTTGCTTTAATTGCAATGATGCTTATGACATCGTTTGTAATTAAAGCACCAGCCATTGCGAAAGCAGAAGAAGATGCGATTGCGCAGAGTGAAGATGTTGTCTGGCGTCATTTCAAATCGGGAAGTGGAAATGATAACGGTGCAAATTCAGCAATGTTAAAAAGCGATGTTGCGGGAGCACAGGCATTAAGTGATGGTGCAATAAGCTTTACATACAAACCATTATCAGTGAAAACGGATACTCGTTTTGGTGTTTATTTGAAATATATAGACAATGATAATTTTGTTAAGGTAGAAACGGATGCTTCTAGTAATTGGTTCTATCAACATAGAGAAAATGGTCAGGGAAATTATAGTAAATTAAATATCGCTGCTCCACAACAAGGAGAAGAGACAAATGTGGACATTTCTTGGAAAGGCAAGGAATTGAAAGTAGCGATTAATGGAACATTTGCGAATGATGGCAATGCATATATAGTGAATGAATTAGAAAGCTTTAAAGAAACGCCACTGCATTTGCGTGCGGGATCTTGGGGCGATGCCCTTACAGACATTTTATTTAAAGATGTTGTGATAAAAGATGGAACTGGTGCTGTTTTAAGTGATAACGGAAAAGACACATGGTCATTGACGGATACGACAAAAGGTGCAGTATATGAGCCTGAATATATAGAGACACCAATTTATGAAGTAAATGTGAGTGGAAATGTAGTGGGTCCAGAGGGACAACCATTAGAAAACGCAAGCATTGCTATTGATAACTATAAGACTACAAGCAATGCGCAAGGAGCGTTTACAATTCCTAAAATTCCAACAGGGGAATATACATTGGTTGTTTCAAAAGCTGGTCTTGTAACGGCTACGAAGGCGATTGATGTTGTAGATCAAGATATCAATGTTGGAACAATTCAATTGGAAAAAGAAGAAGATATTACATTTGATACATCAACAACGATCGCTTCAGATAAAATGAGTGTAGCAATCAATAATAAATTTCCAACGGTTTTGGGATATACGATGCTTGATGAATTGGAAGGACGAAAATTTTATGGAAATACAACTCCTGTTAATTTTATAAAAATTAATGGAAAAGCATTATTCCCAAAAAATGTGGATTTTTCTAAAACGAAAGATACAGCAACGTATGTAATGACGTTAAAAGATGAAGGTAGCAATATCGATGCGGTTATCACTGCAAAATTGAAAGTTGAAGGAAATGAATTGACATTTAAAGTTAGTGATATTGTGGATAATCAAATTGTAAAAACGATTGAATTCCCAGGACACAATATCATTAGTGCACGTAGCAACCAAGCAAATGCAACCTTTGCTGGAGCTACTGTATCAACAAATACGCACAATAGTGGTGACACGTTTTCAAGTGTTGAACAATTGGCGATGGGACGCAATGGATATACAAATGCGTTTATATCGACTAGTTCACTAAGTGCATCCATTTGGAGCAATTCAGAAAACGATATAGGCAAAGACTGGACACGTATAACATCGGAAGTTACGAAAAGAAATGGTTATACGCAAGTAGGTCTTAGCAGTACGTATTGGACATATCAAAAAGATGAAGAATACCGTAAAGAAAATAGTGAAGCTGAACTTCCTTGTGTAAAAGTTACTTTGACAGGAGATATTAACGAAGATGCAAAAGTAGACTGGCAAGATGGCGCGATTGCATATCGTGATATTATGAAAGATCCAGTTGGCTCTGCGTTGGTTGCGGATCGAGTAGCAATTCGGGTAGCTATGAACTTTGGTTCACAAGCACAAAATCCATTCTTAATGACATTGGATAATGTGAAAAAAGTAAACTTAAGTACGGATGGATTAGGACAAAGTATTTTATTAAAAGGATATGGTAGTGAAGGACATGACTCCGGACACTTGAATTATGCGGATATAGGAAGCCGTATTGGTGGTGCCCAAGATATGAAGACTTTGTTGAAAAAAGGAAAAGACTATGGGGCAACGTTTGGGGTACATGTAAATGCTAGTGAAACATATCCAGAATCCATTTATTTTGAAGAAGATCGCTTGTTGAAAAGAAATGGAAATTACGCGTATGGATGGAATTGGTTGGATCAAGGAATTAACATTGATGCAAATTACGATTTATTACATGGCCGTGCAGATCGGTTTAAAGATTTCTATGATGCATTGGGTGGTGAAGAAAACGATCTTGATTTCATCTATGTCGATGTTTGGGGCAATGGTCAATCTGGTGACAATAAAACTTGGGCAAGTGCACAATTAGCAAAAGAAATTAACAACTTAGGGTGGCGACTTGCTGGTGAGTGGGGACATGCGTTTGCGTATGATTCAACATTCCAACACTGGGCTAGTGATTTAACATATGGTGGATACACATCAAAAGGAATCAATAGTAATATTATCCGCTTTATTCAGAATCATCAAAAAGACTCTTGGGTTGGCGATTATCCAAAATATGGAGGCGCTGCAATCAATCCATTACTTGGTGGATATGATATGCGTGATTTTGAAGGTTGGCAAGGACGCAACGATTATGATGGCTATATTGAAAATCTCTTTGATGATAATTTAGCTACAAAATTTGTACAACATTTTAAAGTTAGCAATTGGGAAAATGGGACGCCGGTTGAAATGACCGATAATGGTCAAAGCTATACTTGGACACCAGAAATGAAAGTTACATTAAAATCTGATGATGCAAAACATAAATTGGTAATTGAAAGACAATCCAACGATTTAAATAAGGCAGGTTATCAATTACGTACGATGACCTTTGATGACAAGAAAATTATGGATGGTGAAAAATATCTAATTCCGTGGTTTTGGGATGAAAATGGAAAGACATTGGCAAGGGAAGATGAAAAACTTTATCATTGGAACCAAAAAGGTGGTACAACAACTTGGGAAGTTCCACAAGGATGGAGTGGCAATGTAAAAGTGTACCGTCTTGGAGAAGATGGTAAAGAGGACGAAAAAACATTACCAATTATCAATGGAAATGTTACTTTAGAAGCAAAAGCAAGTACACCATATGTTATTTATAAAACGGCAATGGAAAACGCTACGATGTCATGGAGTGAAGGAATGCATCTTGTTGACACAGGCTTTAACAGTGGTCATTTAGACAATTGGACAATTCGTGGTGGAAAGAGTGCAGCTAACATTAGTGTTAGTAGTGCAAACAATCGGATGTTAGCCGTTGGCAATAATGAAAAAGAAGTTGTATTAGAACAAACGCTTAGCGGCTTAAAAGCAGGACAACAATATGCAGCGTATGTTGGCGTAGATAATCGCAGTGACAGCAAGGCGTATTTAGAAATTGATGTAAAAGGTGAAACAATTTCAAATTATACAGAGCGTTCGATTGCGAAAAACTATATTCAAGCATATGCACACAATACAAGAAGTGCAACGGTTGCAGCTTCTAGTTACTTCCAAAATATGTATGTGTTCTTTAACGCTCCAGAAGATGGAAGTGATGTGACGTTACGTTTAAAAAGAGACAAAGGTGAAGACATTACCTATTTTGATGATATTCGTGTGTTTGAAAATGAATCAAATATGAATGTGAGCGATACGAAGTTTGTACAAGGTTTTGAAGAAGTTCCGCAAGGGATATTCCCGTTTGTTGTGGGAGGTGTTGAAGGGGTTACAGATAACCGTACACATTTATCGCAATATAATGCACCATACACGCAACGAGGATGGAACAATAAACGAATTGACGATGTTATTGAAGGTGAATGGTCAGTAAAAACAAACGGTTTGACGCAAAGAAGTAAGTTGTTGTATCAAACAATTCCGCAAAATTATCGTTTTGAACCAGGTGTAACATACAATATTAGTTTTGATTATGAAGTAGGATCAACTGGTACATATGGTGTTATGATTGGCGATGGAGAATATGAAGGTGGACTAGACTATGTTCCATTAGAAGAAACGATTTCAGCAAATGGTGCAAAGACGTATAAATTTAGAATGACGGGATCTCAAAGCGGTCAATCTTGGTTTGGTATATACTCTACAGATAAAGCGAGTGATAATCAAGGAACAAGTGGAGGAGATACGAATTTTGGAGGATATAAAGACATTATTTTGGATAATGTAGTGATTAATGAAACTGATGTTGAAAAAGCGCCATTAGAGAAGTTATATAATGATCATTTAGATTTATATGAAGAAAATTATTCACAAGGGACATGGACTACATTCACAAGTGCTATGGAGAAAGCAAAAACGGTCTTAGACGATTTTGATGCAACGCAAGAAGTTGTAGATACAGCAAAAGATGATCTACAATTAGCAATTGATAATTTAGAAGTTATAGGTAATGTGGTTAAAGGTAGCGTTCGTGATACAAATGGAAGTGCGTTAGCCAACATTAGTGTAAAAATCATGGTAGATGCTACACCGTTGACAACTACAACGGATAATAACGGTAAATATGAAATTGCAGGGGTACCTTTCGATACGTGGGATATGGTTGTTGATAGTCCATACTATGAACGAAAGACAGAACAAATAACGTCATCTAAAGACACGATTGAAATTATGAAAAATGTGACTTTAGAAAATGCGTTATCTTCAGCAAGTGGAAAGGTTAGTGCCGTTGGTAAGGCGATGCCTAAAGCGAATGTAATTATCACAAGTGGCAGACAAGGCTATGATACGATGAGTGATGAACAAGGAAATTACAAATTTGAAAACATCAAAGCTGGAAAGTATACAATGTTAGTAGTTTCAACAAAAAAAGGTTATGATGTGTTAAGTACAGAAATGGATGTTCAAAAGGATAAAAAACTTGTCAAAAATGTTATGTTAGAGCCAAAATCAACCTATGATTATGTAAATGGTTTTGATGATGGAACAACATCTTGGAAGGATTTAGCAGGCAATACGACAAGCACTACAATCGTAGCTGAAAATAATGCAACAACTATTAAATTTGCTGGCGGTGGACATACGAATGTATATGACAGCGCAGCACCAAAATTTAAAAATGGTGCAGTGGAGATGGATCTTAAGGCAGCTAAAGATTCAACTAGGCTGGGTGTGTTACTTCGTGCAAATGATATGGATAATCGTATTTATGTAGGAACATTAGACACTAGTGACACATGGTTTGTGGAGTATTGGGGACCTGGTGGGAATGTTTGGAGCAGTGGACATGCAGGACCTGCGATTAAGGCGGAAAAAAGTGTTCATCTAAAAGTTGAAATTGTCGAAAATGTTGTTAAACTTTGGGTGAATAATGAATTTGTATTGGAAGAAAAAATGATGACAATGCCATTGCATTCAGGATCGATTGGTTTGAATACAAGAAGCTCCAATGAAGTCTGTATAGATAATGTAAAAGTTACTTCTTATGATCCACCAACGACATCCGGAGAAACCGTTGCAGGTCATATTAGTGATGCTGGAAAACCAGTGGAAGGTGTGAACGTTGAAATAGCACCGATTACAAGAGGAATTGCATTGAAGGCATTAGGTGCTAAGCAAACTACTACAGATGAAAATGGTAATTATAAGTTTAAAAACTTACCATTTGGGGAATATGAAATCAAAGCCGTTTATGACGGAGAAACATTGATAAGTCGCGTGAGTGTAAAGGCAGTAGAAGAAGGTTATATTATTGCTGAAGAAGTGAAGTTCAATCCGGTGGTAGAACCTGAGGTTGTGGACAAAACGGCTTTACAAGCAGCAATTAGTGAAGCAGAAACGTTGAGTGAAGGTGATTATACACAAGCATCTTGGGAAGGATTTGCAAATACATTGACGTATGCAAAAGCGGTGAACGACAATGTAGATGCAACACAAGAGGAAGTGGATAAGGCAGAAGCAGACTTGAAAAAAGCACAATCTCTATTGACAAAAGTTAGCAAAGCGGAGTTAGAAGCTCTTATCGTTCAAGCGCAGTCAAAGCAAGAGGCAGAATATACTGCAGATACTTGGAAGATACTAAGTGAAGCATTAACAAATGCTGTAGAGGTATTTGAAAATACAAGTGCAACACAAACAGAAATTGAACGCGTGATTACGGATTTAAAGGCTGCTTTAGCACAATTAGAACTTGTTACGCCAGAACAACCATCCGTTGATCCATCAACTGATCCAGATGGTGTAGGTGCCTATGATACAAGTAATACCATTTCTCTATATATGATGTTATTACTAGCAATGATGGGTATGGGGTATGCTGCGTTTAAAAAGAAAAATCAAATATAAAAATAAACGGGCATTCTAGAATGGTGAATCAAAAAGGGTGCGAAAGCATCCTTTTTTGGTACTGTGTAAAGTAGAGGATTTGATAAGATTGGGAATCATTTGATTTCCAATCTTTTTACATGGCAAAGCTTTTCATGTTTATAGGATGCATAATTTGTTTTTTTGCATTCTTGATGGAATGTTTTCTAGGGAACACGAAAGATCGTATGGATTCATTATTAATAGCGGGAAGTATGAAAGGTTTATAAACGCAAGTCCTATATTGTCTATATAAATTTAAGATACGATATCAAAAGTACTAAAGTGGTATTGGCGAACTTGAAAAAAGTGTAAAGGAAATTATCATTTGTGATGATGTAGGCATGACCAATATTTTTAGCACTCACCAGTTGACACTGCTAAAAAGTATGTTATACTTATGTTAGCACTTGAATGATCAGAGTGCTAAAGGAGTGATGGTATGAACTTTGAAAAAATGTCAGAAAACCTTCAAAAAGTATTTATGAAGGCACTTGAGATATGTCGTGGTTATTCACACACAAGTCTAGATACGATTCATATCTTAAAAGTACTATTTGAAAGTGAAGTATTAGAGGGTTTATTTAAAAGACTTCACATTGATAAACAAGATGCAATAACGCTGATTGAAGAAGAACTTAAAAATATTGCTAAAAGTGAAGGGGAGCCTAGCTTATCGTCCGTTGTTTTAAAGACATATGACAAGGCGCTTACATGGAGCAATAAGCACGATGAAGCCTATGTTGGATGCGCATCAATGTGGTTGGCGCTGATGTTTAACAAATCTTATATTTCAAAAATGTTAGTGAAACAATTCGCTTTGCAGGAAGCGGTTTGTTATGATGAGGAATTGAAACGTAGAGGAGGTAAAAAAATGGATACACAAACAGCAGAAAATTCAATTGAAGCTTTAGAAAAGTACGGTCGCAATCTTGTTGAAGATGTAAAGCAAGGAAAGATTGATCCTGTGATCGGTCGAGATGATGAAATTCGTCGTGTTATTCAAATTCTTTCTCGTAAAACCAAAAATAATCCTGTCCTCATTGGGGAACCAGGAGTCGGAAAAACAGCAATTGTGGAAGGTATTGCATGGCGTATTATGAAGGGTGATGTGCCATCAAGTCTGCAGGAAAAACGCTTGATCGAATTAGATATGGGCGCCCTGATTGCAGGTGCTAAGTACCGCGGAGAATTTGAAGAGAGATTAAAAGCAGTGCTTGAGGAAGTACAAAATGCGCAAGGTGAAATTATTCTTTTTATTGATGAAATTCACAATTTAGTAGGTGCAGGAAAAACGGAAGGTAGTATGGATGCTGCCAATTTATTAAAGCCAATGTTGGCAAGAGGCGAATTGCGCTGTATTGGTGCAACAACTTTTGCGGAATATCGAAAATACATTGAAAAAGATGCGGCGTTAGAACGCCGATTTCAAAAAGTTCAAGTGCAAGAACCAACAGTTGAAGATACGATTGCAATTTTGCGTGGGCTAAAAGAACGATTTGAGTCATATCACGGTGTAAAAATCCTTGATGAAGCAATCATTTCTAGTGCAGTATTATCCAATCGATATATCACGGATCGCTTTTTACCTGATAAGGCCATTGATTTAATTGATGAAGCTTGTGCCCATTTGCGCGTAGAAATGGATTCGCTTCCCGAAGAAATCGATGAGTTATTGCGTAAAATAATGCAGCTAGAAATTGAAGAAACAGCATTGAAAAGTGAGGAAGATAAAAAGGCGCGACAGCGTCTACAGAATATTCACGAAGAATTGCAAAAGCTAAAAGCGAAAAAAGATGAGTTGTATACGATTTGGAGTGATGAAAAGGCTGTTATTGAAGAAGTGAAAAAATCAAAAGTGTTGTTAGAGAAGGCAAAATTGGATTTGGAAAGCGCACAAAAAGATGCTCGATATGAAGTTGCCGCAAAACTACAATATGAAACGATTCCAAATCTGGAAAAGAAAATTGAAGTAGAATCCAATCGTTCAAAGGAGCATTCGCTTATTTCTGAAGTCGTGAGTGAAGAGGAAATTGCTTCCATCGTTTCCAAATGGAGTGGGGTTGAAGTGAGTCGTTTGGTTGCGGGTGAACGACAAAAGTTATTGACACTAAAACAGTCATTAGCAAACCGTGTCATTGGGCAAGATCATGCATTAGATTTAGTGAGTGATGCGATCTTACGAAGTAAAGCGCAAATTCAAGATGAGAATCGACCTATTGGTAGTTTCCTATTCCTTGGTCCAACGGGTGTTGGTAAAACGGAAGTTGCAAGAGCATTGGCAGAACAATTGTTTGATTCTACACAACATATTATTCGCATTGATATGAGCGAATATATGGAGAAACATTCCGTGTCACGGTTGATTGGTGCACCTCCAGGATATGTAGGATATGACGAAGGGGGACAGCTTAGCGAAGCAGTGAGAAGAAATCCTTATTCTATTGTATTGTTTGACGAAGTAGAAAAAGCGCATCCTGATGTTTTTAATGTTTTGCTTCAAATATTAGATGATGGGCGTATTACCGATGCTAAAGGGACAACAATAGACTTCAAAAATACTATTATCATTTTGACAAGCAATTTGGGAAGTCAGTTTGCGTTTGACCACAATGCAAATCATAGTGAAATGGAAAGTAATTATATGAGCGAAGTAAAACGTTTCTTCAAACCGGAATTCATCAATCGAATTGATGAAATTGTGGTCTTCAATGCTTTGAATGATACCGTTTTAGAAGCAATTGCACATAAGTTTATAAAAGAATTGCAATCACGTTTGGCAGATCGAGATATTGTTTTAGAAGTTGATTCTAGTGTTTATCAGGCGATTGCCAGCGAAGGTGTCGATCCTGTTTTCGGTGCACGACCAATGAAGCGCTATATACAAAGGCATATTGAAACGCTACTTGCGAAGCGGATGCTGGAGCTAGGAATTGATAAAGAAGATGTTTTAGAGCTTGTTTATGACAATGGTTTTCAAGTGCATGTAAAAAAATAAAAAATATGTAGAAAACGCCAATTTTAACTGGCGTTTTCTGCTGATCGCTAAAGTTTCTAAAAAAGGAATAGTATATAGTGGTTTGTGTAAACATTAGGGTAGAAAGAATGGAAAAATACGGTTTTATAAGGAGCATGTCTAAAAAAGGTTGTTCATCAGATAACGCCGCATGTGAAGGATTTTTCGGAAGAATGAAAAATGAGATGTTTTATAGCAATGGTTATAAAAATATAAGCATTGAAGACTTTATAGAAATCATTAATAATTACATTACTTGGTATAACAATAGTAGAATCAAAGAATCGTTAAACTATAGAAGACCAATGGAATATAGGCAAAGTCTAGGATTAGTATAAACAAATTATATTGGTCCAAGTTTTTATCCACACCCCCAACCCATATTCAAAAATATTGAAAATACATCAGAATGGATTCATGTTTATTATCTTATCGCAATGTTGTTTATCCAACTGCTTCTAAAGAAAGGGTTTAAATCCGATCATGCTTTCATATACTTGTAAAAATATAAAAAGGATCGTTAAGACGTAAGGATCAGTTTTAACTGACGTTTTCCACGTACATTGAGACACAAAAATGAATTTAAAAGCGACTATGTTGATAAAAGGAATCAGGATAATTATTGTTTATAACTACCTTTTTTATTGCTTTTATGGCATAATGTTAAAGTGTTATAAAGAGATTGATATTGTTGAGGAGCAAATATTATGTTTAAGGGTATTCGTCAAAACGTGAAGCATACTAGAAAAAATGATCCATCTGCGAGATCATTTCTACAAGTATTATTATTATATCCACATATGAGAGCATTATTTTTTTATCGAATTGCTCATCAGCTGTATAAATTACATTTATTTTTTCTAGCATGTTTTGTTTCTAATTTTGCAAGAAATTGGGTAGGAATTGAGATTCACCCAGGTGCAACCATAGGAAAAGCATTATTTATTGATCATGGAACGGGAGTTGTTATTGGTGAAACGGCTGTTATTGGTGATTATTGTATTATTTATCATGGTGTTACTTTGGGAGGAACAGGAAAAGCTATATGTAAGCGTCATCCAACCCTTGAAGATTATGTATTAATCGGCGCTGGTGCCAAAGTGTTGGGTGATATCACTATTAAAAAAAATGCCAAAGTTGGCGCAAATGCTGTTGTTTTAGTGGATGTTGAAGAAAATACAAGTGTGGTGGGAATACCAGCCAAAACGGTTTCAAAAAAGGGGGACTAGATGAGAGATATTATTTATATTACAGGGCACAAAAACCCAGATAGTGATTCCATTTGTTCATCGATTGCTTATGCACATCTGAAAAATGAATTGGGCATTCATGCAAAGGCAAGTCGTTTGGGAAAAATCAATTTAGAAACACAATTCATTTTGGATAAATTCGATGTTGAAGTACCTGATTTATTGACAAGTGCCAAGGCATCGTTGCGTGAAATTGATTTGGATACGGCTGTTCAAGTAGAAGCAAATACAACATTACGTCGTGTATGGGATTTGTGTTTGGAATACAATACGCATACCGTTTATGTTGTGGATGAACAAAAAAACTTGATTGGTCTGGTGACGTTATCGGATATTTCAAAGATACAAATGCAAGATTTGAACATCACCAAAGATTTATTGAAAGATACACCATTATTAAATTTGGTCCAGTGTTTAAAAGGTGATTTCATCTACGAAGGGAATCTAGCACGCAGTGGATTCGTGCGGATTGCCGATAAGAAGCTGATGCGACGTGATTTGAAGGGCAATATTATGGCATTGGGGGATAATGAAGAAATTATGCTTGCGTGTATGGAAAAAGGTTGTGCCGTAATTGCGATTGCGGAAGCATATATCCCAAGTGATAAAGTGATTGATCGAGCAATGGCTTTGGGTGTTACCTTAATTAAAACACAATATAATATTATGAAAATTCTACAAATGATTTATCGAAGCATCCCCGTAGGGTTGGTGATGTCAAGTGCAGATAATATTCAACGATTTAATGGTAATGAATATGTGGAAGATGCAGCTAAAGAAATGTTGAAAACAAGGTATCGAAATTATCCTGTATTCATGAACAATTTCTTAATTGGTTCGATGGGACGTTTTCATGTATTAAAATACAATCGCAAAAAAATAATTTTAATGGATCATAATGAACGCAGCCAAACGATTGATGATATTGAGTATGGAGATATTTTGGAAATTGTCGATCATCATCGTATTGGTGATATTGAAACGAATCAGCCAATTATTTTTCGCTCACAAACGGTGGGAAGTACGTGTACGATCGTTGCCCAAATGTATCATGAGCATAAACAAACACCTCCTAAAGCAATCGCTGGTTTGATGTGTTGTGCGATTATTTCAGATACAATGAATTTTAATTCACCAACATGCACACAAAAAGATATTAATGTTGCGAATGAGTTGGCAATGTTGTATGGTTATGATTTGAAGTTATTGGCAAAGGAAATGTTTCAAGCAAGTGCCAAAGTTGAAGGTAAGTCAAATCGTGATATTTTATATACAGATTTTAAAGAATATGATATCTCTGGAAAACAAATTGCGATTGGGCAAGCGTATATTTATGATATGTCAACGATTGAAAATATTGAAGATGATTTTCTTGCATTTCTCATGCAAGAAAATGAGGTGTTAAAATATGACATACTAATGATGGCATTTTCTGATGTGGAAGGAAAAGGTAGTAAGTTTATTTATACGGGGAAGTCTTCGCTCTTATTGGATAGTGAATTCAAACAATTACAGTCATATGAAAATGGTCTTGTTTCACGAAAAAAACAAATTATTCCCAAAGTTGCACAGCTTATCAAATAGAAAAAGAGATAAGATGAAAACAGTGAAGAATAATAGTTTTTGTTGAAATGGTGTATTGGACGATGCAATTTAAAAATGCAAAAAAGGGTAAGAAGAAAATGACTAGGATAATTTAATTATCTTAAAGAAAGTAATTTGGAGATTTGCGTATAAAAAAGTTTATGAAAAATGTATGCAAGCATATTTGAAACCATAAGTTATTTTAATGGAAGCAACCTCCTACATTGAAATGTAATACTCAAAAAAAGTAGTTATCATGAATAACTACTTTTTTAGACAATAGATCATATGTCATGCAAGTTAAATAAATATCTTTTCGTTATGTTTGTGGTGTAATGGCATAGGCTATAAAGATCTCATGAATCGTCGCTTCACTAGGATCTATATAAATCGTTTTGTAGTTGGTTAAAGTGACAAATCCCATACTAGCACTATTAGGACGGCGTACTTGGCGAATCAAACAATAGTTAACAGGGACACTACTGGATTGTCTTGCTTGTGAGTAGTAGGCTGCAAGCATTGCAGCTATGCGTAATATTTTCTCATTTGGTGTTTTACTTGTAATAACGACATGAGAACCATGCATATCTTTCACATGAAGCCAAGTATCATCTCGATTTGCTTGATTCCAGGTAATGTATTCATTTTGAAGATTATTTTTACCTACATAAATACAAACATCATCAACTTCAAAACTTAGAAAATGAGGTTTTTGATTTTTCTTTTTTTTACGAATTCGCTCAACGCGTTTACGCATATATCCTTTTTGTGCTAACTCATCTTTTATTTCCATTGCATCTTCCAAATTAGCGTTATGCAATTGTATTTCTATGTTTTCAAAGTAGGCAATGGTTCGTGTTGTCGTTTGGATTTGTTTTTGAACTTCGATTTGTGCTGTTTTACTCTTGTTGTATTTAATATAATATTTTTTTGCGTTTTGTTTTATCGAAAGTTTATCATCGAGTAGAATTTGGATAGGAGAATCATTTTCGTAATTGATGACCTCAATGCTTTTTTCATGTTTGTTATGGTGCTGTGGATATGCATACAAAAGATCCCCATATAAACGATACATATCCAAATTGTTGGCATTGGCAAGAGTCTGTTCAAGCTTTATTAATTTCTTTTTGTTCTTTTTAAGTTCTTGACGAACGATTTTATATAAATTTCCGTTTTGTTGTTTGATACGCACTTTTTCTTCTTTATCAAAAAAAAGATAATCCAGTGCTTGATTGAGTGGTAATTCTAGCTGTGCAGTTTGTAAGTGCATTAAGGGCAAAAGATGAAAAGCAATATCGTTTTTATATGCACTTATATATATAGAATTGCTTTCTTTTATGGATTTCATAATGTGAGAAAACGATTCTTTATGCAATAAACGATACTGCACCTCATTGCTTAATAAAGGAGAGAAACCATGGAATTGTTGTACAAAAGATGATGCAATTGCATATGCCTCACTTTCAAAAGGATTTTGTTTATCGTGTGGCGTTGGCAATGTATAGATGGCACCTGGATGGATGGTACGAGTGGTATTTTCAAAACCTGGAATACGTTTTAGTGCATCGACAATTTTGTGCTCGTCATTTACCAAAATGATGTTTGCATATTTACCCATCAATTCAACATATAAATAATAGTTATGAAAATCACCCAATTCGTTTTTAACTTCAATCGAACACTTTAAAATACGATCCAATCCAATTTGTTCAATGGCGATGATAATGGCACGATCAATATACTTGCGTAGTAACATCACGAAATTGTTGGGTTGTTCAACACTTTTATAATCTTTGGTTGTGATATGAATACGATTGTATACGCTATGACACGATATCATAAGTTTTTGATTATGTGCTTGATTTCGTAAAATGAAAAGAATCTCATCATTTGAAATTTGTTGTATTTTGTTGATCTTTGCAGGTATTACCGTCTGTAGGTTTTGTTGTATTTTGTATAATAATATTCCGTCTAGTGCCATACGCTCTCCATTTCATGAATTATTATAACATACTTGTCATGTGCTTGTGAGATGTGAGCGCAAAGTTGTAAAGATAAAGTATGACATGTATTGAATATTTCGTCTTATATTTTTTGCTTTGAGTGATATGCCATGATGTCCTTCATATAGATGTAAAATGGCAAATAAATCTCGGGTTTCTGGTTTCTTTATCGAAATGAAAATGCTATAATAATACACATTAGATGGAGAACAATATGAAAAAAGGATTGCTTATTATCATCAGTGGACCTAGTGGGGTTGGAAAAGGAACGGTCAGAGAGTATTTTATGCAAGATGCATCTTTACACTTGACCTATTCTATTTCCATGACGACAAGACAGCCACGACAAAACGAAAAAGAAGGTATTGATTATTTATTTGTGAGTAAACAAGAATTTGAGAAGGCAATTGAAGCAGGGGATTTGTTGGAATGGGCAGAATTTGTTGGTAATTATTATGGAACACCATTATCTCAAGTTGAAAAACTGCGTAATGAGGGAAAAAATGTAGTACTTGAAATTGAAGTGCAGGGCGCACAACAGGTAAGTGAAAAAGTACCCGATGCGATTAGTATATTTATGATTTCACCGACGATGAAAGAATTGGAAAACCGCATTCGTGGACGTAAGAGTGAAGCCGAAGAAATCATTCAAGAGCGTTTGGCCAAAGCAGAAAATGAAATGAAGTTAATTAGTGATTACAAATATGTAGTTTGTAATGATGATCCTGAGTTGGCAGCGCAATATATTGGTTTGATTATTAAGAAACACATGAAAACATAATGCATAATGTAGGAAAACTATTGAAAAGCAATATAATTATTTGTATAATGAATATACTTGGTTAAGGAGGCTTACAGTATGGATTGGACGGGAATCTTTAGTTTACTAGTGGGATTACTGATTGGAGGGTTTGCAGGTTTTTGGTTCACAAGAAAAAAATTTGAAAAAGAACTGAAAGAAAACCCACCAATAAATGAAAAAATGATTCGTGCAATGTTTCTACAAATGGGTAGAAAACCGTCAGAATCACAGATTAAACAGATTATGAAATCTGTAAATGCAAATCGTTAAGTGCAGGAAACTGTGCTTTTCTTTTTTTTTAGGGATAAGAATGTTAAAATCTGCTTGCATAAATGGGTCAAACGTTTCGTTTCATTACGTGATATAATAGATATATGAGAAAATTATGTAAGCGTTTGTTGTTATTTATTCTTTGCATGATGCTGATGGTTGCCATTAGTATTGTTGGTCTTGGTTATTTGGGATATCGTGATCAGTTGGATGCAAATCCACTCGACATAATGGTGCAAAGTTTACAAGCGAAGAAAAATTATATAGAACTACAAGATATGAATCCGTATCTTGTAGATGCGGTATATGCGATTGAAGATCGACGATTTTATTCCCATCATGGCATTGATTACATTGGTGTTGTCCGTGCAGTGGTTGTAAATATTTCAAAGCAAGGAAGTCAAGGTGGTAGCACGATTAGCCAACAATTGGCAAAACAGTTTTATTTTGCTGAAGACAATGATGGTATTCGTAAGGTGAGTGAAGCTTTCATCGCTAAGCGGTTGGAGCGTGAATATTCGAAAGATATGATATTAGAAATGTATATCAATATAAATTATTACGGAGATGGTTTTGATGGTATTTATGAGGCGAGTATGGGCTATTTTAATGTTTCACCAAAACAGCTTAGTTTGGCACAGGCCAGTATGCTGGCAGGGCTTGTTCAAGCACCTTCCATATATGCACTTAGCAATCAAGATGAGCGCTCGTATCAAAGACAGCGTCAAGTATTATCGTCAATGTTGGAATTAGAGCTGATATCAAAAGAAGAATATGCCAATGCAATAGAGGAAACAAATCGCATAAAAGGGGGAGTTTTGTGAAAACAGTATTAAAGATGCAGGATATTTCAAAAATTTATCATGTCGGCGAACAAGATTGTATAGCTTTACATCATATTGATTTAGAAATTTATGAAGGAGAAATGGTTGTTGTTTTAGGACCGAGTGGTTCTGGGAAGAGCACACTTTTAAATTTGATTGGTGCGATTGACACGCCTAGTACGGGGAGTGTTAAGGTAGAGGGAGTTGATATATCGAATTTAAAAGAAAATGAACTTAGTGAATATCGAGCGCAACATATTGGCTTCATTTTTCAGTTTTACAATTTAATTCCAACCCTGAGTGCCTATGAAAATGTGGCTTTAAATAAAGAATTGGTATCTGATTATGTGGATCCCCAAAAGGCACTGGAAATGGTGGGTTTGGCGCAAAGAAGTAATCACTTTCCACCACAATTGTCAGGAGGAGAACAACAGCGAGCTTCCATTGCTAGAGCAATTGCTAAAAAGCCGACGATTTTACTTTGTGATGAGCCAACAGGAGCATTAGATACCCAAACCGGTCAAGAAATTTTATCGCTTTTACAAAATATGTCTAAAGAACAAAACAAAACGGTAATTATGGTAACGCACAATTCTGACTTTGCAGCTTTGGCAGATCGCGTGGTGTATTTGCGTGATGGTGTAATTGAAAAAATTATCACGAACACGATACGAAAAAATGCTAATGAGGTAAGTTGGTGATGTTGTGGCGCAAGCTATACAGAGATATGAGAGAATACAAAGCGCAGTTTTTGTGTATTTTTTTCATGGCCTTTTTAGGAATTGGTATTTACACAGGAATCAATTCTAGTTGGTATGGGATGCAAGAGAGTGTTGATCATTATTATGAAAAGAGCGCTTTAGCAGATACTTGGGTATATGGGGCAAACTTTAATGATGATGAGCTACAGCGTGTTGAAGACTTAGAATTTATTGAAGATACGCAACGTCGCTTTCGCTTTGATGCTACAACAACAAAAGATGTAACCTTGCAATTGAATTACATCGAAAATAATGATATTTCAAAAGTTGTCGTTGTAGAAGGAGAAGCATTTACACAAGATGCAGAAGCAATTTATATAGAAAGTGGTTATGCCAAAGCCCACAATTTGAAAATTGGTGAGCAAATTGCGTTTACATTGCCATTTGAAGATGCGAATGGTAAACAGATGATAGATAGCAAAACAATCAAAGGATTTATAACAAACCCTGAATATGTACAATATTCTATTGATGGAACTTCTTTATATTTAAATCATGATGTTTTTGGCTATGCGTATTTACATAGCAGTGCATTTGATTTTACTGAGGAATTTGCATATTCTTCTTTGGCATTACAGACAACGCATTCATTAAAAGGAAGTGAGATTACAAAGCTTAAGGAATGCTTTGATAGTGATACTAGTGTCATTCGTACACGCCAGCAAACCCATAGTTACCAATCGTTTGAAGATGAAGTAGAACAAGTGAAAACGATGTCATATTTGTTTCCCTTTATTTTTTTAGCAATTGCGATTTTATCGACGATGACAGCGATGATTCGAATTGTTGAAAAACAAAGAAGCCAAATTGGAATATTAAAAGCAATTGGCTTTAAAAATAGACAAATCATGATCCATTACATATCATATAGTTTTTGGGTAAGTGTGCTGGGAGGTGTACTGGGCTATTTTGCAGGTCCAAAATTTATTGGTAATTTAATTTTATTAACGATGGATAGAATTTATACCGTACCAGATATGCAGGCAATGTTATCTTCGCGGGATATTATAGTAACAATCATTGCTATCTTGATTATTGTTGTGGTGACCTATATCGCTTGTCGCAATGAATTAAAAGAAGTGATTGCCGAAAGTTTACGAATCAAAGTTCCTAAAGTACACAAGGGGAATATCCTTGAACGCTCAAAAATGTGGAAACGTTTTCGTTTTTATACGCAGTGGAATTTGCGTGATATGATGCGTAACAAAGTACGCACATTGATGGGCTTGTTTGGTGTGACAGGGAGTTGCATGCTGCTTCTTTGCGCATTGGGATTAAATGATACACTGAAGAGCATTCCTGATAACACTTATGATGATCGTATTCACTATAAGAGTAAGATCGTACTCCACACAGATACGATCCAGCAGGCAGAAAAAATCAGGAAAGAGGTGAAGGGCCAATTCTTTTTACAGCAACCCGTTGAAATACGAAAGGGCAATATTCTTGAAAATAACATGATCAGCGTTGTTGAAAACCAATCATATATTTCCTATCAGACATCGAACAATGAGCCTTTGCGTTTGGGTGACAATGATGTTGCGATTTCCGAAAAATTGATGCGTACATTTGGTGTGGAAATCAACGATACCATTGAATGGCGAATGGCAAATGATAAGGAGTGGACAACAAGTACCATTAGTGAAAAATATCATACGGTTGTGGGGCAAGGGATGCTGATGAATAAGCGTGCCTATGAAAAAAGTGGACGTGCATTTTTTGCTAATTATATATTGAGCAAGCAGGATAAAGACATTATCCAAAATATGGATGGCGTGGGATCACTACAAAGTATTGATGAAGCCAAAAACGATTTAAAAAAAGCTTTGGAAATCATTGATACCATCGTGTTTGTGATGGTATTGGGTTCTGTTTTCTTGGGTATTGTAGTGCTGTACAATCTGGGTGAATTGTCTTTGAATGAGAAACGTCGAGAGTTCGCAAGTTTAAAAGTATTGGGTTTTAAAATTTCTTTGGTTGCCAAAATTTTTAAAATACAAAATCTGTGGCTAACGCTCATGGGAATGGCGATAGGGACACCTTTTGGCTGGTGGTTACTCAATAGCATTACATCGACGATGCAAAAAGATTTTGATTTATTACCTTATATTTCCAATATATCTTATATTGTTGTGTATTGTGGATTATGGATATTGACCTTTTTCATCAATTTTATCTTCACAAAAAAAATAAAAAACATTGACATGGTCGAATCTTTAAAAGGAATAGAATAAAAAAGAAGCAAATTATGAACGCTTCTTTTTCTTTAAAAAACCAACTTTGTGTTCATTGCCTGCGATAATTCTTTTTATGTTATCACGGTGGCGATGAATTAGTAAAAAGGTAAGTAAGATACTTGCCACTTGAACAGATGTATAATTTGTTAGGGTGATAATGTAAATGCTTGAGGCAATGGCTGCAATGATGGACGAAAGAGAAACCATTTTACTAAGCAATAAGCTCACCACGAAGCAAGCGAATGGTAGTAAAAAAACCAGTGGATCTTGAAAGGTGAAAATAGCAATGGAAAATAAAAAGCCGAACATGGTTGCAACCGCTTTTCCACCGCGGAAATTCGCAAATACGGGATAACAATGTCCAAAAGCTGCAGCAACGCCTGCCCAAATAGAAACAATAGGATCAATATATATAGCAATAAAGCCGACTGCCACAATAACTTTTATTGCATCAAGCATAATGACGCTAATGCCTACACGCTTTCCAAGCAAACGTCCGGCATTGGTACCACCTAGATTTCCAGAACCTGCGTTTCGCACATCGGTTTTATAAAATATTTTACCGATGACCA
>JBKEBQ010000045.1:0-23923 GCA_047973225.1 Breznakia sp. | reverse complement strand
GTATAAACAATAAACAAAATAACTAGCCCCTAGAACCTATAACTATTATAGCCATTTAAATAACCTATGTAAAGTCGCTTTTTAGAGTGTTTGTATCAAAAGTAATCAAAATATTTTGATTGCTTTCATAATAAAATTGATTAATATTTATTATTTTTTTAGCCAAATACTGTAGATTAACCATTACGACTGGAAGAAGAGCAAACAGAAAAGTATGAAAATAACTTTTATTCATTTCTAAATATTCAATTTCATCTTGATTTTTCAAAAGCAATATATCAAATGAGAACTCTTTGAAAATAGCTACCTCATGAATGATGTTATTCGAAATAAATAGTTGCATATTTTCAGATACACCTAAATGCCAGTCAAGAAAATCTTTATCTAATTGAATTTTATTAACATTGATAATTATCCTTTTCCCTTGGTGCATTTTCAACAACATATTCAAATATACGATACAGAGCTCTGTATCCGTTAGTTTCTCGATATTCAACTCAAATAAATCCACAATCATCATTACATTTATCTTGTCTTGATAAAATTCAATTTGGCTTTTTACACCGCGAAACAATATCGACTTTAATTTCGCAAATCCTGAATCAGTAAAAGCGGCCTGCAACAAATCAAGTGCCTCATAGATTGATATAAACATTTTATCATTATCGGCAATTGTATTGATTAAATACTGTTTGTATATACTCTTCGCCGTCATCGATAAATATTGCTTGACTAGTGAAATGTTATCAACTGGAATATAAATTAAATCTTTGCTTGAAATTTTGTCTCCATCGTTATCCAGAATATTGATGTTCGTTCTTTTAGAACTTGTGTATTCTTTGAGTCGTTTAAATAAACTGTGGATATATTCGTTATCTTTATATATTATTCGATTTTCGTCTGGCAAAATATAAGTTTTCTTTTCATCCCAAACTCGCATCTTCATCACCTCCTATTATCAATAATCGATTATTGTTGGTAATTGCTTCTGTTAATGAATATTCTTTAGAAATTGCTTTAATCGACTGATATTGTGTTTCCGTTAAAACTAGATATCGGACATCTCCCTTTATTGGACAATAAGCTTCAAATTTCTTCTTCGCAGTAATTGTTGCTATTGAATTGATGCATAATTTCGAATATATAGAATATTGAATGCGGATAAAACCATGCTCTTTCAGTGATTTTATTAGTTTCCGATATTCAGCTTTATCTTGATCT
This sequence comes from Breznakia sp., assembly GCA_047973225.1. Classification (GTDB taxonomy): domain Bacteria; phylum Bacillota_I; class Bacilli_A; order Erysipelotrichales; family Erysipelotrichaceae; genus JBKEBQ01. The sequence goes on along the minus strand of JBKEBQ010000045.1, from coordinate 22,702 downwards.
GTTTTCACTGGCAAATCAAAAAATATAATTAATCTCATAAATTTATTCTGTATCATGGAATAAATGAAACTTCGAATAATCCAGTGAAACAACTTTTTCTATGTTTTCTGATAAAAAAGCAAGATAAGAATCTAGCACAAGATCAATAGCTTTCGATAATCGCTGTTTTTTATTTTGAATGATAACCTTATAATTCAAAATATTGGCTAATTCATGGCGGTGTTCCATCTTAAATGGACCCTCAAAATCAATTGTATTTAAAACAAGTAAGTCCACAAAGATACGAAATGGTTCAATAAAATCATACGTTAAATTAAAGGGATTACTCGATCCAATATGATGAATACCGCATTGCACTAGATAGCCTCTTGATGCAAGTAACCTTGAAATATAAGATGCTACAATTTTATATCCATAATCTAATGCGAAATTCAATGTTGTTTCAGTATGTCTTACAAACTCATTTCCGAAAATATGTGTGTAGTACAATCGCGCTGCCATGGCTTCACGATTACTACTATCGTCGCTTTTAACATCATCACAGAAGTTATTTAGTTGTGTAATTACATGTAATTCACCTTCCAAATAAGCCAATAATTTTGCTTCACTTTTAATTTTGTCTTCAACAATGAATTTCCATAATTTCTTCTTTTTAGTTAACTTCCAATGCAATTGCGTATTCAACTGCTTAAATACTAGAGAATGTTGATTGAAAGGTAAAAAGATGCCCATTGGATCTTTCTTTTGATCACTAATAATGACCCCCACATTATTTTTAACCAGTGCTGTCAACAAAGGAATTGTTATCGTTGTTTGTTCATGTGAGAATATTACCGTCTGTAGATCGCGAATAGGTATCTTAATATAATCTCCATTCAATTTCACTTTTAAAGTATTTAATGCTAATGATACTGTACACTCTTTATCAATAATTACGGTTTTCCAACTCATATATTATAGGATTTAAAAAAACTGGCACAATTACCAGTTTTTAAAGTTGACAAATTAATTTTATTCTATCGGCTAATTAACTTGTTTATTGTTTATATACCCATCATACAACAATTCTTTATAACTGCCAAGTAAATGTTTCCTTTTTTATTAATTTAAAATGATTTTTGGCATCTTTTGGTCCACTGATGTTTAGCGCTATTACTCGTTTTACTTCATCGTTTCCGAGTGTATACTCAACATTTTTTCGTGCGTACCTTATTCCCAAAGGTGAATAAACGACTTTAACATATTGTGCATCTTCCATCAGTCCTGTTCTATTGATAACTGGACTGTTTTGTTCAATAATCGTAGGTGGTAAGTCATCAAGACAAATTTCATTCAACAGATAAATCAAATAGCAGGTGTCTTTTATACATTCATAAATATTTTTATCTTTTGCATGCAGTGCTTTTTTTATTGCCGCAAAAAATTTATTGTATTGCTCTTTACCTTCTATAAATTTTTCATATAAATATATTTCAATACCTTTTTTTACGTCACTATCCGATATATCTTTATTTCGGATATCATATTTAAACTTATCAATCACTTCACTCATTAAGTTTGTTACATTATCATAAGAAAACATATTGATTACTTTTTTTTCTAATTTTCTTTCTGCAATACTTCCGATATTGAAGTACATGGGTTGTTTGAAATGCGTATCATAAAAGACATCACCTCTTCGCATACGTAGTCTAAATGCCCCCCTAATCAATTCTCCATTGGTATCCAACAAATCCGTATATTTATAATGCTCTTTTACAAGAATTTTATACTTCTCTTCATCAATCGTTCCATTCGCTTTTACAATAACTTTAGGGATATGAACAGCGAAGTGTTTCTTCTCCCCTTTTGCTGTTGTTATCTTATAAAAATCTACAGCTGCACAGTTTACAGAAGAAAAATTCCGCTTGTCATTATTAACCTTTAACAAATTTAGTGGCGCTTGCAAATTAGTCTTTTCTTTACCATAAATCGTGGCATTAAAAAATTCTCCTGTATACTTTTTATCTACCTTATATGCAACAAGTGGAACGTTTCTTCGTACCTGTTTAATAAAGCTAGTGTCATCTCGATAATCATGTCCAAAAGCCTTTTTATATCCATATTTAATAAAGGATTTATTTTTATTTTGGCTGTTTCCACCTTTATCTGAAACTTCTTTTAAAAATGCTGTATATCGTTTTTGATTGCCATGACTTTCATAATTTGGAAACAACGTAGATAATACCTTATCAACAATCATAATAATTGCAGCATCATGTGCATGATGTTGCAAACCATGATCTCTACTTTTTCTTAGATTAAAAATCCCGCGATACATTCCCGTAAATCCAGCTTTTAGTGAAATATACTTTGTGTCCTGTTGATGGACATTCGAATACGCCTTCAAAATCGATGTAAATTCTTTAACAATATAACGAGTATCCACTAAATTCCTTTGTACAAAACCTAAAGCATCTTCTTGATTTCTTAAAAGCAACCGATACTTTTTCTCCTCTGAAATCATCCCCATTTCAAAAAGATCATATACCCTTTTTTTGTATGCTTTTTCGCTATATTCACCATTTGCTGCTTGCATGAATTCAATAGGTGTACGATCTCCTTTACGCTTGTTCAACTCTCTATGCATAAGCAAAGAATTGTCCATTGAGTTATCGCCAAAACCACGTGGTAATATATGGTCAATATCATAAGCACTTAAATCACTAAGATGAATGGTGTCTCCCGTAATAAGACACTTCCCATTCTGACGAATATACAGTTCAATTTTCTTTTTGTTTTCTATAAGATAGTCGTGCAAATCATCAAATCCAATGATCGTTCGCTTCATCTTTTTTTCTTTTAATTGCGCAAGTAAGTATTCATGTAGCTTTTTCATCTCATCAAAATGTCTGGCTTTTTCTTTACCCTGCAAATCCATGTCTTTCATATCTTTTGCTGTTTCTAAAACTACTCTTTCAGGTACTCCATATACCTTTATTAACTCACTATGCACTTTAAAACATTCATTGAGCCCTCGTATAACTGGACGTGCAATCGGAATAAATGGTTTATTATCATCCATCAATAAATGCATTCCCAATTCTGGGTTTTTCTTTAAAATTGCTTCATACTTACTTCCACTATAATCTAGCATCTCGCCATTTCCATCATGGGCTTTTTTGATAATTGTCATTTGCTCATTTGTATATTCACAAGTATTATCCTCCATCAATTTTTCTAAAAGACTATGTCCATCAGAGTCCATTTGACTCTGCATCACAAACTTCTTGCTAAGTCGCATATAGTCTTTGGTATTGATACGTGATAATTTTTTGGCAAACTCTTTGCTATAGCCTAGCGTATTTTCAAAATAATCAGCTTTTCCTAGCTCTTCATCAAATAAACAAAGTACTTCAATTATTTTTTCTAATTGCTCAATACTTTTTGTATTACTAAAGAATGTATTAATATCTACTATTTTAAGATCTTCTAAAACATTTGTGACTTGATGATACACACTGAAATTTTTATTAAATTTTTTCCGAACACTCGTACTATCTTTAGCAATTCCGAAATAGTTTAAATTCAATAAATTTTTTACGTCTTGGAATGCCACTGTCGTTTTCTTCAAAAACAGCTCATTTAACACTCTGTATTTATCGTCTTTATTCAAGTAATATCTTTGTTCATTATGATCTTCTGCATAAAGAACATTTAATTCATTCAAAATAACAAACAATTCTGCAGCAAAAGAACCTTTCGCCATCGCCAACTCTTCTGGTAAATAGGTACATCTTGAAGTCATTGCTTCTTTCCATTTTTTTATTGTTTCATGTTCATCAATCAATTGTTTGGCGCAATACTCATAGCTGTATTTGAATTTTCCATCCTTTTTTGACACCCAATTATTTTTAGCTTTATTGGATAATGGACCGACATAATAAGGAATTCTTGCCTTTACAATCATGCAACAAACATCGATAAACTCATCTGTTATTTTTTCATAATATTGTTGTTGATTTTTTAAAACAGCGATTACCTCTTTTACATAAAGACCGTTGGGATAAACGTTTTGAATATTTTTAACAACCTTTAATTTATTGCCAATTTTTTTCTTTTTAACCGTCATATATTTCTGGATTTCATTTTTTTCAATCTTATATTCATCTGGATCATTTTTTGATAATCTTTGAATTTTTGCGACTTGATCAATTGCTACTACATGTTTTTCACAAAGATAATCATACTCACTTAAAATGCGCGCAGTTTCCAACATATCATAGATATCAACAACCTCTAAAAGAAAATCATTAAGTATATCCATGTTCTTTTTTAAATCAATGATATTTTTTGTACCTGAACTTTCAAGCGCAACCTCTTCATCAATCTTTTCCAAATTAACTTTATAACCTAAAAATAATTTTAAAATTAAATATAAACGATCTTGCGCAAACTCATCATCTTCTTTGTCCACAAAATTATGTGTTTTAAAAATAGCTTTAATATCTTTCTCTTTTACATGCACATTGTATATTTTTTGTAGAACTAGATTTTCAAAGTTTTCTTTATCAATAAACACTACGTATTTTTCAGCTAAATCATAAAACTTTTGATAAAATATATCTGGCGTTAGCGAACCATCTTTTGTGAAATCAATCGTCTCTAATAAAAAATGTCCTCTAGTTTTGGCAATATTATACACACAAAGAAATATTTCCCTTACGCTCACTTGCTCAGATAATGCCCTTTTTCTAAGATGATAAATTGAATCATCTTTTTTATGATTCAATGTAGTATCAAAATTACCATCTTCATCAAAAAAATTTTTTCCTAATAATTCAAAATCCACAAAGGCTCTTTTCAGCTGTTTCAATCGCCATTTTTTGCGACGAAGCGTTCTTCTTGCACTTCGATTCAATCTTGCACTTGATGCCGCTTGAGCTTCAGGAAAAGATGATACCCCTTGTTCAATTAATTCATTCGTTTCATTATCCATCACTGCCCATCCACAAGACGTTATACCAATATCATATCCAAATGTAATTTTTTTATTCATCTTCGCTCCCCTTTATATTATTTTAACTATATCACGTATTGAATATTCTTTCAAAATTCACTTCAATTTTTTCTTGAAAATGTATTAGCATTTTTCTAACTTATCTTCTTAATAAACATCTTTTCACTGTTTATCGTTTTTTAAAAAAACGGCTATCTATATAACCGTAGTTTAAAATATTATTTTCTGAAAGGAATCCCTCTTGTATATGTTTGAATAACTTCATAATCTTTATCAATAACAACAATATCTGCATCGTAATTGACCATTAATTTCCCTTTATGATCATCTACCTTTAATGCCCTTGCAGGATTTAAAGTACATGAATTTAATGCATAATCAAAAGGAATTAATGCATCTTCAACAAGAAGACGTAGTCCTTGATTTATTTGTAGCGTACTTCCTGCTAGACTTTTTGACTCTACTAAATGCGCACTACCATCAGGATAAATTTCAATCTCATGTCCACCAAACATATGGTGTGAACCTATTGCACAACCCTTTGCCATTAAAGCATCCGTAATCATAATCATGTAGTCTCTACCCTTTGCCATAAACAAATCATTTAAGGCTGCCAAATGAGAATGATTTCCATCACAAATTGCCTCTCCATAAACATCACGAAAGCGCATCGCAGCTCCAACAAGTCCTGGTTTTCGATGATGGAATGATGACATCCCATTAAATACGTGGGTCATACTTTGCGCACCATGAGCAACCGCCATAACCGCTTCATCATAGGTTGCACCAGAATGCCCCATACTTACCACAACACCATGCTGTGATGCGTATTCTGTTAGCGCAAAATCTTCATCGCGCTCACACGCCATCGTCATATATTTAATCAAGCCATCGGCTGCTGTTTGGTACTCTTTAAACTCTTCAACATTTGGTTTTTTAATATGCTCTGGTGGTTGCGCACCTTTATATTTCATATCTAAATAAGGACCTTCAAAATGAATCCCCAAAATTTCAGCACCTTCATATGTTCCCTCTTTTACAACCGCTGCAACATTTTTCACTGCCTTCATAAGTACATCTTTACCTTCTGTAATCGTTGTTGGAAGCAAACTTGTCACCCCTTCACCAGGAATATTTTTTACCCAATTCAGTAATCCTTCTGGTTGGGCATAATTGGTATCAAAGGTGTAAGCTCCATGACAATGCACATCAATAAAACCTGGAAGAATTCGATGATCCCCATAATCGTGGTCTACGATTTTACTTCCATAATCATAAATGTTTTTTATTTTTTGATTTTCTATCTCGATTTGTGCTGCACTGAATTGTCCTGCAAGCCAAACTATTTTACTCTGAATAATCATCTTCCATAAACCTCCTCTTATCTATTACTCTTTCTATTATACACCCAATCACTTTCTTTGTGAGTGTTTTACCTTGTCTTTTTGTATATATATTTTGTCTTTTTTAAACCGTTCGTGTATTTTTAGATATTTCATAGTATAATACGTATATTGTTTAAGAGGAGAGCCACATGAATTATACCATTATTATCGCAATTATCATTTTTGGTATTGCAAGCATTGTCTTTATTGAAGTATCCAAACGGATGCGTTTAAAAAAAATTATACACTTATTGCAGTCAAGACAATTTGAAGAATTTTTCGAATTATGCGACGCTAAATTTACAAAATTTTTATTTCCTATTTATAATATAGAATACATGAAATTAAATGCTTATATTCTTCAAGAAAATTTAAAAAATATAGAGGCACAGTTTAAAAAATTATTAGCATTCAGAATGAACAAAAAACAAAAAGAAGATATGTACATGAAAGCCTTTAACTATTATGTAGGAAATGAAGATGCTAAAAATGCAAAAAAAATGCTAACACTTATCAAAAAACTTGACAACGATCAAATAAAACACGAAGCTAGTGTCATGTATGATATCTTCATTCTCAAAAATGATGCCCATCTACAGTCTATGTTAGCTGATTTAAAAGATCTTCCTGATGCTGTAAAGGGTGTTAGTGAATATTTAATTTCTGTTCAATATGCAAATATCAAAGATAAAAAAAATGCTGATAAGTATTTAAAACTATCAAAAAAACATATGGATATGCCACAAAACTAATGCGAAACGTAATGTTTCGTTTTTTTATACACAAAATGTTCGTCTTGAATTTAAAATGTACCTAAATAAAATTTACATTTCCCTATATCATTTCTGTGTGGAGGAAATATAATATGTATATTATCAAAAATGTAACATTTGTTTTTCTTATACCAAAGGAAAAATCATTTTAAAAGATGTGAGCTTATCTTTTGAAAAAGAAAAGATCTATGCGATTAGCGAAAAGTTAAGCGTTGCTCTAGAAGATGATGATGTCCATATACCCATCTTAAAACTATCTGGAGGACAACATAAGAATCGTCATCGCTTAAGCCTAGTCTTATAGTCCATCTGTTGTTCTCGTAGATGAGCCTAGCGCTAACTTAGACAGTACGTCCAAAACGATATATCGATATTTTAAAAAAATTGGTATATGAAGAAGATAAATGTATTATGATTGTCACCAATGCCAAAAAAATTGTAAAATTTTGGATGCGGTTTATCGCTTATAAAAAAAGTGCTATAAAAAAAGCAGAAATTTTATATCAGAATTTCTACTTTTTATACTATGTAAAAGTCTATATCTCTATGTGTATCTTCACCATATAGATTTTATTTTTATAAAAGTTCCTTTTGATTAGTTGCATATAAATACTCATCAAGTGTGTATTTTACTCTATCTTTTACAAGCTCTATCGGATTGTTTTTTAATTTTCTCTCTCTTACCTTCGTATATTGCATTGGCATAAATTGACTTAATAGATATAAAGGGATTTCGGTTTTTCCTAAATTTTTAAACAACACATCTATCGCTTCTTCAATCACATCGTATTGCATATAATAGCGACTGCGATCAGAAAAAGAATACTTTCTTTTTAAACGTTGTTGTGTATCTGTTCCAAGATAATATTTATCCCATTTACCTGGATTGTCCAACATTGTTTTTTCAAGTACATTAATAAAATCACTCGTTTTTGTATCACTTCCATAAAACAACTCTTCTTCAATGTGAGCCAAAGCGAACAACGCCTCTCTTGCCATAAAAGTTAATCCTGGTCCTACTTTTAAGATACCAACCCCATCTTCCACCAATTCTTTCAGCTTCTCTTTGGTTTGATAATCACTAGAATGCCCCTCATATACAATATTGTCATATTTTTTAATTGCATGCATCAATGCTTTTGCTTTTTCACGATCATATTCTGTACATCCTGCATCTTTTTCTTCAATTCCCGGTTGCACAACGACACCAATAACATGTGTCCACGCTTCATGTAATCCTGCATCTTTAAATGCTTTTTCAAATGCCAATAAAGTAGTTTCAAAATCCTCCACACGCGTTACTTGCATGCCTTCGTCATCTCCTTGAATACCTCCAGGAATTGGCACTTCACTACCGACAATATATATAGGATGCACAGCACTCGAGTCAGTTGCCTGTAATTTTTCAAAGCTTGCTTCTGCAACGCTTGCCAAGTACGCTCCACGCCGTGCAATCACTTCATCAGGCAAGCGTGTATGCGGATCATCATCTGCCACTTTCATACTTGTATCAATATGAATTTTCGTAAAACCTGCAGATACATAACAATCAATCAAATCTCGTGCATGCTGCATCGCTTCTTTTTCATTCAAGTTCGTCCAAGTAAGCGGACCCAAATGATCCCCACCAAGAAATAAATGTTCTTTAGGAAGTCCTTTTTGCTTAGCAATATCCATCACAAAATTTTTAAAATCAAGCGGTTTCATACCTGTATACCCACCAAATTGGTCGCTTTGATTTGCGGTACTTTCAATCAATACACATGATGTATCTTCCACCGCTTTTTCGATTACAGCCTCAATCACGAATTTATTCGCACTACATGCAGAATAAATCCCTACCGCCTGCTGTTCTTTTTGTTTTTTTACAATTTGTTTTAGTGCATTCATACTATATTTCCTCCTGCATATACATAAAGTATAACAAACTCTTACTACCCAATACAGTTGCTCGCTTCAAAAATATTAGTTTGGATAAATTATTTGTCTAAAAAGACAAAAGAATCCTTTTGTCTTAATATTTCTCATTCATCAAGGTTGGCTTTTGCAAAAGCGCAAAGGCCTCCTCCACCGTTTTCACTTTACATGAATACAATTTATTAAATAATGTATAATTATTAATCCTCGCCATAACACAGGTATGTTTTCTAGGAATGCTCATCTTGAAAATTTTTTCAACTCGCTCATTGATCGAAACTTCGAAACTGATAAATGGCATATAGCCAATCGCATATCGTAAAAGTTTTAACATTACTTTCGCATCTAAATAGATAATTTCACTAACTTCCACACGTTCTTCGCTTTCATAATAGACACAATACCCACGAAGCTGTGATTCTTCATAATAACCAATAAGCACTCCTTTATTCATCTCTATACTATCCATATAGTCTTGATAATACACTATATCACGCTTATAGTAGCAATCAAATCGTGTTGAAAAATCTTTATATAACGCTACCAAATCAGCGACATCCACTTCCTCTTGTACACCACTGGTATTTTTGATTTTGATTTCTTTTTGCGATACACTATATTTTTTTCGATAACTGACAACCTCAAATCCATATTTTTTATATAACTTTGGATTGTATGCCTCAATAAACGTCAATAGATAATTGGTTTCACTCATATCTAATGCGCTATGTAAAAGCTCATTCATATGTCCTTGTTTGCGAAAATCAGGATGCGTAGAGACACCAGAAATATAACTGCACAACAATTGCTTATGATGAAAAGCAACGACATGTTCATGCAATTGTAAACTGGAAATGATACGTTCATTTTCTTTAATGATCAAACCTGTCCCTTGTTCGTATAAATGTGCAAAATAAAACTTTAAGAACCCTTCTTCTCGTTGTGGGTGTGTCTGCATACACAATTCACGAATACTTGAGATGTCTGTTTCCTTACGATAAGCAATCATACCCCATCCTCATCATCTCTTTCACTAAACTCTACATCAATCACATTATTATCTTTGGGATGATGATAACGTTTTTTTTCATGATAAAAAAAACGACTTCCATGCGGTTTGTATTCTGCTTTATCGCGAAAACCAAATAGTGTCCGCAACAAATAGGAAATAAAGCCTAACACCATCAATCCGATCATACCCCAAACAATAATGGGTCCAATAAATACAATAAATGTAATCGCAATTACGACAATTCCAATAATAATAAGTATTTCCATATAAATTCCTTTCTATTTCCGATATTGATCTGCTTTATCGCGTAATTTATTCAAACGATGTCGCATCCCTGATTTTGAAATCTCTTCCTTGTGTGCTTCAAAATATAAGGCACATAATTCTTTAAGGTTGGACTCAGGGTTGGCTTTACGTAAAAATGCAACACGCGCTAAATTTTGCGGGAGTTCTTGTAAACCTATATACGAATCAATCCAATCGATATCTTCTAGTTGACGCTTAGCCGCTGCCAATGTTTTCATTTCATTTGCCAATTCACAATTATCCAATCGTGATAATGAATTCATAAAATCACGTTCTACCCGAATGCCCTCAAAAGTATAAAGTGCATCACTACTGCCCACGCATTTTAGAAAATCACTAATTTTGTCACTCGCTTTTACATATGCAACATACTGATTTCGGCGCCTAATACTTTTTGCCTGTAAATGAAAATAATTCATCAAATTTGTAATATAGTTGCATAATGATTGATGATTACATGCAATTTCTAAATGATAGTTGCTTTTTGTCGGTGAATTCACACTACCACTAGAAAGAAATGCCCCTGCTAAATACGCCCGTTTGTGTGCTTCCTCTTTTAGCATATATGGAGGATGTTCTTGCAAACCTTGCTCGTTTACAATATTTAAATCTTTTAGCATCATCATCGCTTCATTTTTAATCTTTAAGATATACATGTTATTCTTTTTTAACTTCATTTGTTTCATAATTGATATTTCTATTTCTGCTTGATAGTATTTTTTCACCAATTGAAAAATAAACTTAGCAACACGCGCATGTTCACTGCGACAACTTACATACATCCCTTTATTGCTAAAGTGAAGCGATGCCCCCATTTGAAAAAAAGCACTGAGCACTGCTTTTGCTGCACTTTCATCCAAATCATTTGTGCATATTTCTTTTTTTACATCACTTGTAAACGACACAAACTCACTCCTTCATTTGTAGTATTTCTTCAAAAACCCGTTGAATTTTTTCACTATCATGACGAATTAATTTATTTTCAAACGTTAATAAATCCCGATCAATTAATGTATAATCATGATCCTTTTCTTTTTTCAAAACAGGAAAGCTATCTTCATGAGAATACCGTTTTAGAGTATCTTCATACATTTCATTGTTGTGAAAAACAACGATGTCCATAATGCCTTTATAGGTATGTTTCTCAATTGCTTTTACATGGTCTTCTAAAGTAAAGCTATCCGTCTCTCCGGATTGGCTCATCGCATTACAAAAATAAACCTTCTTTGCAAAACTTTTTTGTATAGCTCTGGTAATTTCTGGGATAATAACATTTGGTAAAATACTCGTATATACGCTACCAATTCCAAAAACAATATAATCGGCTTCAATAATCGAGGTAACAGCTTTTCGTGAAGCATGTACTTTTTCGTCATAAAATACACGGTCGATGTGATTGTGCATTTTGGGAATATTACTTTCCCCACTTACAATCGTACCATCTTCCATCTTTGCCATCAATGTAACAATTTGTGTAGTAGATGGAATTACGTCTCCTTTTACCTTTAAAACTTGCGAGAATTCAGTGATTGCTTGGGTAAAATTGCCACTAATTTTGGTTAAGGCCGTCAATAAAATATTCCCCAGACTATGTCCAGCAATATCACCTTCGCCATCAAAGCGATAATCCATCAATGAAGATAATAAGGTTTCGCTTTCCGCCAAGGAAATCAACACATTACGAATATCTCCCATGGCTGGCATTTGATAACTTTCGCGCAACCTTCCAGTACTTCCACCATCATCCGCAACGGTCACAATTGTACTCAATTTTATATCTTCAATGTTTTTTAATCCTTTTAAAATAACCGATTGCCCATGTCCCCCTCCAATGACAACTACTTTTTTCATAATGACACCTTTTTATCGCGGTGTCCTTTGTGCGTTTTATATTTCGCTTGATAATGTTCATACAAAAAATTCACGAGACTCACACTGCGATGTTTTCCTCCCGTACAGCCAATCGCAACCGTAACATGATTTCGATCTGCTTTTTTGTATTCTTTTAATGAATAATCAAGAAACGATACTAATTTTTTAATATATGCTTGTGTTTCCCTTTTTTCCATCACATATTCATAAACGTCTAGATCATCCCCTGTATGCTCTTTTAAACTTTCTACCCAATACGGATTTGGTAAAAACCGAACATCAAACATGAGATCCGCATCAAGTGGAATGCCATATTTATAGCCAAAGGATACAAACGAAACCGCAAATCCACCTTTGGGTTTGGTAGCCACTTTGGTTTCAATATATTTTCGTAATTGTTTTAGTGTCAATTTTGTTGTATCAATACGCACAACCCGTCGATAACTTACTTGATTAAACAAATCACGCTCTGCTTCAATCGCTTCTTCCAAAGTATTCGCCACACTTGATAAAATGAACGGGTGTGTCCGTCTTGTAAATTTATAGCGCAACAACAGTTCCTCATTGTTGGCATCTAAAAACAATACCGAAACATTCATATCCCGATTTTCAAAATAGTTTAAAAACTTTTGGTAATCTTGTGCTGAGGTTGCAAGTGCTAAATTTTGGTATCGTTCATCGTTTTTGACACGAATGATAGAACCCAATTCATTTAATAACTCAACCGGAAATTGATCAATACAATGATATCCCAAATCTTCCAAGATCGTGATGGCACTTGATTTTCCAGCACCTGACATTCCTGTTATAAGGATAATATTTTGCGCCATATACTCACCTACTTTTTACCATTATAGCATATCTTCACACGCTTTTAAGAAGGAATCTTCATAGGTTTATTCCCCACAAAACGATTGACAATCACCGCCACAAAAATACCCACCAATGTTTCCACAACCCGTGTGAGTACATAGGGCAGTGGAACAGCGCTTTCAGCCACACGATTAATTGTCACCGTAAACAAAACCACGCAGGCACTTGTTGCACTGGCTTCACTTTGACGAAATATTTTTGCGACCCAAATACAAAAAATTGTCCCCACCATATTTAAAATAATATAAGCAAAGGAAGAGACTGCAATCTGAAAATGTTGAAAAAGCAAAATTAAAATCAATCCAACAACGCCACCAACCATCGTTCCTTTGGTACGACTCAACCCATAATCCATGGATTTTTCAGGGGTTGCTTTCATGGTTAAAACACTGGCAATGGTCATATAAAAACCACCACGTAACTGAAATATAGCGCTTATCACCAAACAAATACCGACCGCTAGGCTGGTCTTTAAAATGCGCTTTCCCGGAATGACATCATGTACTTCCATATCTTCATCCTCTCTTATATAGTATACCATAGTCATAAAAGATGACATATTTTCTCAAATTCCTTAAGAAAAAAGCTTTAAGATAGAACTATAAAGCTTTGTATGGTTATGGATTGCGTACGTGTTGCACTGCACTTTGCGCAGCAATCGCACCATCATTCGCCGCCGTTACCACTTGGCGTAAAATTTTCTTATTTACATCGCCCGCACCGTAAAGACCTTTGATACTCGTTTCCATATGCTCATCAACAAGCATATATCCATCCTCGTCACAAACTTTCAAATCGCTTATGAAAGCGGTAATAGGATCTGCTCCAATATAAGGGAAAACGCCGTTTGTTGCAATTGTCATTTCTACTTTTGTATCCACGTGTTGTAACTTGATCGCTGTTAATTTCATTCCATCATCCTCAATGGCAATTGGTATGTGTTTACGAATCACTTCAATTTTATCATTTTTAGCAAGTTCTTCTTTTACGATATCATCTGCACGAAAAACATCACGACGAATCACAACATATACTTTTGAGGCAAATTGGGTTAAATACATAGCCTCTTCTAATGCCGAATTGCCACCACCAATAACCACGACTTCACGATCTTTAAAAAAGGCTCCATCACAAACCGCACAGAAAGAAACTCCTCTACCGATATTGGCCTCTTCACCAGGGATAGAAAGTAATTTTTCTTTTGTCCCACTGGCAACAATCACAGCTTTCGCATGATATATTGTCCCATCTTCTAAAAGAACTTCCTTATGTGTTTGTGCATCCTTAACGCCAATCACATTGCCATAAGCATATTCTGCACCAAAACTTGTAGAGTGCTGAAACATCTCATTGGCAAGCGCGAAACCATTGCTTGTTTGAACCCCTGGCCAATTGCTTATCTCATACGTTTTAGTAAGCTTTCCACCCGGTGCTCCGGCTTCCAACATTAAAGTTTTCAAACCTGCTCGTGATGCATAAATGGCTGCTGTCATACCTGCAGGTCCTGCTCCAATCACGATCACATCCTTTATTTTTTCCATCTCATATACCTCTTTCATTCTCGTTTTAAAAAAACATATTTTATACCATCGTTTCCCACATAGTATTTGTTTCTTGTAGAATATCTTTTATTTCCAACAAATCTGTAATCACACGATTGGGTTTTTCTTTTATTAAAGTGTCGCGCATCATCTCATTGTTCACATAAACAATACTGTATGCACCAATATTTTTGGCTGCTTTAACATCAGCAATTGCATCACCTACATAAATAAGATCATCATGCGAAACACATAATTGTTCACAAGCTTTCAATAATCCTTCAGGATTTGGTTTATGATGCTCTACATCATCCCCAGCAACAATAATGCTAAAATAAGGTGCTAGTCCACTAACCTCTAGTCCTCGCATCACCATATCACGCCTTTTATTCGATACAATTGCCATTTCATACCCTTCCGCTTGTAAATACTCCAATAGTTCTATAGCATGTGACATTGGCTTTACATAGGCATCATGGTGCATACGATTATATGTTCGATAGGCTTCTATCATCTCATCTGTACGATCGGGAAAATGCTTTGCAAACGTTACCTCCAATGGTGGCCCCATGAACTTACGAAGTTCTACTTCCGTAAGTTCATATGTAGGTTTATACTTGCTAAATATCCACTTAAAACTATCTAAAATTAGAGATACAGAATCCAATAATGTTCCATCCATATCGAATAAAATAACTGGTTTTTCGCGCTTGAATGGATATACATTCTTGAACATTTTGTGAAACACACTACCAATTCCTAATAGCCCAATCGCCATAAAAGCAATCGATGTCAATTGAGCAATTTTTAGACTTCCAAGCATCAGTGCATCACTACGATAAATTTCTACAACAAAGCGAACCATACCATACCAAAAAACATAGGCAAAAACCAAATCACCGCGTTTACGCTTTTTGTAGAACTTTTTAAAAACAAACGTAATGAACAAAAAGCCAATCACATTGCCAATTCCTTCAAATAAGAACATTGGTTGCCGATATGCCCCGTCAATGAACATATGCTCTTTGATAAAAAGTGGAAAACCATTAAAATAGTCTTCACTTACAATTCTTCCATAAGCCTCCTGATTAATGAAATTCCCCCATCTTCCGATCGCTTGCGCCAATAAAAGGTTCACTAAAATACAATCACCAATACGCAATACATTCACACCTTTTTTGCGGAAATAAAAATAGGAAAAGATAATCCCTACAATAATCCCCCCATGTATGGCAAGCCCGCCTTCCGTGATATTGATCATTCGAAAAAGATCATTATCATACATATCCCAAGCAAATAAAACATACCATACCCTAGCACCCACAATGACTAGTGGCAATAAATACAGAAAATAATCTTCCAGCAATGCTTTTCCATATCCCATCTTTTTGGCATTTCTTAAAGATAAATAATATGCCAACAAAGCCCCCCCCATAATACAAATGGCATACCATTGAATATGAAGTTCTAAGCCAAATAAATTGAGTTCTAAAAACGTTTTCGTATTTGGAAAAAACTGCATATCAATCCTCCTTCTGTTCCTTTATGTGATGCAAAACTCTTTGTTCAAAATCTTTCCCAGAATCATATCCACTTTCTTTCAAAACAATATTGGTAACAGCACCCTCGATTAAGGTAGCCATACTTCTTCCACTTCTCGATGGTAAAATAACCTTGGGAATAGAAACACCCATAACATCTTCATATTTTGTTTCTTCAATTCCAACGCGATCATATTCCGCTTCAAAATTCCATGCTTGTAACTCCACAACAAAATCTATTTTCTTTTTAGGAAGAGTAGAATTAGTTCCATATATCTTTTCAATATTAACAATTCCAATGCCTCTTAATTCAATAAACCCTGCCAACAATTTTGGTGGATATCCAACAATTTCATTATGCACCAAATGACAATCCACCAAGTCATCACTAATAAGCTGATGACCTCTTCGTACCAAGTCTAGTGCAATCTCACTTTTTCCCATGCCACTTTCACCACGAATTAAGACACCTTTTCCATATATAGATAACAAAACTCCATGCAAAGAATCAATAGAAGCTAATTTTTCATCTAAATAGGAAACAAGACGAACAATTAAGCGTGATGTTGGACTTGTAGAGCGAAGAATCGGAAAGTTTTTTGCTTTTGCAATTTCCAATAAAATCCTTGGACAATCATATCCGCGCGTAAGAATCAGCATTGGCGCTTCATCATTGGTTATAAAATCAAAGCGATATTGTTGATCTTGATCACGCATCGTCTTAATATATTGCATTTCCTTATCACCCAAGATAACAATCCTGCGACTTTGCGTACGATCAAAAAAGCCTGCTAAATCAAGTCCTGGTCGATTCGTATCAGCAATGGTAATTTCCCGAGCCAAAGATGCCACATTTCCATTGATAATCTCTAAATTAAACTCTTCTACAATATTTTTCACTTTTGGATTTGTCATTATCTTTTCTCCTTGAGTACACGCTTCAAATACTGTCCAGTATGTGATGCTGCTATTTGAGTAATGTCTTCTGGTGTGCCACACCCCATAATGCTACCACCCTCATCGCCACCTTCTGGACCTATATCAATAATATAGTCGGCTGCTTTTATAATATCTAAATTATGCTCAATAACAAGTACCGTATCCCCATTATTCACAATTCTTTGTAATACTTGTAATAAGGTTTTTACATCACTGCTATGAAGCCCTGTTGTTGGTTCATCCAATACAAATAAGGTTCTTCCAGTTGCCGGTCGTTGCAATTCGCTTGCAAGCTTAACGCGTTGTGCCTCTCCCCCAGATAAGGTAAGCGAGCTTTGCCCTAACTTTATATAACCTAAACCAACATCTGCAAGGGTTTGTAACTTATGCTTAATTTTATGCACATTTTTAAAGAAAGAAATCGCCTCTTCTACACTCATATTTAAAACATCATAAATGTTTTTATTCTTATATAACACTTGCAAGGTTTCCTCATTATAGCGTTTTCCGTCACACTCCTCACAATCGACATAAACATCTGGTAAAAAATGCATCGAAATTCTAAGTGTTCCATCGCCCTGACACGCCTCACATCGCCCGCCTTTCACATTAAAGGAAAAGCGCCCTTTTTCATATCCGCGCATTTTTGCATCAGGAGTTTGTGCAAATAAATCACGAATATTATCAAATACTCCGGTATACGTTACCGGATTACTTCTAGGCGTTCTACCAATTGGGTCTTGCGAGATATTGATAATCTTATCAATATTTTTGATACCCTTTATTTTTTTACATTTCCCAGGTTTTACCTTTGTTCGTCCAAGTGCTGCTTCAATGCCCTTGGTAAGAATTTCACTGATCAAACTACTCTTACCACTACCACTAACGCCACTTACCACATTCAAACAACCAAGCGGAATTTTTACATTTACGTCTTTTAAATTATTTTCACTTCCTCCAACAATTTCAAGAAATTTTCCATTGCCTTTTTTTCGAATCCTTGGAATTTCAATTCCCTCTCTACCACTTAAATAGTTTGCGGTAACACTATTGGTATTATCAATGATGTCTTCTAATGTTCCAGCAGCAATGACTTCACCACCATGCATTCCTGCACCAGGACCAATATCAATAATAAAATCGGCTGCACGCATCGTGTCTTCATCATGTTCAACCACAATCAGCGTATTTCCAAGATCACGCATTTTTAATAATGAGGCAATAAGGCGGTCATTATCACGTTGGTGTAAACCAATACTTGGTTCATCTAGCACATAAAGCACACCTGTTAGTTGTGACCCTATTTGGGTAGCCAAGCGAATGCGTTGTGCCTCCCCACCAGACAAACTCCCTGCCAAACGATCAAGCGTCAAATAATTGAGTCCAACATCACTTAAAAACTGCAGACGGTTTTTGATTTCAATGAGTACCAAATGCGCAATTGATTTTTGTGTGTCACTCAGTTGCATATCTTCCATAAACAATAGTGCTTGTTTAATTGACATACTCGTCCACTCATCAATGTTAATACCACTCACCAAAACACTTAAAGCTTGCTCATTCAAACGTTTCCCATTACATGTCGGACAGGTGTCTTCCATCATCAATGATGCATACCATTCCCTTGAAAAGGATGATGATGTTTCTAAAAATCTTCGCTCAATCAAACTTGCAATACCTTCAATATACTCGCACTTTTTAAACACATTGCCCGACTTTGAATACATGTTATACTGAATTTCTACATCACTTCCATATAATAATCTTTGCATTTTTTTCTTTGGTATTGTTTGGATCGGTGTATCAATATCCACCTCATAAAAATCACATAGAGCTTTAAATTTTTGCCACTCTAAATTATCTTTTTTCAAAATGTTTTTATAATAAACAATCCCACCTTCACGAATTGAAAGCGTACGATCTGGCATTAAAAGATTCAAATCTACCCGTTGTGTAAATCCCAATCCATTACAAGTGCCACAAGCACCAAACGGGGCATTAAAAGAAAACAGTCTTGGTTCTAGCTTAGGAACGCTAAATCCACAATATTTACACGAATAATTTGACGAAAATAAAATTTCTTCTTTATCCGATACAACCATTGCCAAACCATCACTCAGTTTCAAAGCACTTTCTAAAGAATCGTGCAGACGTCCTCGATCACTGCCACGAACAATACGATCCACTACAATATCAATATCATGCCGTTTGTTTTTAACCAACGCAGGTATATCTTCAATTAACATGATTTCGCCATCCAAACGAACACGAACATATCCTTCTTTTTGTAATCTATCAAATTCGTCTTTGAATGTCCCTTTTTTATTTTTTGCGATGGGCGACAATATTTGAATCCGTTTTCCCTCTTCAATCTCCATTACGCGATCCACCATTTGTTTAATGGTCTGTGAGGTAATTGGCTCTTTGTGCGTCGGACAATAAGGAACCCCCACTCTAGCATACAACAAACGCAAATAATCATATATTTCCGTCGCCGTTCCAACAGTTGAGCGTGGATTATTGCTGGTTGTTTTTTGATCAATCGAAATCGCAGGCGATAGTCCTTCAATACTGTCTACATCGGGTTTTTCACTATTTCCTAAAAATTGACGTGCATACGCACTAAGAGATTCCACATAACGTCTTTGTCCTTCGGCATAAATCGTATCGAAAGCAAGCGATGTTTTCCCCGAGCCTGAAACACCGGTCATAATCACAAACTGATTTCTTGGAATATCTATATTTATATTTTTTAAATTGTTTTCTCTTGCACCTTTTATGGATATTATTTCTTGTTTCATATATTCACCAACCTTGTTCTATTTTATCATTTTTATATTTCTTTTTCATCTGTAATGAAAGGCTTTTTATCTCATATACAGCAAGATCTAAAACTTTATTTTTTCGCCATCACACTTTAGTGTATATTGTGCTGCATGCATGCCTGCCACATACCCACTACATAAAGCATAGGTAATATTATAGCCCCCTGTATAACCATAAATATCAACAACCTCACCTGCAAAATATAAGCCTGGCACAAGCTTACTGCCAAACGTTTTGGGATAAATCTCTTTTGTTGAAATACCGCCTCCACTCACAAATGCTTGTGCAATCGGAAATGTTTTGCGAACATAAAAACACATTTTTTTAAGTTTTTCGCTAACAAAATACAAATCTTTTGGCTTTACATGCTTCATTTTTGTATGTTCATAAATATTCAACACAGCCAAAATATAAGACGCATACCGCTTATTACAATACATGGTCATTATCGTTTTTATTTCTTTTTCTTCCTTCTTTTTTTGTGCAGTTAAAAGTTCTTGATGTAACATTTCTCGTGTTATATTTGGAAGAACATCCAATTGTATTTCTACCCTATCAAGCTTTTTTTGTTGCAATAATTGATGGACGAATCCAGAACAGCGCAGTGCAGCAGGACCCGACAATCCAAAATGAGTAAAGATAAGGTCCAACGTATGACTTATCACCACACGATTTTTTTCATTGATAACACATAAGCGCACATCCCGCAAAGAAAGGCCTTGTAACTCTTTTACAGGATTTTCGATACATAATGGGGATTCACTAGCATAAAATGGAAACGTATGGTGTCCAAGTTTGCTCGCAAAACGAACCCCATCTCCAGTGGAACCTGTTTTTGGAAAACTCACACCTCCCGTACACACAATACAAGCCTTTGCCTGAAATGTTCCATCTTTGATCATCATCTCAAAGTTATTTTCATCTGACACAGATAGATCGTGTACTACACTTTTAAACTTCATATCTACCTTATATTTTTTACATTCCTGTATTAATGCGTTTAAAATAGTGTTTGCATCATTACTCATCGGGAACATTCGCCCATGATCTTCTTCTTTCAATAAAACCTGATGCGTTTCAAAAAAATTAATAATGTCTTGATTGTTGAATTGATCAAAACAACTATATAAAAAACGCCCGTTACTTGGTATATGTGCAATCATATCCCTTATTTTTTTATTGTTTGTTAGATTGCACCGTCCCCCTCCGCTCAATAATAACTTTTTAGCCAATTGATCATTTTTTTCAAGCAACATAACCTTCGCTCCGTGTTTTGCAGCAGCAATACTTGCCATCAAACCGCTCGTTCCACCCCCTATCACCACCACATCGTACATTATGCTTACACCTCCATCATTAGAAATCATGCCCTTAGTGTACCATTCTACATCCAAAAAACCTACATAATTAGTAAGTTATCCTATAATATTTGTTTTTTTACTTATTCGCTTTAAGTGAATCATAAAAACCCGTATGCTTATGATGTTCGACAATCCTCACGCCACAACAAATAAAAACAATACTTCTCGCACTGTTTTTGCATCTTACCTTTTGTTTTATCCGCTGCTTTTACACAATATCTAGGACTTGACTCATAATATCCTCTGTCCTTCGTATTCTAGTATTATAAAAACAAAACACCCTTCTTTTACTGATGTTTTGTTTGTTCACTTTAGCATATCCGCTATATCAGTTGTGAATTTTGATTGTTAAAAATTGCGCCTTTTGGTATTTCACTCTCGTGTACCAAAAATTTTGTCCATAAAATACCTTTTTCTGATGGATATATAAGACCCTCATTATATCGGTATAAAATATCTTGTTTTGAATCCAACAAATAATATCGTGGTCTCGTCCGCTCCTCGCTTAAATCGGAGCCAATCCATGTAAAGTTATTTGGATATCCCTTAAAAATTTCGACGCCAGGCATTTGTATGTATCCTCGCATGATATTGTCTTTTGGTGAAAACGAATAAAATCGCTGTACTGCATTTTCTTTACTTACCTGTACAATGATACGTTCTGTATCACTTGTTAAACTGGAAAAGAATCCATCTTCTACGTTTCCATATGCAAGCATTTTTTTCCATCTGTTTTCAAATTATATTGTAGCAAATATGTTTCTTGTTTTTCGTTATAAATTCGCAAATAATATAAATCATTCTCATAGAAAACCGCCAAACTTTCCATATCCTGGATCCACGTATAAACCGGTATCAGCGAATGTATTATATCCTTTTATAACTCCGAAGAGATAAAGCGTGTAACCCACATTATGCCCTAACAAATAATTATCACTAGGACTTTCAACTGTATTCAACATAACAGCATTCCCATAATTTATTGCATTTATAGTATCTGTTCTTAATGAAGAAACATTTTAATAATTGTGCCATTTGTGTCTGTGTCTTTTTAAATCCCAATCCTCTCACAATCATGGTTGCTGCTGCAGGTCCACAATAATAATTATTTATTTGTGTTTCAAAGGGAACTTTCAATATTTTTACTGGTGCCCGTGTAGATGCACCGCCTTTTTTTATATCAACATTAGTATTATTTGATGAAGTTAAATCGATTTATCCATTTGGTTCATCACCATATATCATAAAATTCTTCACTTAGATTGCATCTATTAATAATGAGCACCAACATTGCAATAATGATTATGAAACCAACAAACATATTTACTATACGCATAACATACCTAATTTTAAATTG
>JBKEBQ010000022.1:0-28888 GCA_047973225.1 Breznakia sp. | reverse complement strand
GATGTTTGGAAGCGAAACTGGTCTCATATTGAGCAACTATTTGATTATGGAACGGTGATACGAAAAATGATGTATACCACCAATGCTATTGAAGCGATCAATTCCAGTTTCAGGAAAGTGACAAAAAAAAGTGCATTCCAAATGAAATGGCCTTGTATAAACCGGTAATCTCAGAGTGGTTGAATTGAACGACAAATGGAATGGTGGGCACATCAGGGGTTGGTCAGAGGTGTGCGTCATAATTAAAAAAAAGGGTATGACATTTATATCAGGAAATAGGAATGGTACAAAATAATGAATAGAAAGAGTGCTATAACAAAATCATAAAAATAACGAAGTTAGTGACTATTTCATATGTTTCATTTAAAAATACAGATAAAAAAGAAAGAAAATAAAATGGAAATGCGTATTAGATTGACTAGAAAAGATTGTGCTAGAGTTTCTGTGGAAGTAAATGTTGCACGTGTTTTTGGCATCACAAATCCTTACGCATCGCTTGCAATTGTTACAACTCCACACCAGCAAGATTAGGGCAGCTTTTAGTGGAATGGGGATTCATAGAAACTAGGTCTGGACATACTTGTCTTACATATTAACGACTGCTAAAAAATATAAGTAACAAAATTAATGAATATTGTAATCGCTCTAGTATCAATTGTATTGTTATGGATTGACCAGCTTTCAGAACATGATATTGAATTAAGGTGGTTACTCGTGGCGAGAGTGCATGGGGGTTCCATAAGGAACGTTACGCAAATTTAAGTAGTTATTAAACAATGATTCTATATTATCCCCCCCGTGACAGTGAAAAGTGTAGTCATATTGACAGTTAGAAAATAGTGTATATAATAAGGGTATAAGTGAGGTGGCATTATGAAAAAATATATTGCAATTGCATTGGGTGCTTTCGCATCAATTGGTGTAGTAAGTACGATTGTTTTACTAACTGAGCGAAACAAAAGAAAAAAAGCATTGCAAGAAAAGAGCCCTGAAGAATTATTAGAGTTAATGAATGATGCGGCAATTTTGTTGGAGCTAGATGAACGTTTGGATTTTGATGAAGTAACCAGAGCAAAATTTGATGCGTTAAAAGAAAAATTAAGAGCAGAATAAAAAAACATGATTTGTTGGCAAGTACCAGCAAATCATGTTTTTTATAATAGAGGAATCTTGTGTTTGGTGCATTCTTCAATAATTTCATCAGACCATAAGGAAGCTTGCACCTCACCAATATGAGCTTTTCGTAAAAAATACATACACAATCGAGATTGTCCGATTCCGCCACCAATCGTAAGAGGCAGCTTATGATTCATAATCGCTTGATGATAAGGTAAACTTAAACGATGGCTGCAATTGGCTTTTTCTAGTTGTGTGTGCAAGGTCTTATCGTTGACACGAATCCCCATGCTAGATAACTCTAAAGCTTGATTGAGTAAAGGATACCAAACTAAAATATCACCATTCAATTGCCAATCATCATAATCAGGAGCTCTGCCATCATGACGATCTCCAGAATTTAAAACATCACCAATTCCGATGAGGAATACTGCCCCATAAGCCTTCGCAATTGCATTTTCTCGTTCTTTACTTGTCATAGTAGGGTAAAGATCTTCTAGTTCTTGGGTTGTAATCGTATGTATTTTTGAAGGTAAGTTAGCCTCTCCTAAGGAAGGATAATGTTTTACCATGAGATATTCGATTTCTAGTAAGATATCATAAATTTTATTGGCTGTATATTGTAAAAAATCGATGTTTCTATCTTTTTTTTCGATAATGAATTCCCAATCCCATTGATCGACATAGATAGAGTGAATGTTATCCAATTCTTCGTCACGGCGAATGGCATTCATATCGGTATATAAACCTTCCATGGCTTGAAAACGATAACGGTTTAATGCATCACGCTTCCACTTTGCAAGGGAATGTATAATTTCAATGGAGCGATTATTTACATTTGGAGCATCAAAAGCAACCGCCCGCTCTACGCCGTTTAAGTCATCATTCAAGCCTGTATCTGCTTGTACAAATAAAGGTGCAGATACACGAGTCAAATGCAAGGCTTCACTCAATCGACGCTCAAAGGTGTCTTTTACGAGTTTCAAAGCAATCTCTGTTTCTAATATGTTTAAAGAAGGCGTATATCCTTTTGGAATATAAGTTTTTGACATAATAACTACCTCATTTCAATAAGTATAAGTATAATCAATTATAAAGGTGAAGTCAATTTGTAATATGTTATGAATAACACAAATGATAAGGTAAACATGATGGTTTTGTATATGGTTATGCTACGTATTATTTGGATAACATTGAATTCCTCCACAATAATTTATCAATGTTGATAGTATGTTTAATAGTATGGTTTTGCAACTTTTCAAATGGATATAGGAAGATATGAATTTCACTATGCAAAAGTGAGATAAATTACTTTTCAAATTTTTGTAGGAATGATTAGGATGCGGACACTGCGTGTTAACTTTTCTTTCATCACTGATTTTCATAATCGATAATTTTCATAGTTAACAAGGTTGATTTAGGACAATGTTTGTGAATCTTAGAAATGAAAACTCAATCTTCTTGTAAGTTGTGTTTACAATATTCTAAAATAAATGATATTTCATCTTCTTTTAGGCAGATTGTCCTTTTATTTGCTTATACATTACGTTATGATAAACACGAATAAAAAGTATGATGATATACATACAAAGGAGGAGTGTTTGATGCCAACACCGCATATAGAAGCAAAAGAAATGGATATCGCAAAAGTGGTATTGATGCCAGGAGATCCCCTAAGGGCAAAATTGATTGCTGAAACGTATTTAGAAGATGTTACACAGTTCAACAATGTTCGTAATATGTTTGGATTTAGTGGAACATACAAAGGCAAAAAAATTTCGGTCATGGGATCGGGAATGGGGATGCCAAGTATTGGAATTTACACCTATGAATTATTTAAGTTTTATGATGTAGAAGCTATCATTCGTATTGGGAGTGCAGGCGCATATACAAAAGATTTACAATTATTTGATATTGTTTTGGCAAGTGATGCATGGAGTGAATCTTCGTTTGCGTTTGTGCAAAGCGGTGAAAAAAGTAGGGTTTTAAAACCTAGTGATGCCTTAAATGATATGATCAAACAAACGGCGATAAATATGCATAAACAGGTACATGAACACCGTATTCATTCAAGCGATGTATTTTATCATGAAACGAATGTAGATGATCATACAGAGTTCTTCAGCAAACATGGTTGTGTATGTGTCGAGATGGAAAGCTTTGCTTTGTTTCATAATGCAAAGCTGTTACATAAGCAAGCAGCATGTTTGTTGACGATTTCAGACTCTTTAGTAACAAAAGAAGCGACCACGGCAGAACAAAGACAAAATTCTTTCCATGAAATGATACAAATAGCACTAGAAAGTGCGATTCGTGTTTAGGAGCAATGGCACATGAAAAAATATAAGCGCATATTTACGATTGTTATTGATTCCTTAGGTGTTGGGAGTGATGATGTAGCAGGCTATGATAAGGGTGCGAATACGCTTTCACACATCAGTGATCATATGCCCAACTTTAACATTCCGACTTTACAAAAATTAGGGATCGCGAATTTGACACCATTAGCATCGCTAGATCCAATATCTAAGCCGATAGGTGTATATACAAAAATGAAAGAAGCGAGCATTGGAAAAGATACGATGACCGGACATTGGGAGATGATGGGCTTGTATATTGATACACCTTTTCAAACCTTTACTAAAACAGGTTTCCCCAAAACATTGATTGATGAGCTACAAAAACGAACAGGACGCAAAGTTATAGGTAACAAAGCAGCTAGTGGTACGGAAATCTTAGATGCATATGGCGAAGAAGAAATTGCTACAGGGAATATGATTGTCTATACATCAGCAGATTCAGTTTTACAGATTTGTGGGAATGAAGAAACGATGGGATTAGATAATTTATATAAGTATTGTGAAATAGCACGTGAACTTACGATGAAGCCCGAATGGAAAGTTGGCAGAATTATAGCACGCCCGTATACGGGAAGTAAAAAGGGCACGTTTGTTAGAACATCGAACCGACACGACTATGCATTAAAGCCTTATGGAAGAACAGCACTCAATGTGTTAAAAGATGCTGGTTTGGATGTTATCAGTGTTGGAAAAATTAATGATATTTTCGATGGCGAAGGTATTAGTGAGGCACATAAATCTACGAGCAGTGTGCATGGTATGCAACAAACTATCGCTCTTGCGAAAAAAGATTGGCAGGGATTATGTTTTGTGAACTTAGTGGATTTTGATGCTTTATGGGGACATCGTAGAAATCCGGTTGGCTATGGAGAAGAATTACAGCGCTTTGATGTATTGTTGGCAACATTATTAACAGTTCTCAAAGATGATGATTTGTTGCTGATTGTTGCGGACCATGGAAATGATCCAACGTATATAGGAAGTGATCACACTAAAGAAATGGTGCCCTTTCTTGCTTATAGTAACACCATGAAAGAAGGAAAAGCGTTAGAAATTTTTGATAGTTTTGCGAATGTTGGTGCTACGATAGTAGATAACTTTGATTTACATATGCCAAACGGAACGATTGGAGTATCAAAATTAGCAGATATTTTGAAACAATGTGAATAGGTGCTAAAATCTAAGATATATGTGTAAGATAAGTGAGCGTATTAAAAAGCCAATAGATGTGTATTTGGCTTTCTTTTCCATAGGAGGACAACATGAATTATTTGATTGAAAAAACAAAAGCATATTTGGATAATGCATATGCACCCTACTCAAATTTTAAGGTAGCAGCGTGCATAAAAACAAAAGATAGTGAATATTATGGTGTCAATGTCGAGAATGCATCGTATGGTTTGTCTAATTGTGCAGAGCGCAGTGCACTGTTTTGTGCATACTCTCAAGGCGTTCAAAAGCAAGATATTGAAGAAGTGCTTATCGTCACCAATGCAGCCAAACTGACATATCCTTGTGGGGCGTGCCGCCAGGTAATGTTGGAGTTGGTGCCTAAACATGCCAAAATAATATTGGCAAATGAGAATGAATACAAAGAAACAACAATACAGCAACTGCTCCCTTTCGTTTTTGATACTTCTGATTTAGATAGGGAATAAGCGAGGAACAATTATGAATATAGTTGAAATTATTGAGAAAAAAAGAGATAATAAAATTTTAAGTGAAGAAGAAATAACATATTTTATGGAACATTATTGTCAAGGTGATATTGGTGAATATCAGGCTGCAGCACTGCTTATGGCCATTTATTTTAATTCTTTAAATAAAGAAGAACTCGCAGCATTCACAAAGGCAATGATTGCGAGTGGGAAAACATATGATTTTTCCAAATATAAGGGGGTGTTTGTAGATAAGCATTCAACGGGTGGTGTTGGTGATAAAACAACCCTTGTATTAGCGCCAATTCTTGCGGTTTGTGGATGTAAGGTAGCTAAGATGAGTGGACGAGGATTATCTTTTACAGGCGGAACATTAGATAAATTAGAGTCTATTCCAGGATTTCAAGTAGAGATGAGCGAAGCTGATTTTATGGAACAGGTAGAACGTATTGGTTGTGCAGTGATTGGGCAATCCAATGACATGGTATATGCCGATAAAAAATTATATGCGTTACGTGATGTTAGTGGTACGGTGAGTAGTATTCCTTTGATTGCTTCTAGTGTTATGGCGAAAAAAATTGCAGCAGGAAGTGATGTGATTTTATTGGATGTGAAATATGGTAATGGTGCTTTTATGAATCATAAAGAAGATGCGCTAAAACTGGCAAGGCGCATGATTGAAATTGGTGAGCACGTAGGACGAAAGGTTGCTGCAGAAATCACGAGTATGAATGATGTGTTAGGAAGAAGTGTCGGTAATGCATTAGAAGTTGTAGAGGCGATTGAAACGCTAAAAGGAAATTACGATGCAGCTTTTTTTGAACTGTGTGTACATTCCGCTTGCACAATTTTAATGTTGGCAAATGTTTGTACAGATGAAGCAGAGGCAAAAGAGCGGGTTCTTAGGTGTATAAAGGATGGTTCTGCATTGGGGAAGTTTAAAGAAATGATAGCTTATCAACGCGGAGACGGAGATGTCATCAATCATTATGACATATTGGCCATTTCGAAGAGAACCATCGATGTTATTGCCGATGAAGAAGGATATTTGAATACGGTTCATGTGAAAGATATTGGTTTATTGGCGTGTTCTTTGGGAGCAGGTAGACATGCACTTGGGGATATAATTGATCATGGAGTAGGCATTGTGGTTCATAAAAAACGTCATGATGCTATCAAAAAGGGTGACATATTATGTACGCTATATGTGAATGATACATTTCAAACATCGTGGATAAAAAAAGCGAAAGCATGTTTTGAAATTGAAAAAGATGCACTAGAAAAACAGCCTTTAATATATAAGGTACTTATGTAAGAGGTGTTTTGGTGCTTGTATAGAAATACAAATGATTACAATACCAAAACGATCAGTGATTTACATTTTTCTTTTAACGATGTATTTAGTATATAATATTGATACAGAGCTATTTGTGAAAACAAGAAAGAAACAAAATCAATAATATTCCTATTCTGTTGTAATTGCAACGGATTTTTTATGATAGCTATGCTATGCTACATCTACAATCGTGATATAAATCACGAAAAGGAGCAATCGTTATGCGAATAAGAATTTTTGTTTTTTTACTTTGTGGTCTTTTAGTTTTTAGTGGTTGCTCATCAAGCACTAAAAAAGCCAATCAAACAAATGATACAATTATCGAAGTAAGCGATAAAGAAGGAAATGCTTTACAATTTAAAAAAACACCAACACGTGTAGTGGCATTATCTTCTTCATGGGCAGATTTATGGTTATTAGCAGGGGGTTCTTTAATTGGGACAACGAGTGATGTTGAAGATCGTAATCTTGAAACAGACAATGTGCTTTCCATTGTTGGTACAGTTAAAGAACCTAATATGGAGGAGGTCTTAGGATTAGAACCTGATTTTGTTATTTTATCACAGGATATTAGTTCACATAAAAACATTGCCAATACTTTAAAAGATGCGAAGATTCCTTATTACGTTACAAAAGTTGAAACTTTTAATGACTATTTAAAAGTATTAAAAGATTTCACAACGATAACCCAAAAAAATGATCATTATCAAACCTATGGAAAAAAGCTAGAAATGAAGGTTGATACGTTATTAGAAAAAAGACCGAACAACCAACAGCCATCTGCTTTATTTATGAGAGCTTTTTCCACAGGTGTAAAAGCAAAAGCAAGTGACCATGTAGTTTGTACCATTCTAGATGATATTGGGGTAAACAATATTGCTACACAAGAAGGATTTCCTTTAGAAGATATTTCGATGGAAGCGATTATAGAGGCTGATCCTGATTATATTTTTATTACAATGATGGGAGATGAAGCAGATGCGAAACAATCCGTTAAAACCTCTTTAGAAAGCCATCCTACTTGGCAAACATTACAAGCCGTGAAAAATCATAATGTTGTATTTCTAGAAAAAGAATTATATCAATATAAACCAAATGCAAGGTGGGCAGATGCTTATGAAACTATTCTTAAAATCGTGTATCCAGACGTTTACAAATAAACCGTTTTATTCTTACCTTATCCTTGCATGTTTTCTACTACTTACTCTTTTTTTAGTGAGTATCTCTAGTGGTGCCTCTAAGCTTTCTTTCAGAGATACATGGAATTATATCTTATTTCAAAAAGGCAATACTTTCACGCATAACATTCTTCTTTATGTAAGACTGCCAAGAAGTATCGCAGCCATGATTTGTGGATCGTCCCTTGCCTTAGCAGGACTCTTGTTACAAGCTGTATTGAACAATGCACTTGCATCTTCAAGTACCATTGGTGTCAATGCTGGAGCGGGACTTTTTGTGGTATTAGCAGGATTGTTATTTCCAGGTACGTTTTTTATGAAACCAATTTTTGCTTTTATAGGATCTTTAACTACGGCTTTACTGGTCTTTTTAATTGCTAAAAAAAGCGAAGTCACTAGAGGCGGGATTATTCTAATTGGTATTGCTATTGCGAGCTTTTTTAGTGCGATTAGCGATTCTTTAATTACTTTATTCCCTGATCGTATCTTTGATAAAACAACTTTTTTTATTGGTGGATTTGCTCATGTACAAATACAAAGCGTATTGTTTCTTCTTCCTTTTATGTTGTTTTGTTTCTTACTTGTAATATTGTTATCCTCTAATATGAATATTTTATCTTTAGGTGATGAAGTGGCAAATTCTCTTGGTCTTCATGTTACTCGTTATCGTTTTACGCTTTTAATCCTCGCTGCAACATTGGCAGGTATTGGAGTCAGTATTGGAGGGGTACTAAGCTTTGTAGGTCTTATTATCCCCCACACAATGCGCATGATCACCGGGAACAATTATCGAAAATTAGTTCCTCTAACTTTCTTTTATGGTGCTATATTAGTCCTTCTGTGTGATGTTTTATCGAGAATCATCTTTGCTCCTTATGAAGTTTCTGTCGGTATCTTATTATCGTTTTTAGGAGCGCCTTTCTTTCTTTATATTGTACTAACAAAGAAGAGGAGACTACAAATATGATTCGCTTACATAACATGAATGTGATATTAGAAAAACAAAAAATCTTACATAATATATCTTGTGTATTCCGCAAACATGAATTTATTTCTATTATTGGACAAAACGGAAGTGGTAAATCAACCCTGCTGAAAACGCTAAGTGGATACCTTCCCTATGAGGGTCATATTTATGTAGATAACAATGAATTGAAAACAATGGAAAGAAAAGCAAGAGCAAAAATGGTTTCCTACTTGCCACAAAATCGCAATATTCCAAATATGAAAGTTTCTGAATTTATTGCCCATGGTCGTTATCCACACTTATCCTTTTCGAGAACCTTACAAGCAATAGATAGGCAAAAATTTAATGAAGCAATAAAGATCACTAACGTATCAATGTTATTAAATCGTCAACTTGCCTCACTTTCGGGTGGAGAACGGCAACGGGTTTATATTGCGATGATGTTAGTCCAAGACGCCAATATATTATTGTTAGATGAAGTTGTTACGTTTCTCGATATCAAACATCAACTCGATGTTTTAGATTTACTGAAACAACTACACCAACACGGGAAAACGATTATTATGGTTGCCCACGACTTAGTGCAAGCTTTTACATATAGCACCAACATTATCTTGCTTCAAGATGGAAATATCATCCTAAAAGGCACTCCTGAAGACATTTATAAGCATGCTCTCATAAAAGAAAATTTTGGGGTTGTCTTAATTCAAAATCATCAAGAAAATGATCTATATCGTTTTCAACTAGGAAAGTAGGTGTACATATGAACATCGAAAAAACACTACAGTCTATTCCTTTTTGTCAACATCTTTCTGCAAAAACACGATCTTTTTTATTGCCCTATATCACGATAAAAGATTTTAAAAAGGGGGAACACGTTTTCAATGATCGTGATTTCACAAAAGAAATTTTTCTTTTGTTGCAAGGGGTAACATACGCCTATAAAATTAGCCTTCACGAAGAAAAACGCATTCTATTTATTCATCGTCTTTTTGATATTGTTAACATTGAAACGCTAGATGAACGTTATGCTTCTAGTAATTGTGTTTGTTTGCGTGATGTACAAATGTTATGTATTGAAAAAGAAAAATTTATACAAGCATTAAGCATTGATATAAAGTTTAATAAAGCTATCATGGATGAAATGTCGAAAACGATTCGTCGTTTATATCATCAAAGTAAAAATGCTGTAAACATGTTAAAAGTCGAGAAGAAATTAGCAGCGAAATTATGGAAATTAGCAAAAGATTTTGGCATGGAAACAACCCATGGCACAATGATTCCTTTTCCTTTATCCATCACTTTTTTAGCAGAGTTGGTTGGCTCAAAAAGAGAAACCATCTCGCGAATAATGAAACAGTTTACTATTTTAAAGTTGATTAACGTACATAAAAAACAAATTATCATTTTGGATACCCATAAATTATTGGAATATATCCAAACACCGTGATGAATATCACGGAAAGAAAAGTAAGAGTTTGTTAAACTAGTAAAGAGTAAATTTGTTAAAAAATTAACAGATTGTAGAGGAGTCTTTATATTTGTTGTAGTGTATTATTTTATAATAAAAAAGAGAGGATCACTATATGGGATTTCAATTTGATGGCAATGGATTTAATCGGTTTATACAAAGCGTTGATGGTACGTATGAAGTATATGCTCCTGTTCGCTTTAAGGATGGTGGTATTCATGCAAATAGTGATATGATACGTTATCAACAAATTCGTGATATAGAAGATGTCGTGTTTGATGAAAAATCAGCTTTTTCTTTTAAAGAAGTGGTATTACCTATTATGCAAACATTATTTTATTTTAATGAAGATCAAATTCGTGAACCCAACTTTAAAGAAAAAGGGGCCATTGTATTGTTAAGGCATTGTGATATGCATGCACTAAAGCGTTTGGATACAATATATTTAAAAAATGGTCCTGAAGATCATTATTATAAACAAGTTCGTAAGCGCATAAAATTTGCAGTTATGGGATGTCAAACCAGTTTTGAAAATTGTTTTTGTGTAAGTATGGATGCCAATGTATCC
Organism: Breznakia sp.; assembly: GCA_047973225.1. GTDB lineage: Bacteria > Bacillota_I > Bacilli_A > Erysipelotrichales > Erysipelotrichaceae > JBKEBQ01. The sequence continues at coordinate 18,234 of JBKEBQ010000022.1, read as the reverse complement.
GATATATATGATTTTAGTATTGATTTGCGCGATGGATTTTATTACTGTGATGTGAAAGACGAAAACTTGCAACAACAATTAAAGCGTTTCGCAAAACAAACACTTGATATCATAAGTGATCATGTACTAGAGAATGATATTCGTGTACATATTCCCAAAGATTTGAGTGCTCGGGTTGCCTTTTCTAGCATTTGGGATGAATACGACACGCGCTGTATTGCGTGTGGTCGTTGTAATTTTGTATGTCCAACTTGTACATGTACGACTACTCAAGATATTTTCTACCAAGATAATGCTCGTGTAGGAGAGCGAAAAAGAGTATGGGCATCTTGTATGGTGGATGGATTCAGTGAAGTTGCCGGTGGTGGTTCTTGTCGAAAAAAGCATGGTGAGCGAATGCGCTTTAAAGTTTTACACAAAGTGCTAGATTACAAACAACGCTTTGATGCCCATATGTGTACGGGGTGCGGTAGATGTGATGATGTATGTCCAGAATACATATCTTTTTCAAATGCCATCAACAAACTTGAAGGAGCAATGAAGGAGCTAGCGCAAAATGAAAAATAACAATGTTTATTTACCGTTTCCAGCAAAAATCTTAAAAGTGATCAAACATACAGAAATTGAGTATACCTTTCGCATGGAATATCATCAAAGAGATGTTAAACCAGGACAGTTTTTTGAAATTAGCATTCCCAAATTTGGTGAAGCCCCGATTTCTGTAAGTGGAATTCAAGAGGGGAGTCTGGACTTTACCATTCGTAAAGTAGGAAAGGTAACCGATGAAATCTTTGAACATTATGAAGGCGGATTTTTCTTTTTAAGAGGTCCTTATGGAAATGGGTTTGATGTTAATGATTATAAGGATAACGAACTGGTGGTTATCGCTGGTGGGACTGGAGTATCGCCTGTACGAGGGGTTGTTGATTACTTCTCAAAGCATTCTCATGAAATAAAAAAAATGACTTTTGTAGCTGGTTTTAAAACGCCTTCTGATATTTTGTTTTTAGAAGACTTCAGCCGTTGGAAACAAAATATGGACATTATCTTAACTGTAGATTGCGGCGAAGATAGTGTCTGTAACATTGGTCTTGTTACAGACTATATTCCAAAATTAAAAATCGATAATGTGCAAGAGGCGTTAGCGATTGTGGTGGGGCCTTTGGCGATGATGAAATTTTCAGTGCAGGGATTACTAGACTATGGATTTCAAGAAAAAAATATTTGGATTTCACATGAACGAAAAATGTGCTGTGGTGTTGGGAAATGTGGGCATTGTAAAATTAATGATCAATACGTATGTTTGGATGGTCCAGTATTCAACTATACCATTGGAAAGAGTCTGGTGGATTGAGGTACTATTATGTTAGATATTAATACAAAAAAACTAAAAAAGAATGCTTTTCGGGTAACAAAAGTTCGAGGGGAAACCGCTTCTAGAATCCGGATTCCTGGAGGACACTTACCAGCCAAATATATGCGTACTATTCAACAAATTGCTGAAGAATACGGAAATGGAAGTATTCATATGACAGTACGCCAAGGAATAGAAATTTTAGGAATTGCTTATGAAGATATGGAACATGTCAATGCTTTATTACAGCCAATTATTGAAGGACTCAACATCAACCAAGTAGAAAAAGGTAAAGGCTATTCGGCTTCAGGAACAAGAAATATTGTTGCCTGTGTAGGTAGTCGAGTATGTCCATTTGCCTGCTATGATACAACGGCTTTTGCGAAACGCATTGAAAAAGCCGTTTTTCCAAATGATTTGCATTTTAAGATTGCATTAACGGGCTGTCCCAATGATTGCGCAAAAGTACGTTTTCATGACTTCGGCATCATCGGTATGAGTGAACCACTCTTTGAAGCTGAGCGCTGTGTAAATTGTGGGGCGTGTATAAAATTTTGCAGAAATAAATCTGTGGAGGCTTTGGAATCTGTAAATTTTCGACCGAAACGCAATGAAGAAAAATGTATTGGGTGTGGCGAGTGTGTTTTAAATTGTCCAATGGCTGCATGGACAAGAAATAAAACAAAATATTATCGTTTAACGCTTCTAGGAAGAACGGGGAAACGTAATCCTAGATTGGGAGAGGATTTTATTAAGTGGGTGGATGAAGATAGTATTATTAAAATCATTCAAAACACCTATGATTTTGTTGCGAAATATATGGATCCTAATGCTCCCGGTGGTAAAGAACATATCGGATATATTGTAGATCGTATAGGCTTTAAAGAGTATTTAAAATGGGCATTAAAAGATGTAAGCTTGTCTAATATTGCAGAAGTCAATAACAGCATTTATTGGGGTGGAAAACATTACAATAAGTATTAATTTTTTATGAAAACATTTCGTTTTTATGTCTTGTCATAAAACAAATACAAATATATTTTTATTTGTATAAAGAAACTTCTTATGATAGCATTTAGAACATGCATAACTATATCTAAGACATATCAATGGTAATCGTTATTTGTATGTGCTAACATATATGAAATACTAGGAGGCATAATTATGAAAACAATATATAAAAACAGCGAAATGTATTGTAATTATATTGGTAATAAATGGGTGGATGATTGTGATACCGGCATACCCATAACATCACCAATTGATGGTAGAGAATTGGGATATTTACAGACATTGGATAAAAACCATATTGATAAAGCATTTCACGCAGCACGAATTGCAACAAAAGCATGGCAGGCAACACCTACACATGAACGTGTAGCATATTTATATAAAGCAGCAGCATTATTGGAAGAGCGAGCAGAGGAAATTGCTAAGGTCATTATGAATGAAATATCCAAAGATTATAAAAGCTGTATGAGTGAAGTGCTGCGCACTGTAGACTATATTCGTTTTAGCGCTGATACCGCCAAAACGATTACGGGTGAAGGCATCCCCAGCGACTTATTTCCAGGATATGGACAAAATAAATGGTCAATTGTGGAACGTGTTCCATTGGGTGTTGTATTGGCTATTTCCCCATTTAACTATCCCATAAACTTATCAGCATCAAAAATTGCTCCTGCTTTGGCGATTGGGAATACGGTTGTATTAAAACCAGCAACCCAAGGATCACTATCAGCACTACACTTAATAAAAGCATTTGTGGATGCAGGTCTACCTGAAGGTGTATTGAATACCGTTATTGGAAAAGGCAGTGAAGTAGGGAATTACATCACAGAGCATATAGAAGTTGATTTTATTAACTTTACAGGAAGTAGTAGAATTGGACAAAGTATTGCGAAACGCTTGCACATGACACCCATGTTAATGGAACTGGGCGGAAAAGATGCTGCAATCGTATTAGAAGATGCAAATCTTGATTTGGCTGCTAAAAATATTGTTGCCGGTGCATTTTCTTATTCTGGACAACGTTGTACTGCAGTAAAACGTGTACTTGTTTGTGAAAAGGTTGCAGATCAGCTTGTTTTGAAGTTAAAGGACCTAGTGCATAAATTAAGTGTAGGCTTACCTCAAGACAATGCAACAATCACACCGCTCATCAATACCAAAGCGGCTGATTATGTAATGGAGTTGGTGAATGAAGCCTTGGACTTGGGGGCAAGTGCAATTGTTGAGGGAAAACAAGAAAATAATTTAGTTTACCCTTATTTAATTGATCATGTGCAAGTGCATATGCGTTTGGCTTGGGAAGAGCCTTTTGGCCCCGTTTTACCAATTATTCGTATAAAGGATAAGGAAGAAGCTATCACAATTGCGAATACATCAGAATATGGATTACAAACATCTATATTTACAGAAAATATGAATCATGCTTTTAACGTAGCAAAAAAATTAGAAGTAGGTTCTGTACAAATTAATAATAAAACGGAACGAGGACCTGATCATTTTCCCTTCATTGGGGTTAAGTCATCAGGAATTGGAGCACAAGGAATTCGCTATTCCATGGAGGCTATGTCGCGATTAAAAGCGATTATCTTGAATATTCAAGAAGATTAGAAAAGGGTACCCCTCTTCTTTATATTTCAAATGGAATCCTCTTTTTTGATATTGGCATTGCGAGTGTTGAGTGCTAGTATGGTAAACATATAAATAAAGACAGTGATGAAAAGAGTAGCAAGTTGAAATTTTTTGTAGAGAGTTCAAAAATGGTGAAATTGGATAGGGAAAGTATGCATGTGAAGATGGTTTCAAGAGTCGCAATACTGAGCAGAGTGGTAAGGTATTGGCGTGTTCGCCCGTTACAGCGATAGAGTATGATAGTACTTGAAAAGGTCATTATTGTGAAAAAATGATAAAGTTAGGTGGTAACACGAAATCTTTCGTCCTATGGATGAAGGATTTTTTGTTTATATGGATACATCGTACATTTTGATAAGGAAGAAAAGAAAATGAAACAAAATGCACCATGTAAGTATGATATTGTAGGGAGTTTTTTAAGCCTGAATAGTTACAAGCGGCAAGTAAGAATTAAGAAGACAAAAAGATTGACAGAAAGAACTGATGAAAATTGAAGATAAAGCGATTCGTGAGTTGAAAAAGAAACAAAAAGACAAGAGATTATCATGTTATTGCGGATGGAGAACTGAGACGAAGCTCTTGGCATCTAGATTTTATGTGGGCATTTAATGGCGTCGGACATACAAAGACGGTCGATGGAATTTCCTTCCATGAGGTACGGCATATATCGAGGATACATTTTTGACGGGGGAATTGAGAATCGCTAATCATCCATTTGTTGATCACTTTAAATATGTGAAACAATTTGAAGATGAAAATAGCATTGCTAGACAAACTAGTCCAGCCCAGCACAGTTTTTGTTTCAAATGATTATATCTAGTAATGTAGCATCTACAAAAAAGTATTATCCTAATGAACAAGAACTGATACAAGATATTGTTGATGGTTATAAGAAAGTAATCAAAGACGTATATGCGGTAGGTTGTAGGAACATTGCATTTTATGATGATCGCTCTGGTGACTTTACATCGCTTCAAAAAACAAGCAAAGATAAACAAGTCGTATTAGGACTAATTACAACAAAATCATCAATTCTTATAAGATAAACAAAAGATTATTGAAAGAATCAAAGAAGCAATAAAATATATACTACTAGAGCGCTTGTGTTTGAGTCCACAATGTGGTTTTGCTTCTACTGAGGAAGGTAATAAAATGAGTGAAGAAGAACAATGGGAAAACTAGAACTCGTAAAAGAAATTGCAGAAGAAGTAGGGAATTTAAAATAATTTCAAAAAAGTATTTCATCTTTGAGATTTCAATATAGGTATGAATGGAACTATCTACAAGAATCATATAGTTTTGGTTTCAAAAGATAATGTAAAAAAATGTTTTTCATACTTTATACATAAAAAAAGCGCTATTCACGGCATGGAACTTTATTATGACAACAAATGTCTCTCTTTAAAAGGCATTAGTATAAAGGATGTCTGGATTTTAAGGCTTACATGAATGAAACAATCGCAAAAAAGTGTTATCTATAGGATAACACTTTTCTTTACTTTGAATAATGGTGATGCATAGCAGCATGTTTTATATTGTAATTATATATCATAGTGTAAAAGGATGTTTTTTTTGCTATTGAAAAAACGTGATAGCAAGACAATTTTTATTTAGATACATAAAGAAATACAAAAAAAAGAGATAGATCGTACTCTTCAATCCACCTCAGATTTTTTTATAAAATATGTTTTCTATAGTACTATAATTTTTTTGAGAGCTAATTTAAAAGCCATAACATAATTTTAAATGGCGGTCCAGATGGGACTCGAACCCACGATCTCCTCCGTGACAGGGAGGCATGTTAACCACTACACCACTGGACCATACAGCTTAATGCTGACAAATTGTATTTTATCAAACTATCTCTAGAAAAACAAGCTTTTTTTATAAGATTCATAATTTTTTATGAATCTTATTCATTTATTTATTGAATTTTATAAAAAATGAGCATCAATTATGAAGATTCCTCGATAAAAAAGTGGTATACAAATAACATAATATTGTTATTATAATGTTTATAATTACTAACAGGACATTGATAACGAGTATATTGGTGAAGTTTTCGGCAAGTAATTGTTTTTCTAATGGAATCGAATATGTTTTTATAATCTCAAGTCGGATCCCTATTTTGTGATAGCAGTATCCTTTAATGATGGAAAAGCTACTAAACCAATAGGTAGCATGGACTAAGCGGCATGAGTGCAAGCAAAAGCATTTTTTTGGAGATAGGAAAATTTTTAACAATGTTAGTGTTTCTGAAAATTTTCAAAATCTATCGCTGCGACAATTTTTACAGTCACGAAAGTAGCTTTGATAAAAAAGATGAAAGGTATAAATAGACAATTCATTAAAAATATAGGAGATCTTAAAATATCTTTTAAATTTCTAAAAGTAGTGTTGAAATATGTAGAGAGTACTCTTGCATTTGTTTGAAATCGTTTATTGATAAATGAAACTTTTTTGGCGGCGTGTACATTTACTTTTAATGCACATGCAAAATAATGCTTATAAGCTAGGATATAGGTTACATAATTGGCAATGGCAATGATAGGTAAAGAAAGTATGAGAGAAATCCAATCATCATGAAATAAAAAGGTTATAAGGAAGGTTAGCAAGACAATGCAGAAGCTAAAGTAATAGACAGTGCGATACGCTCTTACATAAGTATTTGCATTATATGTTGTCTATTCATTTCGCTAATTGTATGGAAGATATATATGTATCTTAACTAATCAGTACAATTCATCATTAAAGGCTCTTTTTTTAGCTCTTTATTTACTATCGCTAATGATAATAAAAACAAATTAAGGCTCATGAAAATAGGGGTAGTGAGGTAGGCGCTAAAAGTATACGATCAGCTTCTGTTATTATGGATTGACCAACCATAATATATGTTTTATTTGCTTCGAGAGTTATATCATGTTTTAAGTTCGAAGAATCCAAATAAATATTTTCTATTTCGTTATAAGATAGGCTACTATTTTTATTGTATACTTTCGTAACATCAATTAATATTTGTCCTTTTTCTTTGGTTGGAGTATGTACACGAAATTCAACAATGCTTATCAACATGGTGTTTAGGAGTGTGGTATGAATTTCATTACCTAGGTTATCGATGATATCATATTTGATATTTTTATACTTGGATAAAAATGCACCATAATAATGCAATTTTTTGGGACTCTCTAGATATTTTATATTTTTAAAATCTAGACCTTCTAAACCTATGGTTGTGTCATAAAGTGGTTTTTCTGTTTCTAAATTCGTATTTGTTGCATAATCCCAAACGACAACAGACTCAACATCATAAGGGTTTTGTTCGATCATACCAATTGTCGTATAAGTACCCTCTAATGCATTAAGTTGCATGATAGAGCTTAACATGAGCGCTATTCCACTAGTAAACAAACTCGATATAATAATCGTTGCCATGATCAAGAAAAATAGTTTCACAGGCGTTCGTGTTAGATGTTTGATACTTAATTTCATTGCTCTCCTTTATGTGGTTGTTGATTGACTAATTTTCCATCCACTATTTTATAGATAATATCAGCCTTGCAAGCAATGTCTAAATTATGGGTAACAATAATCACACAATATCCCTGATCAACACATTTACGAAATAATCGAATAATAGTATTGTTATTTTCACGATCTAGATTTCCTGTTGGTTCATCGGCGAGAATAAAGTTCTTTTTTGAGGATAAGGCTCTAGCAATTGCGACTCGTTGTTGTTCACCGCCACTTAACATCATTGGAAATTTAGAAAAATAGGCTTTTGGTATTCCCACTTTTTTAAAATTATTCATCGCCAATGCACTTATGTTTTCTTTGGATTTATGAATTACTTTCATAGGGTACATGACATTCTCTAAAACGGTCAAAATCTAAAAAAGATGAAACGATTGATAGATTACCGATATATTCTCACGACGATGTGGCTCTTGATTTTTCACAGTTAAGACTTTATTATCGAAACTAATTTCGCCTTTTTTCACGATCCCCAATCCTGCAAGTAACGACAACAATGTTGATTTACCACTTCCAGAGGGATCGATGATTGCATACATTTTTTCTCTTCAAATTCGCAAGAAACATCTTGTAATACCTCTGTTTTTTGATGTTTATTTTGATAAGAATAATACACATTTTCAGCTATAAGTTTTTTCATCTTGCACCTCTTTCAATCCGATTCAATAAATTCTTCATCGAAAATCGTCAGATAATTTCCGTAATGGTTAGGACTACTACCATAAACGACTTCTTGAAATTTTCTTTTATCAAATGCTTCTTGAACTGATTGATTTTTAAGGGATTCTTAACAACAAAATTCATTGAGTTATAATAGAAATCCTTGTTAAAAGATTGCACATAAGCACGCATTCATCCAGCAGATGTAATTATGTCACTTTTGTAAAAGCTGTCATCTTCATTTATAAGAGCGATAATTTGAAAGTTTTGTACATCAAGACACATAAATTTTGTGAATTCTTTATTTATAAATTCTTTTCTATATAAGGGGATGCAAATGTTGTTACCCACGGTTAAATTATGTCGCTTTGCATAAGCACTTGTTATTATACAGTCTGCTTTGTTATGGTCTAAAAAAATCCAGCTATAGTCGTTTAGAAATGTCACATTCTCTTTTAAAGGGTTGGAAAATATGAAGAAGTATTCACAGCGATGAGTGTAGTTGAAATGTCTTTTTCCAGAAGATTTTCTTTTTGCTTTCTTCGTTCCCATTAAATGAGATGAATATATAGGAAGATCAATTTGATTTGTATTCAACAAATAATCAATTTTATCAGCTTCAATGTTAATATCTTTTTTTCCTATTCCAGAGATGTTACTCATAACACCTTTAATTTGACTAGCGTTTGCAAGTGTTATAAGGGATTGCTTTATCTTTATCATATTATTTATATACATACGATAAACATCATCATAAAAAAGAGATAGAAGTTATTAAAATCCTGCGCATAAGGTTTCTCTTTTTATAATACACACTGGACACTTTCAAAACAAGTCCAGTGTGTATTTTTAAAATAATAGTTTATTATGTTGGATAAACGGTTCCTTTATAAAGAAAGCAACCATAGTTATCTCTTCCCATGTAGTAAAACCTTCCTTTACATGAGCCAATTGATGGTACATATACATGTCCTATAAAAGATTTCCCATAATACATTTTCATATGGTTGGTCTGTGTATGACTTGGTCTACTTGGAAGATACCTAGAAGATGGTAAGCTTTCCTTCTGGTTCATTGACACAGGTAGCTGCATTATTACGTAGCTCTCATTTTTCTTGATATCTGTTTTTGCATGAATTTTCTCACGCGTAGAAATGCTTGAAAAAATGATCGCAAAAGCGATGGCAAACACAAATACGGATTTTTTAAATAGTTGCATTTTTTTCCTCCTTTCCTTACAGTGTTTTATAAAAGACCTTTTTATATTTATATGATACCCCCAAAAAAGCAAACGCTTACATTGTATTTGTTGGTTTGCGGAAAAATCTTGATTAGAATATTTTAGAAGCGTATAATATATAGGTAACTTAAAAACAAGAGGTACACCAATGGTGTGAGAGGAGAGGATCCTTATGGGTGTTATAAAGATTGAAAAATTGACCAAGGATTATGGTAATCATAAAGGTGTTTTTAATATAACATTTGCAGTAGAAAAAGGTGAGATTTTTGGTTTTTTAGGACCTAATGGTGCGGGAAAAACGACAACAATTCGCAATCTTATGGGATTTGTGAACCACGACAGTGGAAATTGTACAATTGATGGACAGGTTTGTCGAAGTGCACGTGATAGAATTCAAAAAAATGTAGGATATCTTCCTGGAGAGATTACGCTTATGGATAATATGGACGGGATGAGTTTTATTCGTTTTATGGCAGATATGCGAGGATTGAAAGATTTGCGTAAGGCCAAGGCATTGATTGAACGATTTGAATTAAATCCTAAGGGGAAAATCAAAAAAATGTCAAAAGGGATGAAGCAAAAAATCGGGATTGTTTGCGCGTTTATGCACGATCCTGAAATTTTGATTTTGGATGAGCCAACGAGTGGATTGGATCCTTTGATGCAAAATATTTTTATTGAGATGTTATTGGAAGAAAAAGCTAAAGGGAAAACGATTTTAATGTCTTCGCATATTTTTGAAGAAGTTGAAAAAACATGTGATCGAGTTGGTATTATTCGTGAAGGAAAGCTAGTTGCAGTTAAGGATATTCATGAATTAAAATCCGAGTTAAAAAATCGTTATTATATTGACTTTGCGTCAAGCGCTGAAAAGGAGCGTTTTAAAAAAGAAGATGTTTATGTGGTACAAGAGTATACACACAGTGTGATTGTAGAGATCCATAAAGATTTACATAGTTTGTTGTGTATTCTTCCGCAATATGAAGTAACAAAAGTCGATATGCAAAATTTAAATTTGGAACGTTTATTTATGAATTATTATGGAGGGAAACAACATGATTAGTCTACCGTTGTTAAAGAAAGAGTTTCGTAGTAATTGGAAGTTTTTATTGGTTTTATCGATTGTGCTAAGTTTTTATTCCAGTGTGATTATTACGATGTTTGATCCAGACATGGCATCGCTATTGGATGGTTTTTCAAAAAATATGCCAGAGTTGATGCAAGCGTTTGGGATGTCAAATGCGGGGACGGATTTTATGGGGTTTGTGGTTTCTTATTTTTATGGTTTCTTTGCGTTGATTTTTCCTTTGATTTTTGTGATTGCGATGAGTTCTAGACTATTGAGTAAGTATATTGATAACGGTTCTTTAGCATACTTATTAGCAACACCAAATAAAAGAACTACATTACTTCTTACACAATTCGTTTTTTTATGGATTTGTTTATTCGTAGTGGCTTGTGTTTTATCAGGTGTAGGAATTTTCATGGTTTCGCTTTGTTTTCCCGATGCGTTGGATGTGGGCAAATATTTCCTTTTAAATGTAAATGTATTCGCCATTCAATTTTGCATTGGCTCTATTTGTTTTTTTATTTCGACAGTTATAAATGATCCACGTCGTGCATTAATGTTTAGTATTGCTTTCCCTGTGAGCTTTTATATTATGCATATGTTGGCAAATTTAGGTGGAAATATGGATTTCTTCAAATATCTAACGGTGTATACGTTATACGACCCGACTGGTTTGATCGCACAGGAGCAAAATGCTATCTTTGGTTTGTTGGGATTATTTGGGATTGGGTTTGTATTATATGCACTTAGTCTTTCGTTCTTTAAAAAACGGGATTTAAACGTTTGATGCTGAGATAAATAAACATAAAAAAAAAACACATACCTTAGTATGTGTTTTGCTCAATATTATTGAACCGAAACGTTTACAGCTTTATCACCACGATCGTCTGCTTCAACGTCGAATGTTACTGTATCACCTTCGTTTAATGTTTTGAAACCATCACCCAAAATAGCAGTGAAGTGAACAAATACATCTTTACCTTCATCAGTTGTAATGAAACCGAAACCTTTTTGGTCATTGAAGAATTTTACTTTTCCAGTCATGTCATACCTCCGTTCTATAATAAAGAGGTACTACAATATACTAGACTTACTCTTAATTACACGAGTATTCTAACATATTTATTTTGTAAAAGCAATAAAATTAAGCTATATTGTCACTAGAAGGAGGAAATACATGAAAATATATGAATTTGAAGCAGAAATAAAGAAAGTGCCAAAGATTGATGGAGCTTATATAGAATTCCCTTATGATGTGAAGCAAGAATTTGGTAAGGGACGGGTGAAAGTGCATGCCACCTTTGATGGGGTCTCATATGATGGAAGTCTTGTAAGAATGAAAACACCAGGTCACATTATTGGCGTTTTAAAAGACATACGTGCGAAAATAGGAAAGCAAGCGGGCGACAAGATTAAGGTTACCATAAAAGAAAGGATATGAAATTTATGAAATGTAAAATAAAAGATAGTCAATTGGTTTATGAAGTGGATCAAAAGATATTGGCATATATTGATTTTAAAAAAAACGCGCAAGTGTATTCCATTATGGAGGTGTTTGTAGATAGCTCTTTACGTGGACAAGGGGTTGCCCAACAACTTATGGATGCAATGGTTCAAGTATTACAAGAACAACAGGCTCAGTGTATTGCTGTATGTCCATATGCAATTGCGTATTTTGAAAAACACCCACAATTCCAAACAGTATTGCAACAATAAACATATTATGATTTGTAGAAGGTGTAACTGACGTATGATTTTGGTATACTGTATACGATAAGGAGTAAGAAACTATGTATAAATTAATTTGTATTGATTTAGATGGAACGTTGTTAAATTCAAAAGGTTTGGTTACAACAACGAATAAGCAGGCGATTCGTCACGCTTTAGATGAAGGTGTTCAGGTAGCTATTGTGAGTGGTAGACCCAATTGTTTTACCATACGTATTATGAATCAAATTTCAGGAAGAATGGGACACATTACATTCAATGGAGCATATTATCGGATTTCTAATAAGACTAGAAAATTTCCGATTGATCGCGATGTGGTAAAACAAGTGGCAAGATTAGCTAAACAATTTGATGTACGGGTCTTTTTTAAGAATAAAAATCTCTCATTATGTACAAAAGATAATCCACACATTTTTGATTATGATCAAAATCGGGACATAACACCCATAAAGGACAGAATGGATTTTAAATATAACTTAGATGTAGAAGAATACTTAGAAACACATGATTTTGATACTTTAAAAATATTTTCTTATGATGACAATGTGGAACAAAGAAAAGCTTTGGCAAAAGAAGTAGAAAAATTGGATTATTTGAATTTTTATTCGTATAGCGATACTTTTGAAGCATCTAGTGATAAAGCATCCAAAGGAAAAGGCATTATTGAGGTGTGTGCTGATTTGGGTATTGAACAAAGTGAGGTAGTGTGTATTGGAGATAATTTCAACGATATTTCGATGTTTGCAATTGGCGGGTTAAGTGTCGCTATGGGCAATGCGCCAGAAAAAATTAAAGAAATATGTGATAAAGTTACCCTTACCAATAATGAAGATGGTGTTGCTTATGCAATTGAAAACTTTGTTTTGAAAGGATCAAAATCGTAAAAAAGAGATGACTTTTTTCATCAACAGAGAAACGGCGAAAGCTGCTTTTTTGTTTTAGCACTTTTGACTTGACAGTGCTAAGAGGGTACGTTACAATATCTTTAGCAAATCAAAGCTAAGAGTGCTAAATGGAGGTATGAAAAATGGCAAGAAAAAAGCAGTTTAAAGCAGAATCAAAGCGTTTGATGGATTTGATGATTCATTCTATCTACACAAATAAGGAAATCTTTTTAAGAGAATTGTTGTCGAATGCATCCGATGCGATGGATAAATTATATTATACGGCAATGCAAGATAAGCAAAGCGTTTCACGAAATGAGTTGGGAATTGATATAAGCATCAACAAGAGTGAGCGAACAATTCAAATGCGTGATCAAGGAATTGGAATGAGCAAAGAAGAGCTTGAGGAAAATTTGGGAACTATCGCAAAGAGTGGTTCGCTATCATTTAAAGAAGGATTACAAGAGCAAGAAGATGTTGATATTATTGGACAATTTGGGGTTGGGTTTTATGCTTCTTTCATGGTAGCGGATAAGGTAGAAGTAGAATCCAAAGCATATGGCAGTGATGTTGCGTATCGTTGGATAAGCGAAAATAGTGATGGTTATGAAATCCGAGAATGTGATAAAGATAATGTAGGGACAACCATTACCCTACATATTAAACCAAAGACAAAAGATGAAAACTATGATGAGTTTTTAGAAAGCCATACAATTGAACGTTTGGTGAAAAAATATTCTGATTACATTCGTTATCCCATTCGCATGGATGTGGAAGAACAACGGAAAAAAGAGGATAGTGAAGAATACGAAACCATTATAGAAAACAAAATCCTAAATTCGATGGTTCCTTTATGGAAACGAAAAAAGAAAGATATTAGTGATGAAGAATATGCTAATTTTTATAAGGATAAATTCCAAGATTATAGCGATCCTTTAAAAGTGATGCACATGAATGTGGAAGGAACAATTTCGTTTGATGCGATGTTGTTTGTTCCTAGTAAAGCACCTCATAATTATTACACACAAGACTATGAAAAAGGTTTGCAACTATATTCTTCAGGTGTATTTATTATGGATAAGGCAAGTGATTTGATTCCTGAACATTTCCGCTTTGTAAGAGGACTTGTAGATTCACAAGACTTGTCACTCAATATATCACGCGAATTGTTGCAACAGGATAAGCAATTGCGAGTGATTGCTAATAAAGTTGAAAAGAAGATTAAGAGTGAGCTAGAGAAGATGTTGAAAAACGACCGTAAAACATACGAGAAGTTTTGGTCAGCATTTGGTCAACAATTAAAATATGGTGTATACAATGAGTTTGGCCAACATAAAGAGAAGTTACAAGATTTATTGTTGTTTTATTCTTCAAAAGAAAGTAAGTTGGTTACGTTAAATGAATATGTAAGCAATATGAAAGAAGAACAAAAAGAAATTTACTACATTAGCGGGGATAGTGTAGATAAAATTGATAAACTTCCACAAGTAGAACTTGTTCGCAATAAAGGATTTGAAATTCTATATCTTAGTGATGATATTGATGAATTTGCGTTACAGATTTTACATGCATACAAAGAAAAACCATTTAAAAATATCGCACAAGGGGAATTAGATCTTGTGAGTGATGAAGAAAAAGAAGTTGTTGAAAAACAAAGTGAAGATAATAAAGATATGCTAGCGGCACTTAAAGAAGCATTAAAAGATGAAGTCAGTGAGGTGAAGTTGTCCTCTCGACTGGTTTCACATCCGGTTGTTTTGAGTGCAGCGGAAGGAATGTCGTTTGAGATGGAAAAGGTATTATCACAAATGCCAAACAATCAATCAGGTGGTATGACAGCAACAAAGATTTTAGAAATTAATCCACACCACGATATTTTTAAAGCTTTACAGAAAGTGTACAAGAAGGATAAAGAGGCGATGAAAGATTATGCTGAAATTTTATATGATCAAGCGCTTTTGATGGAAGGATTTGAAATTAAAGATCCGATTGCTTACGCAGATAAGATTACGAAGTTGATTATCAAAGCGAATGCTTAGTATAAATTAATCATCACTCTCTTACATATAAAAGGTAAAGAAGTGTCTTTATGGTTGAAAAAGATTTCTTTAAAACCTACACATGTTTAAAAAGTGTCTATTGTAAATAGATGCTTTTTAAATTTTTTTAATGATTTTCATTTGAATGTTTTACATATATAAAAGATGATCAAAAGAGTAGCGTAATTTTGAAGGTAATTTGTTATAATAGAAAAGAGGTTATCTATGATTAAAAATATAATATTTGATATTGGAAATGTGTTATTGGATTTTTCGCCAGCTGTATATTTTAAAGATATTGTTGGCGCAGATGAGATTTGTGAGTATATATTTCACTCTACTTATTGGCAGCAACATGATTTGGGCCAAATGTCACTTTCGCAGGTAAAAGAACATTTGATTTGTGAAAGGCAAGAATATCAGCTTCAAATTGAAGAAATCCTTTCACGTTGGACCGAAGTGCTGATGCAAAAAAAGACAGTGCAGCACATAGCCTTCTTAGCCGATAAAGGATATCGTATTTATTTATTGTCGAATTTAGCTAAAGATGCTACGGAATATGTGCAAGAGAAGTATGGTTTCTTTCAAGAAGTGGATGGGTATGTAGTATCTTATAAAGAGCATTGCATCAAACCAGATCCTAAAATTTATCAAATTTTGTTGGAGCGTTATCATTTAGTTCCTCAGGAGTGTATTTTTTTAGACGATTTAAAAGAAAATATTCATGCGGCTAAACAGTTGGGAATTTATGGAATTCAAGTCATTGATGAAGATGAAGCGTTAAAAAGGTTATATAAAATGATTGAAGAGGATATTCATGTTAAATAAAAGGCAAAGAGTAAAAGGTATAGTTGAGCAAGTACTTGATAATGGTTTGGGTATGTTTTTATATCAGAGAAATAAAATATTTGTGAAACATGCATTGGTGAATGAGCAGGTAGAAGTTCAGATAACGAAAAAGTTAAAAGAAGGTTATTTGGGAGAGCTTGTTAGGGTAGTGAAATCTTCTAGTATCCGCAGTAAAGTAAAATGTCCTTTTTATACAAAATGTGGGGGATGTAGCTATTTGCATATGTTGTACCCTTTTGAATTGAAAGCCAAAACAGAGGTTGTAAAGGCAATGGTTCAAAAAGAGCGAATGAAGCTAAAAGTCCATAATTGTGTGGGGATGAAAGAGCCAGAGGCATACCGTAATAAGTTGGTTTTAAGTTTTGGTGTACATCCAAGGAATGGATTGGTAGCAGGCTTTTATGAGCAGGGCAGTCATCATATCATTCATGTTGATTATTGTATGATGCATAATAAGCAAGCCAATGAAGTGATTAAAAAGGTGAAAGAGATACTTCGAAAATGCCGTATAGAAGTGTTTGATGAGCAAAACCAAACAGGATTTTTAAGACATATGGTAATTCGTCAAGGGTTTTCTACAAAGGAAATGATGCTTACGTTTGTGTGTAGTAAAAAAGAATTTCGTGGTAAAAAGAATTTTCTGCAAGCAATTTTGAGACAATTCCCAGAAGTTACAACGATTGTTCAAAACATCAATACACGCAATACCAGTATCGTCCTAGGTGATGAGGAAATTATATTGTATGGAAAAGGGAATATTCAAGATACGTTGTGTGATTTGAGATTTCAAATGTCTGCTACTTCTTTTTATCAAATTAATGCAGAACAATGCGAGAAGTTATACAATAAAGCGTTAACATTAGCTAAAATTTCTTGTGAGGATGTTGTGGTTGACACATATTGTGGAATTGGAACGATTTCGTTATTGGTTGCGAAGCAGGCAAAACATGTGTATGGAGTTGAAATCAATCCTGTGGCAATTCAAAATGCGAATATCAATAAGCACTTAAATAAAATTTCTAATGTTAATTTTATATGTGAAGATGCCCCAACGTATATGCAACAATTGGCAAATGAAAACCGGCGTATTGATGTGTTGATTATGGATCCCACAAGAGATGGAAGTAATGAAGATTTTTTGCAGGCAGTACAGCAGTTGAAACCGAAAAAAATTGTTTATATTTCTTGTAATCCTGAAACACAGTTAAGGGATATGAAGTTTTTACGAAGTAATTATACGTGTGAAGAAATATTTTTGTTTGATATGTTTCCAAGGACGACACATGTGGAGACGGTAGTGTTGATGTCTAAGGTTTCGAAGTAGAGTGCTTGAAATTGCTTGTTTTATGGGATTTTCGTGATTTGGCAATTTTGCCAAGCAAGTGAAGTTTTGAGAAATTACAGTACTTCAAAACACATCCACCTCCAAAATATCCATAGTTTAGACTGCTATTTGGATAACGCTAAAATTAAGTGGGCGGTTTGGATGTTTCACCTGATAGTTGTGGCTGTGGATTGGATGACACGGATTTTGAGTGGACGAGGTGGATGACGAGGATTGAGAGGTGTAGATATTTGAAAATCATAGCATTGGTCGAGAATACAACGAAATCAGAATTGAAAGCAAAACATGGATTATCATTATATATAGAAACACTGAATCATAAAATTTTATTTGATTTAGGTTCGGATGATACTTTGTTTAAAAATGCAAAGAAGCGTAACATTGACATTTCTAAAGTTGATGTTGTGGTTATATCCCACGGTCACGCAGACCATGGTGGTGCTTTAGACAAGTTCTTAGCGGTTAACAATACGGCAAAAATATATGTGCAACGGAAAGCATTTGAGCCGTATTATAGTAAGATTGCTTTCTTCAAAATTCGCATCGGACTTGATGCAAGTCTGAAAAAATCCAACCAAATAGTCTTGGTAGATGGGGATTATAAGATTGATGATGAGTTAATCTTGTTAACCGTTAGTCATAAAAAGAGATTCTACTCACCTGCTAACAATGTGCTTTTTGGCAAGGACGGGAAAGACGATTTTTCACATGAACAAAACTTAATTATAAATGAAGATGTATCATCGCTTATTATGGGGTGTGGACATTCCGGCGTCGTGAACATTATGGAAAAGGCAAAGACCTATTCGCCAACGCTTTGTGTAGGTGGGTATCATTTATTTAATCCAATGTCACGAAAAACCGTATCAACAAAATTATTAGACGAATTTATCAG
>JBKEBQ010000020.1:0-2966 GCA_047973225.1 Breznakia sp. | reverse complement strand
GCTATAGTTAATTCATCTTAGATTGTGAACTTAGAATATACATTATATATTTAAATTGTCGAACATTATAAGACTTTTAGAGTGTTTGCAAAGTAAAATAGAAAAAATTAAAAAATGATTAGATTAAAACTGATTGGAGAGGAGAGTTCTGAGAATGGAAACTGAAGAAATGAAAAAAGATAGAGAGTTAATCAAACGATTACGGCAACTTGCAATAACAAAGCAACTTAATTTTTTGATTGGCTCGGGAGCATCAGCAAAATCAATTGGGTTAATGAGGGATTTTAAGGATGATGTATCTAGGGGGAAGACTGCTAATGTTTTTCTTACTGATAAAATTAAAGAAGTAAGTATAAAATTATTAGATGAAACGTACGAGTTTGATGAAGATTATAAAATTGCAGGAAATTTAGAAGACTATTATGAATTTATTAAAGTAATAATTGATGTTCTTAATCTTTCAAATTCTAGACAAGCCCCAAAATCTGCAAATATTTTCACGACAAATTATGATTTATTTCTTGAAAAGGCTGTAGATAGATTACTATTAAATAGCAGGTTTATTTTTAACGATGGAGCAAAGGGGTATTTTACACGAGAGTTGGATAGCTCTAACTACAATCAAGTGGTGTCTTATAAAGGGTTAAATGACAACTACATTAGTGAAATTCCATCAATATCATTAATAAAGCCTCATGGGTCCGTTAATTGGCAAGAAGAACAGGAAAAAATTTATATATGTAATCACGTCACTAAAAACCCAATGATTGTAAAACCGACAGGTCTGGAGGCTCAAGATACATTTTTAAATAATTACTTCCACGAAATGCTGAGAGTGTTCCAACTTGAATTGGATAAACCACAATCGGTTTTATTTATTATAGGATTTTCTTTTCAAGATAAGCATATTGGTAAAATGATTTTAAGAGCCTTAAAAAACCCTGAGTTAATGATGTATGTTTTTGCGTATTCAGACTCAGATAGACAAATTTACATGGATAATTTAGGGGTTAGGTCTTTGCCCGCAAATCTAAAAATCTTAACACCAAGTAATTTTGATAATAAGAATCTAACAAAGAACATAAATGATAAAAATGAAGAATGGTATAGCTTAACTCTAGATAACTTTAATAACATTTTATCTGGTGATACCTTGGAGGAATTGAAAGATGTCAAATCCAAGTAAGAAACTAGGTGTAATAGTTGGCGTCGATGGTGATGTATCTGAAGTTGGGATGTACCATATGTCTAATGATGCCCAATACATATGGTATGGTGAACTTTTAACTGGTCCTAAAGTGGGTACATTTCTAACTGTTAATCAGAACGACATAAAAATAATTACAACCGTTTCAAGCGAAAAGGTTGTCGATCAACAAAATACAGTTCGTAGCAAGGAGTTTGATAATCGTTTTCACAAAGATTCTATTAATCGAATCATTACATTAAAAACAAAGGGGGTTATTGAGGAAGGAAAATTTCAAGTAACGAGCCAATATGTACCGATGATTGGAAACGAAATTACTTTAACTACTAAATTAGAACTCGATATTATTTATGGTGTTGAGAATGATGAGGCGGCAATTTATATTGGAAAATCGATACTTGAAGGACAACCAATCAAAATTCCGATTAACAAGCTTTTCGCTTCACATATTGGAGTGTTCGGGAATACGGGTAGTGGAAAGTCAAATACATTGCATAAACTATATTTGCAACTTTTTAGAACTAAATACAATAAATCAATTATAAATACTTCTCAATTTTATGTTATTGATTTTAACGGGGAGTATACTGGAGAAGAAATGTTCGGAGTAGATGCGAGTGATAAGATGATATATGAAATTGCAACAAATAAGGATAATGGCATAAAACTACCTGTAAAAAAAGAATATTTGTTTAACGCCGATATTCTTTCGATTTTATTTGATGCTCGTTCAGCAACTCAAGTCCCTTTTTTAAGACGTGCGATTAACCTATGGAATGAGAAAAAATTTGATGGTGATGGAATAGCTAAATTTGTTGTAGGAACAATAAAAAAGATATTAACTAGTGGAGATGCAGCAAGTTCAGACGCCAAAGACAACTGGATATCCGTTGCAAATTCATTTATTAATAATGATTCTTTGTTTAATGAACTTAAAAGATTAGAGTATCATTCACAATGTAAAGCATATATGTATATGAATGATGGAAAAAGGAAATACATAAATGATAAATCTGATATGAACGATGAAGATATTGGTTATTTGAACTTAGAACAAATCGAAGTTGAACTTTCCAAAACCTTTGAAAGTAACAATGAAATTAATAAACTTAAAATGCATTTAGATTTTCAGAAAGTGCATCAGACTTCTTGGAAATCTACAAATATAGAACATTTGAATCCATTGTTTAATCGTATAGACACTGCATTTTCTAGTTTAGAAAAAGTTATTGTGGTTGTAGAAGACATATCGGATAAATATAAAGCTCTTAATATTATTTCTTTAGTATATGCTAACCAAGAAATTACCCGATTGATTCCTATGCTACTCTCAAAAATGATATATGATGAGCAGAAAAAGATTGTAGCTGGAAAGGATGTAACAAAAACTAAGCATTTGATAATTGATGAAGCACACAATATTTTAAACGCTGACTATAGAAACAATGGTGATGATTGGCAAGATTACAGGCTTTCAGTTTTTGAAGAAATAATTAAAGAAGGAAGAAAGTTCGGATTTTACCTTACTTTATCGAGTCAAAGACCAGCAGATATATCTCCAACTATTCTATCTCAAACTCACAACTATTTAATACATCGATTAGTGAATGAGAAGGATCTAAGGATGCTTGAAAACACTATGCCAACCTTAGATAAAAGTTCATATCAGAAGATTCCTAGCTTGGGACAAGGGGAAGCTATTATTACTGGAAACGCAATTCAAGTTCCGATATTTGTAAAAATTGACAAAGAGGAAAAA
>JBKEBQ010000046.1:0-48479 GCA_047973225.1 Breznakia sp. | reverse complement strand
TTACAGCTCTTATTTCAACCTTTATATGTACTTGAAAAGTAATTACTTTATAAGTGCATTTCAACCTTGTTTATCTATTCAAGCCAATAGCCATCTTGTCAACTCACCACATTTTTGCCAGAAATCTTATCAACTCACCAATCCTATATTCAAATTCGTAAATCCGGTGAGTAATCCACCACTCTTGGATATCTTCCCACAAAGCAGAAATCCGTGAATATCCTTCCGGCTTAGAACCAGACCTCAAACCACGGAAAGCCTTTATTTACTTATCTTATTACACTCTTATTTATCTACTCTTGACATCAATACCACCGTCTCCACATGATACGTAAAAGGAAACATATCCACTGGCTGCACACCTTCGCACACATAACGATCTTTTAAAAGACTTATATCACGAGCAAGCGTTGAAGGATTGCATGAAATATAAAGAATTTGTGATGGGCCTATTTTCTTAATCGAAGCAATCGCCATTTCGCTCAACCCCTTACGCGGTGGATCAACAACCACAATATCCACAAGATCTGAAACTGTCTCACTATACTTTGTCGCATCTCCGCAAACAAATTTTACATTTTCAATTGAATTAAGTTGCTTATTTACATTTGCATCTCTCACCGCATCCTCGATAATTTCAACCGCTTGCACAGAGGCAACATATGGGGCTAAGTACAGCGAAATAGTCCCAATTCCACTAAACAATTCAACAACTTTCTCATTCCCCTGTAAGTTTAGCAGTTGTATTGCCATTTGATAAAGGACTTTAGTTTGATATGAATTTACTTGATAAAAAGAAAACAACGACAAACGAAACCGTAAGGCATCTAGCTCATCAAAAATATAGGCATCTCCATACACAAGCTTATTCGTCTTTCCCAATATCACATTTGTATTTTGACTATTCAGATTTACCTGAATACTTTTAATTTCTGGTATCTCTTGCAATATCTTATTGATAAATATTGGTGGTATCATAAGTTCTTTGTTTGCAACAAACACGAGCATGAGCGTGTTTGTAAACACAGCATGCTTCACTAACAAATGCTTTATGTATCTTGCAAATTTTTCTTTTTGTAAATTGTGCTTCATAAATCTAAGTACTTGATTGATATGTTCACTTTGAATAAGACAATAGTCAATATTAATAATATCATGAGAATGTTTGCGATACATCCCAATGTGTAGTTCACCGTGTATAAATTGAACTAGAAACTGTGCCTTATTGCGATATGCAATATTGGATCCTTGTAAAATTGGAGCTACTTCGCAATCAACCTGCGCAATTTTTTTAATATTATCCGCTACAAAACTTTCCTTTAAATATGCTTGTTCCTTTTCACTCATGTGTTGTAAATGACATCCTCCACACTTCATAAAGTACGGACAAGGAGGCGTTCTTCGCTCCTTTGAGGAAACAACAATCGATTCTAACTTGCCATAGGAAAGGCGTTTGTTTAACTTAAGAACACGAAATTGAATGGTTTCATTACGCAGTACATACGGGACAACAAAATACTGCTCCTCAACATTGATTATACCTCTTCCTTCATGGTCATAAGCACTACAAATCCCTGTAAGTATATCATTTTTTTTCATGTTAGATACCAATTAAAAAGAGGCATTCGCCCTTTTTAATTCCCTTCTTCAGTAGCAGCTTCACCTGTCGTTTCTGGCTGGGTTGGATTCAATAAAGAATTTTTCAATTCTTCATTTTTTGCGGTACGAAGATTATCAATAATCACATCACTTGTAGATGCTGTTTTTGTAAGTACAAGATATGTGCTTTCCGCTACATTTTCTTCTGTAGGAACATAGTTATATGCATGAATTTCGACATCATACATCTTCACCTCATCATGGTTTGTAAAATATTTATCGATTGGTAAAATGACATTAATTTTATTGGTATATATATCACGCATGACATTTTCTGTCGTTTCAGCATTACTATCATCTTTCATATTTACGCTGATTCTTAATGTCGCACTTTTTAAATTGATTTCAACATCTTCTACTTCTTTATAAGCAATAGATGTTTTTAATTTTTCAATTTCCTCACTGGTTATTTCAGGATCTAGTTGATCCTGAAATCGTGAGCCTTTCACAGGTTCCCCTTGCGCGTCTAAAGACGTCAAAACGACATACCCTAAGATTAGCGCAGGGACTAAAAGGACAATGCCAGTAAATCGTAGTAACCAATTCGCTTGCTTTTTTTGTTTTGTTTTTTTCTTGCGTTTCATCATATGAACTCCTTGTCCTTCATTCTACTATTTTTTTTGCAATTCTTCAACAACGATCGTATTGCTAAGTGCAGGATTTGCTTGTCCCTTTGATAATTTCATCACTTGCCCAACTAAAAAGCCGACTGCACGATTCTTTCCATTTTTATAATCCTCAACAGATTGTGGGTTATTTTCAATTGCCGTCCTTACCAAGACACGCAATTGCGTTTCATCACTAATTTGTTGCATTCCTTGTTCTTTGATAAGCACATCTGTTTTCTTTCCTAACACCAACGCACGAAAAACCTCTTTTGCCTGTTTGCTAGAAATCGTTTTCTCTGTGATATGTTCAATCAATTTTGCGAGCTCTTCAGGGATCAATTTACAATCCTGTATGTTGAGCCCTTCTTTATTTAAAAAGCCCCCAACTTCTACTAACGTCCAATTAGCAGCAAGTTTATATTCCCTTGTATGCGAAACAACCAAATTGAAGAAATCAGACAATTCTTTATGCATCACCAACTGATTTGTATCTTTTTTTGATAACCCATAGGTTTCCATATATGTTTTTTTTCGTTCACTAGGTAACTCACCCATCGCCTTTTTTGCATTTTCAATAAAATCATTATGCAACTGAATCGGAAAAATATTTGGCTCTGGAAAATATTTATAATCAACTGCACCCTCTTTCAAGCGCATTTGTTTGGTCGTTCTGGTTATATCATCATAGCGAAGCGTTGCTTGTGCGATACTTTCTCCCCCCAATAAACACTTTTCTTGACGTTTAATTTCATACTCAATAGCGCGTTGTGCATTGCTTATTGAGTTTAAATTTTTAATTTCGCACTTCGCACCAAATACATCACTCCCATAAGGGCGAAGTGAGATATTTATATCGCAGCGAAGAGATCCCTCTTCCATCTTTACATCGCTAATATTTAAATAATATAAAATATTTCGAATTTCTTCAACATATGCTACAGCTTCTTTACCGCTACGAATATCCGCTTCACTCACAATTTCAATGAGTGGTGTTCCAGCGCGATTAAAATCAATATACGTACCATCTTCATGATGAAATTGCTTTGCCGTATCCTCTTCCATGTGAATCCGATTGATACGAATCTCTTTTTGCTTTCCATCAACTTCAATTTGTACATAACCGTGTTCCCCTATCGGGTGAAATTGTTGTGTGATCTGAAAACCTTTTGGTAAATCTGAATAATAATAATTTTTACGATCAAAGCGAACAAGTGGTTCTATTTTACAGTGTAAAGCTTCACACGCCATAATCGCTTTTGTTACTGCTTCTTTATTCACTGCAGGTAGCGTACCCGGCATTCCTAAATCGATTTCATTGGTACAAGTATTTGCTTCTTTTCCAAAGGAAATAGGTGCCCCAGAAAACATTTTCGTCTTCGTTTTTAATTCGCAATGAATCTCAATTCCAATGATTACTTCAAAATTCATGGCGTTACCTCCGTACAGTTTCCTTCTAAAGCGCTAATGTCTTCAATCGCTTTTGCTATATCAAATAATGTTGTTTCTGCAAATGCCTTAGTTAACACACTCACCCCGATAGGCAAACTATCTACAAATCCATTGGGTACACAGATAGAAGGAAAACCACTAAAATTCCCCAACAACATATGATTTTCCGCAATTAAATAGGTGTCACTTAATTTATCTTCAACAGAATCATCGGGTTTTGGTGCAATGCTTCCACTCGCACTGGCAATGAGTGCATCATAATCTTTTAAAACATCCGTTAATGCCTCAACAATAAGCCGTCTAACTTTTTGTGCTTTTTTGAAAATTTTTTCTTGATTGTCCACAAACAAAGAATATGATCCAATCACAAATCGTTTTCTCACTTCACTACTAAACCCTTTTGTTCGAGAATTGATCATCATCGCTTCTAAATTATCGCCAGCTTCACGCACACCAAAACGAACTCCATCAAGATTGGCATGATTGGTTGTAGCTTCTGCATTGGCAATAATATAATATGTTGGTAATAAAGCTTCCATTAACTTTTTGTCAAATTCAACAAATTCAACACATGCACCTTGTTTTTTCATCGAAAAAACCAATGCATCAAACTGCCTTTTGATTTCGATATCTTTAATCGCATCGTATACGTTTTTAATAATCCCAATTCTTTTTCCTTGCAAGTTGGAATCTATATGTTTTGTATATTCGATAACCTCTTCAAAACTACTAGTCATATCCTTATCGTCTCTACCTGCTAAAACTTCTAGTGAAAGAGCTGCATCATGAACACTAGTTGCAAAAATGCCGACATGATCCATACTAGATGCATAAGGAATAATCCCATAGCGTGAAATTCGTCCATAGGTTGGCTTCAACCCAACAATTCCACAATATGCGGCAGGTTTTCTAACACTATCCCCCGTATCGGTTCCAATAGCGATAGGAACAATACCCGCTGCAACAAGGGCAGCACTACCGCCACTCGATCCGCCAGTGATACGAGAAACATCCCATGGATTATGCGTTCTACCCGTGTAGGCATTTAAATTGGTTCCTCCCATGCCCAACTCATCCATACTTGTTTTTCCTAAGATGATCGCTCCGGCTTCTCTTAATTTTTTTGTCACAGTAGCATCAAAGCTTGGCACATAATTATCTAGAATGCGACTGCTCGCAGTCGTTCTTACACCCTTTGTTGAAACATTATCTTTTAAAAATATCGGCACTTGAAAAAGTGGCTTATGCGACAAGGTAGAAACCTCTTCCATCTGTTTTTTTACTTCGCAAAAAGTAACCACTGCATTCAAATCTTTTTGACTTTCTTTTGCGCGTTTTAAAAGGTTTTCAATATACGCACTCCCTTTTCCTTTAGAATCTTTAATAAACACTATTTCACCACCTTAGGTACAATCATTTGTCCTTTTTCTTGTTGTGGAGCATTTTGTAAAGCTGCCGTTTGCGTAATCACGTTGGAAGCAACATCTTCTCTTATGTACGTTGTTGCACATTCGAAAGGATATACCATTGTTTCCACATTCTCTGTGTCAATGGTGTCCAATAATGTAATTTGTTTTCTCAACAAGGTAAAATCTTCTTGCAAAGCAATAATTTCCTCATCACTTAAGTCAAACATAATTTGGTTTGCTAATTTTTTAAAATATGCTTTATTAAACTCACTCATTTTATTTCCCCCTACTTACTTACAACTACTGTTTCTAAAGATCCCACCGCACGTTTTATGAGTGCGTAAGTTTCCTCATCAGATGATATTTCAACAATAATTTCAATTTCCTCGCTTTTGATATTTGCCAATAAACTATTCATATATTGCAAAAGTGCACTACTTTCTGTATACGTTTTTATTTGCGTAATAACATGAATACTTAAATATTCCAATTTTCCATCTGTAAATTTACCTTTGCCTGTTACTCCGATATCATTCGGCAAGAAGTCTTTCAAGGCATTTTTAATCGACTCAAACTGCGAATAAATCACAGAATCCAGCGCCTGGGCTCGCTCACTTGGAAAAATTGTCCATTCTTCGTCAATTTCTGAAAAATCATTTATACTGTCAGTCCCATAACCTTCACCGATAAAACATCCTGGTAGTGCTGAATCTGTGGAAGCAGCATTAAACATTGTCACAAATATTGGAATATCTTGGCCTACCGCTGGTTGCTCTCGCAAATACGCAATTAAATGTCGCGCTTTTTCACTCGCATACGTCATCAAACTATCTTTACTCATGATGTACTCTTTTCCTTGATCATCTTTAATTTTTTCATTCAATACAATGGTCAAGGATATTCCTTTTATTTCTCTATCTTCATTTGCTTTATCTTCTTTATCAAAAAAATCAACTTCAAAAATATCTACAATAGGAATCGTTTCTTTTCCTCTTTCTACACCAGATATAATTTCCACTCCATTTCCAACCGGGATGGTTGATCCCTTTTCCGGATTTAATCCGCTAGTATTTTCTTTAGTCTGATAGCCCAAAAGACCCTTGTGATCTCCAAAATATGCACCTACTTGTAAAGTATCACGATCCAAAATCATTCCTTCTTGTATTGCGTAATCATCTGGAGAGAAGTATTTTTTTGAATACGCAAGTAGACCTTCTCCTACCGCAATACGATCATAACTCCCACGATTAAAATCTACGTGTGTCTGTCGTGAATCTGTAGAGTTATATGGCAAGATAGTTTGATAATCTCCTGCTTCTACTGCTTTGGTAACCGTTGTAAATGATGCTTCATCACTGTCTTTTTGTAAACCACAACCACTCAAGACACAAAAACAAAGCAACCATGTAATTTTAGATTTCATAACTTTCTAACTCCTTTATAAACTGTTGTTCATCCATTAGTTCAGTACCCAATGCTTGTGCCTTGCGCAGTTTTGATCCCGCCTTTTCACCATAAACAAGCAAATCCGTTTGCTTAGAAACACTGCCTGTAACACTTGCGCCCAGTTTCTCTAAGATCACTTTGGCTTCATTGCGACTCAGTTTTTGCAAAGTGCCAGTTAAGACAATAACCTTTCCACTAAAAGGCGTTGTCAATGTTTTTATTGTATCACTATCCATGCGCAAGCCAAACGCTTTTAAAGCTTCAATAAGTGAGCCGTTTTTATCCTCCAAGAAAAAGGCACGCAGTGAGGCTGCACTAATTTCGCCAATATCTTTAATTGTCAGTAATGTTTCCATGCTTGCGCTTTGTAAAGCATCCATATGTAAGAAATATTGTGCGAGCACTTTCGCCGCTTTTTTTCCTATTTGCCGTATTCCCAAACCAAACAGAACGTCTTCTAAAGGATTTTGTTTACTATCTTCAATTGCCTTGAACAATTTTTTGAGTGACGTTTCTTGAAAACCTTCCAATCGTAATAACGCCTGCTCTTTTTCATGCAAGCGATAAATGTCTTCAATTGTATTTAAAAATCCATGTTGATGAAGAAATTCAATTCTTTTATCTCCCAATGTATCAATATTCATCGCATCTCTAGAAGCAAAGTGAACAATACTTTCCATGACCCTAGCAGGACAGTCTACATTAATACAATAATGAGCTGCCTCATCGGGGTAACGAACGAGTTCACTCTTGCAGACTGGACAATATGTAGGAAAACTATAAACATCCAGTTTTTGTTCTCTACGTTCTTTTAAGGAACGCACAACTTCTGGAATGATATCGCCAGCTTTACGAACAACCACCATATCCCCAATGCGAATATCACGTTCTGCGATAAAGTCCTCATTATGCAATTGTGCTTTACGCACCTTTGTTCCCGCCACGCGAACCTGTTCCAAAACGGCATTGGGTGTAATTTTCCCCGTTCTGCCTACCGTTAAGACAATATCTTTTAATTTTGTAATTACCTCTTCTGCTGGAAATTTATAAGCAATTGCCCATCGTGGTATTTTTACTGTTGCACCCAAGCTACTTTGTTGGTACAAAGCATTTACTTTGATCACAATTCCATCAATTTCATAAGCAAGCGTATTCCGGCGGTTTTGCATTTCCTCAATAAACGTCCATACTTCATCAATACCAGTGCATTTTCGATATAGAGGATTCACTTTGAATCCATTATTTTTCAAAAATAATAATGCCTCTTCATGCGTGGAAGCAACCATTTGTGAATTTGCAACTTGATACCAAAATCCATCGAGTTTGCGCTCTTTAACTATCTTTGTGTGTAGTTGACGAATCGTTCCTGCAGCTGCATTTCTTGGGTTTGCAAACAACTCTTCATTATTTTTTTTACGCTTTTCATTCAATTCTGTAAAAGATTCTTTTGGCATAAAGACTTCCCCACGAATCTCAAGTTTTCCAGAATATGGAATTTTCATTGGAATGGACAGAATCATTTTGATGTTTTCACTTACATCTTCACCAACCAGCCCATCGCCTCTTGTCAATGCCTGCTTGAAATTGCCATTTTGATATGTTAATGCAATTGCCAACCCATCAATTTTAAGCTCAACAATATATTGAGGATCTGCAAACTGTTCGCGAATCCGCTCATCAAACGCAAATAGGTCTTCTTTATTATAAGCATTACCTAAAGAAAGCATTGCTTGCTCATGAGCGACCTTAGAAAACCCAACTAAGACTTTCCCACCCACACGTTGTGTGGGGGAGTTTGCATCATAGAATTGCGGGTAAGCCTGTTCAAGTTCCAGCAACTCCTGCATATAGCGATCATATTCTTGATCGCTTACACTTGGCATATCCAACACATAATATTCATAACCTAAGCGGTTTAAAATAGCTCGTAATTCATAAATTCTTGCTTTCATCATAACCTCTATTTCTTCGTAATCGAATGGTGATTTGCCGCCAAGCGCTTAACCCCAAATTTCTTATCAAATGCAATTTTTGCTACCCCATCATGAACCACCAACACAACGCCATCACCAAACGCTGGATGTTGGATCAAGTCACCCTTTCGAATGCGTCCTTTAGTTTTACTTTTTGGCATTATTGAGGCAGCCACTGTATTATGCGAGTCAGATGTAATCGGTACACTTTTCATTTTCGAGGCATATGGATTGAAAATTTCACCTTCTTTTTCAATAACATCTTCGCCCAACTCATTCACAAAACGAGAGGTGCTTTTTAGCTTTTGTGTCACATATGAATAGCCACCAGAACTTGATAAATACAATCGTTTTTTTGCTCTTGTAAAGGCAACATAGGCAAGTCGACGCTCTTCTTCAAGAGCCTGCTTTCCACCCTCTTGGATACTTCGTTCATTAGGGAAAATCCCTTCACACAGACTATATACAAACACGCTATGAAATTCCAAGCCTTTCGCCGCATGTACACTCATCAGCTGAATACAATCTTGTTTGTCCTCTGATTCATGATCGGTATACAAGGATATCATCTGTAAATAATCATCCAAACTCGCTTCTAAAGAATGTTCTTCATAGTTTTCAATATCATGGATCAGCTCTTGTAAGTTTTCCAAACGTTCCTCTTCATTGGCTTGTTCAAGTGCCCATAAATATTGACTTTCCTCTAATAACTTTCGTAAAACAATAGATATTGAGAATTGTTCTTTTTCCACACGCCATTTTTGAATCAATCCAACAAATTCATCTACCTTAGTTTGTGCTTTTCCCTTTGTTATCGGGAATTGTTGCAGTGTTTTAAAATAGTCTTTTTGGTGAACATCAGCCAAGGTAGCAAGTGCCTCCAGCGCTTTTGGACCGATGCCTCGACGTGGAACATTTAAGATTCTTTTAATCGCCAATTCACTCATTCCCTCATTGTTATCAACCAACAATCGCAAATAAGACAAAGCGTCTTTAATCTCTGCACGTTCGAAAAACTTAATGCCGCCATAAATACGATAGGGAATCGACGCATCAAGCAATACTTTTTCCAAGTTGCGTGAAAGATAATTTGATCGATATAATATTGCCATATCTGGGTATGCAACTCCCGTATTATGAATGTTTACAATTTTTCTTGCAATCCACTGTGCTTCATAAACTTCCTCTACACTAGCATAGTAATGTATTTTAGAGTTATCTTTATTATTGGTGAATAAATCTTTATCGACACGAAATTCATTGTTTTTAATTAGTGTATTCGCCCCTGCCAAGATATTTTTAGTGGAACGATAATTTTCATTCAAGATAATCGTTTTACTATTGGGGAAATCCTTTTCAAAGTTCATAATGATATCCACTTTCGCCCCACGCCATGTATAAATAGTTTGATCTGGATCTCCTACAACACATAAATAAGCATCTTTTTTTACCAAATAACGGACAATTCCATATTGAATTTCGTCAACATCTTGAAACTCATCAACATGCAAATAATC
This sequence comes from Breznakia sp., assembly GCA_047973225.1. Taxonomy (GTDB): domain Bacteria; phylum Bacillota_I; class Bacilli_A; order Erysipelotrichales; family Erysipelotrichaceae; genus JBKEBQ01. The sequence continues at coordinate 38,418 of JBKEBQ010000046.1, read as the reverse complement.
ATAACGTGAAGCCCATTTCTCACGGATGTCCACGTAGTCACGAAACAGTACATATACAAACAACAACAAATCATCAAAATCAAGAGCTTGCATGCCTTTTAATTTTATAACATATTGTTCATAAACAGAAACCTTTAGTTTTTCAAAATCATAAGTCGCATGTGAAAAAGCTGTTTCTGGATCTATAAAGGCTGTCTTATTAGATGAAATATAAGAAAGTGCTTGCGCAAAAGAGAGTGTTTTTACATCAATCTTCAATTGACGATAAATATCTCTTAAAATCGATTTTTGATCGTCACTATCCAAAATCACAAAACTACGTGGATACTTAAAAAAGTGAATATCCTCTCTTAGAATCCGCACACACAAAGCATGAATCGTTGAAATAGTGACGCCTGATTGTGCAACGCCCAAAATCGAAGAAACACGGTATTTCATCTCATTTGCAGCTTTATTGGTAAACGTAATCGCTAAAATCCGATAGGGCTCTACCTGCAAGGTTTCCATCAAATAGGCAATACGTGTGGTTATCACTCTCGTCTTTCCACTTCCTGCACCTGCAACAATTCGTACATGTGCATCACATGCTTCTACCGCTAAGCGTTGTTGTTTATTTAATCCTTTAAGTAAATCCAAATCCATCACCTCAATATTTCTATTATACTATATTTTTACAATCTTTTTTTTCGAAATACAGATTTTTTGAAAAAAGTGTTGTATACTTTTTAAGAGGTATTTTATGAAACACAAACATAAACGCAAAAACAAAATCAAATGGTTTAGAATCATGGACTTGCTATTTGTTTTAATATTAATCATACTAAGTGGCGCAATTGCTTTCTTAAGCCTACCATTATCCAATACATACACCCTCTTGTTCATTGTTGTCATGGTCATCATCATCGGCATCAACATTTCGTTATTTTTAAATAAAAAAAACATTGTTCATTTTTTTCGACGTAGTATAGTCTTACTCATAAGTGCTAGCTTGCTATTTGGATATGGAAAACTGAAAGCACTTGATCAAGGAATACAAAATATATTTAACCCAGCTGAAACAGCATCCACTGAAACCATAACTTATGGTGTTTATGCACGTACTTCTCATCCTGATGTAAAAAAGGATTTAGAAGGTGTGGAAGTATTGCGTATCGGTTACTTAAATAAATTGAGTGTCGATGCAACATTTATTGATGATACATTGGATAAAAAGGTTGATACTGTTCATACCTATCAATATGTTGATTACGATACGTTGCTAAACGATTATCAAAACTATAATATCGATGCTCTAGTTTTAAGCCAAGAAGAATATGCAAACATCCCCAAAACATATAATTCTTTATTTTCTGAATCTTATGAACTATATGCTTTTACGCAAAAAAAAGATATCAAAAATAGTGATCAAAACACCATTGATATTACCAATACCGTATTTAGCATACTTATTAGCGCAAATGATGAACTTGGTGTGCCAACCAATAAGTCTAACTCTGACGCCAATATGCTTTTAACTGTGAATCCCACTAATCACAAGATATCCATCGTATCCATTCCTCGTGATGGGTTTATCCCCAATGTTGACTATGATTATGCATATGATAAATTGACCCATACTGGGCAAACAGGAATAAAAAACAGTGTTGATTCTTTATCTTATGCTTTGGATATAAAGATTGATTTCTATATAAAGGTGTCTTTTACTTCCTTCATTGAAATTATCGATATTCTTGAGGGTATTGAGGCTGATGTCGCGTCAACCTTTTGCGAACAAGATGAAAATCGTAATTTTGGTGCCAATGAAATCTGTTTGAATGTTGGCAAACAGACTTTAAATGGAAAACAGGCATTAGCCTATGCGCGTCATCGGCATTCCTATACGGATCAAGATTTGGGTAGAAACCAAGCACAAACTGATGTCATTAAGGCAATTGTTAAAAAAATGGCATCTCTTGAGGGTATTCAGAAGGCGGAAGCCATTTTGGATATACTTCCAAAATATGTTATCACAAATTTTTCACAAATACAGGTTAAAAACTTTATCAAATCACAGATAGACGATTTACAAGCATGGGATATACAATCTTTTGCGATTACTGGTGATCCTAGCGGTTATGAATATACTGCGTCATCTGGTTATGCAAGTGTTCTTTATTGTTCTTTAAAAACATTACATCAAGCGCATATGATCAATACGTATCAAACAAATATGCAACCGTTAAAAAAGCTACAATTTCGTCTTAGCGATTTATATAACGATGATATTGATGAAAATTTGTCAAACGAATTTTTAATCCCCTAGATGCACCATTTCTATGCGTCTATGTAAAAAAATGTGATTTTTTTAGTTTTATTTACATAAGGAGCTGATACAAGTATAATAAAAAAGTTACAGTTAATTGAGTGTGTTATGAAAAAAAATATCGATAACAAAATTAATTATATATTAATCGTAGTATTGAGTATCTTTTTAGTAGTCTTTTTATATTTCCTTATGAATATTGTTGCAACACCACTGCGTTGGCGACTTGGTATTTGCGCAATTTTCGTTTTACTTTCCTTAATCTCCATATTATTGTTGCTAAAACAAATGTATGGTTATAAAAATGTACTTGCACGCATCGCATGTGTATTGCTCGTTTTCACTTTAGGGATTGGTTCTTTTTATTCGTTTAAAATCGCGGATCTTGTTGATCGTATAGTTAGCGAAGATGATGAAGAAAAATACGAAAAAGTGTTTGTTGTTAGCTCATCCAGCAACAAAGATCTTCAAGATATTGCGCAATTAGAAGATAAAGTGGTAGGTGTTCAAACTAAAAGTGAAGTAAAATCAACAGCATTCGCAAAAGCGAAATTAGACAAAATTGTTAGTAATGTTAGTTATGTTGTAGCTGATGACTATTACACGCTTATGGAATCGCTTGAAAAAGGCGAAATTGATGCTTTGATTATTCGTGAGCATTACATTAACCTCTTTGAGCAGGAAGAAGAAGGTTTTTCAGCAAAACTAAAAACCCTTACTTCCTTTGATATGCTCATTGAAAAAGGTGATAACAGTGCAACCAAAGCTTCCAGTAAAAAAGATTTAAGCAAAGAACCCTTTACCATTTACTTAAGTGGTGTTGATACTACAGATGGGAGTTTAGATAGTTTGCGTAGTGATGTCAACATTATTCTTATTGTAAATCCCATTACAAGACATTTAGAAATGATTTCATTGCCTAGAGATTCCTTTGTGCCCAACATCGCATTGGGATATGAAAATGATAAATTAACCCATCTAGGAAATGATGGAATGAACAATATTATGGACTCTATTGAGAACGTTATTGATTTTAAACTTGATTATTACCTACAGGTAAACTTCACCTCAGTAGAAGAAATCGTGGATGCTATTGGTGGTATTGATGTATATGTCCCCATTACATATACAGAACAAAACTCCAATCGCGAAGCCGGCACGGTGGAATTAGTAGAGGGACAACAACATCTTGATGGAGAGCATGCATTAGCTCTTGCAAGACATCGTAAACTTTATGGTGATATTGAACGTGGAAAAACACAATTATCAATTATTCAAGCTATGGTCGAAAAACTATTGACTGTAGAAGGTGCAAAGAGTGCTCCTGAGCTATTGAATATTATTCCAAAACATGTAAAAACCAGTATGACTTCTTCACAAATCAATGGTTTCTTAAATAGTCAATTGGATAACTTAAAACCTTGGACTTTTACTAATTTTGCTTTAGGAAATGGAGCTACAGGAATGATGACAACGGCAAGTATGGGATCCATGCCACTCAGCTGTTATATGCTATCCTATACTGACATTGAGGAGTTATATGAGCATTATCAAATGATTATAAATCCTGTGAAATTTAGTGAATTTAGTTTTAATTTATCAAATTTAGGTGGTGATTTACCTGCGTATACTCGTGGAGAGGGCGTTCTTTTTGTTGGTGATGACTTTTCCAGCTATGCTGGTGTAAATACAACCGAAAAAGAAGAAGTAGTAGAAGTAGAAAAAGAACCTGTCAGAGAGACAGAAAAGCCAGTTGATCCAGATGCAGAAAAGCCAATTGATCCAGATGCTGAAAAGCCAGTTGATCCAGATGCTGAAAAGCCAGTTGATCCAGATGCTGAAAAGCCAGTTGATCCAGATGCTGAAAAGCAAAAGAAGCCAAACGTTATACCCAATCAACACGAAATGTTTTTCTATTCCAAAAAAGATATAGAGCTTTATTTATAATAACATATCACAAAAGAAGTTATGCGCAACATTTTTCAATAACTTCTTTTTTTCGTATACAGTAGATCTCTAATGTAGGTTTTCTTGTTTTGAAATTCATAAGTATAATAATTAAAAAAAACGAAATGACATAATTTCGTTTTTTTACTCTCATCTTTGTCTTTATTAACCGTTGTACGCTTTTTTATAAACCGCGAGAACTTCCTCATACGTGCAGGGTCTTGGATTTCCTCCGGTACAAGCATCTGCCATAGCTGCTGTTGTCAAAGCTTCTAAATCTGCTTCTACAACATCAATCTCTTTTAATGTTTGCGGAATACCTACATCTTTTGAAAGTTTCTTAACCGCTTCGATTGCTGCATTACGGTATTCTTCTTGAGACATATCATCAACATTATCAACATTCATCATTCTCGCAATTTCTTTGAACTTTTCACCTGTATATTCTTTATTATATTCCATAACATATGGTAATAACACAGCATTTGCTATACCATGTGCTGTTCCATAAAATGCTCCTAGTGGATGTGCCATTCCATGTACAACTCCCAAACCAACGTTTGAGAATGCCATTCCTGTAACGTATTGTCCTAGTGCCATATCTTCACGCCCCTTAGGATCATTTTCAACTGCTGTTCTTAAACTTCTAGAAATAAGTTCAATTGCTTTTAAATTTAAGGTATCCGCCAATTCCCATGCGCCTAATGTTGTATATCCTTCAATAGCATGCGTAAGTGCATCCATACCCGTTGCTGCACTCAAACCTTTTGGCATGCTGCTCATCATATCTGGATCAACAATTGCTACCACTGGAATATCATGTGGGTCTGCACAGACAAACTTACGTTTCTTTTCAGTATCTGTAATGACATAGTTGATTGTAACTTCCGCTGCTGTTCCTGCTGTTGTCGCAACAGCAATAATCGGAACGCTTTTGTGTTTTGTTGGTGCTAAACCTTCCAAACTGACAACATCTGTATATTCTGGATTATTAACAATAATCCCAATTCCTTTTGCTGTATCTTGTGGAGATCCGCCACCAACGGCGATTAAGTAATCAGCACCACACGCTTTGAATTTTTCAACACCTTCTTGTACCATGCGTACCGTTGGGTTTGCTTCAACTTTATCATAAATCTCATATGCTAAATTTGCATCATCCAATAAATCTGTAACCTTTTTTACAACATTGAATTTCACTAAATCTGCATCTGTAACAATCATTGCCTTGTTAAATCCGCGTGTTTTCACTTCACTTACAATTTCCTTGACTGCACCAGCTCCATGATAACTGGTTTCATTTAAAATAAATCTATTTGACATGTACTGTCCTCCTATATCCCCTTAACTTTACTATGAATTCAAATAAGATACAAGTGATATTCATGTATTATTTATAAAGTATTTATACATGTCTTTTTTTGATTTGAAGCCCTATAAAATGCTTTGCACACCCTTTTTTAAATCATAATACACTTTTTAAACTAACACCAATCGCTATAAATTCAAAGTTTATTGTCAATTTTAAAAATGCGCATCGAATTCAAGATTGCCAACAGTGTTACACCAACATCCGCAAACACGCCCATCCACATATTTGCAATTCCGAATGCACTAAGAAATAAAACAATGCCTTTTACCGCTAAGGAGAAAACAATATTTTGCGTAACTATTTGTATGGTATAACGACTAATTTTCAGCGCTTTAGGGAGTAGTGCTAAATCATCACTCATTAGTACAATATCGCTCGCCTCGATCGCGACATCACTTCCAACTCCACCCATCGAAATTCCAATATCTGCGCGCACCAGTGCTGGTGCATCATTAATTCCATCGCCAATAAATGCGACAACATGATCTTCACTTTGTAAATAAGACTCTAAAATTTCCACTTTATCTTGAGGTAAAAGCTCTGCATATACCTCATCAATACCGACAAGCTTCGCTATCTCATCTGCAACAACTTGTCGATCACCACTTAGCATAACCGATTTTTCAACACCCTGTTCGCGTAATTTTTTAATGGCTTGTTTACTCGTGGGTTTTAACTCATCACCAACAACGATATATCCGATGTATTGATGATCGTACGCAACATAAACAACACTTCCTAAAGCTTCTATTTTTGTTGATGTGATATTTTCTTTCTCCATAAACGCAAAGTTCCCTGCAAGCAATTCCTTTTGATCCAAAATTGCTTTTATACCATACCCTGCCATTTCTTCATATGCCGTAATTCTTGTTTGATCGAGATTACCTTCATATGCTGAAATAATGCTCTTTGCTATTGGATGATTGGATTTCACTTCGGCATATGCCGCATATTCTAAGACTTTTGCATTTGAGATATCCATTACTTTAAAATTACCTTTGGTAATCGTTCCTGTTTTATCCATCACAACATGATTCACACTTCCCAATAGTTCTAAATAATTGCCACCTTTTACAAGTACACCAATGCGACTAGCGCTGCCTATACCTGCAAACACACCCAAGGGTACCGATACAATTAAGGCACAAGGACAAGAAATAACCAAAAATGTACAACCCCTATATAACCACAGATTAAATTCGGCAAAGCCAAAAATAAGGGGAGGGATAAAGGTAATACCGATGGCTAAAAGAACAACAAATGGTGTATATACTTTCGCGAATTTCGTAATGAAGTTTTCAATAGGTGCTTTTTTACTTGCCGCATTTTCTACCAGTTCTAAAATTTTAGCAACCGTCGAATTTTCAAAGGTTTCTTGTACCTCTATTTGAATAACACCACTTTTATTAATGGAACCTGCCAATACCTCATCGTTTACATGGACATCGCGAAGCAGCGATTCTCCACTCAATGCCGCAACATCAAGTGCTGTACTTCCACTCACAATAATTCCATCGACAGGTACTTTTTCACCGACACGCACACTGATCAAATCTCCAATGATCAGTTCACTAGGATCTACTCTTTTTTCTTTACCATCACGGATAACATTTGCATAATTGCTTTTGATGTCCATAAGGTCGGCAATGGATCTACGTGATTTATTAACCGCTAGCGATTGAAAGTATTCTCCCAAGCTATAAAATAACATAACAGCTACTGCTTCTTTATAACTTCCAACAATAAAAGCTCCAATTGTCGCAATCGACATTAAAAAATTCTCATCAAACACATCGCCTTTTAAAATATTAAGAAGCGATGTTTTTAAAACATCGTATCCAACAATAACATATGCAATTACAAAGAAAAACATGGGTGGAAGACTGCTTTGTTTTTCAATATAGATCGCCACCATTAACAGCAACAAAGATAAGCCTATTTTAATTAACTCTCTATGATTTGTTGCATTGCTGATTTCTGCTTTTTCAGGCAAAACTTGCACTCCTGGTTCTACACGATTGACAATGGAATTTATTTTTTTTAACAAAACTTTGTCATCCATTTCTGATTCTGATTTATTTGGATAAATGGATATTTTCCCCGATGAAAAATTTAGATAGACTTGTTGAATGTTTTCATCTTGCAACAGAGCTGCTTCAATTTTATTTGCACAACTTGCACAATCAAGACCTATAATTTTATATTGAAATCGCTGATCGTTTTCGTCCTCAAGGTGATCGCTTGAAGGCGTTGCTTCTGAAGGACCGACATCGCAGTGGCACGATGATTGATTACTATTTTGAGGTGCACATTCGTGCTCAATATGTTCATGTTTTTGACGATTACATGTGCAAACGTTCTCCCTATGATTATGTTTATGTTTCATATATTTACTCCTTTATGTGTTCAAATGCAAAGTGGAAAATCACTTCAATATGTTTATCATCTAGTGAATAAAAAATATTTTTGTGTTCTCTTCTTCCTTTTACAATCCTGCTTCTTCGTAATACTGCCAACTGATGTGAAATCGAAGAATGCGTCATCTCTAATAAATCTGCGAGTTCGCCAACCGATACCTCTTGTTTAAACAAAACATCAAGAATTTTTAATCTTGTAGGATCAGCATACATCTTAAAAAATTCAGATAATTCTTCTGCATCTACTGGATCTAACATTTCGTGCTTATTTAGTTTATCCATACTCTCTCCTCATATGAACTGTTGTTCATATGAATAGTATATATGTGTATGAAAAAAAAGGCAAGTAAAAAGTTCGTATCTGAACGAAACGAACTTTCCATTATGTTGATAATTATATTTCTATATCCTATCCGGTTTTCGTGAAATAATCCATTGACGATGTTTTTCATCAAGAAAATAATAGTATTGTATATCACTACCATCGTATATGAGAGTTTTGAGAGGATAATGTGTTTTGATCGCACAAATCTTATCATAGTCCGCTTTTTGCGAAATGATAGACAGCGTCTCCACAAACGCATCAATGGTATGCGTTGTTATAAGACGATAATTTTCTATTTGAATATGTTGATCAAGAAAAGCAACAGCGATTTTTTCTTTGGGAAAATAATAAACAATAGGAATTAGCGTCAATACTATTTGTTGACATTTTGAACATTTTCGATAAAAGAATCGTTTATCCAAGATTAACAACAAACGATCTTTTTCAAGTTCGTGATTAAGCACAGTATCCACATGTATAATCGCTTCATTTCCACAATTTGAACAGGGAATATCAAATCGTTTTATCTGCATTTATTTTTTTCCTAATAATGCAAACATATTTTTCTTGTATACTTCTACTCCTGGTTGATCAAAGGGATTTTCATCAATTAAATATACACTCATCGCACAAGCTCTAAAGAAGAAATAAACCAAATAACCAAAAGATTTCGGACTAAAGTCCTCTACTTCAATGATAAGATTTGCCACATTCCCACTTTCTTCGTGTGCTTGTAGTGTCCCTTGCATTGCCATTTTATTAACCCAATCTAAATTTTTATCTGCCAAATAATTCATATTATCCAAGTTATCAATATCGCTTGGGAAACATATATCTTCTGCAGGTTTTTTAAACAACACAAGTGTTTCAAAAAGTATCTTCGCTCCATCTTGGATGAACTGTCCAACGGAATGCAAGTCGGTTGAGAACGTTGCACTTGTTGGCAAAATCCCCTTGCCATTTTTTCCTTCTGATTCGCCAAAAAGCTGCTTCCACCACTCGGCAAGCATTGCCGTTTGTAGATCATAGGTTACAAACATTTCTGCAGTGTTTCCCTGTTTTTTTAAAATATTCCTCGAAACGGCGTATTGGTATGCGGTATTGGTTGCTAAATCTGGATTTTTAAAATCTTCAAAAGCCTTTGCTACTCCACCCATAAATTCATCAATATCAATTCCTGCTACGGCAATTGGTAATAACCCAACCGCAGTAATGACACTGTAGCGCCCACCAATATCATCACTAATCGTGAACTTTTCGTAACCTTCTTTACTAGCCAATTCAAACAGTGTGCCTCGAGCCTTATCTGTAGTTGCTAAAATCCGGTTTTTTGACGCTTCTTTTCCATATTTTTTCTCGATAGCTTGCTTGAAAATTCGAAATGCAAGTGCCGTTTCTGTTGTTGTACCAGATTTTGAAATAACATTTAAGCAAACATCTTTATCTTCTATATAACGTAAAATTTGTTTTGTATATGTCGATGAAAACGTATTCCCACAAAAGATAATTTCTGGTTTTTTATCTGCATACAAACCATTGATTGCTTCAATCATGGCACGAGCACCTAAATAGGATCCACCAATACCACAAACAAGAAACACATCGCAATTTTCTCTAATATACGTTGCACTTTCTTTTATTTTTTGAAATTCGTCCTTATCATAGTTTTGAATCCAGTCAATCCAACCTAAAAAATCATTGCCTTTTCCCGTCTTACTCATCAACGCTTCATGCAACATTGTTACTTGTTGCTGATAGGCATACATATCCTCATTTGAAAATGCGTGTTTGGTGTCGAATGTAAGCATATTTATTCCTCCTTAGCCTTTGCTATCCATATATCTAAATACTTTTCTAATGTTTTAAAACCAATTATATTCTTTGGTAAAAGTTGGTGATGACGTAATAATCGCTTATGTCGATTTCCATCTTTATATAACGCCTTGAGTGATAATTTAAAGTGTTGATCATCACTTCCCGTATCCAAGATTTTTACGCGTATCGGTTGTTTCATATTGATATATTCATGAATATCACAAATATAATCATCCGAAATCTCAGAAATGTGGAGCAATCCATTATGATAGTCATCAAGACGTACAAACACTCCATAGGGTTTGATCCCCGTAATCGTACCTTCTACAATATCTCCGTTTTGATACAAGTAAACTCCCCCCTTTACACAATGCTAATTATAACATAATTTCTTCTGCTGTGATATAATAGATTCGAGGTGATGAAATGGAACACAAAGCGGAAGAAGTAAAAGCTGTAATCGCCAAAATTCGTCCTTATATTCAGCGCGATGGTGGTGACGTTGAATTTGTTAGACTTGAGAAAGATGGAACAGTTTATGTTCGAATGCTTGGGGCTTGTATGGATTGTATGGCAATCGATGATACATTGAAATTCGGTATTGAAGCAATGGTGATGGATGAAGTAGAAGGAATCAAAGAAGTAAAAGTGGAACAATAATTGTTCCACTTTTTTTATGAAAAATCCAATTCGTCAAATTTAGATGAATGTGCGATCACAACAATATGATCCTGTGCATCGATAGGTGCAAATGGATTTGGTGTAACATCCAAACGACCATCACAATATCGCACCCCCACAACATTAATTTCTAAACGCGAACGTACATCCAATTCTTGTAATGTCTTACCTACCCATTCACTCGGTGCTAAAATTTCTGCAACCGAATATTCCTTATCCAAATCAATCATTTCGACAATGTTTTTATTTAATAAGCTTTTTGCGGTCACAACACCCATTTCTTTTTCAGGACGAACAACTTTATCCGCTCCAACACGCAATAAAATTTCTTTATAACGTTTATTTTTTGCCTTGGCAATAATCTTTGGAACACCCAATTCTTTAGCATTTAGTACTGCCATCAAACTCTCTTCTAAATGTGTTCCAACAGCAATAATGGCAACATCACAATCTGCCACCCCTGCATTTCTAAGTACATTGATATCCGTAATATCACCCCGTACACCCAAGGTAACGATATCGGCAAGACGATGTACACAATCACTCTCTCGATCAATCGCAATCACTTCACAATCATAACTACTTAACGTTTTTGCGATGGTAGAACCAAACACACCTAAGCCCAATATAGCATACTGCAATTCATTTGCTTTTTTCATACAATCTCCTTATCCGATTAAGATATGCCCTTCTGCATATTCAATTTCACTATCTGTTTCTTTTTTTATCAAAGATAATATAAACGTCATAATTCCAATTCTTCCAACAAACATCAATACGATGATAATTACTTTTCCAATATCGCTAAGTAGTCCCGTAACCCCCGTTGACAAACCAACGGTTGCAAGTGCAGATACCGCTTCAAAACAACTCTGCAAAAAAGTAAATGGTTCAACCAGCAACAAACCAAAAATGCCTATAAATAAGACAGCTAAATTAATTGTTAAAATCGTCAAACAATGGACAATAATGGTTCTTGGAATATGTCGACGAAATAAATTGGTTCTCATTTTTCCTTTCACTGCACTTAAAACATTGATCACAATAACCAAAATAGTGGTTGTTTTTACCCCACCCGCAGTTCCCCCAGGGGATCCACCAATAAACATCGTAATGATCATCAAAAAACTGGTTGCTGGTGCTACAAGTCCCATATCAAAAGCAGAAAATCCCGCAGTACGAAGTGTTATCGAAGCGAATAAAGAAGCCGTTATTTTCTCTAAAAAAGATAAATTCCCAATCGTATCAAGATTGTCGTATTCAATCATAAAAATAAGCAATGCTGGCACAATAATCAAAACACTGGTCATCAAAATTACCATTTTTGTTTGTAACTGTAAGGTATGACGAAACTTACGAAAACTAATCTTCCTTTTTATAAAGGGAACCAATTTATCTTTTACATCAAACCATACTAGAAACCCTACCCCACCTGTTACAACGAGTACCATAATCACATAATTCACAATCGGGTTATCAATAAAAATTGCTAAACTATCAGTTGTAATATTATCGAAGCCCGCATTACAAAATGCTGATACAGATACAAAAATAGATCCGAAAATACCTTTTGCCAACCCAAAACGAGGAATGAATTGCGTCAATAAAAATAATGCACCAATTACCTCACAAGCAAAAGTAAAACGTAAGATACCCCATAAAAAACCTTTGATGTTTGTTAAATTATAATGATTATAAATTTCTTTCATGGCCAACTTATTTTTCAATGAAAGTCTTTTTCTTGCTCGTAAAGCAAACGATGCAATCAAGGTCATCAATCCCAATCCGCCAATTTGTATCAAGCAAAGAATGACTAGCTGACCAAAAACTGAAAATTGAACCACCGTCGGTACAACAACAAGCCCCGTCACACAGGTAGCGCTAGTCGCCGTAAAAAAGGCATCAACAAAACTAAGCCACCTACCATCATGATTAGAGACTGGTAACATTAATAACATTGCACCAATAAAAATAACAAAAATAAAACTCAATGCTATTTTTTGAAAAGGTGTTAATTTACTTACTTTAGAAAGTGACAAAATACTCTTATTCATAAATATTATTGTAACGTTTTTATATCATAAAGCAAGACCTTTTATGAAAAAAACACTAGTTTGACTAGTGTTTAAAATTCTTCATTAAAAATTTCGAAATGCGCTTGTGCATGATCACAAACAGGACAGCTCTGTGGAGCATCATTTCCTACATGGATATGACCACAGTTGGTACAAATCCAAACTTTTTCTTCTTCTTTTTTAAATACGGTTTCTTGCTCAACGTTTGATAATAATGATAAGTAACGTGCTTCATGGCGCTCTTCAATTTTTGAAACACCTTCAAACTGTTCAGCAATAGCACTGAAACCTTCTTCTCTCGCCGTTTCTGCCATGCTTTTATACATGTCTGTCCATTCATAATGTTCGCCTGCTGCCGCATCTTTTAGGTTTGTTGCAGTGTTTGGCATTCCATCATGCAACAATTTAAACCATAATTTTGCATGTTCTTTTTCGTTATGCGCTGTTTCTGCAAAAATATTTGAAATTTGCACAAATCCATCTTTTTTTGCTTTCGAAGAATAATACGTATATTTCACATGTGCCTGTGATTCCCCTGCAAACGCAATTTTCAAATTTTCTTCTGTTTTTGATCCTTTTAAACTTGCCATAATAGCCTCCTTAATGTTTATATTCAATCATATTTTTACTTTTGTGAACTGTATACTTCTAGAAAAAACGACTTATTCTACTTCAATAATTCGCATTGAATTTGTTGAACCACTTCCATGTGGATAACCGGCAACAACAATGATGGTGTCTCCTTCTTTACATCCAAAGTGTTTTGCAATATGACGTGCCAATTCAGATTCATTATCCCGTTCATTAATTTCATCAATGGTAAATGCCGAAACACCCCAGTTTACTGCCAATCCACGACGTGTTCTTTCATTGAATGTTGCTGCATATATTGGACATTTTGGTCTGAATTTAGAAATTCGACGAGCACTCAATCCACTGGTTGTAAAAACCACAATGGCTGCAACATCCAGTGCCATTGCTGTATCGGCAACAGAAATCCCAATAGCATCTTCTTTTGTTCGATCACTTGTTGCTACCGATGCAAGTAATTTTTCGCGATATGGAAGAATCGCTTCGGTTCCTTCTGAAATCGTAACCATTGTCTGCACCGCTTCAATAGGGTACATTCCAACAGCACTCTCACCAGATAACATAATCGCATCCGTACCATCAAGAACCGCATTTGCAACATCACTTGCCTCTGCTCTTGTTGGTCTTGGGTTTGCTTGCATACTTTCCAACATGTGCGTTGCTGTAATAACTGGTTTTCCCCAAGCATTACAACGTTTGATGATTTGTTTTTGATAAATTGGCACTTTCTCAAACGAAACATCCACGCCCAAATCTCCACGAGCAACCATAACACCATCAACAACTTCAAGAATTTCATCTAAGTTGTCATATCCTTCTTGGTTTTCGATTTTTGCAATAATTTGAATATCCTCACATTTTTCTTCTGCAAGAATTTTACGAATGTCTAAAATATCTTCTTTTCTTCTTGTAAACGATGCTGCAATATAGTTCACCTTTTCTTTACAACCAAAACGAATATCCGCTTCATCTTTTGGTGAAATAAATGGCATACTCAACTTCACATTGGGTACATTACACCCTTTTCTACTTTTGATTACTCCAGGATTTTCAATGCGACAAACCAATTCTTTCGGATTTTTCTCTAAAATTGTTAATTTCATTTTTCCATCATCAATTAAGAAAATCCCACCAACTTGAACATCTTCAAAAACCTCTGGACATTGAATATGAATTTTTTCCTTTGTGCTCAATATGGGATCACTCACAAGACGAACAATATCACCTTTTTCGAATTCTTCACTGCCATTTTCAAAATCACCACAACGAATTTCAGGTCCTTTGGTATCCAATAAGATGGCAATGTTTGACTGCAATTCTTCATTCACCTGGTGAATTCTAGCAATACGGTTACCATGCTCTTCAAAATCGCCATGCGAGAAATTTAAGCGAGCAATGTTCATCCCTGTATTTACCAAGTTTTTCAGTCTTTCTAGACTTTCCGTTGCTGGTCCAATAGTACAAATAATTTTAGTTTTTTTCATATTTCCTCCCTATCATTAAACTAAACGATCAAATAAATTTTGTAAATCTTTTCTTGATTTTGCTGGCATATGAAGTGCTTCTTCAATAGGCACTCCTACGATGTTACCTTGTTGCGAACCAATGCATTGACCGCCGATTCCCTGCATTAATAAATCAACTGCTTTTTCACCCATCCGCGATGCAAGCACACGATCATTTGGCGTTGGCGATCCACCACGCTGCACATGTCCTAAGATAGTCGCCCTTCCAGAGAAACCTGTAAACTGTGATACCTTTCTAGCAAACATTTCAACATCGGTTATCTTCTCTGATATAACGACCAAAGCATGGTTTTTTTTCTTTACCAAATCAAATTCTCGTAAACGATTTAAAACTTCGCCTTCTTCAAATCCTGTAGAAGATGTAATCACAATTTCTGCACCACTGCTAATTCCTGAATATAATGCCAAATCACCACAGCGATTTCCCATGACTTCCACAATGGAACAACGATGATGTGAGCTAGATGTATCCCGTAATTTATCAACAGCTTCAACAACGGTTTGTAGTGCCGTATTAAACCCTATCGTTTCATCCGTACTGGAAATATCATTATCAATGGTACCTGGTAAACCAATGCAATTGATTCCCATCTCTGTTAATGCCAACGCACCTCGATAACTACCATCACCACCAATCACAACCACGGCTTCGATTTCATGTTTTTGTAATTGTTCCACAGCTTTCTTACGAACTTCAATATCCTTAAACTCTGGCAACCGTGCAGAACCTAAAATGGTGCCACCACGATCCAAAATATCCGAAACACTATCGCGTGTGAGTGGTTTTATATGGCCTTCCACCATGCCCCGATATCCATCATAAATCCCATATACTTCTAAACCGATACTGGTCCCTACTCTTGTGACAGCACGGATTGCTGCATTCATTCCTGGAGCATCTCCTCCAGATGTTAAAACACCAATTTTTTTAATCATCAAAATACCTCACTCCAATTCTCATACTTATAAAACTATACCATTATCCGCAGTCAATTTCCACTGTTTTTACTCTTCGATTCATTCCTTTTAATTGGAATTGTTTACTTATTGCACGAATTCTTTCCACTAATCTTTTAGCACCTGTTATATCGTTCACTTGCTTACTTTTTAAAGCATAGAACTTTTCTAAATTTGCAATACTATAATTGCTCGTGAAAAAGCTTTGACGATGATGTTCCATTCGCTCATTCAAAATTGGTAATAATATGTCATCTCGACTCCAAGAAGAAGCACTTTCTCCGCCAATGTCATCAAGAATTAAACAATCAATTGTTCGTAATGTGTGCACATAACGTCGAAACGCTCGATTATCTTGCATCATCATTTTCAAATCTGCAATCATCGTGGGAACATGAACAAAAGCAACTTTTTTCGCATTTCGAGCATAGTCATTTGCAAACGCACTTAATAAATATGTTTTCCCTACGCCAGGTTCTCCATACAAATAAAGTCCTTGTGCTTTTTTTTGCTTTAAGATTTCGTTTAACGCATCCATGATCATCACGAAATATTTGTTGTCACAATCGATCTTTGTTGTTTTCAAAGATGTCTGCATTTGTTGCAAACTCAAATGATTCAAAATGATATAGTGTTGATGAGCAACTTTATGATGCTCTTCCTCTTTAAACTTACAAGGAAGATATGAAAAAGTTAAATCATCATCATAATGCGGTGATAAAAGATAACCGGTACGCTCTTGCTTACAATACCCTAAACCCAAACAACCTTTACACAGGTGCTGTTTTTTTGAATATTCTTTTAATTGATAAGCATTGTCTTTCACAAATTGTTCATTAAGAGAAAAACGACGCAAAAACGTCTGTATTGTAGTTAACTTTAACAACTGTTTCACAAGCTCTTTGCGTTCTTGTTCCATCGTGTCGCTGGGTTTATATGCGAATTGTTCTTTTCTCATGACTCCACTCCTAGTCTTTTCAATGCTGCATGATACTCTTCATCACTAATTTCTTGATCTTTTTGTGGAAGGGACACCACTTTTTTGCTCAGCACAGTTGGATCTTGAATAAACCCAACCGCCTTTTCATAGGTATCAATATGTGCTCGTACCCAACTGCTTGCGATGCTCATTACATAATTGCGAATAAAACGTTGCTGATTTTGTTCTAGAACATATTCAATCAATACATTACATACTTCCACAGGTAAACGATATTCTTGCAATAACATCCGAATCGTCTCTTGATCAGATTTGGATACTGGCGTACCTTCTTGTTTCATTTGCAAAAACCTCACCGGTGGTAATTTATAAGGGTTTTTTTCACTTGACTCATATTTTGCGCGTGAATGAAGTGCGCGCTCCTTTAATGTGTCTATTGATAAATTCCCTTTTTCATCAAGCGAGCGATTGACTAAGTTACGCATAGCTGTTGCACTAATCCCATATACCGTTGCAATTTCACCAACACTATCTAATAGTTTTTGGGTGCGTTTGCGCTTGGGCCATATCGCATCATATTCCTTTAAAAAAACATCATAATTGAATAAAATTTGTTTCGGCATTTCTTCTCGCTTGATGCCCTCTTGAATTTTACGATAAGCATCCTCATACGCTTCATTCCAATCATTTTTCAAAACATTAGTAATCGGCTTAGAAATATCTTTATATCCTTCTTTATTCATATGTGTAAAAGAAAATGTTTTCTTTTGAAATTTTGTTACATCTTCGCCCACCACCGTTACATAGTAGCGACCAAACAATTCATGCTTTAAAAACTCCTTTCCCTCTTTTGGAGCGATCAAAACATAAATATATTGTCTTTTTTCTTGATTATAATATGTTTTCAACAATAAAAATTTTTCCAATTCCTGTCGTGCTTCTTCGATTACTTCAATACTAAAACCACTTAGTTTGCATAAAATTAAGTGGTTTTCAAAACTTGCTTTTTGTTTGTATAAAGACAAAAGTAAAAAATAAAGCAGAAACGCTTTCGCTTTTATCAACGGTTGATACAGCATCGTTAAAATATCATAAGCACGCTCATGGATTTCTTCATGTATTTCAACTTTTATTTTATCCTCAATCTTTAACATGATACTTCCTTTTCTAAAATAATTTGTAGCTGTTTTTCAACTGCATATATGTCTTCATTGTTCATAATAACATAATCTGCACGATTACGTTTATCAATATTGCTGATTTGTGTATGTAAAATAGCTTTCGCTTTTTCCTTTGTATATCCCCGCTTATGCGTTAATCTATCCATAGCAATGTTATCTTCACTGCTAACAAGCCAAATTGAATCAAAATAATTTTCCCATCCAAATTCAAAAACCATTGCCATTTCAACTATCACCATTTTTGAAAAAAAATGCGATTCAAAAAAGAAAAGCATTTCATCGTAAACACGTTGATGAAGAATCGCCTCCAATTGATGGCGCTTTGTGCTATCTTTAAAAATAAGAGCACTCAATTTATCATTTTGAATTTCTTTTTTCTCATTCACAATCATTTCACCAAAGCATGCAATAATCTCTTGTTTCACATTCTCTTTTTCTCTAATTTTAGCGGCTACTTGATCCAAATCTAAAATCGGATATCCTTTTTCTTTTAAGATATTACACACAAAACTTTTTCCCGAACCCATCGTTCCCGTAATTACAATTTTTTTTACTTTCTCTGTTGGCATTGTTTGCAAAAGCATGTTCCTCTACCTCCGATAACTATTTTTTTTAGTGTTGTTCCACATTGATAACACGCTTCTCCTTGTCGATTATGTACTTTTAATTCCAATTGAAAGCGCCCATCAACACCCAAACTTGATGTGTACGAGCGAATCGTTGTTCCTCCCGCTTTGATTGCCCCGGTCAATATGTACCTTGCCGCCATTAAAATATTTTCACAATCCCTTTTAGAAAGACGATATACCTTTGTTTGTGGATGTATCTTGATTCGAAAACAAATTTCATCTGCATAAATATTGCCGATCCCTGCGACTACACGCTGATCCAACAAAAACTGTTTTATCGTAATTTTTCTGTGCTTTGCATGTTGATAAATATATGCGCCATTCACACGCTCATCAAAAACATCGTATCCTACGTTTTTAAAACACGTATATTGAAACATTGGCATTTGTTTAGGATAGAGATAAAAGCGTCCAAACTTACGTGTATCATGATAATGCAATACTCTTGTATCGCCAAGAATAAAACGAATATGCACATGCTTTTTGTCGTAGTCTTTCTTTTGCTGTCGCACAAAAAACTTTCCTTCCATACGCATGTGCGCGATCAAAACAACATCATCCAAAACAAAAATCAGATATTTTCCAAGACGTTTATACTCGCGAAAACACTGTCCTTTTAAGCGTTCTATAAAAAGGCTGCTTGCAACATTGTCAATCACCTTTTCATAAGTGATTTGTACATCGCTAATTTCTATATTTTGTAATTGATATTCTAAAGTTCTTACAACGGTTTCAACCTCTGGCAATTCTGGCATCTTTATTTCGCCTCATAATAATTATCCGCGAATACACCATCGGCAACAAGTGGAACCTTTAATGCATATACATGCTCCATTGCTTCCGAAACGATCGCAGCCAAACTTTGGCGTTCTTCTTCTACAACATCAAATACCAACTCATCATGAATTTGGAGGATCATTTTGCTTTTCAAACCTTTTTCTTTTAGCAATTTTGCACACTTTATCATTGCCAACTTCATCAAATCAGCAGCACTCCCTTGAATGGGAGCATTCATTGCTGCACGTTTCGCAAACTCACGCATCATATAATCCTTATCATTGATTTCATGAATTGTGCGTCGACGATGAAACATCGTTTCAACATAGCTATGTTCCTTACAAAATGCAATTTGTCTCTCCATAAAAACTTTAATTTTTGGATATGACGTAAAATACGCATCCATAAAATCTTTTGCATCGTTCATCGAAATTTTTAACTCAGCAGATAAGCCAAACTGTGTTTGTCCATAAACCATACCAAAATTTACTGTTTTTGCTTCCCGACGCATTGAGGCAGTAACGCTATCTTGTGCAACACCAAAGATCAACATTGCTGTTTTTGTATGAATATCAACCTTGTGATTAAAAGCATCTATCATCTCGGTTTCCTCAGCCATATGCGCAAGCATACGAAGCTCAATTTGGGAATAATCTGTTGCATATAAAACATTCCCTGGACTAGCAATAAAGGCCTTTCTGATTTCTCTTGCTTCTTCATCTTTAATTGATAAATTTTGCAAGTTTGGCTCACTTGATGATAGGCGTCCTGTTTGTGCTAATGCTTGATTAAATACAGTGTGAATTTTTCCATCCGCCAAAATGTGTTTTTGTAAACCCTCAGCATATGTAGAATTTATTTTTTGATATTTACGGTAGGAAATCAATTCATCTATAATGGGATGACTACCCTGTAATTTTTCCAACACATCAATGGACGTACTGCGTTTTTTGCCACTTGGTAATCCCAAATCATCAAACAATATTGCCGCTAATTGTTTGGGTGAATTTATATTGAACTCCTTATCACATAGCTCATAAACACGCTTTTCAATAACGAGCAATTTGTTCAACATCTTTTTTTCAATATCTTGTAAAACCTTCTTAGAGGTTGTAATCCCCGTTTGTTCCATTTCATAAAGGATTTTTGTCAA
Organism: Breznakia sp.; assembly: GCA_047973225.1. Classification (GTDB taxonomy): domain Bacteria; phylum Bacillota_I; class Bacilli_A; order Erysipelotrichales; family Erysipelotrichaceae; genus JBKEBQ01. The sequence goes on along the minus strand of JBKEBQ010000046.1, from coordinate 17,730 downwards.
TGGCATTTCAATATCATAAAGCAATGCTTCTAGACCCAATGCAAGCAATTGCTTTTCTACCTGCTGATCAATTAAACAAAAAGCATGAAGCTGTTTTGAAATATAAGACAATTGATCTTTTTGGTTTACATTCTTATACTTATTTGTTTTCCCATACACATCTTCCTTGCCAAAAGATACCTGCATATGATAACTTTGATAAAGTTTACGTATATTACTTACATTACTATCGACTAAAAATGCGGATAGCTTTAAATCATATTGAAAGTCCTGAAACGAAAAACCATAACGATGAAATAAATGATACATCTTTTTCACATCATAACCTCTTAACGTTGAATTAGACAAAAAAATGTGAATGTTTTTATCCAGCAACATATGTTCTTTATCCATGTAATAATATTGTTCATCTATACAAAATGCCATTCCATATAATTGGGCATTATAAAAAGCACCATTGTCATAATCCAAAAGAAGAAAGATGTTATCCTTCCTAAGCATATCATCTCGTAAGGTTTCGATCACTTCGATTGCGATATTGTCATCCACTTCGCTAGCTTCCACTTTCTGTATCAACGAGTGCATTTCATATTTTAGAAAAAAGTCATTCAAACGTTCCACATGTTTTTGGAATTTGAAATCCGCAAGGTTCGCCTCAATCGCGCAATCCAATTTGATCGTTGCCAAGCTTTTGGATACGTATGCCATATCTTTCCCTGCTACTAATTTCTCTTGTAGTTTTCCTTTTATTTCATGTATGTGCGCATACACCCCATCAATACTCTCATACTCTTGTAAAAGCTTTAGTGCGGTTTTTTCACCTATACCTTTTACTCCTGGAATGTTGTCCGAAGTATCTCCCATCAAGCCTTTCATTTCAATAATTTGCCAAGGTTCTACTTCTTTACGCTCCATAAGCTCATGCTCATTCATAAGAATCATTTCGCTTATTCCTTTTTTCATTAATAAAACATCGGTTGTTCCATCAATCAATTGTAAAAGATCCCTATCACTCGAAAGAATGTGTACTTTCTTTTCTGGAAAGCGTTTGGCTAAGGTGCCAATGATATCATCTGCTTCAATACCATCCTGTTCATAACGATAAATACCATAAGCATCCAAATATTCACGTACAATTGGAAATTGCATTTTTAATTCTGGATCTAATTTTTTTCTTGTTCCTTTATATTCATGAAATTGTTCGTGGCGAAACGTTGGCTTGCCACTATCCCATGCCACCATGACATATTCTGGATCAAGTTTCTTGATCGCTTTGTTTATCATATTCACAAATCCATATACTGCATTTGTTGAAATGCCATTTTGCGTACGCATATTTGCTCCACTATACGTTGCATAGTATGCTTTAAACAACACCGCATTTCCATCAATCAATAAAATTTCACAACTCATAAATTACCACCTTTGTATTCTTCATTTTACCATATTCCATCCGTAATTGAGAAAAAAAATGCTCTAGTCATTCTCCTCATAAGATTCCAGCGGAATTTTTTCTTCTTGCATCGTTTTTGCTGCTTTTTCTCCTACATAGCGCAACGTCAATGGCTGATATTGCTTATTCGTTTCCGCTTCATATGCTTTCGGGTAGCGAATAATAAACCCATATTCATAAGCATGTTCTAACAACCATATAACTTGTTCACTTTCTGCAATTTTTGTAGAATCTGCTACCGTGGGGATGCTAAATTTTAAAGTATATCCCAATTGTTGTTCACTTTGCCCTGGATAATCTATATATTTTTGTAAATCATTAAATTCATATTGCAAAACAGCCTCATTATACAACTTCACTTGATCCGCAAAAGAAACATAACCACTTGTTAAAACCAAACCTCCATCCTTTTTATCAAATTTCATGTTGAGTGCTTGGGATAATGCTTTTAATGGTTTATGCACTACTTCTTGTAACAATACTTGTGATTGCCCTTCAATAGTAGAAGAATTCACAAACACATTAGTATCAACAGCTAAAAGTGATGATGGTTCATACTGCCACAGTGTTCTTGACTTTGTGATTGTAGTCAATAAATACGAAGGGTCAAGAACCAATTTCGCATCTTCAATATATTTATCACTCGTTTCATCATAAAAACTAACCAATGCTTCATATGTGTAATTTTTTAATAGCAACTCCATGGACAAAAGACCAAAGTTTTCACGATAAGTATTGACAAATGAAACAATATAACTTGGATCATTCTCTCTTATCATATATGCGTTATAATAAAATTGACAATTTTTTGTTTGAAAACCTTCAAGTTCAATGAACATCAAAAACACATCAGGTTTTATCTTTTGTGAAATAATAAAATCTATATCTCGATCATCCATATAGGTTAAAATCATATCTCGATTTTCTTCATTTGCATATGGATAGCGTGCTAATGGGTCAGTATAGTTTGATACCATATATCCAAAACATGCAACAAACAAAATCAACATACTCAAAACAAGTGCAATTTTTCCTTTTTTCATAAATTACCTCAGGCATATTATAACAAATTCAAAAGATGGAATAAAGTATATTTCTTTTTATGTGTATGGTAAAATAGAAGTCGAAAGCATGCGTAGGTACTGTATGAAAAGATTTATTTTAAAATTTTTAATTGTTGTTGTATCGATATCACTTGTTATAGCAATTACCGTTTTTTATGCCATTTATATTTCGCCATCTAATCTCAATATCTCCCATCGTACAATTTCATCACCAAAAATCGAAAAAGATATGGATGATGTTACGATTGCGTTTGTCAGCGATGTCCATTATGGTGAATTTATGGATCATGATCGTCTATCCGTAATGATTGAGGATATTAATGCGCTTAGTCCTGATGTTGTATTGTTTGGTGGTGATGTGTTTAGTGACCCCATGAATATTGCCGCAAGCCCTGATGAAGTGAGTCTTGTAAGCAAGCTATTTGCAAGTATAAAGGCACCACTTGGTAAGTTTTACGTATTAGGGGAAAGTGATTTGCAAAATGAAGATGCAAAAACCTTCGTATCCACTTTTTTATACAATGCCGGTTTTGAAAATCTAACCAACAAAAATGTAAATCTCCACAATGGAACAGCTTCTTTTGTTAGTTTAGTTGGCATTGATTCTTTGGTGGGTGGAACACCCAATGTTGAACAAGCGTTCACCAATGTCAACCAGGAGAGCTTTACGATTGTCTTTACCCATGTTCCAGATCAATTGGCTTCCATCAATGATAACAGCTGTGATTTAGCATTTGCTGGACATTCTCATGGCGGTCAATTATCGCTTCCTCTCATTGGCGCACTCACCTCACAAGAAGGTACCAGCATCTATGAACGTGGTCAATATGACAGCAATCGGTTGCATATTGAGATTTCCAATGGTTTGGGGACAAGCGATGTTGATATGCGTTTATTTTCCCCCCCAGAGGTACTCGTATATCGTTTAAACGCCACTACAAATACAAAATAAAGACCATATACTTATGTGCATATGGTCTTTTCTCTATACTGCTACGATATTCACCAGTTTATTTTTTATAACAATTACTTTTTTGATCGTTTTATCAAGTGTCTGTGCTTGTATTGTTTCTAGCTGAAATGCCTTTGCTTCTATTTCCTCATCGCTGGCATTATTTTTTATCATAAACTTAGTTCGTAACTTTCCATTTATTTGTACAATAATTTCTACTTCGTCCATTACCAATTTTGACTCATCATAGCATGGCCATGCTTTATATGCAATGGATGTTCCATCATGCGAAAATCGACTGTACAACTCTTCTGCAAGATGTGGCGCAAAACAAGAAAACATTTGTAAAAAGCCAATCGCATAATCTATAAAAATCTCATCTGCTTTATAACAATCATTAATGAATATCATCATCTGTGAAATTGCCGTATTCAAATTTAAAGTGTCAATATCGTGAGTTATCTTTTTTAGTGTTGCATGATAGCTTCGCTCTAAAGAAAGATTATTTGTTTTCACAATTTTATCCTGTCCAAATAAGCGCCAAACTCGATCCAACCATTTTCGTGAGCCATCAAGCCCACTTGTCGACCATGGAAGTGCAGCTTCTAATGGTCCCATAAACATCTCATATACGCGCAAAGCATCCGCTCCATGTGTCTCAATAATGTCATCAGGATTTACAACATTCCCTCTTGATTTTGACATTTTTTCATTATTTTCACCCAAAATCATTCCTTGATGAAATAGCTTTTTAAATGGCTCTTTTGTCTTTACAACCCCACAATCATACAGCACTTTATGCCAAAATCTTGCATACAATAAATGCAATACTGCATGTTCTGCACCACCAATATACAAATCGACAGGAAGCCAATGTGCCAATACCTTTGCATCTGCAATTGCCGATTTATTATGAGGATCCAGAAAACGCATATAATACCAACAAGAGCCTGCCCATTGCGGCATCGTATTCGTTTCTCTTATCGCTTTTTTTCCATCAATGCTAATGTTTAGCCAAGCATCAACATTGGCAAGTGGGCTTTCCCCATTTGATCCTGGTTTGAAATTCTCGTTCTCTGGAAGTTCAAGTGGCAATTCATCCAGTGTTAACGTTCTCATACTCCCATCTTCAAAATGAACAACAGGAATTGGTTCTCCCCAATAACGCTGTCTTGAAAACAACCAATCGCGCAATTTATAAGTGGTTTTTGCTTGTCCTTGCTTTTCCTGTTTTAACCAAGCGATCATTTTTGCAATCGCTGCTTCTTTATCAAGCCCGTCTAACATCGCAGAATTGATATGTTTACCATCGCCAACATATGCCTCTTTATGAATGTCGCCCCCCTCAATGACAGGAATAATTTCTAATTTGAATTTTTTCGCAAATTCATAATCACGCTCATCATGTGCAGGAACTGCCATAATTGCCCCACTTCCATAACTCGCAAGTACATAATCACTAATCCAAATAGGAATTTCTTTTTGATTCACGGGATTGATGGCATATGCCCCTGTAAACACACCGGTTTTATTTTTATTTAAATCTGTTCTTTCAAGGTCAGATTTTTTTTGTGCAGCTTGTAAATACTGTTCAACTTCTGCTTTTTGTGCATGACTCGTAATTCCCTTCACAAAAGGGTGCTCTGGTGCCAATACGCAATAGGTTGCACCATATAAGGTGTCGGCACGCGTTGTAAATACACAAAATTCCTTATTAGAATCTTTTACTTTGAAGCATACCTCAGCCCCGACACTTTTTCCAATCCAGTTTTTTTGCATATCTTTTGTGGATTGCGGCCAATCCACAAGTTCCAAATCTTCTAATAATCGCTCCGCATACTCTGTGATTTTCAAAACCCATTGGCGCATTGGTTTTCGAACCACTGGATATCCCCCACGTTCACTTTTTCCATCTATGACTTCTTCGTTTGCTAAAACCGTCCCCAGATCAGGGCACCAATTGACAGGAATCTCATCTACATAAGCCAAACCTTTTTCATATAGCTTCGTGAAAATCCATTGTGTCCATTTGTAGTATTCTGGATCCGTCGTAGAAACTTCACGATTCCAATCATATGAAAATCCAAATGCTTGAATTTGTTGTCGAAAATGATCAATATTAATATCCGTAAAAGTTGAAGGATGATTTCCCGTTTGAATTGCATATTGTTCTGCTGGCAAACCAAAAGCATCCCACCCCATTGGGTGCAACACATTATATCCATCCATACGTTTTTTTCGACACAGAATATCACTTGCCGTATATCCTTCTGGATGACCTACATGCAACCCATTTCCTGAAGGATAGGGAAACATGTCCAAACAATAAAATTTTGTTTTACTAAAATCATGCGTATCACAGACAAACGTTTGATTCCTCTCCCAATAAGCTTGCCACTTTTTTTCAATAAATTTATGATCAAAATTCATTTTCTTTCTCCTTTTTTACATAAAAACGTCCCTAGATTTTCTAAGGACGCTATATCCATAAGCGCGGTACCACCTTAGTTCATGAATTTCTCCATGCCCTTTGATTGTCGTTATAACGTCGACCTTTTTTCACGCATAGCTTTTTTGCCTTTAGCAAGTTCATTATCATGTGCTTATAAGTTCCCACCAACCACTTACTCTCTTTTAAGTTATTATAATTACTACTCTAAAGCTTTGCTATCTGCTACTAGTATACAAGAGGCATGATGAAAAGGCAATGCTTTTTATGTGTATCAGTACTGCAAACAAATACGCATTTATGCTTCTTCAATGGATAAGCGTAATTTGAAATTGCAAAGCATCAACGCTCCTTTGTTTTGCTATGATTTTTCTTAATATAAACATCCATTGCTTTAGCCGCATTTCTACCAGCGCCCATTGCTAAAATTACCGTTGCAGCGCCACTTACCGCATCGCCTCCAGCAAACACACCTGCTTTACTCGTTTTCCCATTTTCATCGGCTAATAAACAACCATATGCATTTGTATCAAGTCCCTTTGTTGTATTTGAAATTAATGGGTTGGGAGACGTACCGACCGATATAATAACGCAATCCACATCCAATATAAAAGAACTATTCGCTTTCACAATCGGTCTTCGTCGTCCACTTTCATCCTTTTCTCCTAGTGTCATTTCCACACACTCCATGGCTTTCGTATTGCCTTTATCATCACTGATAATCGCAATAGGATTTACCAAGGTTTTAAAGATAATGCCTTCTTCTTGCGCATGCTTTATCTCTTCCATACGAGCTGGCAACTCTTCCATACCACGACGATATACCACATACACTTCACTAGCCCCTAAACGCTTTGCGCTTCTGGCCGCATCCATCGCCACATTGCCACCACCCACGACAGCAACTTTATTTGCTTTGAAAATAGGGGTATCACTATCTGTTTCATATGCTTTCATCAAGTTAACCCGTGTTAAGAATTCATTGGCAGAAAATACTCCATTGGCATTCTCTCCTGGGATATTCATAAACTTTGGTAATCCCGCTCCACTTCCCACAAATACGGCATGAAAACCATGTGCAAACAATTCATCGATTTCCAAAGTTTTCCCGATTACCATATCCGTTTCAATGATAACGCCCAAAGCAATTAATGCAGCAATTTCTTTTTTTACGATCGTCTTTGGTAAGCGAAATTCAGGTATCCCATATGCCAGTACTCCTCCTGCTATGTGTAATGCTTCAAATATATGAACCTCATAACCCTTTTTTACCAAATCGCCCGCACAGCTTAGTCCTGCAGGACCAGAACCGACAATGGCAACCTTATATCCATTCATTGCAGTGGTCATTGTTGGTGTTTTTATATTGTGTAAATAATAATCTGCAACAAAGCGTTCCAAACGTCCAATACCAACTGCTTCGCCTTTTATTGCACGCACACAAACCGCTTCACACTGCGTTTCTTGGGGACATACTCGCCCACAAACTGCAGGAAGGGCATTCGTTTCTTTTATAATGTGATATGCACCTATTATATCTTCCTCCATTACCTTTTGGATGAATGCTGGAATTTCAACCGCCACAGGACACCCTTTGATACATGGTTTGTGTTTACACTGTAAGCACCGATTTGCTTCTTCTTTTGCCATATCAAGCGTATAGCCAAGCTCTACCTCAGCATAATTCTGCTGTCTAATCGTTGCATCTTGTAGGGGCATGTCAACTTTTTTAAGACTCATATTTGCCATATTCATACCACCTTTCTTGCCAATAGATTACAATCTTTTGCACGATCTATTTGTTCTTTTTGTATATATTGTTTAGAGCGCATCATCGCTTCATCAAAATCAATTTGATGTCCATCAAAATCAGGTCCATCAACACAGGCGAATTTCATTTCACCACCAACCCGTAATCGGCAACAACCACACATCCCCGTACCATCAATCATAATAGGGTTCATACTGACCATCGTTTTTACATTGTATTTTTTTGTTAGTTCACAAATAAATTTCATCATAATCAATGGTCCGATTGCAATGACTTCATCGAATTGTTCACCACTCAACAACAACGCTTCGAGTTTGTTTGTTACCAAACCCTTTTCACCAACACTGCCATCATCACTCATAATATACATTTTATTTGAAACTTGTTGAAATTCTTTTTCTAAAATTTTTAAATCCTTATTACGAAAACCCGCAATTACGCATACATCACTGCCATTTTGATAAAGCTGTTTGGCACTTGGATACGCAATGGCACATCCAACGCCACCACCAATCACACACACCTTTTTTAAGCCATCCAATGGCGAAGGCGTTCCAAGTGGGCCAACAAAATCTTCAATTTCATCTCCCACTACCAGTGCATTTAACATTTGTGTAGATCGACCAACCAATTGAAAAATAATCGTAACCCAACCATTTTTTTCATCCGTATCCGCAATGGTGAGGGGAAACCGCTCGCCTTTTTTGTGCACACGCAAAATAACAAATTGACCAGCCTTAGCTTTTTTTGCAATAAATGCCGCTTCCACTACCATTCTTATCACTGTCGCATTCAGTTTCTCTTTTTGTATGATCTTTGCCATTGAATACCTCATTTCTTCTTAATATAGTGTACAACAAACCACATAGAAAAGGAACTCTTTCGAGTTCCTTGAGAGAAATTCATTATGTCTGTTCTCTCTCAGGCAGATCTTTGAGCAATTATATTTATTGTCCTTTGCTCCGTAGACCACTCGGTATTTCTACCTTGTAAGTTTAGTATATCGCAAAATATTCATTTTGCCTATACCAAACATTCCAGAATAACAACCAATCTTTCCACTTGTTGCTAAAAAAGTGGTTTTTAAAACCTTTGCGGGATATTTTTATATTCTTTATACTTTGGTAAAATATGTTCAATGATTTGATAAAAACGTTGTGAATGATTGGGTTGTACGAAGTGAGCCAATTCATGTACCACAACATAATCCAAAAATGTCAATGGATAATGCAACAAAAACAAATTCAAAGTAATCGTCTGTTTTCTAGTTGCACAACTTCCCCACCTCGATTTCATAAATCGAAGTTTTATTTTTGGAAATGGAAAGCCATACTTGTTCATTATTTCATGATAATGCACAACACGATCATGAAACAGAACTTCCGCTTTTTTGCGCATGAATTTTTGAACAGTTCCATTACAAGAGTTTTCATCAAAACGATAATACACATACATGCTTTTCTCATCAAAACGAACGCGATTATGATTGGAATGCACTTTCACTAGTGCATATTCTTTACCTAAATAGAAAAAACTTTTTTGCGTAAAGCAATCTGAAAACTGAATGTTTTGTTGACGTATTTGGTGTTTTTGTTGTTTTAATATCCATTGCAACTTGCACCTTAAAAAAGCATCAATTTCATCTTGTGGAACATAGGCATTTACGTTAACCACGATTTCACCACTGCTTTCCACTTTTAAAATTATATTTTTCACTTTCTTGATTTGTAGTGTATATGGGAACACTAGACCATCACATACAATGTGTTTTTTTATAATCTCCACTATTTACCTCTTAATTTCGTAAGCTTTACGCTTTCACAGTGGCATAAGCGTAAAACTAATGCTAAAATATTATCATGAAATTAAAAAATAATCCATTTGAAAATAGTCATGATAATAAACGTTATTATACATGGAACCATTATTTAAAAACAACTTTTCATAGTAAGGTATGTAAAGTAGCGCTCAACGCTCAGTTTACTTGCCCCAATCGTGATGGCACAATAGCCTATCATGGTTGTCTTTTCTGTGGAGAGTCCGGTGCAGGAGAACAAATCCAAGCATTTTTTGAACCTTTGGAAATTCAATATGAAAAAAATAAAAACCGAATGTTGAAAAAATGGCCCAACGCAAAAACAATTGCATACTTTCAAGCATACACCAATACGTATTGTAGTTTGCATACATTACAAGCGACGATTGAACCGTTTTATATACGTGATGATGTTGTTGCTTTAAGTCTTGCCACTCGTGCAGACTGTTTAGAAGATGATAAAATTACATATCTGGCAAAACTTGCCAAACAAAAAGAAATTTGGATTGAATTGGGACTTCAGTCCATTCACGATAATAGCGCAAAAGCAATGCACCGCGGTCATGATTTTGCTTGCTTTTTAGATTGTATAAAGCGTTTACAACATACCAACTTAAAAATATGTGTACACTTGATGAATTCCCTTCCCAACGAAACGCAAAAGATGATGATTGCATCACTGAAACGAATTGTACAATTACCGATTCATGCTCTTAAACTACATATGTTGTATATTGATAAACATAGTGCTTTAGGTAAGCAATATATGCAAAAAAAATTCTCTTTACTTAGTTTTGATGAATATGTTGATACCGTTATCAAACAATTGGAATATACCCCTAAACACATAATTATACAACGGCTAACAGGGGATGGGGATAAATGTACGCTACTTGCTCCTTTATGGTCACTTAATAAAACAGCGATACTTAATGCCATCGACAAAGAAATGGTAAAACGCAATACCTACCAAGGAAAAAAAGTTGCGAATGAATGAAAAAAGATGACAGTAGCATCTTTTTTTGTTTTGTATTGCATTTTAATTTGAATTTTTTGTTTTGATTACAATAATTTATGGTTTCAAACATACGTAAAAAATTTTCGTATAAACGCTTTGGAATTTACATAATACCAAGTTAATTTTTTCAAGATAATTAAGTTAATCCAAATCAGTTTTTTTACCTTTTTTTTCTAGATAATACTCAAAAGCAATACGATCTCTTCGCTGCACAAGTTCATTCACCGTTTTTGCTTTGGCATTTAGAAGTTCTTCAACAACTTCTTCCTCACATATTTGTTCAATTTTATAAATTAATTCTTTCTCCGTCAAACTACGACTTTCACCACCTACATACTTCCCTAATTTAACTACAAAATAAGTAGAGATGGTTTCACGATTTAGTGCATTATAGTGGTCAACCACATACCCTATTTCTTCTACTATTTCACATTCATAACCGATTTCTTCACGAACTTCACGTTGCATGGCATCTCGTAAACTTTCTTCATTCTCCACCCCACCTCCGATTGTTTCTAAATGGTCGCGTTTCCCTAAAGAATCATGTCCTTTAATTCGTAAAAAAAGTAATTTCCCATCCGTATCATAAGTGAAAGCACGAACAGTCCATCTTTTCATATAAGGGTCACGGCCTCTTTTTCTAAAAGCAGTATCTTCTAAAATCGCAATTAACATAAGTTTTTCTCCTTATTTAAAGCAAAAGCAAGAGACATGTAATACCTCTTGCTTCTATCGTAATTAATCTGGGGAGAACTAATCATACTTCAATGGGTGGGGAAAATACAATTAGGCGATTAATTACCCGGCATCACTACCTATATCTATCATATAGGAAAATGAACCACTTGTCAATAAAGCGCTTACACATAATGGTGTGTGTCATAATTATATTAAAAACCAAATTATTTTTTTATGGAAGCTGCTCTAAATTCAATTGCAGACTAGTTCTTACTTACTAAATTCTCCTTATCATTTAATGATCTTAAAAAAACTGTATACCAATACTTTAATTCCTTTATACTAGTGATATTTTTTATTAACCTTTTTTATAAAGCTATTGTGTAATGATAGTTCCACTTTTTCCACTCATCACATAAGGTGCATTTTCCAAAGAAGCAATTACTGCTTTTCGCGCAGGAGCACTCATCGCAAAACTAATAGCTGCTTCGACTTTCGGTAACATACTCCCTGGGGCAAAATGACCTTCTTGAGCATATTTTTTTGCCTCTTTAACACTAATATTCACCAATTCTTTTTGATCAGGTTTTCCATAATTGATCATCACTCGATCCACTGCGGTTAAAATAAACAGATAGTCAGCCTTCACAAGTTCTGCTAGTTTTGCGCTAGCAAAATCCTTATCGATGACGGCAGATACCCCTTCATAGTTGCCATTATCATCTTTTATGACGGGAATACCTCCTCCTCCACACGCGATGACGATAAACTCGTTATCTAATAAATTCATAATCGAGTCTTTCTCAACAATATCTTTTGGCTTGGGGCTTGCTACCATTTGTCGATAGCCTCTACCTGCATCCTCTTTGAATACTAGATTGGGGTTTTCTTCCATGAGTTTTTGCGCATCTGTTTTTGAATAGAAAGAACCGATCGGCTTTTCAGGATTAAAAAAAGCCTTATCATCTTTATCCACTAACATTTGTGTCACAATGCTAGCGCAGTTCCATTTCAATCCTAAACGTCGCAATTCTTTTACAATACCTTGTTGTAAATGATATCCGATATATCCCTGACTCATAGCTGTACATTCTGCTAATTCAAATTTAGCAATTTTGTCGTTCTGTTCACTTGCGGTATCAAGAGCTAATTTTATCATCCCTACCTGAGGGCCATTTCCATGACTGATAATGATTTCATTCCCTTGAACAATCAAATCAACCAGCGGTGTTGCTGCTTCCTCAATTTTCAAACGCTGTTCTTCTGGGGTATTCCCTAATGCATTGCCTCCCAATGCAATTACAATTCTTGACATAACGCCTCCTTTTTGTTTGGAAAGGGATAAGCTTTGTCATCCCTTTCTCACAACTTTATTTTCCTGAAGGTTGTTGTTGCGTAATACAGTGAATATTTCCACCACCTAATAGAATTTCACGTGCGTAGACACCAACTACCTTGCGATTTGGAAAAACCTGTTGCAAGGTTTCAATTGCCAATGCATCGTTTGGATCGTCGAATGTTGGCACAACCACTCCACCATTCGCGATATAGAAGTTTGCATAAGATGCCGCCAAGCGATCTCCTTCCATTCTTGGTAATGTCCCATCAATTGAATCAACACCTTCACTCTCTTCTTTACTGATCAAAATATTAGCAGGAAGCACTAATTTCACAATTTCCAAAGTTCTACCCTTGGCATCTTTTTCGTTTGTTAAAATATCATATGCTTTTTGACAAATATCGTATTGTGGATCCTTTTCATCTTCTGTCCAAGCCAATACAACCTTACCTGGTGCTACATAGTGTAAAATATTATCTACATGTCCATTCGTTTCGTCATTATAAATCCCCAGTGGTAACCAAATGATTTTACTAACATTTAAATATGTTTTCAAAACATCTTCAATTTCAGTTTTGGATAAATCCGCATTTCGCCCTTCACTTAACAAACATTCTTCTGTAACGATAAGTGTTCCTTCACCATCAACATGAATTGAACCGCCTTCCAAAATAAAACTTTCTAGTGCATAATAATCTTTACGCTCCATATCACACATCTTTTTCGCAACATGGTCATCTTTATCCCATGGAAAATACAAACCATCGACAAGTCCACCCCATGCATTAAAACGCCAATCAACACCTCGTACTTCACCGTTGTTTACCACAAAGGTTGCTCCACAGTCTCTAATCCATGAGTCATCGTTACTCATTTCCACAACCCGAATATTATCCGATAACATACTGCGTGCATTATCATATTGCGCATGGCTGACACACATCGTTACTGGTTCAAATTCACCAATAGCTTCTGCTACTTTCGCAAATACATGTTGTGCTGGTTTTGCACCATAGCGCCAATTATCTGGGCGCTCTGGCCATATCATCCAGCATCCTGCATGATCCTCAAATTCCCCTGGCATGCGAAATCCATCTTGTTTCGGTGTAGTATGTAAAGTTTTCATTGTTTTTCCTCCTCTAGATTTTTACCTGTATTTCTACGACATATAATCTCACCTATTAGCACAAAAATAAGCGCACCGATGGTGATTGGTAGTGTCGCATTCAACGTTTCACTATCAAACGATAACGGAATCGCTGTAAAGATTAAAGAAATAATAATCACGATCATTGGCAGCGCGGCTAAAATAGTTAAAACCGTTTTACTTCCTTTTACGCGAAATGGTCTTTCTGTATCTGGATCTATTTTTCTAAGTCTTAAAAATGCTGGAAAGATTGGTATATACGCCATTAAGAACATTACAAGATTTAAGGCAAAGAAACTCCAAAATAAATCTTGATTAGGAATGAATGGTGCCAATAAAATCACCACACTAGCGACTACACCGTTCATAAGCGCTGAACCAATGGGCATCTTATTTTTTTTAGATTCAATCGCAAATACTTTAGGCATATCATTATTCTTGGCTGCATAACAAGCAACGCTATTTACCCCTAATGACCATGATATCATATTTCCAAATAACGTTAATAGGAATAAGAACGCCACACCTTTCACCAGCAATCCTGCAGGCTCATTTGTCATTAAAATAATCGCATCTACAAGACCACTACTCGTACTTATATCCGATGTTGGTATGGCCACCCCAATTCCAAATGCAGAAAACATATAGATTCCCGCAATCACAAGTCCACCAATCACGATCGCTTTGGGAATTTGTTTGTTGGGGTTTTCCATATCACCTGATAATGTACAAATAACTTCAAATCCCAACATATTGAAGACGATTACTGAAATGTAAGATAAACTATCCAAATCAAATGATGGTAATAGTGATGAAACACTTATTTCATTAGCAACCCCTTGCGTAAGTGCAACATAGATTCCAAGTCCTCCTAACAATAATGCTAAAAGCACTTTGATAACTGCTGCTCCATTCAAAATCCATACGGAATCAGATACTGAATAAAAACTAAGAAATACGATAATCCAAATAAACATCAATTCAATAGCAATAGCAGCTACTGTATTAATCTCAAATCCAGTGATAAGCGTAATCATTCCCGGGAATACAACCGCTAAAGAAGCCATCCATAACGGAAAATTAATCCAATAATACCATGATGCCCGACTTCCCATTCGTGAACCAAACGCTTTACGCACCCAATCGTATAATCCACCTTCACCATCGTAAGTTGTTCCTAATTCTGATGATATAAGTCCATAAGGTAATAAGAATATCAGCATTAATAAAATCCACCAAAAATATTGAGAATTTCCAATTGCTGCTACAGGTGCTGCAGCTTCAGCAACAAATACGACACATATAACAAGCAATACTGCATCAATCATTCTAAACTTTTTCTTTTTCATATAGTATACTCCTTTCGTTTAAAAAAGTTTATTTTAAATATTCTAAACGCTCTTCCATAAAATCATCCAACTCTTCTTTAGCTTGTAATTTTTGTAACTCACTTGCTTCTTTTTGGTATCTTGTAAAATACACCAATAATCCGCGCATTGCCGTCAAACGATTACCTGCTTCTTCAAATGCCAGCGAAACATCACTATCCAATACTTCATCAGTAACATCTTCACCACGTGTTGCTGGCAAACAGTGCATAAATTTTGCCCCTAAATTCGCCATTTGCATCAATTCACGATTTGCTTGATACTCATGAAATACACGTACTCTTTCTTCTTTTGGCATTTCACTTTCGTATAAGCCATACCACACATCTGTATAAACGAAATCAGCACCCTGAATCGCAGATTTTTTATCGTCTGTAACATCCCAAGTTCCACCAGATATTTTGCAGTTTGCTTCTAAAATAGCTTTATGTTCTTCATTTAATTGATGTGCCTTAGGTCCATAATGTACAAAGTGCATTCCCAACTTTGTTGTAATAAATCCTAACGATGCACAGACTTGGGTTCCATCTCCTAGAAAAACCACTTTACAATCTTCAAGTTTTTTACCTTTTGGTAAATTTTCTACTATTGTACATAAATCACCAATTTCTTGTGTTGGATGATTGTAATCTGACATCGCATTCAATACGGGAATACTACTTGCTTCAGCTAAGCGAACCACACTATCGTGTTCAATGACTCTCGCCATCACGATATCAATTAGATTAGATAGTACTCGTCCGGTATCTTCAATCGTTTCATGACCTCCTAATTGAATCATCCCCGGACCTAAGTATTGAGCATGACCACCTAATTGCGTCATTGCGGTTTCAAAAGATACACGCGTGCGTGTTGACGATTGTTGAAAGATCATTCCCAACGTTTTGTCTTTTAATAATGGCGGATAATATCCATTGTTGATACATTTTTTTAATTTCAATGAAAGATCAATAATATCCAATAACTCCTCTTTTGTAAAATTATTTGTGTCAATAAAATGTCTTAATTCCATACGACTCTCCTTTGTTTATGTTCACTACGCCATCACGTGTGAATCCCAATGCAAAAGTAACAATATATTCATATTTTATTGATGCCGGCAACATTTCATAACAGGTTTGCGTCAAATATAACCAATTTGTTATGAAGAAATATGATATCTATATAGTTTTCTTCTGTAGTTTCAATTTAGCACTAATTGAAAGGGTTTACATTAAGACTTTAGGTATATCCTTTCTATATCTAAAGTTACATTTACCTAACCTTTTCCAATAGCACAGCTAAATGAATTGACAGTGTTTTTTTGATTTGTTACCATTTAAGCAGGATATA
Organism: Breznakia sp.; assembly: GCA_047973225.1. Taxonomy (GTDB): domain Bacteria; phylum Bacillota_I; class Bacilli_A; order Erysipelotrichales; family Erysipelotrichaceae; genus JBKEBQ01. Next base: position 1,323 of record JBKEBQ010000046.1, on the reverse strand, counting down.
TAGGAGGTTAATATATGGCTTTTCTCAATCAATTTCTTTTTATTTTTAGCCTTTTGGTAATCTTATTTCCTACCTCAGTGTTACCCTTTTCCTTTCTCTCCTATAGAAAAACCAAAAATAAATTATTTTTATATATTAGCTTTTTATTGATGTGTATCATCCTCGATTTGTGTTTTTTACATTACATCGACTTTTATCATTCATCGATACTCGTACTGCCCGATACATTCATCAGTTTTGCCCCTTTTAAAATTTTGTTGTTTTCTGCCATGCTCAGCACTGAAATGCTTTTCATTTTAGAGATTTTTAAGAAACCTGTAAAATTCAAATATTTTATTTTTTTAGCCTTCTTTATTGTCTTTGAAATTATTTTCAAACTCATGCCTGAAGATAACCTTATCATTTGGCTATTTTACACAACAAGACAACTTTTTACTATTTTATTGTGTTTATATTTTTTTTATTCATATCGACGTTGTGAAGATGACAATATCAAAAAATATGCACAACCTTTTATTAGTATATTTTCTTTATTTATTTTGTTGAACATCATGATCGGAATTGAGGATGCACTAATATCTTCTCAACAGGAAGCATTTTCTACATCAGGACTTATTTTTAAAGAACGAAACTTTACAGAGAATATTTATTGGATGGTTATTACAGGTTTGAGTGCCATTGCCACAATACGAATCATACACCAGCTAAGTTTCTCTATCCAAAAAAATAAAATTTCACAGCAAGCGATTGCCTTTGTTGAAGAAATTCATCTAACAAGTCGTGAACAGGAGATATTTCATCTCATTTTACAACACTATGGAAATAGCGAAATTGCTGAAAAACTATTCATTTCTTCGGGAACTTTAAAAACGCATATTCATAACATATACAGTAAAGCCCATGTTGGTCATCGCAATGAATTGATCAAAAAAGTACAAGATTACTCTAAGATGATAATACAAAAAAGCAAATGATAAATATATGAAGTACTAAACTGAAAGTAGACAAGCAAAAAAAGCAAGTCTACTTTTTTGTTATACTTTTAAATAAGGAGGATGTGTAATGAGACCAAAGGGTAGAAAGAATAAAAAGTGGAGTAAAGAAGAAAAACTTCGGATAGTTAAAAGGTACTATGATGAAAGGATTAGTAGGAGTGAGTTAGCTCAGTCTGAAGGAATTTCTTCTGACCAAATTTGGACATGGTTAGATAAATATCAAAAGTTTGGAGAAAAAGGACTAGAAAACAAGAAAAAAAACTGGCAATAGATTTTCCGCTTTGCACGCGAGTAAAAGCTTAACTGAAGTAGAAAGATTAAGGCTTGA
>JBKEBQ010000016.1:0-70860 GCA_047973225.1 Breznakia sp. | reverse complement strand
TAAAATGATTGAAAATATTGAAAGATAGATTTGAAAAATTGATATCTTAGTAAATAATTCAGTGATTATAAAACTAATTCCAATGGTTGATATGACTGATGTATAATTTAGGCAAGTAATTGTTGTTGATTTAAATGAACCTTTTATTGTTTCTAAAGCAGTAATTCCATCAATGATAAAAAAAGGCCATGGATAAATCATTAATATTTGCTCAATGATGTCAGAATTAGGACGTGAAACGGTTAGTGCATATGCAGCTGCAAAAGGCGGATTGAAGATGCTAACGAAAAATATTTGTAGTGAGTATGGTGAGGCCAATATTCAATGTAATTGATTTGGACCAGGATATATATCAACTCCACAAACAGCTCCTTTAAGAGAAAAACAAGCTGATGGAAGTAGACATCCGTTTGATCAATTCATTATAGGAAAAACACCAGCAGCGCGTTGGGGAACACCAGAAGATTTAGAAGGGCCAGCAGTATTTTTAGCAAGTGAGGCAAGTGATTTTGTTAATGGTCATATTTTGTATGTTGATGGTGGAATTTTAGCTTATATTGGAAAACAACCGTAATAGAAAAATAGGAGGTAACGAAATTCATTGTTATCTCTTATTTTATTAGAACAAGGAGACAAGTATAAATATGAAAATAACAATATCAATTTATGACAAAAATAATCGCTTATATTATGAAAATACCAGAGAAAATGAAGTAACTATTTCTTTCAGAGGAAAATACAACCCTTTTGATAAGGTTATATTATCTTGTGATACTTATCCGAATTATGTGCGTATAACTTTGGATTCTTGTTTGGCAGAAAGTATTCTATATATAACTAAGCCAATGGAATTCATAGTTCCGTTTGATAATGAACGTAAGCCATATGGAGAAAATGCATTTTGTGGTGAAAGGCATTGGGGATATGCGAAATATTTAAAAGATGAAGAATATGGTAATTATGTTAATTTAGCATTAAATAGTATGGATGTAAATAATAATACTGGAATATATCCACATGCATCTTCTAATGTAAATACTGATAATCCACAATTTTACGCACGCAACATAATTGATGGTATTTTTGAAACGTGTAACCATGGGAGTTGGCCTCATAGTTCGTGGGGAATTAGTAGACAGAAAAATGCGTGGATAATGATAGATTTTGGTTGTGAAGTCGAATCTAATCATATAGTTATTTATTTAAGAGCTGACTTTCCGCATGATAATTACTTTAAAGAAATGATGATTTGTTTTTCAAATGGTGAGGAAATTAAATTGAAGTTAAGGAAAAACGGTCTTGGACAATCAATAAGATTTCCAAAAAAACGAATATCATGGGTTTGTTTCAAGAAAATGCAACAAGAAGCATTACCATCAGAATATCCTGCGATATCTCAAATCGAAGTGTGGGGAAACAAACTATAATTGACTATTTGTTATTTAGATTGCTTTTGCTAAAAGCATTGCGATATTGAGATGGAGTCATTAATTCTTGTTTTTTGAAACATCGCATAAAATATTTTTCGTCGTTGAAGCCGCAAAGTTCCGCAATTTCTTCAATAGATATGGAAAGATTACTTAGCAATGCTTTCGCCCTTTCAATTCGTAAATTTTTAATATATTCAGTAAGTGTAATATTCATTTTATCAGAAAACATTCTAGAAAGATAAGATTTACTATAACTAAACTTTTTGGCAATAGTTTCTAAAGAAAGATCTTGATCTAAACTGGTTTTAATCCATTCGGTTATATATGCTAGAGTTTTCCCTTCAATGTGAAGAATATTCTTACCCATTTTGTCAAAGGCAAGTTCTTCAGTTATTTCAATTAAGAAGCTAGTTAAGAAAAAATCAAGATAAAATCTATTACTTTCGTTTCTAGTTAAAATATCTAATAATTGATTAGCTAATATATTTATTCTTGAGAAATCCATATGTTCAGAGAATAAAGGGAGGAGTAAAGCGTTATTATAGGGATACTCCTCTAAATGAAATTCAATTTGATCGTTACCAATTATTTCCCAGTCAGCAGGCAACAAAAAATGGAACCAATAAAAAGATGTATTTTCTGGACAAATATCAACTCCAAAATGTAACATTCCCTTTGGAATTAATAAAAGAGTATTTTCTTTAGCAGAAAATGTGTTATCTCCTATTTGGATATGTAGTGTCCCACTAATGACTATAATGATTTCGTGAAAATTACTGGTACGTTTTTTATGTTTCCAATTAGGAGTGCTAATGAATCTCCCACCCCACAAAAAGGTTGCTTCTCTTTGAATTTTGCTATATAGATAATTACACATTATATATTTTCCTTTGCAATTAGAGTATAAATCAATGGGTGGATTTTGTCTACCCTGCAAAAAAAAATAAAGTTATTTTTGCAATTATTTGTGATAAAACATAGATATTACTCAAAATATTGAGATTATAGTATGAAATATGGTAAACATTGTCCACCTATTGTCTATGTATTCTACTTACTCTTTATTTGTTTGATGATAATATGTAATTACTTAAACATCGATGTGCAAGTGAAAATAAAGTTAGGTTTTTACTGAATGGAGGAATGTATGGATATTATTTTAGGTAGATTGGATAATCGGCTATTACATGGAATTATTGCAACGCAGTGGGCACAACATACAAAATGTGAGCGATTAATGATAATTGATGATGAAGTAGCCTCAGATCCACAGAAAAAGGAAATTATGAAAATTGCGAGACCAGCAGGAATCCCCTTGTCAATTATTACTTTGGAAACTGCAATTAACAATTTTAAAGAGGGAAAATATAAAGGAAAAAGGGTATTTGTAGTTGCAAAGAAACCAGAGACATTTTTGCTTTTATTGGATAATGGTATATCAATAAAAGAATTGAATATTGGAGGATCTGGTTATTTGCCTGATGAAACTATAAAGCTATCAAGCAGATATTCATGTAGTGAAAAAGATGAAGAATTTTTGAATAAAATAAAGAACGAAGGTGTTCATACATTTATTCAGTATGTACCTGCGGATTCTAAAGTAGAATATTAGGAGGAAATGAAATGTTAGAACCGATTCAAATTGTAATTGTTACAATTTTGGCATTTATAATGCAAATGGATGAAATGGGCCCACAAGGATTTGGATTAATTTATCCAGGAATTATTGGACCAGTCACAGGATTTTTATTAGGAGACTTAGGGGCAGGATGTGTTGTAGGGGGAACTCTACAATTGATGTCTCTAGGAGTTGCAGCAGTAGGAGGGTCATCCACTCCAAGATATGGATGGGCAACAATTATTGCAACTGCTGTTGCTGTTGGTACTGGTAAGGGAATAGAAGCAGGATTAGCACTAGGAATTCCAGTAGGAATGTTAGGTGTCCAAATGGATATTATTGTTCGCCTGATTAATGGAATAATTGTAAGGAAATCAGAAAAAATGGTAGCTGAAGGAAATGCAAAATCTGGTCAGCGTTTGCTATTGCTTTGTTGGATTTTATTTGGGCTAGAAGCAGCGATTGCTGTATTGTTATCAGTAACATTAGGAGCTTCATTTATAAATCAAATCCTAGATGTTACTCCAGAATGGGTAACACAGGGACTTTCTTTAGCTGGTGCATTACTACCTGTTGTTGGATTCTCAATGTTGCTGAAATATATGCCAGTAAAAAAATACATAAACTATGCACTAATAGGATTTGTTTTATCTGCGTATCTACAAGTTCCTATTTTAGGTATTGCAATTGTTGGATTTGCTTTAGCTTTTGATTTTTATAGAAGAAATAATGAGGCTTCACTAGTAAGTCTAGGGGAGGATGAAGATGAGTAATACAGTATTAACAAAAAAAGATATAACAACTGCTGCATATCGTTGGCAGATGATGTCATGTTCAACACTAAACTATGAAGTTTTACAAGGTGGAACATTTGCTTATTCATTAGCACCTGCATTAAGAAAGATATATCAAGATGATGAAGAATTTAAATCTGCATTATTATCACATTATCGCTATTTTAATTCAAATCCGTGGACGGTTAATGTAATTATTGGTGCAGTGTTAGCACTAGAAGATTCGCAGGGTTCTGCAGCAAGAGATACTATCATAGATTTTAAAACTAGTATGATGGGGCCTCTAGCAGGGATTGGAGATACCTTAATATTCGTATTGTTTCCAACTATTATGGGTTCATTATCAGGTTACATGTTATTAGAAGGCAATCCTTTATTATCAATAATATGGAGTGCAATGTGGGTTATTTTATTCTTTTTAAGAACAAGATTAGTTCACTTTGGATACAATAAAGGATTACAGATTTTATCATCATTAGGAAGTAAAATAAATACATTGACAGAAGCTGCTTCAGTTTTAGGTCTAGTAGTTGTTGGAGGATTAATCTCTGGTGTTGTAAATATTAATGTTCCTTTGACATTTACATCAGGGGAAGTAACACAAGAAATTCAACCATTAATTGACCAAGTAATGCCAAGTATGTTACCTGTAATATTTACATTTATTTGCTATCAATTATTAGCAAAGAAAAATGTTAGTATGTCTAAATTAATAATAGTAGTGATTGTTTTTGCAATGGTAGCTGCTTTCTTTGGTGTGCTTAGTGCATAAATGAAGCGCTTTAATTAGCGCTTTTTTAATGATTATATGAGGAGAATAAAATGAGAAAAATATTAATAGCATCACATAGTATGCTAGCAGATGGAATGAAAAAGACTTTAGAATTTTTGACAAGTATGAATAATGTGTATTCTATTAGTGCGTATGTTAATGATACACCATTAATTGACCAAATTGAAGAATTTAAAAAATTACTAAATAAAGATGATGAATTGGTTATTTTAACTGATATGCAAGGTGGAAGCGTAAATCAAGCGTTTTGTTTTTTAATGAATGAACATACACATTTGATTTGTGGCGTAAATCTTTCACTTGCATTAGCAATCGCTCTATATCCGGGTGATGAGAGGTTATCTTCAGATAAAATTGAGTCTATTGTAGAAAGTGCTCAATGTCAAATAAAATATATGAATTCGTTTTCGCTAGAAAATGATGAGGAGGATGAGTAATGAATAGGTATAATGTTTTAGATTATGGCGCAAAGTCAAATATAGATCAATTACAGACAGAAACGTTTCAAAATGCTATTGATGATTGTCATAGAAATGGTGGAGGTAGAGTTGTAGTACCTGAAGGGAATTATTTAATCAGTAGTATACGTCTATATTCGAATATTACCTTTCATTTATTAGAGAATGCAGTATTAATAGGAAGTACGAACTGTGAGGATTATATTAATTTCAAAGTTCCTAGCACCTTAAGGTATTTGTATGATGACTATTATGTGAAAGCATGGAATCTTCCTGAATACTATGCATATGGAATTATATGTGCATTTAATGAAAACAATATAACAATAAAAGGAGAAAAAGGCTCAAAAATTGATGGAATGGAATGCTATGACCCAAATGGTGAAGAGAAATTTCGTGGTCCAATGGGTATAGTTTTCAGTCAATGTCAGAATATCCATATGGAAGGTTATACTTTTATTAATTGTGCGAATTGGTCTCATCAGATTGACAACTGTGAGAATGTTCATGCAAATAATGTATCAATATTAGCAGGTCATGATGGGTTTAATTTGCATCATTGTACAAATATTGAAATTAATAATTGTACTCTTAAAACAGGTGATGATTGTTTTGCAGGATATGATATTGAGAATCTAATAGTAAAAAAATGCTATATGAATACGGCATGCAATGTGTTCAGGATAGGTGGATATAATTTGGTATTTGACGATTGTATAATCGAAGGTCCTGGAAAATATCCACATATAAAAGAAAATACATATGAAACTCATAGATTGTTTAAATATTATTCTATAAGACCAGATGTGATAAGAAAAAATGGAGAAAAGATAATAATTAAGAATTCTAAAATAAAAAATATTCCAGCAGTTATTGAGTATATTTATGGAGAAGAGAGATTGATGCAAAATAATAAACCATTACGTGAGTTAATATTTGATAATGTAAAAATTGAAGGTATTCGAAAGAAATCAATTATGAAAGGAAACGGCGAAAACTGCCAAATTTTGTTTAAAGATTGTGATATAACTTTAGCAAATGAATTAGATGAAAATAATTTTATTGAGTTCGATGAGTATGTAAAAATTATTTTTGATAATACTGAAATTAAATCGATTTCATAGAGTTGATCGAAAAGGTGAAAGGAGAATTATAATGAAAAAACTAGTAAAATATAGTTTTTGGTTTATTGTAGGTAGTCAAGATTTGTATGGTGAAGACACATTAAAACAAGTTGATTGTCATAGCGAAGATATGGTAAATAAATGGAATGAGAACAATATTATTTCATGCAATATTGTATGGAAGCCAGTAGTTCGTAATTCAAAGGAAATCTATAATATGATTTCAAAAGCAAATGACGATGAATCATGTATTGGAATAATAACATGGATGCACACATTTTCACCAAGCAAAATGTGGATACCAGGATTAAATATTTTAAGGAAACCAGTATTACATATTAATACACAATATAATCGAGATATTCCATGGGAAAGTATTGATATGGATTTTATGAATTTAAACCAATCTGCACATGGAGATAGAGAGCATGGATTTATTTTAGCCCGTATGCGCATACCTCAAAAAGTAATCAGTGGATATTGGGAAGATACAAAAACATGTGAAAGAGTTGATGGTTGGATGCGTGCTGCTATTGGAGCACATGAAAGCCAAAACACTCGAGTTTTAAGAATATCTGATAATATGAGAGAAGTTGCAGTAACTGAGGGAGATAAGGTAGAAGCATCAATAAAATTAGGATGGGTTGTTGACTACTATGGAGTAGGAGACATCATTGAATATGTAAATAATGTTACTAAAGAAGAAATCAGCGAAAAATTAAATGAATATAAAAATAATTATGATTTTAGTACTGATGATATTGAGTCAATTCAATATCAAGCAAGAGAAGAAATAGCAATAGAAAAGTGCATGAATGAAAAAGGAGAATATAATGCATTTCATACAAATTTCCAAGATCTACAAGAATTAAAGCAACTTCCAGGATTGGCAGTGCAAAATTTGATGCGAAATGGATATGGTTTTGCAGGTGAAGGTGATTGGAAAACTGCTGCACTTTGTAGAGTTATGAAGCAAATGGCTGCAGATAAAAATGGAGGAACAGGATTTATGGAAGATTATACATATCACTTGAATCCTGAAAATAGCATTAATATGGGATCGCATATGCTTGAAGTATGTCCAAGTTTTTCTGCAGAAAAGCCAAAAATAATTGTTAGTGATTTAGGTATAGGTGATAGAGAAGCCCCAGCACGATTAGTATTTAAAGCAAAAAAAGGAAATGCAATCTTGGTTACTTTAGTAGATATGGGAGATAGATTTCGTATGATATGTCATGATGTTGTGTGTCAAGAACAAGTAAATGATATGCCTAATTTACCAGTGGCTGGAGTATTATGGAAACCATTACCTAATTTGGAACAAGGTACTGAAGCATGGATATATGCAGGAGGCGCTCATCATAGTGTTTTGAGTTACGATTTAACATCAGAAATTATGAGAGATTTTGCTGAAATCATGCAAATTGAATTTATTCACATTGGTAAAGATCTTGATTTGAATCAATTCCGTAAAGAACTTGTATGGAATGATATAGTTTGGAAGTTGAAAGGATAATATTATGTACAAAGAGTTGAGAAAGAAAGTTTGGGAAGCAAATCTTTTGTTACCAAAATATAATCTTATTACATTTACTTGGGGTAATGTATCAGAAATAGATCGTGATAATAAAATAATAGCAATTAAACCAAGTGGAGTTGAATATGCCGAGATGAAACCACAAGATATTGTAATTTGTGATTTGTATGGAAATGTTGTTGATGGGAACTTGAAACCATCAAGTGATTTAATGACACACATTGAATTGTATAGGAATTTCCCAGATATAAAAGGTGTTGTACACACACATTCAAGATGGGCAACTGTTTTTGCACAAGCTGGGTTAGGAATCCCAGCGCTAGGCACAACACAAGCAGATTATTTTCATGGGGAAATTCCGTGCACTAGATTAATGACAAAAGCTGAAATAGAAGGCGATTATGAAAAAGAGACGGGCACGGTTATTGTAGAAACTTTTGAGAATTTGAAAATAAACCCAAATAATGTCCCAGGAGTGCTTGTACATAGCCATGGACCATTTGTTTGGGGAACTGACGGTATAAATGCCGTTTATCAAGCAGTGGTTATGGAAGAATGTGCTAAAATGGCATATGGAACATTGACATTAAATAAAGAGGTTAAATCCATGCAAAAAGACTTACTAGATAAGCATTATAATAGAAAGCATGGTCCAAATTCATATTATGGACAATAAAGCCTTATCCATCATAAAACAGATCCATATATTAAATAATGAAAACATTACAGAATTTACTTTAGAATCAGACTTACTGATAGTTAAAATTATTGACTTAGGTGCAACAATAACAAATATAATTCATAAATCAGATAATATGAATGTAGTGTTGGCTTATGATGAGTATAGTCAATACAATAACAATACAACATATTTCGGAGCGACTATAGGGAGAGTGGCAAATCGTATTAAGAATGGAAAGTTCACACTTAACAATGTTGTGTATAATTTGGCTTGTAATGACGGTAAAAATTCGTTACATGGTGGTGCAGAAGGATTTCATAGGAAAAAATTCTTTTATTCGATAAAAAATGATGGCGTAGTATTGGAATATTTAAGTCCGCATATGGAAGAGGGATATCCAGGTGAATTAAAGTTTAAAGTATATTTCAAATTAATTCATAATGAATTATCAATTACATATGAAGCAAGTAGCACAGAAGATACAATTGTTAATTTTACGAATCATAGCTATTTTTCTTTACAAGGGGATAGTAATCAAGCAATTGTTAATCAATATTTGAAAGCAAATATATCTCACTATGCTTTGATTGATAAAAATAGATTATCTACAGGTGAATTAAAATCAGTTATAGGAACAGCATTTGACTTTTCTGAATCTCAAAAAATATGTGAAATATTAGAGAAAAAGAAATCAGAACAGAATATTTTTGCAGATGGTTATGATCATTTCTTAGTCTTTGATAAAGATAAAAAGAAAGTTGTTGAATTATATGATGAAATTACAAAACATAAGTTAACAGTCTTAACCGATTTGCCAGGATTTCACTTGTTTGTTCCAAATTATAAAGAGCCCATTAATGGACATAATAAAACTTTGTATCGCGGAAGGTGTGCATGTTGTATAGAAACCTCATTGATGCCAAACGACATTAATTTTTCTGAAAAATCAGATATGATATTAAAAAAAGGAGAAAAATTTTGTAGTACTACTACATATACTTTTGAATAAGTGAAAGAGAGGCAGAAATAAATGAAAACTGAACAAATAGAGAATATAATAAAAAATGGAAATACCTCTTTGGGAATAGAGTTGGGTTCAACACGTATTAAAGCTGTACTTATTGATAATAATAGCCATAATCTCATTGCTTCAGGTAATTATTCATGGAAAAGTAAATATGAAAATAAAATATTTACGTATTCGATTGATGATGTTTGGAAAGGAATACAACAATGTTATAAGTCTTTAAAGCGAAGCGTAAAAGAAAAATATAATATAAAATTAGAAAAAATTGGGTTTATAGGAATTAGTGGAATGATGCATGGATATATGGCATTTGACAAAGAGAATAATATTTTAACTCCTTTTCGTACTTGGCAAAATACATTTACAGAAGTTGCATCAAAGGAACTAACTGAGGCATTTAATTATAAAATACCACAACGTTGGACGATTGCTCATTTATATCAAGCAATTCTTAATGCTGAAAAACATGTTAAGAATATAGAACATTTATCAACACTTTCTGTATATGTCCACTATAAACTTACAGGAAATTTTGTGACTGGTATAGGGGAAGCTTCAGGGATTTTTCCAATAGATGTTACTGCAAAGAATTATAATAATGATATGATAATTAAATTTGAAGATTTAATAAGAAACAAAAGCTTTCGTTGGAAGTTAAGAAGCATTTTACCAAAGGTTCTACAAGCAGGTGAAAATGCAGGGTATCTGACGGATTCTGGAGCATTATTATTAGATCCTGAAGGAGACTTGAAGAGTGGGATTTTGTTTTGTCCTCCAGAGGGAGATGCTGGAACAGGCATGGTTGCCACAAATACAATTTCAAAGAAAACAAGTAATATTTCAGCAGGGACAAGCATTTTTTCAATGGTGGTATTAGATAAGGAATTATCAAAGGTTTATGATGAAATTGATATTGTTACAACACCAGAAGGAAATTTAGTAGCAATGGTTCATGTCAATAACTGTACTATCGAATTGAACTCATGGATGAAATTGTTTCAAGAACTGTTTGAAACATTTAATATTCAAATGGATTACAATGTTTTAATTAATCAGTTAGTTATGAAAGCAATGGATGGTGATTTGATTGATGAAAATATACTTCTTTATAATTATCATGCAGGGGAACACATAACGAAAATAAGAAAAGGATATCCGTTATTTATTAGAGATTCTAATAGTGATTTATCATTATCTAACTTTATGAAAATGCAACTTTTCTCTGCAGTAAGCGTATTAAAAATTGGAATGGATATCCTTCAAAAAAATGAAAAAATAGAGATTGACTTTATTTTAGGCCATGGAGGATTGTTCAAAACAAAACAAGTTGGACAAAATACTCTTTCTTCTGCGCTCAATGTTCCTATTTCAATAATGAAAACTGCCAGTGAAGGTGGAGCATGGGGAATGGCAATACTAGCAAGTTATATGAACCATAGTTCTATTTCATTAGATAATTATCTAATGACTAAAGTTTTCCATGATATTCAGTTAGATACTGTAATGGCGGATTCTAATGATATAGAAGAGTTTGAAAGTTATCATAAAAAATATGTAGCAGGCTTATCTCTGGTTGGCTTGGCAGATACTCTATTTGATGAATAAGCATAGGTGTATCTCAATTGAAAGGAAATGAATGATGGAAATAATTAAGTTAAAGCCTACTTTCAAAGATTATATTTGGGGTGGAACAAAGCTAAAAGATGTATATAACATGAAAACAGACTTGGATATTATAGCAGAGGCTTGAGAGTTGAGTGCTCATCCTGATGGTTCATCAATGATAACAACGGGAGAATATGCAGGAGAAACATTTATTGAATATTTAAGTATAATGGGGAAATCAATTTGGGGAGAAAATGCGCAACATTTTGATCAATTTCCAATTTTTATTAAATTTATTGATGCACAAGAAGCCTTGTCTATTCAAGTACATCCGGATGATGAATATGCATTGCGTGTAGAACACGAATATGGAAAAAATGAAATGTGGTATATTGTTGATTGTGAGCCAGGTTCATTTTTATACTATGGGGTAAATCAAAATCTTAGCAAAGAAGAGTTTATGAAGCATATTAAAGAGGATACAATTTTAAATGTTTTAAATAAAGTGGAAGTAAAAAAAGGTGATTGCTTTTTTATCAAAGCAGGCACGATTCATGCGATTGGTGCAGGATGTCTAATTTGCGAGATTCAGCAGAATTCTAATTCTACTTATCGTGTATATGATTTCGGTAGAGTAGGAGTGAATGGAAAACCAAGAGAATTACACATTCAAGAAGCAGTGGATGTCAGCTGTTTAACTCCTAGCGAAAAAATGGTGAACTAGTAGTAAAAAAGGCAATGGATAATAGCTGTTCTAAAACATTGTTAACTGCAAGTGAATATTTTACAACAATTGAATACAAAGTGAGCAAAGAAATAAGATTAGAAGCAACAAGTAAAAGTTTTCATTCATTAATTATTTTAGAAGGCTCAGGAGAAGTCATATCAAAGCAACAAAGTATTGATTTTAAAAAAGGAGATAGTATCTTTGTGCCGGCTGCATATGGTGAGTTTATAATTATTGGCAACTGTAATATAATAGAAACATATATTTAAACTATTACATCATTTAATAAACTACAAATAAGAAAACTATGGTTCTAACAAGAATTACAAATGAAATCTAATATATCATTTGTAAGTAAACAGTTTACTAAACTGGTTTATTTTTATATAATACTTGTAAAGACTTAGGAGATTATAAATGAGTAAGAAAATAACTATTAAAGAAATCGCTGAAATGGCAGGAGTATCTAAGACTACAGTATCGTTTTATTTAAATGGAAAAGACTCCAAAATGTCAAAGGAAACTAGAAAAAGAATTGAGAAGGCAATAGCGGATACAGGATATAAGCCAAGTATTGTTGCTCGCACATTGAACTCGAAGGGTTCGAAATTAATGGGTGTTATTATAGGCGATATTACAAACGCTTTTTCAAATCAAATTGTAAAAGGCATTGAGGATGTTGCGAATAAGTCAGGCTATCAAATAATTGTAGGTAATTCAAATTATGATTCGAATTATGAAGGAACATATATTGAGCGAATGCTGTCTATGGGCGTTGACGGATTTATAGTTCAACCAACATCACAATTTAGGAGACATTCAAACAGGCTAGCAGAATTAAATAAACCTACTGTATTTTTTGATAGTGAGATTTATGATAATAAATCAAGCTGGGTGAAAACGAATAACTACGATGCTACATATGATGCTACAAAGGAAACATTGACTATGGGATATGAAAGATTTTTACTTATTACAGCTGATCCAAGTCTTCTGTCAACAAGGATGGAACGCGCAAAGGGGTTTATAGATGCTCTAGGCGATAGTAATATTGAATATGAAAAACTAATTATAGAAGATTATGATACAGACTCTAATGTAGAAAAAATTCGCAAGTTTATTTTGTCACACGTGAATAAGGAAATTAGAACAATGATATTTGTTCCCAATTGTTGGGCGTTACCTGCAGTTTTTGTCGTTCTAAAAGAGCAATTTAAAGAATATCAAGAATATATTGGTTTGCTAGGTTTTGATAATACAGAATGGACAAATTTATCTTCACCAAGTGTTTCTACAATCGTTCAACCCGCATTTCAAGAAGGACAGCAAGCAGCAACTATTCTAATTGATCAAATAGAGAGTCGAAATGAAATTAATCATCAGCAAGTTTTAAGTTGTAATGTTAGTTGGAATGAGTCTACTCAATTTAATAACAAATAAAATACTTTAACTACATATTATCATTCTGAGCAGCAATAACATTGATTTAGTTAGCTGCTTTTTTAAATGAATTTTACAAATTGACATAATTATCTTGAATAGTATATAATAGAATGGTAAACCGGTAAACCATTTTATCGATTTATTCCTATTTGTAATGACATACTGGTTGTGAGCCTCCTTATTCACATGCGATCTAACGGAGTTGATACTATTGCTTATTTTACGTAAATCAATAAATATAAACAGGAAACAAAACGAGGCTAAATTAAAAGTCTCGTTTTATTTTATTTTGTTATGTGTAAATTCTATTAGAAATATTATTTGTGAAAAGAAAAAAATATATTTTAATAATATAAATATATTTTTGCTCAATAAATCGTCACCAGTATAAAAGAAATATTGAATCGAAGAGAGATGATAGGAAATGGGCAAATCGAAGAATTAAGGAATAGTTTAGTAAAGCAGTGCAATAGTATCTACTATTGGATGAAGCAACTATGGAAAATTACCAATAATAGACTAACCAATATGATTATATCACTGTATAATACGGACTATATTTGTACCTTTATGCAATATAAGCATCTCTGAAAGGAGGTGTTTTTTTGTAGAAATAGAAGAAGTATAAAGGAATACGAATTTAATAATTTTTATATAAAGCAGGACAATTTTTGATTTCACATGGTGGTATATGAAGATATGGTTCTTTGACATCTAAATAGGTGACAACTAAATCAAACTGAAAGTTAATTATCAGTAAAGAAAAGTGGTTGTTATAGGAGGATAGAGAAAATGTTTTGTATAAAAAAATGTGTGAATAGATTTCTATTAATCCCTCTTAAATATCTACATAAGAAGGGATTTTTATTTGCTATAGAATAGTTGAATATTTAGTTGTTGCAGTTGTTAAATATACCGCACTACATTCTGTGAATGCTCGTGCACCACCTTCGTTGAGTTGGTTATAGAAGTAGCTTACTTAACGGAGGAAAAATAATGAAAGTTAATTTAAAAGATATTTATCCATTTATTAGTGAAGATCAAATAATTGAAATAAATGAGGCTGTATATGATGTGTTCAAAGAGTATGAAAGGCAAGAAAAAAACTATCGAGAAAAAGTTCGAAGAAATAAAGCCTATTATTCTTTAGACAGAAAAGATGGTATAGAAAATAGTGTTGTTATCTATATTAAGACACCACAAAAAGAATATGAAGAGAAGGAAACGGAAAAAATTCTTTTTGATGCAATTCATATGCTTCCATTAAAACAATCAAGAAGAATATATATGTACTATTATTTAGATATGTCAATGAAGCAAATTGCAAAAATTGAGGGAGTTCATAGAAGTAGAATATCATCTTCAATATTGTTAGATCTAAGAAATTTAAAAGTAATATTAGGAAAATATTTTTGAACCGAGACAAATTGAGTTTAAACGTGGTGGTTATTGAAGGACATACGTCTTAATAGATCTTTGAAAATCGAATACCATTATTTAACACGTTCTTTTAATATGAGCCATGATATGGGTACGCAATGATATGAGCGATAAATACTAACATATAAAAAACTCTTGGTAAAAGTTTGGCGATGATACATTAAGAGCATAATGATACTTGTGCTGTAATAGTACCTTCCTGGCGGGGGAGAAGTTGAAATACTTATGAAAGTGTTTTACCAACATTTGTTGAATAATGATGAAAGAAATAGTTTTGAATGAGGATATGTACTTTTGCTATCCTCATTTCATAGATAACTGTATTGCTAGTTGTATGATTATCTATGAAAGTAAAATTATAAAATACAAATGTGTAAAAGTGATGTTTGCACAATGGATAGAAATGAAGCAAATAACTAATATATAGGAGGAAGAGTTATGGAGAGAGAAATTAGTGCAATGATAAGTAATGAGCAAGTTTACACTGTAAAAGACATTATGATCATTTTGAAAATTGGGAGGAAAAAAGCCTATGAGTTAGTTAAAGAAAATCATTTTAGATATAAGAAGATAGGAACAAATATAAGAATTGTTAAAGAATTTTTTGATGAATGGTTAAGCAATTAATAATTTTGTTAGCTACTAAACTTATCGATAAGTTATATAAAGAAAAATTTAAAGGTGAGGTAGATAAAATGGCAGTTTATAAAGATAAAAAGCGAAGAACTTGGTTTTGTATATTCTATATAAATGGAAAACAAACTACAAGAAGAGGTTTTCGTACAAAAAGTGATGCTCTTCGAGCTGAGATGGGTTATCCTGAGCAACTAGAAGTAGAGATATCCCGGAAAAATGTTTTAGACAAAGTAGCATATGAATATATTGAATATTTAGAAATCAATCAAAGTTCGAGTGCATATAGTGCAGAAAGTTTATATAGATTACATATTAAGAAGCATTTTGGAAAAAAGCATGTTAATGAAATAAAAATGAATGATATAAAAGAACTACAGTCCATAATGCTGAAAAAGAAAACTCCAAAAGGAAAAAAATATAAAAATAAATCTATTAATCATGTTACTAGTTTATTAAAGGCTATTATGAATTATGCAGTTAAATATGATTATATAGAGCGTAATCCATGTGAGAAATTTGGGTCACTAAAAATTATAAAAACACATGATGATCTAAAGTTTTGGACAGATGATGAGTTTAATGAAGCGATAAAGCATGAGACGCATTTTAAGTGGTATTGCTTGCTTTCGGTTCTGTATTTAACAGGAATGCGCAAAGGTGAAGTAAGAGGTCTTAAATGGCGTGATATGGACTTCAAAACAGATATCATTACAATTAATAGACATGTGAATGACAAGATAAAAAAAGATAGTGTTAAAACAAAGGAAGAACAGAAAATATTGAGTGGAAGAAAGAATGGAGGTTCGCATATTGTAGCTATGGATATAAATGTTAAACGTTTGTTATTAATGCATCAACAACATGAAATGATGAATCCAGATTATAGTGAAGATGATTATGTATTTGGTGGAATAAAACCTATTGGGCAGAATACTCCAAAAAGACATTTAGATAATATCGCGAAGAAGGCTGGAATAAAAAGAATTACTGTACACGGATTACGTCACTCTCATGTAAGTTATTTGATTTCAAAAGGATTAAACCCATATGAAATAGCAGACCGAGTTGGCGATACTGTAGAAATCGTTTTAAGTGTCTATGGGCATATGTTCCCAAATCCACAACAGAATATAGTGAATACATTAAATGAGAATATTTTACTCAATTTTGGAGAGCATAGTCAATTTGAAAATATAATCACAGCTTATTAGTATAACTCTAATATTTATCGTGTTAAAATTAATTTCTTATCACAAAATATTGTCACAGATGTGAATATTGAAAAGAAAAGGATTTTAAAAACATAAAAAAACACCGATTAATACGGTGTTCGCGCCTAATTATGGCGCCTGAAACAGGACTTGAACCTGTGACCTGCCGGTTAACAGCCGGATGCTCTACCAACTGAGCTATTCAGGCGCGAATGCTATATTATAATAGCATGAACGCACCTGAGTGGCAAGTCTTTTTTTAACCTAAGTTACATTCCTGTATTGTAAAATGAAGTTGGAATTATAAAGAACTCCTATGAACCAATTTTCTCAAGATTAGATATATATATATAAGTTCACAGATAGTATATTATGTTAATCATAAAAATACTAAGAAGGCTATTTAAAGAGGTTGATTAGTAAAATGATCACCTTTTTTTTGTGAATATATGTATACAAGTAAACGGACACAAAAGATTTATTGTATGCTGAAATGTATCTGCTATCTTTTTAGTGCATTATCTTTACAAACATTCGAAAACCATAATCCTGATTTTTTGATCGTCAATGACTTGTCCTTTGTATCGTAGCGGTAAAAACCATAACGGTTTTTAAAAGCATTGATTGGCGACCAATTGTCAAAAGGTGCCCAAACATGGTAACCGAAACAATTGCTTCCTTCTTGGATGGCTTTGTGTACCCAATAGAGATGTTCATCGTAAAATTCAATACGATATGCATCATTGACTTGACCATTTTGATCGATGAATTGTTCCTCGTTTTCAACCCCCATGCCATTTTCACCAATGTAACATTTGATGTTTCCATATTCATTTTTTAAGCGCATAAGCGTATCATAAATACCTTTTGGATAAATTTCCCAGCCCCTAGAAAAATTCATTTTTTTGTCGGGCTTATCATATATCTTATAAAATTTTTCGGGCATCAATTGCCCTTTCTTTGGAAAGTGATCCGATTGTTTTTGTCGTGAATTTTCAGGATAGAACTTTAATTTCGTATCTTCCCAGTTACTGTCAGGAGTTTGCACACGACAAGGTTGATAATAGTTAACACCCAAAAAATCAACAGTATTATTTTTTAATACTTGTGTGTCTTCAACCGCCATTTTAGGGGTAAGGCTATATTCTTTAACAAAGGCTAAAAAATCTTTCGGTAGTTCACCTTTGATCGATACATCTAGATAAAAGCGTTCACGAATCATATCAACAAATTTAGCTGCTTTCACATCTTCTGGATGGTCACTGCGTGGATATACAGGATTTGGGTTTAATACCGTTCCGATTTCTCCGTTGTAGTGATGTTTGCGATAACATGCAATGACTTTGGCTTGAGCAAGTAAAAGGTGGTATCCTGCTTGAATTGACTCTTTGAAGTCAATACGATTGGGTGGTTGAAAATCATAAAGATAACCGCCTTGTGGTAAAACACCGACTTCGTTTAAAACAACGAAGTACTTTACTTGTTTCGCGAAGTAAGAAAATACATGTTCACAATAGCTTGTAAAGTATTCAACAACCTTACGACTTAACCATCCACCAATCTCCTGCATGCAAAGTGGTAAGTCGAAATGCCATAAACAAATGATCGGTTCAATATCATGTTTTTTCAATTCATCGATTAGATTTTGGTAAAAGCTTACAGCTGCTTGATTGACTTCACCTTTCCCGTCGGGGATAAAACGTGCCCAACTGATGCTAAAGCGAAAGGAATTCATGTTCAAATCGCTTAATAATTGAACAAATTCCTTATATCGGTGGTACATATTGAGTGTGGAATTTGGTCCTACTTGATCATAAAAACGTTCTGGCTCGCGCGCAAACCAATCATCCCACACGTCTAAGGATTTTCCATCTTCACATCTTGCACCTTCAAAACCGCTCGCCCAAGAAGCGCCACCCCATAAAAAGTCTTTAGGAAATTTTAATTCTTTCATCATGATTGCCTCCTATTATCAATATTTGACCTCATTATGCAAGAAACAACAACAAAAGGCAACTTTCTAAAACACGAACAACATTTTATTTCCATATATTTTCATAATTAAGCACAAATAATGAATAAAATCTCCTTATATGGTTTCAAAATGGACGCATATAAATCAAAATAATCCTTTATATACTGGATATTTAAACCATTTATGGGAAAATGGTAAAAAATGAAATTATTTAGATAAATATTATTTACTTCATAAGTTTGTAAGTGCTATCATAAAAGTAGAAAGGAGAACTTCTTATGAAAATTGTGTTGGCTTGTAATGCAGGTATGTCTACATCAGTATTAGTACAAAAAATGTTAAAAAGTGCTAAAGAACTAGGGATTGACGTAGAAATTGATGCATATTCAGTTGAAGTGCTTGAAGAGGTATTAGAACAATCCAAAATTGATTGTGTACTGATAGGACCTCAAATTCGTCATATGATGCCAACGATTGAAAAGTTGGTAAATGGAGTTTGTCCGATTGCGTTAATTGATATGCGCAATTATGGAACCATCAATGGTGAAGCTGTATTGCAACAAGCATTAAACTTGATCAAAAAATAATACATAGAAGGGAGAAGTGAAATGCAAACATTTATTCAAAAATTAGAAAAATTATTAATGCCATTAGCAAATATTGTTTCCAGCAATAAATACTTATTGGCAATGCGTGATTCCTTTAGTTCCTTAATTCCATTTATTGTTGGAGGTTCCTTTTTTGGGATTTTCAACTGGGTGGTATTTGAACCAACAGGAACTATTTTAGGGGATTTAGGGTTGAATTTAGGTAAGGTCTTCACTGGTTTAGAAGGTGAAGCGTATTTAAATTCAGGATTTGTTGAGATGTGTCGTAAGTTGCAAGGACTTTGTGGTTCCGTTGTAACCGTAACGTTTGGAATATTTTCGTTATTATTGGTATTAACATTCGCCTATCGATTGGCAAAGATGTGGAAGAATAAAGATCCATTTATTGCGGCGGTATTGGCACTGGTTTGTTATTTATTAATTACACCAGCAACAGTTACGGGTGAATCAGGAGATATCATTGGAGCTTTTTCAACAGCTTATTTTGGAAGTTCTGCAGTATTAACTGCCATTATCACAACAACGGTCGTTACGTGGATATACTGTAAATTGGTAAAAAGTGAAAAAATTCTAATCAAAATGCCAGAGAGTGTTCCTCCTGCAGTTTCGAATTCTTTTGCGGTGTTGATTCCGGTAATTATTGTACTATTTATGGTTACGCTATTCCAATCAATTTTGACATGGATTAGTCAACCAGCACTCAATGATGTATTATATGCTGCTTTGCAAGCGCCACTTATGGGCTTTTCGCAAGGTTTGGGATTCTCACTTATTTATCAATTTTTAATTTGGATTTTCTGGTGGTTTGGAATCCATGGTCACAATGTAACTGCGGTTATTCAAAATTTAGTATATATGCCAGCGCAGCTTGCTAATCAGGCAGGTGAAACATCTTACATTTTTACCAACGGTTTCTTCGAAGCGGGATTGGGACATGTGATTGCACTACCGATTGCCATCTTTATAGCTTCTAAAAGAGATGATTGGCGAGCTATTTCGAAAGTTGGTTTACCAGCTATGATTTTCAATGTACAAGAACCATTGGCATTTGGAATTCCAATTGTTTTGAATCCATTATTGTTGATTCCTTATGTATTAAACCCACTGTTGAACACCGTTATTGGGATGCTCTTTATCAAGTTTGGATTAATGCCAGTATTCCGCTATGTAGTACCATGGACAATGCCGATGTTCTTTGGTGGAATGATTGGTACGGGATCTATTATGGGTGGTATATATCAGTTGGTATGTATTGCGCTTAATGTGGTGGTATTTATTCCGTTTGTATTGGCGGGAAATGCACAATACAAAAATGAACAAGAACAGCTTCAAGCAGAAACAAATCAATAAAATTGTAACTTGTAGGATTAGGATTTTAAATTCTAATCCTATTTTAAAATTTAGAGATATATGCATGTAGATGTAATTAAGTTTTTGCGAATGAACGCTTAAACAGGATTGAGAGGGAATAATATGAAAAATATAAAGATGACACGGTCATTAGGTTTTTTAATTGATTATGCCATTTGGTATTTGCTTATGTATATCATGATTTTGATATACTTTTTTGGAATTGAAAAGTATATGGCTTTTAGTGGAAATTTATCAGCGTATGGGGATTTGTTTGCGAATATTATGAGCAAACCATCGTTTCTTTTTTTGTATATTGGTGTGCTCTTTATTTATGAAGTATGTATTCCTATTTTCTTTGGTGGTAAAACCATTTCAAAGAAAATACTAAAAACGAAAATGGTGCCGTTTCATGTGTCAAGCCTATTTATAAGAGGAGGATTGAAACTGTTGATCATCAACCCTTGTGGTGTAGTTTCTTATGTATTGGCAAATATGATTGGTGGAAGCGCAGCCCTCATTGCAGATGGTTTATGGCTGCTTCTGATAGTGAATATTGTTTTGGCACTTTTAGGAAAATCGACCATGTATGATTTCGTAGCTAAAACGAATATTGAGTATATAGAAGGGAAGGTGTAAAATGAAATATAAAATTCCTAACGATTTCAAAATCGGCGCAAATATGCCAGCGTGGCAAGTGGAAGGAAACCATAATAAAAAAGAGGATCATTTACATTTTCCTGATTTGATGTATCGCGCGCATCCAGAGCGTTGGTTTGAGGGCTATGGCCCAACCAAAGCTTGTGAGCATTATGAACGCTACAAAGAAGACATTCAGCTGTTAAAACAAACCGGCTGTCAACAGGTGCGCTTTAATCCGGACTGGTCACGGTTTATTGCAGATTTTGAGACGGGCGAAGTAAATGAAGTAGAAGCAAAACACTATGATGATGTTATTGATTGCTATTTAGAGAATGGAATTGAACCCATTGTATGTTTAGAACATTGGGAGTTGCCAGCCTATTATTATGAACATTACGATGGTTATGCATCTCGCAAAGTTGTTGATATGTATGTGCAATACGCACAGGAAGTGTTTACTCGCTATGGACATAAAGTGAAACAGTTTTATACCTTTAATGAACCCATCGTAATTCCGCAACTTTGTTTTATGGATGGATTTTGGTGGCCTTATGGATGTGATACAAAGCGTGCCATGAATTGGATACATGGTAAAGTTTTAGCAAGTGCCAAAGCTATTGCTAAATATCGTGCATTAAAATTAGATGGAAAAATTGGAATGATTATCAATCCTGCCTTTATCTATGCGCGCTCAGACGATAATGTGCAAGATAAAAAGGCAAAAACGATTGCAGACGCTTTATATTGGGGTGCGTTTATGGATACCGCCATCAAGGGTGAATATCCAAAACAATTGCTTGATGTTTTGAAGGCAGAGAATTGTATGTTTGAATATGAAAAAGAAGACTTTGATATTATTAAAGAAAACACCATTGATATACTAGGATTGAATTATTATCAACCGCTTCGTGTGAAGGGCGCAGAATACGAATGGAATCATGAATTCTTCCATTTTAAAAAATATTATAGCGAGTATGATATGCCAGGAAAACGGATGAATCCTTATCGCGGATGGGAAATTTATCCAAAAGCCATATATGATGCCGCTTTGCGTATCCGTGATGAATATGGAAATATTGAATGGGTGGTTGCGGAATCAGGGATGGGTGTAGAAAATGAAGATGTGTATCGTAATCAAGAAGGCATGATTATCGATGATTATCGCATTGACTACATCAAGGAACACTTAGCATGGCTATTAAAAGCAGTGAGTGAAGGATGCAACTGCAAAGGCTATTGGCTGTTTGCAGGTATGGATAATTGTTCGCCACTTAATGCCTTTAAAAATCGTTATGGACTTATTGAAGTGGATCTAAAAAATAATCGTAAACGTCGCTTTAAAAAATCAGCGAGCTTTTATCATGACATGGTTCAAAAAGGCGAATTCGAATTTACAGATATTGAAGGTTCACCAATTGATATGTAGGAGGAAGAAGGTATGTTAAAGTATAAATTTCCAGAGAATTTTTGGTGGGGTGCAGCAACTTCTGGACCGCAAAGTGAAGGATTTCACCAAAAAGTGCATAAAAACATTATGGATTATTGGTATGAAAGCGAAAAGACCGCATTTTTTGATGGTGTAGGTCCCTTTACGACAAGTAATTTCTATGAAACCTATCGCGAAGATATTCGCTTGTTGAAGAAAGTGGGAATGAATTCTTTTCGTACAAGTATCCAGTGGACACGTTTAATCAAAGACTTTACGACAGGAGAAGTGGATGAAGCGGGAAGCAAGTTTTATAGTGATATGATTGATGAATTTATAAAAGCTGGTATTGAGCCAGTGATCAATTTATATCATTTTGATATGCCGATGGAACTTCAACAAAAATATAATGGTTGGTATGCAAGAGAAGTTGTTGATTTATTTGTGAAGTATGCAGCGATTGCCTTTGATTTGTTTGGTGATCGCGTAAAGTATTGGGCAGTCTTTAATGAACCAATGGTGGTACCAGAGGCAGCGTATATGTATGGTTTCCATTATCCAAAATATATTGGAAAAGGAGAGGATGCGCTACAAATCATATATCATCAAGTATTGGCTACGGCGAAAACCATTGCCGTTTTTAAAAAAAGTAAGGCACATGAAAATGGTGCAAAGATTTCAACGATTTTAAATCTCACACCAGCCTACCCAGCTACAAACGGTAAGGCAGATGTAGAAGCTAGCGAATTTGTGGATGATTTTTTCAACAATGTCTTTGTGGAAACCGCCATTCATGGAGAATTTCCACAGAAATTAGTAGAAATACTGAAACGTGATGGTGTATTATGGAAGAGTGAAGATGGAGATGCAAACATCATCAAAGAAAATACCGTTGATTTTTTGGGTGTGAATTACTATCATCCAAGACGCGTAAAAGCAAGAAAAGAAGCATTAGCAGATGATGCTTTTGAACAGTGGATGCCGGATCGTTATTTTGAACCTTATGATTGGCCACAAAAACGCATCAATCCTTATCGCGGATGGGAGATTTATCCACAAGCGATATATGATATTGCCATCGTAATGAGAGATAAATACCCGCATACACCATGGTTTATTTCGGAAAATGGAATGGGTGTTGAGGGCGAACAACAGTATCGTGATGAAAGTGGAAAAATCAACGACACATACCGTATTTCCTTTTACAAAGAACACTTGCAGTGGTTACACAAAGCAATAGCAGAAGGCAGTCATTGCTTTGGTTATCATGCATGGTGTGGATTTGATTGTTGGTCTTGGAACAATGCATATAAAAATCGTTATGGTTTTATTGCGGTTGATCTTAAAACCCAAAAACGATCGATTAAAGCGTCGGGATATTGGTATCAAAAGGTAAGTGAAAATAACGGATTTTAATGACTGGGGGAGTGCGTATGTTGGCGTATGAAAGACAGAGTAGGATATTAGATATTCTTTTACAATATGATGTCTATACAATTGAACAATTTCTACAAGTATTCCCAAAGGTAAGTGCTTCAACGATTCGGCGTGATTTGAAATTTTTAGAAGCCGAAAATAAAATTATTATGTTTCATGGTGGTGATGTTAGACTTAAGCATAATAGTTACGAAGATGTTTTTGCGACAAAAAAACACCAAAATATGGAAGATAAAATTCACATTGCAAAATATATGGTATCGATGATAAAAAATGGTGATATGATTTATTTAGATTCATCAACAACAGTTATGGAAATGATACCCTTTATCAATAAAGAGGTAACCATTGTCACAAATTTCACTTCTTTTACACCTTTTCAAAAGGTATCTTATGATATTATTAAAATTGGTGGAAAAGTTTCAAAAACTTCTTTTGCATGTTTTGACTCTTTGGCAAAAGATATGGTAAAGACGATGAATTTTGATATTGCTTTTATTGGCTGTGGTGGTATTGATAAGACACATGGAATTACGTATCCAACGATAGAACAGGCTATATATCAGCGTCAAGTGAAACGACAATCACGAAAGTATTTGATCGTGGCTGACGAAAGTAAGTTTTATAATGTATTTGCGGGTAAGGCTTTTGATATGGATGAATGTGAAATTTATACGAATGCATTACCAAAAGAGGTTCGCAAGAAAAAAAATATTCACATTATTGAATGAGATAAGGTACTATTGAAGACAAATACATGATAAGATAGGCATAATAAGTATATGTATAAGGGAAAAGGAGATTAACCATGAAATATGCCATTGGTATTGATATTGGAGGAACCAACACGAGGGTCGCTTTGATTGATGAAACGTATCGTTTATTAGAGCGTGTACAATTTGCTACCGACACAAAACAACCGGAAATAACGCTAAAAAAAATAACGGATACCGTGGCATCTTTTGATAAGGATATTGTGGGGATTGGTCTTTCCTGTCCTGGACCATTGGATTTACTTCATGGCGTCGTATTAGATACACCCAATCTACATGGTGCGTGGCGAAATTTTAAGATTGTTGAGGTTTTAAGTAAACTTAGTGGCTTGCCGGTTTTCTTAGAGAATGATGCCAACTTGGCATGTTTAGCAGAAGCTACCATTGGACAAGGAAAAGATGTACGCTATGTACAGTTTTTAACGATATCAACCGGATTGGGATCGGGACTTGTGATTGATAAGCAAATCTTTCAAGGTGCACACGGATATGCGAATGAAGTTGCAAACGTGATTATGTGGAAAGATGGTCCTAGTCATGGCAGTATTTTACCAGGTGGGATTGAAGCAATTGCCAGTGGAACAGCCATTACAACACGGGCAAAAAAAGCTGGACTTAATGTTGCCCATGCAGGAGAAGTAAATGATTTGGCAAGGCAAGGAAATGATATTGCGAAAGAAATTATGGAGGATGCTAAAGAGTATTTGGCAAATTTATGTGCAGCAATTTTTGCGATGGTTGATCCTGAAATTTTTATTTTAGGCGGAAGTGTTGCTTTGAAGATTGATGGCTTTGTTGAGGACGTTGAAAGTCGTACAAAAGCAAAAGTATATAAAGGATTGGGACATCTTATTACGATGAAAAAATCAAATTTAGATGAAGATAGTGGACTTATTGGCGCTGCTTGTTTGGCTTACAACAATACAAGTACACTATAGTGGTATGTTATGTATCACTTTTTTTATTTCTAACAAGGTATACAATAGTAATACATTATAAAAAATGATAAAATATAGAAGTATATAGAAAGATGTTATTATACAGGAGGCGACTATATGAAAATGATGCGATTATCTCCCGCTTATAAGGACTATTTATGGGGTGGGAATCAATTAAAAACGCGATATGCAATGAAAAGCAGTGCCGATAAAATAGCAGAGGCTTGGGAATTGAGTGCCCATAAGGATGGTCCATCGATCATTGAAAATGGTGTTTTGAAAGGAAAAACTTTTATCGAGTATTTAAATGGATTGGACAAAGCGAAGTTAGGAAAGAAAGCGCAACAATATGACAAGTTTCCGATTTTGATTAAATTTATCGATGCGAAACAAGCGTTGTCGATTCAAGTTCATCCAGACGATCCATATGCATTAAAACATGAACATGAATATGGGAAAAATGAGATGTGGTACATTGTAGATTGCAAAAAAGATTCCTTTTTATATTATGGCGTGAATCAAACAATCAGCAAGGAAGAATTTAAAAAACGAATTGAAAACGACACGGTTTTAGACGTATTGAAAAAAGTTCCAGTAAAGCCAGGGGATTGTTTTTATATAAAAGCCGGAACGATTCATGCAATTGGTGAGGGGATTTTAATTTGTGAGATCCAACAAAGTTCTAATTCAACCTATCGCGTTTATGATTTTGGCAGGGTAGGAGTTGATGGGAAACCACGCAAATTACATATTCAAAAAGCTGTTGATGTAAGCAATTTATCACCGATCAATACCGATGCTGAAGCAAGCGTGATACGACATGATGATATCGATTATAAAGCAAGTGAATTGGCAATGACACCCTATTTTGAAACCATCAAGTATGATGTGAAAGAAAGTGTTGCAGTGTGTTGTGATGCGTCGAGTTTTCATTCGCTCGTATTTTTATCCGGAAGTGCTTGTATTTGTTTGCATGAGGAGATAATGGAAGTACATGCTGGGGATAGTATTTTTATCGAAGCAAACGCAGGAAAGTATACGGTGAAAGGAAATTGTACATATATACAGACTAATTTATAATCTAAAAAATAACTAAAAAAGCCGAAGTGAGTATAAAGTAAAAAAAGCGCAAACTAAGTTTTGTTTTTTTAGTAGTATTATAAGTTTTTCTTTAACGGAAGAAGTTTATATACGTAAATCGCAATGAAAAAATCAATCATACTGTGTATGATGGTGCCAATTCCAACTAAAATAAAGATTGAGTATATAAAGTTGTTATGAAAACCATAGAAAGGAATAACGATGGCTACTTCGCACAATGCATGAAGCAATGAAAGCACACTTACATAAGGGATACATGTTTTAGGGGCATGTAAGATGTTTGGCTTATGCTGAAATATATAGGCACCAACGATCACAAAAATAAGATGTGAAGCGGCTCTGGCGACGACCACAATAGGAAATCCCGCAAAGAAAAATCCTAATGTTGCGCCAATGCTGACAATACTTCCGATTTGTGGACTGATAAACATAGCGATGATCACTGCGACATGACTTGCAAGGGTAAAAGAGGCGGGCTCAATGATGATACGAAATGGAGAGATTAACGGAATTAAAACTGCGATAGCGCATAGTAATGCGGATAAAGTTAGGCTGTAAATTTTTTGGTTTTTCATAGAGGCTCCTTATAACACAATAAATAATATTATATAGGAAAATATAAGATTGTACACTATAAAAATAAGCGTGCGGGTTCTTAAGATTGAAAAGGGATAAAAAATTCTACGATAACGCCTTTGGAAACGTTATTTTCAATAACGAGTCGTATATCATGACGTTCCGCAATTTCTTTCGCAATAGATAATCCTAAGCCACTAGCGGAACTGCTTTGATTTGTAGCGGTAGAATAAAATTTGTTGTAGATGTTTTTGAGTTGTGATGCGTCAATTCCACAACCCTCATCACGAACACTAATGTTAAGTTCTTTATTCGTGTGTTCAACCTCGATATGGATACGGGAGTGATCAGGGGAGAATTTGATTGCATTGTCTAAAACAATCAGAAACATTTGGCGAAGTCTAGCATAGTCACCATGCATTTGATGCACGATATTCTTATGAAGATATTCTATTTTGATAGATTTATTGTTTGTTAATGGTCGTATGGATCTTAGTGCATCATGCAACACAGCGATGATATTTATTTTTTCTTTATGGATTGCATAATCGGGATTTTGTAATCTCGCCAACTCCAATAAATCGTTAATCATTCGCTCTAAGTGAAGACTGTCTGCCAACATTTGTTGATAATAATCTTGAATTTTTTCTGGATCCGTAACTATACCATCTTTTAGTGCCTCTAAGGATCCTCTAAGCACAGTTACAGGAGTTCTAAGTTCATGGGCAATTTTTGTCATGAAATCTTTTCGTGATTGTTCTATTTGTGATAGGGTTTTTTCGTTTTCCGCTAATTTTTCTGCTAACATATCTATATGAAAGGCGAGCGATCCGATTTCATCTTTTTGATGAATAGCACTACGGGCAGAATAATTTCCTTGTGTAAGTGTTTTTGTTACTTTTTCCATCTTTTTTAAAGGAACAACAAATTTGCGTGCTAATAGGAGTGCTAATACGAAAACAAACAATAAGGAAATGGCTAAGCTAATAAAAAAAATCGAGGTACCGTCTTTTATGGCTGATTCTATACTTGCCAATTCGGTATGCAGTAAAACAACAGCAACAACTTGATCGCTGTTGTTTAGTATGGGTGCAGCCACACTTATGGTAGGAGCTTCCATAAGGCTACTGAAACTTTTACTGCTTTTTGTTTTGCCATCAAATGCATCATCAATGACGTCGTTTGCTTCACTTGGGAAGTCATTATAGTTTACACGATGCCCTCCATGACCCACATGGACAACGTCAGTGTTTTTGTCAATCACCCAGATATTTCCTTGCATCGCTGCTTCTAAAAGGCTGATATCATCCGCATATTGTGCATTGCTGATTTCACTTTCACCATGATTATTTGAGGAATGCTTTCTTTGTGTAGTAATACGTTTTGATTGTTGAGTAGATGTTAATGTTTGCGCAATCTCATTTGCCTGTACTTTTAAATCTTCAATACGCTTGTCCATAGACTGTTTAGTAAAGGTATAGACAAACAGCCCACTTGTGATCAAAGCAAATAAAATTAATGTAATGCTAAAGTATAGAATTAATTTCCTAGTTATTTTATGTTTCATTTTTTTCTACCTCAAATTGATAGCCAACACCCCAAATGGTTTTGATTTTCCATGTTTGCTTTGATAATGCATTTAACTTTGAGCGTAATCTTTTTATATGCGAATCGACAGTTCGATTGTCGCCATAATAATCATACCCCCAAATACTATCCAATAGATTATCGCGGGTAAACACTTTTTCTTTGTTAGTAACAAGTAACCATAAAATTTCAATTTCTTTCTTGGTTAAATTTATTTGTTTTTTATCAATTGTTACTTTATACTTTTTTAAATCAATGCGCAAATTATCATAGTGAATTATTTCATTTTCATCGCTATGGACTCTTCTTAAGGTTGCACGTACTCTAGCCATCACTTCGCTGGGAGAAAAGGGTTTTACAATATAGTCATCTGCGCCAATGTCTAAACCCATGATTTTATCGAAGTCTTCATTTTTTGCGGTAACCATGATAATCGCTACAGTAGAAGATTTTCGAATAATTTTGCATACTTCGAATCCATCAATTTTTGGCATCATCACATCCAATAAAATTAAATCGATTGTATGATTTTCAAATAAATGTAAGGCTGTTTCGCCATCGTTAGCAGTAATGACTTCATAACCTTCTTTTTTTGCATAGTCAGATAAAATAGCGATAATATTTTTATTGTCGTCTGCAATGAGAAGTTTTTTCATATAATGCCCCCCTACATACAAGATGTCTATAATATAAGATACTATAGATCTTTGTTTTTTCTATGTTTTCTATATTATTTCATATTTTTTATAAAAAACATAGATTTGACACAAATCTATTTTATACTGCAACTATAAAAGGAGGATAAACGTATGAAAAAGAAGTTACTTTTATCAGGGATTGTTGTTGGCGTTATGGTTACAAGCTTTTTAATTGGTGGGCAAATGGTGAGTGCACGCGCAAAGGAAAAAAACACAGCCGTGATCGGTGTGCATAAAACAATTGAACAAGTGAATGATAAAGCAAAAAAGCAAGTTGAACCTGTTGCACCTGAGGTAAAAGCGGAAACTAAGGTTGAAAACGTTGTAACACAAACAAAAGCAGCACAACCCATAGTCCAACAAACACCAAAACAACCAACTAAAAATTACGTAGATTGTAATGGAAGTGGAAATTGTAATGGTGTAAATTGTCAAAGTGCGGAGTGTCCTTATTTGACACCAGCGAATAATTATCACAACACCAATCATAATAATAAACAAAATGCCAATCAAGGTAATCATCATGATAGAAATGAACAATACCATCGTGGTGAACGAAATCAATACCATAACAGGTAAAAAAAGTTGTCCTTTCGGACAGCTTTTTAGGTGTGATATATTATGCTTCTTTTACCAATAAAATGGCATCATCATGTAATGCTTCACCGGTTGCGCTTTCAAATTTTGTTAGTAAATCGCGAACGGTGAGTTTTTTCTTAGCTTCGCCTTTGATATCAAAAATAATTTTTCCTTTATCCATCATAATCAAACGATTTCCATACGTGATGGCATCTTTCATATTGTGTGTAACCATAAAGGCAGTTAAATTTTTTTCTTTGATGATTTCGTCTGTTAGTTCTAATACTTTTTTTGCAGTTTTGGGATCTAACGCTGCGGTGTGCTCATCAAGTAATAAAAGTTTTGGTTTTTGTACGGTTGCCATAAGCAATGTTAACGCTTGGCGTTGTCCACCAGAGAGAAGACCAACTTTTGCATCTAGTCGATTTTCTAATCCTAAGTCAAATTTTTCTAAGTGGGTTTTGAATGTGGTATGTTCGTTTGATGAGATTCCCCAACGAAGACCTCGTGCTTTTCCACGGCGATTTGCCATTGCTAAATTTTCATCAATTCCCATATCGGCAGCAGTGCCCATCATCGGGTCTTGAAAGACTCTACCGATAAGCTTACTGCGCTTATATTCAGGATAGAGGGAAATATTTTCATCAGCCAAATGAATCGTACCGCAATCAATCGGGTAAACACCGGCAATTAAATTTAATAGTGTACTTTTTCCTGCGCCATTTCCG
Source organism: Breznakia sp. (assembly GCA_047973225.1). Lineage (GTDB taxonomy): Bacteria > Bacillota_I > Bacilli_A > Erysipelotrichales > Erysipelotrichaceae > JBKEBQ01. Next base: position 39,917 of record JBKEBQ010000016.1, on the reverse strand, counting down.
CCAATGACACTGACAAAATCACCTGTTTCTAATGTTAAATCTACTTTATCAATAGCTTTTTTTTCATTGGCTGTTCCTAGATGAAAGGTTTTGCTTACTTGTTTGATGTTAAGCATTGTGATTTGGCTCCTTTTCAGTTAGTTTTTTATATAAACTTACTTGACGATGTTTTTGCATCATTACGGGTAGTGCTAAAGCAAGACCTACAAGAATTGCTGAAAACAGTTTTAAATCATCTGTTTGTAGCCCCAAGCGAAGAACAATAGCGATAATCAAACGATAAATAATAGACCCAACAACAATGGATGTCAAACGCAATTTAAAACCACCTTTGTTGCCGAAAAGAACTTCTCCAATAACGATGGAAGCCAAACCTATCACAATGGCACCAACGCCCATTTTTACATCAGCATAGCCTTGTGATTGACTAACAAGTGCACCCGAGAAGGCAATGAGCGCGTTGGCAATCATAATAGAAATAATTTTTGTATGTTCGGTATTGACGCTTAAAGCACTTGCCATTCGTTCATTATTTCCGGTAGCACGAATAGCGGAACCGATTTCTGTTCCAAAAAACCAATATAAAATGCTTATTACGATAATCGCAATAATAGCTCCGACAACCAGTGTCGCTTGTGAAGAGCTAAGACCGCTCATTTCACTTATCGATTTAAAAATGGTGCTACTTTGCATCAGGGGAAGGTTGCTTCTACCCATAATGCGTAAGTTGATGGAATACAAACCAATCTGCGAAAGAATTCCAGCGAGAATGGCGGGAATCTCAAATTTTGTAATTAAAAGACCGGTGATAAGTCCACATAGAGCGCCAACAATCATCGCAAGAAAGATCGATAAAAGGGGATTGACTCCGTTTACGATACAAATGGCGCAAACAGCCCCACCACTTGCAAAGGAACCATCTACTGTCATGTCGGCAATATCTAAAATACGAAAGCTAATATAGACACCTAGTGCCATAATGCCCCATATTATTCCTTGTGCTATTCCACTTTGTAGAGATAATAATAATCCGCTCATAATAGGTCTCCTATTCGATAATGTTTGCGTTTTTTAACAATGCATCGGGAATTGTAATTCCAAGTTTCTTAGCACTGGTTGTGTTAAACCCGTATTCTAGATCATCTTTTGATGCGTATTCAATGGCCATATCTTGTGGTTTTGCTTCGCCACGAAGAATTTTTGCAGCCTGCTTTCCAGCAATGTATCCCAAATTATAATAGTTAATCCCATAAGTGGCCAAGGCGCCTTTTTCGACCATCGCAATTTCACCAACCACACTTGGGATATTGTTTTCGTTTGTGATGCTTACCACATTGGCAACGGCTTCACTTACCATATTGTCGGTTGGTACATATAGGGCATCTACTTTACCAACCAAACTCTCTGCAACTTGTTGTACTTGGTTGGTATCAGAAACCGTAGCTGCTTTTACTTCAATGCCTTTTTTTTCTAAAGCTTTTTTCGCAATTTTGTATTGCAATTCGCTGTTTCGCTCTGCATTTGTATACATGATTGCAACAGATTTAACATTCGGTGCTAATTCTAATAATAGATCAATCTGCGCATCGACAGGACTGAGATCACTCACACCGGTGATGTTTGTGTCAGGCTTCTCATTGCTTTTTACAAGTCCTGAATCTGCAGGGTTTGTAACTGCGGAAACGACGATTGGAATTTCTTGGGTCTTTTGTGAAACAGCAATGGCACTTGGTGTGGCGATTGCATAAATTAAATCATTGTTGTCATTTACAAGTTTATCAGCGATCGTTTCGGCATTACTTCCTTCACCTTGTGCATTTTGTTCGTCGATTGAGATGTTTTCACCATCGACAAAACCTTCGTCTTTTAAGGCATCAATAAAGCCATCGCGTGATTGATCCAATGCAGGATGTTGCGCATATTGAATAATTCCGATGTGTTGTGTTTTTGTGTCTTGCTCATCGCATGCAACAAGGCTGATAAGCATAAATAAACTTAAAGTAATAGATGTTATTTTTTTCATATTTTGTTCCTCCTATAAAAAAACGCCCTCATAGATTACTATGAGGACGATTATAAAACCGCGGTACCACCTCTGTTTTATACAAAAAAGTATAACAGCTCAATAACGATGTAATGGTCGTTAACCAGAAATAGCCTACGTGCAATAGTGTGCATTCGGTACTCAACTCCATGATGTATTCACTATATTTTTTTTGTGCTATTTTCACCACCATAGCATCTCTATTGTCCAAAATATAACTACTTGTTCATATCTTTGTTTTTTTAAAATTGATTAAGTCAATTGTAAAGGAGAGTTTGCAAGATGTCAAATGGATTTTTGAATATGAGTGTGATTGTATGTGCTATTTTCTGTGAATGGTGGTCTTCCAGTGGTTTGAAACTAGTAATAGTGTGAGAAATATTCGTAGATAATGGTAGTTGTATAACTTATTTTTGCATTCTTATTTGCGTATGCTGTTCCAATGTGAAGAAAGATAGAAATAAAACTTTAAATTTCTTAGGATTCAATTTTGATTGTTCGTAGTTTTTATGAGTTCAATTTCTCTGTCAATGATTTTTTTTGCATCATTTATAGTAAGTGTTAAAAATTTTTTACCCTTTTCACAAGAAGAGAAGCTTGGATCACCGATTAAGTAATCCTTACTAAATTCCGTCCAACGCATCGGTGTGTAGTCAACTCTAGGATCTATGGAAAGTTTTTCATTTTTATATTTTGATGTATCGACTAAAGTGCTATCACAGTATAAAACAAGGGAAGTTTCTAATTCATCTGCGTGCAGATATAACCCATGTGAAGGCTTTTTCGTAAATAGCTCTTGATTTTTTTTAATATTTGGATAACTGAAATAAATCACTTTAATAGAAAACTTTTCGTAAATCTCTCTTGCTGCCGTCTTAATTGCTTGAAGATTTCCAAAATGGGTGGTGATCAGTGTTAGCATACTAACGGAATCTTTCTCTAAAGAGCGAATGATGTCAACAATAAATTGCACGAGAGTACTTTCATTTATAGAAATACTTCCTGGAGCCTTTTCAAGGCTCCAAACCTGTCCGTAAGGAAGAAGAGGGAGCAGTAGAGAGTTTGTTTTTTCTGCTAACATAGTACAGTATTTTTCTGCAATGATATTGTCGGTTGCAAGGGGTAAATGAGCTCCGTGAGCCTCTATCGCTCCTATCGGTAAAATAACATTTTTAGCATTTTTATATGCTTTTCGAATGTTGGAACTATTAAACTCGCTAACCTTATACATTATTTCACCTCACGGAAAGTTAAAGCGCGAGCGGGGTTTATGATAAGAAATTTATTTACTAAAACCTTGCCGTCTAAGTCGTTATTCGTACATTCCTCTAAAAACCGCGGAATCCATTTTTTTAATAAAAATTCTAAGCCAATTCCGTAATCATAGTGTTTATAGTAAGACTTTCTAGCGGTATCGCCGCCTAAAACAATTTGATCTTCATAGCCAAGTTTAACTAAGTATAAAATTGCTGCAATGCGATTGCTCTCAGGTCCATATTTATTTTTTCCTAGTCCATCAAAGGATAAAAACGCACCTGATTCAGCGATTTTTTTATGATAGTAAGGATCGATATTTCTATCCATATGACCAAAAGTAACACACGATAAGTCAATTCCTTCGGCTTTCAATAATTCTATTTGTTCTAAGGCCATTGTACCAGCTTCTGTATGTGAATGGATTGGAGCACCTGTTTGCTTGTGGACCTCGCAAGCAACTTTGAGTGTTTTTATTTCTAAAGGCTTTATTGAATTATAGGCAGTTCCAAATTTGACCTGTCCCGCTTTATAGCGTGTTCCTTCAAGTCCTACTTCAATTTCTTCACAAACGAAATTCACTAATTCTTGGATTGTTGATTTTTCAATCCATTCTTTATAAGTGGTAAATTGTTGTCCGATAATTTTTTTCAAGTGTTTAGGAATTGCTGCATCCCATAAAAAACTTTTGTTGAATCCTGCGGTACCGACGAATTGGATATTGCTTTTTTTTGAAATTCTGACAACCGCTTCAACATCTCGTCCATAATCAATAGCTGTTGCGTCAACAATAGATTTTCCACCGAGCTCTTTAAAATCTAAAACATCTAAAAGAGATTTTTTTTCATCATCTAATAATAAATCGTCTTGTTTATGTTCTATCCAATACGGAGGACGGCATACAATGTGTTCATGTGCATTCGTAATTCCGAGCTCTTTAGGATCTATGTCTTTCAGGAGTGTGCGAATGAAAGGCATTTAAAACACCACCTTCGCAAAGAAATAAAGAAGAGGTCCTAAAATAAACATATCGGTATCAGCTGCCCATGATGCTGTATCAGGAATTGTTCCTGATACAAGAAACATAACAGTAATGTATTGACCCACGGCAACAATGGTTGCAATTATGATGCCGCCAAAAATTGCACCTTTATATCCGCCGGTAACATTCCCAAATACACCTGCAGTTGCACCGTGGAAAAATAATACAATCATTGTTGGAACGAAAACGTAGCCTACGCTATTACCGAGAATGAACATCCAAACAATACCTCCAATAAATGCTCCGAGGAACCCAAAGATAACTGAGTTTGGCGAGTAAGGGAATACGGTTGGACAGTCAAAAGCGGGGATAGCACCTGGTACTAATTTGGTTGATATACCTTTAAACGCTGGTACTAACTCACCGATGAAAAGTCTCACTCCATAGAGGACTACTGCAATTCCAGCAGCGAATTCAATTGATTTAATGATGCAATAAATCACAAAATTTTGTGTTCCAGAAGTTGTGATTAACGTGTTTGCTACTTCAGAATTATTGTTTATCAATAAAAATGCACCTATAATGAATAATGCCCCCATGGTTAAAGCTGTGATGACGTTTGAGTCTCTTAAAAAAGAAAATTTATCACTAATTTTAATGTCTTCAGCCGATTTAGGGTTTTTACCAGCTATCAATTTACCACAAACTGCAGATAGCCAAGCACCGAAACCGACGGTATGACCTAGTGCTATAGAGTCATTCCCTGTAATCATACGCATATATTTTTGCGTTAATGCAGGCTGCAAGGTCCAATAAACACCCATCAATAGGGACAAGACAGGAATTACGATAAGCATATTCGCATTAGGGTTTACATTAATTATGATTCCTAGAAAAATGGCAATTGTCCAAAACATCATGTGTCCTGTTAGATAAATGTATTTAAATTTAGTTATACGAGCTAATATTACATTTACAGAAAAACCTAACGACATAATAATCGCAATGGCTCCTCCGAATTTACCATTAAATACATCAAATCCCATGAAAGCACTAGGCATACTAGTGCTAGATAAACCGAATATTTCAGCCCACATTGGCTGGAAAATATTTAAGGTTCCCACAATAACACCGGCTCCAATATTGATGATAAGAAAGCCCATTATGGCTTTTAATGTACCTGAGATAACCTTAGATAACGAAGATTTTTGTAGTAGTAAACCCATGGATACAATAATTCCAATAAGGAATGCGGGGACACCAAATATGTTATTTGCTATCCAAGTTAAAATGTCTAATATTAGATTCATACAATTTCCTCCTATTTTATTGTTTTTTCAATTTCTTTTTGTATTTCTTCTTTGTCAAAATAATTTTCAATAATAATTCTTGGGGTATCATTCGCAATTTCAGATGACAATACTTTATTTGTTATAATAAAATCGCTCACCTCACTTGAGGCACTACTAACGTCTGTATTATCAACATCAGCACGAATACCCATGTCATTTAAAACTTCTTCGACATTCATTCGAAGAATTAAACTTGTTCCCTGTCCTAATCCACAAACACATAGAATTTTCATACTATACCTCCTCTTTGAAAATGTTATAGATAGTATCGATATCTTCGCTTTCTAGTAATCTAGTATAGCGACAGCTATTTGACAAAATGTTTGATACGTATTTCAGTAACTGCATGTGTGTATCTCCTGACGTACTTGCAAGAACGATGATGAGTTTTGCACTTTTATTGCTTGCTTCATCAAACATCACCTTTTTTTGCAATTTTAAGATGGAAATCGCAGGCGCATTTACACCGTCACAATGACGTGCGTGGGGGATTGCAACTTCTGGAGATACGATAATATAAGGTCCTAGGTTATAAACATTTTCAATCATTTTTTCAATATATAATTTCGTAATAATGTTCTCTTTAAGTAGAGTTGACGCTGCCATACGTATGGAATCCTCCCAACAGCGAACTTGCTCTTTTACTAAGATATGTTCTTTTTTTAACACGATAATTTCTCCTAAAATTCAAATTTAATAATATCCTGATATTCTTTCACTACTTCTTTGTTTAAATCATCACCTTCATCAAGATTGGCGCTATAAAATATAGGAGGGATGCTTCCGTGATCTTCAATGATTTTCGCAACATTTACGACTAACTGGTTAACAATTGCGGCACCGATTACGGTTGATGTTGGTCCTACCTTTTGCTTTATACTTGCTAATGGAATTGCTGAATCACCAATGCAACCGTGATTGTCGATAATAACATCACAGATCTCAAATAATCGCAATCCCGAGGAGTGTCTTGAATTTACAGACTTGCTATAAGCTAAATTAGTAATGCAAATGCTTTTAGCCCCCATGTTTTTACAATACAAAGCTATTTCTATAGCGGCACAATTTCTACCAGATACCGAATGGATCAGGACAACATCATTTTTTGAAATCTTTGTTTTTTGTGCAATGCTAGTTCCGAACCCTTCTAAGCGTTCAAGAGTGCTTGTTAATGAAATAGGTTGTGTATCTAACATTAGGTTCTTGGCAAATATGGGATTAAATACAGCTAGCCCACCTGCGCGATAATACAGTTCTTCTATTAGTATACCTGCGTGGCTTGCGCCGAACCCATAAAGCGCGTGTTGCCCTTGAATGCAATCTACCATCAACCCTTGAGCTGTATCTATCACTGTCTCTTCATCTTGTTTGATGACTTTCAGCAATCTTTGTATCTCATTAATATATTCAAACATTAAAAACCTCCTTTCATTTAATGTTTGTACATATGCTAACATGTACGCGTTTGTAAGGCACAACGGGTTTCTTCCTAATAAAAGGAAAAAAGCTAACAAAATTAATTGCTAGCTCTAACCAATTTAATAAATTCTTCATAGCTTTCTGTTTCAAGCAATGAAACTAAGTTATTAAATTGAGAAGTTATTAAATGCAACCATTCAAAAAAAGCTTTGTTTAGTAGGTTGTCCTCTTTTTTTATTGTTAAGAAAAAAATGATTTTCACATCATATTCTCCCCATTTTATTGGTTTGGGAAGTATAATAATTGGAAGAATAGAAATATTCACAAGCTGATCTAAAGCATGAGGTGTTGCGAATGAGTATGCAAAGCTAGTACTAGAAAGATTTTCACGTTTTATTAATGAATCTCTATACCCAGGCTTCACGAGTCTATTTTTTTCTAGTTTATTGCAAACAAATTGAATGATTTCCTCCTTTGTGGAAAAGTCAACATTATTTATGAAATAATTTTTATCTATTAATCTTAAAATATTATTCTCTATATTTTGTTTGAAACGCAATGTATCTAATGCTTTCAGTTTTTTTAATAAAATTTCTTCGTCCTCGAATGTGAAAAACATAGACATTGTTAGAGTTGGTATTTCAGAAATATGGAGAAGTTCAGTTGTTGTTAAGATAAGTTGTATACTATGTTCTATAATCATGTTATTTTCAAAGTAGGGAACAACTTTAATAATATTGATTCGATTATCAAAGCGATGCTCAATTTTTTTGATGAGCTGTTTTGATAAAATGGAGTTGGCAGGAAAGACCAATAGTGTTCGATAAGTATTTTTGTTCTCCAAACGATCATAGGAAGCTCCTAAATGTAAAGCTATAAAACCTGCAGCATCTTCTTGTAATGTAACATTGAGTTTGTTACTTAAAAAATTAACCGCATGAACGCCCATATCAAAGATTAAGGGATATATTTTTTTGATTTCGGTTAATAATACATTTTGAACAGTGACATCGATTTTATTTCTTTCAATTAAAGATCTTAAGTGCGTTGTCAAAGATTCTGCGAGTTGATAATCTTTGGTGAAATCAATACCAAAAGTCGAATTTAACATATTTAATAATTCTGTTATTACGTTTTCTATGGTTTGGATTTGTATGTTACTGTTTAAATTTTGTTCATAAAAAATGCTTTTTTTACCTAGTAATAGAAAAAGTAATAATGTTTTTTCCTCTTTGGGAATCTCAATGCGATATTTATCGCTTAAGATGTCATAATATTCAGATGCAATTTTATATTCCGTCAGCTTTTCAAGTTTTTCATTTTTAGGATTTGGTTTTGTGAAGTTTTTATGCATTATACGCTCAAGCGCAATGCCTACATGGAGCATTAGCATTGGGGTTGCCATTTCGTGTAAAGGGTATTCATACTTTTCTAATATTTTGTTTAATATTTGTTGAATTTCGATAAGGTTAAATTCATGATAAAAAGAAGCAATTGTATTTAAATTGACAAAATTATTTTTCATTTCTGATTTGAGGAGGTTTTTGTATAACTGTCTTTTTTCATCTTCGCTTCCTAATAAAAATAAATGATTTTGTTTAATTTGAATATAGAGGCCGGGGTAATCTAGCAATATAGTTCTAAGATGTTTAAATTCATTTCTAATAGAAGCATCTGTTAAAAATATTTCGTTTTGCAAATCCAACATACAAAGTCCGTGTTTGCTCACAAGAAGTTTTTTTAAAATATAGATATTGCGATCTCTAGGTGTTTGTGGGATCTTCGTTTTATCTTTGTTTTTTAATATATTTTCTTTTATTAATTGGTTGCGTCTATAACCAAATTTTTTATTAGAAGAAATAACTTCTGCACAAAAAAAATTGTTAATTTCATAAATGTCAGAACGAATGGTTCTGGATGAAACATGGAATATTACTGATAACTCATTGCTTTTTATCCATTCTTTTTCAGACATAATTTTAAAAATTTTTCGTTGCCTATCATTCATGTTTTCTCTCCTTAAATATATTTAAATTTAGCACATATATGAAGCTAATTCAAACGTTATAGTTTTAGCGTACACAAAATGAAAATACTAAAATATTAGCCTTTCTGTGGGGATTTTTTTATAGGCGTTTTTCATTTTGTTATCAAGAAATTTAATGATTTTGTTTCTAATTACATGCTTGATTTTGCATAAATGATCTAAAGTACAAATCCTAACAAACTCGTATCAGTCACAATTAAATTTTAAGTTAATTTAGTTAAACTAATAAATTAACCATTTACCGTTTGGATGTATCACTGAATTATCTCCTTCTCTTTTGCTGTCTAGTGTTTTTATTCTTTTTTCGTTTAACTGAAATTAATAGATGAATTCTATTATTCATCGGGAGGAGACGTCAAATAAAATGAAGATGAATCACTAATGGAGATATCTATGCTAACAAAAATTTAAATATGGGGTTTTAAGGGAAATAAAAATATTTTTGAGTTTTTTTAATTTTATGAAAACACGGTTTAAAAAAATAGATTGACATATAAAGGGAAATTAAATAATATATAATTAACAGTAACCGGTTTCAGAAATCGGTTACATAAAAAAAGGTGGTGATCCGATTTTGAACAATGAAAAGATAACGATCAACGATGTTGCGAAAAAAGCAGGTGTTTCTAAAACGACGGTTTCACGTTATTTGAATGGGAAGTTTGAATATATGTCGATAGAAACGAAGACTAAGATTGAAAAGGTTATTGATGAATATGATTATCGCCCAAGTAACATTGCCCGTAGTTTGAAAGCGAGTAGCAGTGGAGTGATCGGTTGTGTCATTGCGGATATCACAAGTCCTTTCTCTTCTTATATTGTCAAAGGGATAAATGATGTATTTAAAAAATACGGATATCAAGTTTTATTTGTTAATACAGATAATAAAGCAGGGGTTGAAATTGAAGGGATACAATCGTTGTTAGATCATAGAGTTGATGGAATTATCGTCAATACAACTGGATGTAATGATGAGTATTTGATTGAGCTTCAAAAACAAGGGCTACCAATAGTGTTGGCCGATCGTTGTATAAAAAAACGCGGTCTGTTTGATACGGTAACTTCAAATAACTACAACGCCACATTTCGTTGTATGGAGTATCTTCATGAGCAAGGGTATAAGAAAGTGGCGTTCTTTACAGAAAATATGGGAAGTATAAGTAGTCGTTATTTAAGACACACAGCGTATCTAGACGCAATGGCAAAGATATATAACATAGACGGTAATGATTATACTTTTTATATAGATGCCAAAGATATTTCGACATGTGAAGCATGTATAAAAAAATTTGTTGATGCAAGTGAAGGAGAGCCTATAGCTATTTTCACTGTTAATGGTGTATCTCTTTTGGGTGTTTTACAGTCTATGCAAAAGGCAAATTATAAAATTTTTGAAGATATTGGTATCTGTGGTTTTGATGATTGGGGTTGGGCATCGCTCATTACCCCGGGGATTACGACAATTACGCAACAGTCATTTGAAATTGGGATTAAGAGTTCCCAGCTGCTATTAAAAAGAATCAAGGAAGGCATTCCTGAAGAAAAAGAGTACATTGAAATGGAAACAGAGTTAATGAAAAGAGGTTCTACAAACCTTGTGGCTAAGGAGGGCTAATATGACAAAACAAGATGTGAAAACTGCGTTAAAAGGAAAGATGATTGCCGTTATAAGAAACGAAGAAAGCAGCATGGCAATTGCGGTGTGTAAAACATTGGTTGAGAGTGGTATTGATGCATTGGAGATTACCTTTTCCGTGAAGGGGGCAGAAAAGGTAATTAAACAACTGAAAGCAGAACTTCCTCGCGCGATTATTGGTGCGGGAACAGTCTTGACCAAAGAGCAAGCAGAACTTGCTCACCAAAATGGAGCAATGTATATTGTGTCTCCTTGCATCGTCAAAGAAGTTGCAGATTATTGTATAGAAAATAATCTTTTGTGTATGTTAGGAGGAGCGACACCTAGTGAAGTTTATCAGGCACATAGTTTAGGTTGTGATGTGGTGAAACTTTTCCCTGGCGACTTCGTAACAGCGAAAATGATTAAATCAATCAAAGCTCCGCTCCCCTTTATTGATATGATGCCGAGTGGAGGGGTCGATAATACAAACATAAAAGAGTGGTTTTCCGCTGGGGCTTATGCAGTTGGATTGGGTGGTTTTTTAACGAAAGGTATTCATGAAAACAATCTTGACGAATTAAAAACAAGATGCGAGGATTTGGTGAATATGATAGGGGATAGCAAATAAGAAATGAAAAAAGAAGAAATTGTTATTAACACTTTGGTCTTTGTTAAGTCGAATCAAACTGGAGTTAGCCAAGAGGAGATGATAAAGAAAATAGCATCTGTAGGGTTTAAACGCGTTGAGGTCAGGCGAGAATTTATAAAAAACATAGAAGAGGAAACTGCTGCGATAGGAAGATTATCAAAAGAAAAAAATATAGAGATGTTTTATTCTGTGCCGGAAAAGATGTATGAAAAAAAGAAGTTGCGTAAAAAAGAAGTTGCGTCATATTTTTATGAAGCGTTTGTTATGAACTGTCATTTTATAAAGTTTATTGTAGGAGAGTACGAAGTGATTACCCAAGAAGATATAGCATTTATAAAAGGGCTAAAAGATAAATATGAAATTGAACTTACCGTTGAAAACGATCAAACAAAGGAAAATGGACAAGTTAATAAAATGTTGGATTTTCTAAAGATTTGGAAAGAAAAAGGAGGTGAAATAAATACGACGTTTGATGTTGGGAATTGGTTATGGATAAAAGAAAATCCATTTAAAAATGCGATGAAATTGTTTGAATTTGTTAGTTATATTCATATCAAAGATGTTCGAGAAGGAAACCCGCCTTCAACGCGACTTCTTAATGAAGGAGATTTACCTTTAAAAAGAATATTGGAGGTATTACCAAAAAATGTTCCAGTCGCATTAGAATACCCAATGGGAGAAAAACCACTGGAAGTTTTAGAAAATGAGAGTGAAAAATTTTTGGAGTATTATAAATGAGAAATTTACAAAAAGTAAATAAGGAGGAAATTCTATAAAATGGAAACTATAATTGGATTATTATTGCTAATTAGTTTTTTTATCTTTACCTTTTATGCAGTAAAGGGTGGAAACCTGATGATTGGGTTCTTAGTTATGGCGATTGTATGGACTGCACTAGGTATGATAGGAGGAGTAATCAGTTGGGACGATGCTCAAACTATCGTATTTCAAGGAGGTCCGGAAAGCTGGGGTGCTACAGCAGTTGTGGTGATATTTGGTTCTTGGTTTGGACAAGTTCTTGTTAAAACCGGGGTAGCGTCAACAATTATTCGTAAAACGGTTGAGCTTGGTGGAGATAAACCAGCAATTACAACGATTTTATTGTGTGTAGTGACAGGACTTATTTTTACAAGTACTTTTGGTGCTGGGGCAGTGGTCGCAATTGGGGTTATTGTACTACCAATTTTGTTATCACTTGGTGTTCCTAAACCGCTTGCTGTTTCTTCATATATCATGTCAGTAGGCTCAGGAATGTATGTAAATATTGTTTTGTTTAAACAAATGCAGGGTATTTTCGAAGGGTTTCAGTATGATGCTAGCTATTTGCGTTTTGGTTTTACAGCGATGGCTGTACAACTGGCGTTTATCATTGCGATGGTTTTGTTCAAGTTGAGAAAGACAAAGGTTAATCACTCTTGGGCAGCTAACGCAGGTTCTCTAAATGGTGGCAACGCTCCGGCAATTGCATTAATCACACCTTTGATTCCAGTGGTATTGGCGATTGTTTTTGGATGGCAACCAATACCAGCATTTATTGTTGCATCATTTTATGCATTATTCATAAGTGGAAAGATAAAATCATACAGTGATTGCGAAAAAATTGTTTCTAAAACCTTCTACGACGGAGTTGTAGATGTAGCAGCATTATTAGGTTTTTTATTCATCTTACCAATGTTCAATAAGGTTTCAGGACTAGATGCGGTATTTTTTGAATCAATTTTAGGTGGAATCATGCCTACAAATGCACTTTTCTTGTGTATCTTATTTGCAGTTATTGCGCCATTAGGGTTGTTCAGGGGTCCATTAACAGTATTTGGTGCAGGTTCAGCGACTTTAGGAATTTTAAGAAGTATTGGAACGTTCAGTGCATCATTATTATTCCCTTTAATTTATATCCCTACAATTACAATGAATATTTCCTGCTGTCCAACACAGTCATGGAATTTATGGGCTATTAATTACTCGAAGACGACACCAAAAGATTTCTTAGTGTCGGGGATTCCTTGGGGATGGGCAATCTGTGTAGTAAATACGATTATTGTTTATTTTATGTTTGGCTAAAGTTAAAATTGAAGATTCTAGAAAGAAATGGCAACATTTGAAAGATTTCTAGAATCTTTTTAAAATAAGGAGATTAATGATATGAAAAGAAAAGCAATACGAGTAGGAATTGATGTTGGAGGTACGCATACTAAAGCGGTGGCGATTGATAATGAGACACACGATATCATAGGGAAAGGATCTGTTATGACAACCCATGATCACGAGTTAGGAGTTGCTGCTGGTGTAGTTGATGCTTTTAAATTATGTTTGGAAGCGAATGACATAAACCCATTGGATGTGATTTTTATTGCGCACAGTACAACCCAAGCAACAAATGCGCTATTGGAAGGTGATGTTGCAGAGGTGGGCGTTTTCGCTACAGGAAAAGGTGGCTTAGAGGGAATGCTCGCAAAAAAGCAATCTACAATTGGAGATATAGATTTAGGCACAGGGAGAGTTATTAAAGTACATCACACATATTTAAAAAATAAAGAGTTTAATGGAGAAAGTGTTAGACACGAAATAAAAAAATTAAAAGAACAAGGATCTAGTGTAATTGTCGCCTCGAAAGCCTTTGGAGTTGATGATTTTACGGAAGAAAAAATGATCCAAAAATATGCTGAGGAGTCGGAACTGGCTGTAAGTGTCGCTTCGGAAATATCAAAATTATATGGACTAACTAGAAGGACAAGAACTGCTGCGATTAATGCAAGTATTTTACCAAAAATGTTAGACACAGCAACTTTGACGGAGGGAAGTGTACGCAAATCAGGAATAGAAGTTCCACTCATGATTATGAGAGGTGATGGGGGAGTGATGGATATTGGGGAAATGAAAAAACGCCCTGTTTTGACAATGCTCTCTGGACCAGCGGCCAGCGTAGTAGGCGCTTTGATGTATTTGCGAGCTTCGAATGGAATTTATTTTGAAGTAGGAGGAACGAGCACCAATATTGGAGTTATAAAAAATGGACGTCCTGCAGTCGATTATTCAATCGTTGGTGGTCATCCTACATATATCAATTCGCTTGATGTACGAGTTTTGGGTGTAGCTGGTGGTAGTATGGTTCGAGCTTCCAAAGAAGGTGTTCAGGATGTGGGACCGCGAAGTGCGCATATTGCAGGAATGTCTTATGCAGTGTATACACCAATTGAAGAAATTGAAGATCCACAATTGGAACTGTTCTCACCAAAACAAGGTGATCCCGAAGATTATGTAGCGATCAAATTGAAAAATGGAAAACGAATAACAATTACAAATAGCTGTGCAGCAAACGTTTTGGGCATCGTGACAAAAGAGCATTATTCTTATGGCGATCCAAAAGCAGCTAGAAAGGCTATGCAACCACTTGCTGAATACATGAATAAAACAGTAGAGGAAGTTGCAGAAGATATACTTTCCAAAGCGTATGAAAAAATCAAACCGGTTATTGAAATGATGGCAGAGAAATACAAATTAGAAAAAGATCAGATGTCATTAGTTGGGGTAGGCGGAGGAGCGGCTGCATTACTTCCGTATACTGCAGAGCATATGAATCTTGATTACAGTATTCCTGAAAATGCCGAAGTGATTTCTTCAATAGGCGTGGCATTGGCGATGATCCGTGATGTGGTAGAACGAACCATCCCAAATCCAAGTCCAGAAGATATTCGCCAAATAAAAAAAGAAGCAGCTGATTTAGCCGTTGCTAATGGTGCTGTTCCTGACAGTGTTGAAGTGCAGATTGAAATTGATTCACAGACTTCTAAAGTGACAGCAATCGCATTGGGATCGAATGAAGTTCAAACGATTGATCTACTAAAAGAATGTTCGCAAGAAGCAGCTTGTGAGTTGGCAGCAAAATCAATGAATTTAGGTGTGTCTAAAACTCGCTTGATCGCAGCGAATAATGTATTTTATGTGTTTGCGGGGGAGAAAAAAGAAGGTGTAGATCAAATTCGTATAATTGATAAAAAAGGATTTATAAAAGTCCAGCGTGGGGATGGAGCAGCAGCGAAGTGTAAAGCGAGTGATGTTCCCGAAATTATCAATGAGTTATGGGAAAAATTAGCAGTTTTTAAAAATGACATCAGATTAACGCCAGATCTCTATTTGTGCGTTGGTGGTAAAGTCTTAGATTATGCGGGAATGATGGACCTAGAACAGTTGCACATGGTTGTAGAGATTGAAACTAGTTTGTTAGACCCGAATGAAGATGTCATAATTGTGGGCGCGAAAAATAATATTTAATGGAGGTGAAACCATGCACAAACGTGAAAAGTTACTAGAAAATATCACTTTGCTAAAATTAATGACAACAAATGATTGGGGAACTTACGCGTTTAGTAGAGATCCAATTAGGGGGAAGATTAAAGGAGCTGAGCAGAAGAACTACATTGCCAAGGCGATGCACTGTGGCGTTGATCTAGCGATAAAAATCAAAAAAAAATATAATGGTAAAAATTTTTGGGAGATGCTTAATCTTCTAGAAATTAAGGTGATTAAGGAAAAGACAAGTGGTACACAGAATTATATAACTTTTGCAAAGTATAATTATCCAAATAAAATAACTGTTTATACAGAAAATGTTGTACGCTTTAACAATTTTATAGATGAACATGGTTTGCGAGTAATTCTTGAAGATGTGAATATAGAAGAAGTGTTGTTAGCTCATGAAATGTATCATTATTTTGAAGAACACAACGAAAATCTATATTCGAAACGAGAAAAAATTGTTTTATGGAAAATTGGAAAGTTTAAATATAAATCTTCGATCATAGCTCTTAGCGAAATATCTGCTATGGCTTTTACTCAAGAAATGTTAGGCTTAACATACAGTCCATATATTTTTGATTCACTGCTATTGTTGCCACATGATTTCGAAAAGGCAGAAAAACTAATAAACGAAGTTTTGGAGTTTAGAATGGGAGGAAGAAAATGAAAAAAATACTGTTAATGGGAGAGCCGATGGCATTGCTGATTGCTGATAGCTATGGACCTTTGGATGAAGTTGAGCACTTTACGAGAAGCTTGGCGGGTGCAGAGGTTAATGTCGCAATCGGATTAGCAAGATTGGGACATTGTCCTGCCTATGTTACACGTTTAGGGGAGGATCCATTTGGAGTTTTCATAAAAAAATTTTTAGATAAAGAAAAAATTAGTACGGATTTTGTTAGCTTTGATTCTGTATATCGTACAGGAATTCAATTAAAAAATAAAGTATTAGAAGGGGATCCTGTAGCGCCTTATTACCGCAAAGGATCAGCAGCCTCACACTTATCTGTAAGTCAAATAGATGATATTAGTTTTGATGAAGTAGTGCATGTTCATGTCACAGGGATTTTACCAGCACTGTCACAATCTTGTCGGTTAGCGACCTATCGTCTGCTAGAAAGGGCAAAAGAACATAATGTATATATTACTTTTGATCCTAATCTTCGTCCTGCGTTATGGAAAAGTGAATCAGAAATGGTTCAGATTATAAATGATTTAGCTTCACGAGCAGACCTTGTGCTGCCAGGAGTCGAAGAAGGAAAAATATTGGTTGGAAGTGATGATCCTGTTAAGATAGCGGATTATTATCAAAGTTTAGGAGTAGATAAAGTGATTGTAAAAATAGGTAAGTGCGGCGCCTACATTAGAGATAAAAAGGAATCATATACTGTGGCTGGGTTTGAAGTGGATCAAGTCATTGATACGGTAGGGGCAGGTGATGGATTTGCTGTGGGAATAATCAGTGGAAAGTTAGAAGGTTTAAGCTTAAAAGACATGGTTTTACGTGCAAATGCAATAGGAGCGATGCAGGTAACGAATATAAGCGATAATGAAGGACTTCCTACGACTAAAGAATTAGATGCTTTTATGAGTGCTAACTATGAAAATTCAATTAGCAATTGATCGAGTTTCTATCCAGGAGGCAATCTCGATAATAGAACAAGTTGAAGAATATGTTGATATTATTGAAATAGGAACTTCTTTGATCAAGGAGTTTGGGATGGCGTCAGTACGGGAAATACGGAAAAAATATCCGAATATTATTATTTTTGCAGATATCAAAACTATGGATGAAGCAAAATACGAATTTGAGTTAGCGTATCGTTCAGGCGCAGATATCTTAAGTGTAATGGGAGCGTCATCTTTGTCAACCATTCGTACTTGCCAAGAAGTAGCGATAAAGTATAAAAAAGAATATGCAATAGATTTATTAGAGGTAAACGATGAAAAACTTCATCGCTTGGAAGAGTTTGATGATGCCATAAAATGTATACATGCATCAGTAGATGATAATAATGTTAATGTTGAAGCTCTTTTGAAAAATACAAAAAAGAAATTTAGAAAAAAGCAACGGATTAGTTTAGCAGGTGGAATATCGTTAGGAAATATTCCTGTGTTATTGAAAGAAAAGGTCGACATTATTGTTGTAGGTAATTTTATTTGTAAATCAAATGATTGTAAAGCTTCGTCAAAAGAATTTCGTGATGCGTTGTCAACGAAATGAAGGAGAGTTCTAAAATGGATGTTTTGAACAGAATGGTCGAGGAAATACAGGGAGTCGTTAAAGAGGTGGATACAGTGCAGTTGGTAAAAACTGCTTCTGTTTTTGATTTATCTAAAAGAGTTTTTGTGGATGGAGAAGGTCGGTCTGGATTAATGATGAAAGCATTGGCAATTCGATTAATGCATCTGGGATATACTGTTTTTGTTGTTGGTGAAACGATAAATCCTGCTATACGTGAAGGAGATATATTTCTAGTAGCTTCAGGTTCGGGAAAGTCAAAGGCTCTTTTAGCGCACGTAGAAAAAGCGAAAGATAAAAAAGCATATATTTTGAGTGTTACGAGTAATAAAGATACAAGTTTATCGAAAGTGTCAGATATTAATTTAATTATTCCGGGATCAACAAAATTCGATATAGGTGAAAATCGAAAATCTATTCAATTATTAAGTTCGTTATTCGATCAAACGTTGCATATTGTTATAGATGCACTTTGTTTAATGTTAAGTGAACGAGATAATGTCAAAAATGATGATGCAAAAAAAGCACATTGGTAGCGAAAACGGAAAAATCGATTTATTAATCTAATGAAATGGAGGAGGCAAGATAATGTTTAAAAATGAATCAGAGATGTTCGAGATGATGAAGAAACAGCTTTATACACCTGTAGTAGGAGATATCCTAGATGAATTGGGGTATTTTCATCAGTTTTTACCTCAGAGTATTCAAGCCATAGATCATAAAATGAAATTGGCGGGTAAAGCATGTACGATTTTAATGATGGATGTTTTTGAAAAACAAGATAAACCTTTTGGATATTTGACGGAAGCTCTTGATCAACTAGCAGAAAACGAAATTTACGTCGCGACGGGTGGTACGCAAAGGTGTGCATATTGGGGTGAAATTTTAACGGCAACAGCAAAAAAAAGAGGCGCAAAAGGCGCGGTTTTAAATGGATGGCATCGTGACACGCCGCAAGTTCTTGAGCAAGAATGGCCAGTTTTTTCTAGAGGATGTTGGGCGCAAGATTCAAGTGTACGGACCAAAGTCATTGACTATCGTTGCCGCATCGAAATAGGAAGCGTGGTAATTCAGGATGGTGATCTTATATTTGGCGATGTGGATGGTATTGTTGTGATTCCTAAAGAAGTCGCAATTGAAGTAATTGAAAAAGCTTTCGAAAAAGCAAGTAAAGAAAAATTAGTGCGAAAAGAGATTGAGAATGGATTATCATCAACAAAAGCATTTGAAAAATATGGAATTTTATAAGAATGAAGAGGTTATGTATAACACCATTTAATTTCAGATGTCATTTTTTAATTACTGCAATGAATAAATTTATTATCGCAATTCAACACGATTGTTAAGGGAACAATCGTGTTTTTTTATTAAAGAGTGGAAATATTTTCATGAAAGATATGAAATATAGATAAACAAAATTTTGGCTAGCAGGGGATTTCTGACAAAAGTACGAAAACAAAGAATAAAGTTGCGAATTCATAAATGTACGTGTTTCACACGCATATAGAACAAAAAAGTTTTTATGTTTTCTTGACATACTACCGCTTGAAAGGCCATCATTTATTTGTCTACGTGCATAAGATTTTACAAATGAAAGAAAAAGAGTAGCTTTTTTTAGGTTTTTTGTTAAGGGAAATATGATAGTATAAAAGGGAAAGGAAATGGAGAGGGACTATGAAGGATCTAAAGTGTATTAAAGCGTGTTTGGTAGATGATGATGAACAGCTATTAAAGTATTTATCAAGAAAAATGTCGGCGTATGATGATTTTGAAGTGGCAACGTACACCCATATACAAGATAAACGTATTTATAATCAATTTTATGATGTCTATTTTTTGGATGTTGATATGGAAATTGAGAAAGCAGGGTTCATACTAGCCAAAAAGATTTATGCGTATCATCCCCATGCACTTTTTGTGTTTGTGAGTAATCATGAAAATTTAGTGTATGAATCATTTCATTATCATGCCATCTTTTTTCTGCGCAAAAGCGAAATTGAGAAAGAATTAAAAAAGATAATGGATAGTGTAAAGACGCGTGTTGTGAAACAAAACAAAACGTATATTCACCAAAATGATTATGCATTGCATAATATTCCCTATCAAAGTATTTTGCAATTTAGAAAAGAAAGCAATACGTTGTATACGATTACGCAAAATGCAGGCTGTTATCGTGAGCGTAAGTCATTGTCGACTTTGCTGGTAGAGTTGCAAGTGGAAGAGCAACCATTTTATCTAGTAAATCAATCAGAAATTGTGAATTTAATGTTTGTGAAAGAGGTTCATCAGACATATTTAACTTTACGAAATAATGATCGCATTGATATTAGTCGAAGGCGGAAAAAAGGATTTCAAAACGCATATTTAATGTATTTGCAAAGTAAGAAATAATACCGTCTGTAACAAATTATAGACCACATGTCACATAAAGTATAATATTTATGCCTTATTTCGTACAATGCTTTCGGGTAGGAAAGGGATTATCTTAACCCATGAGTAAAACGAAAAGGGAACGGTAGAGTTCCTTTTTCGCTCATGAAAAAGAAAAAAGAATTAGAGGTAAGAAAAATGCTAAAAAAGTTGGCAGAGATACTTTTAGATAGCATGCAAAAAAATATCACCTTACAGTATGAGGTAGAGATTTATCAATTTGGGTTGGAAGGTCTATTGTCATATCTTCTGGGCTTGAGTATCCAAATGGTCTTTTGTCTATATAGTGGGTATTGGCTAGAGACATTGCTTTTCATTGTCTTTTTTGAAAGTATGCGGGTCTTTGTTGGTGGTTATCATGCAACGACATATTTAAGGTGTAATATAACGTATCTTGGTGTTTATGTAATTTTTTGCTGGGTTATACAACTAAAGGTAGCGATATTTTTATATGTAAGTTTTTTAATCATTGCAATTCTCGTTATCGTTGTAAAAGCACCTGTCGAGCATGAACATAGACCAGTGAATCAACAAGCACGAAAAGCGAGTCAAAAGGCGTCACGATCGCTTTTAATTGTGTTTATAATGGCATCTTTTGGACTATCTTTTCAATATCCATTATTTTCTAAAATTATTGGCTATACGATTATTTTGAATGCAGCTATGATGGTGATTGCCCTATATGTGAAACTTAGAAAAAAGGCGAGGTAAAGGTATGAAGATGAGTGACTTTATCCAGTGTTTTATAGAATATGGAATTATTGTTTATTTTTTTAATACGTATTTTCAGCGAAAAGCGAAGTACTCGATTTTCTGCTTGGCTATTTGGGTATTTACTTTGACCTGTTTTTTTCTATTTTTAAATATGTATGTAGGATATGAAAAGTATTATTTATTAATCGTAATTATATTGGGAATTCTACCAATTTTGATAATTTTGTATTACGGGAAAGCTTTAGAAAAAATTTTAGTGAGTGTTTTTGTGCTAGAGATTTTAGCAATTATTACGATTGTTGTCGCAAATCTCTTATCGTTACTCCTTTATCAAAAGCTAGATATTGAACGCATGGTAGAGGATAATTTCATGCTGGTTTTTGTAGTGCGTAACATCTTGTTTTTACTTACGTCAAGAAGCATTGCACAACTCAGAAACCGCATCCAAGGGGAGTTGCCAAATCATGTTCTATACAGGTTTTTGCTGCTTGCGATTTTTTCAATCTTTGTAATACTAGCGCTTGAATCCTTACTCTATACGCAACGCTTTGATGTTATTGATGGGATGATTCTTGTCGTCGGGGTATTTATGGTGATTGTAAGTATGATTGCAATTTTCTTTTCTACACTTCAGTTTGCGCAAGATAGAATGCATCATAAATTGCATTTGCAAGCGAACCGATATCAAGAAGAATTGAGTCAAAAAATCTTAGAGGACGAGTATCGTTTGCGTAGAACGAAGCATGATCTTCGACATTTTTTAAGTGCGTTATCATTTTATATCGAAAATAATGACAAAGAAAAAAGCAAGGAAATGATGAAAACATATGCTGATTTTTGTTTGGAGAGTGAAGTTGCTGTCATTAGCGACAATGCATTTGTTAATTATCTTTTAAACTACAAATTTGCAGAGGCGAAAAAGAAAAATGTTTGCATCAGGTATCAAGTGGCGCAAGCATATAGTTATAAAATCAGCGATATCGAATTGAGCATTCTATTTGGCAATGCTGTAGATAATGCTGTGGAAAATACAGTTGATGGGGTGGTGGAGGTTATTGTTGAAGAGCTAGGCGGCTATCTACATATTGTTGTGAATAATCGTGTTTGTGAAGATATTTTGGAACATAATCCTTCTTTGTTTACCACAAAGGGTGAAGATCACGGATTTGGACTAGGAAGTTTGCGTTCGATTATTTCTAGAAATAACGGATCAATTAAGATCATACAAAAAGGAAGCGCGTTTTCGGTATCGATGCTTGTGGAATAAAAAGATGAAAGAACCATGTAAAAGGTATTCATGTTAGGAAAGTTTACACAAAGTTTTTATATAGTATAAAAGACAGTTTCTGTCAATTTTAAGAAGGAGGGAAACCATGTTGAAAAAAATTATGTTACGCATATTGTCTGAATGTAGTTTTCACTACGCACTGATCACATCAAGAAGAGTTTCATTATTTCGCTTTGCGCAACCAAAAGAACCAGCATCGCTAAGTAAATACAGAAAATAAAAAAAGAATAAAGACTTTGTGTAAGCAATAAAAAGAGTTCGTAAATTCATGAACTTTTTTTATTGTTGGTGAAAAAAGTTTACATTTTTCTTGACATTTTTTACATAATATTACATAATTGTTTACAAATCTTACAAAAAGTTTGCGATACTTTTCAAGTAAGTGAAGGGGAGTATGAGAATATGAAAAAAATGTTATTGAAGATATGTTCATTGGCGATGGTACTAACGTTGGTTGCCTGTGGTGGTAGTGATAAAGCTACAACCGATGATGATGCTACAACGGTTACCTTTGCTAAAGAGAATGATGTTATATCTATGGACAGTAGATATGCAACCGATGGTATGTCGTTTGAAATGATTGCGGCAACGATGGAAGGGTTAATGAGCGTTGATGCTGATGGAAATATCATTCCTGCCTTAGCCGAAAAGTATGAAGTTAGTGAAGATCAATTGACTTGGACTTTCCACCTTCGTGATACAAAGTGGAGTAATGGAAAGAAACTAACAGCAGATGATTTCGTGTATGCATGGCAAGAAACGATCACAAGTCCTGATGCAGAATATAATTATTTATATACAGACGACGCAGCAAGTATTGTCAATGCAGCGGCAGTATTGGCTGGTGAAAAAGATAAAACCGAGTTGGGAATTAATGCTGTTGATGAAAAAACGTTAGAAGTAAAACTTACCAAAGCCGTTTCTTTCTTTGATAGTTTGATGACATTCCCTGTGTTCTTCCCAGTGAATCGCGAATTTGGTGAAGAACAAGGAGAAGACTATGGTCTAACACCAGATAATTTATTGGCAATTGGTCCTTATAAAATGACAACTTGGAATAAAGGATCAAAGATAGAGTTGGAAAAAAATGCGGACTATTGGGATGCAGATGCAGTAAAAACAGATAAATTGGTATTCAACATTGTTGCAGAAGCAAGTACGGCTGTTCTTGACTTTGAAAGTGGCGCAACGGATTTTGTGAAATTGAATTCTGATTTAGTTGATAAATATAAAGATGGCGAAACGTTCAATACAATGCTAGAAGGGTATTTATGGTATTTACAATTTAATTTTGAAAATACAACTTTAGCAAATGCAAATATTCGAAAAGCATTAGCGTTGGCAGTTGATCGTGATCAATTGGTAAATGCGGTATTAAAAGATGGATCAATTGCTGCTAAGGGATTTGTTCCTGAAACACTTGCAACAGGTCCAGATGGAAAAGATTATCGTGATACTGCAGATACCTACTTAACAACAAACAAAGAAGAAGCAAAAGCGCTATTCAAAAAAGGATTAGAAGAATTGGGTGTTGATAGTTTGAATTTGAGATTATTATTTGAAGGTTCTGATCCTGCAAAACCTGCAGCTGAATTTATTCAATCAGAATTAACAAGTACATTAGAAGGATTGAGCGTTGAAATGATTTCGCAGCCAAAAGAAAATCGTATTGAAATGCAAAAGGCAGGAGATTTTGATGTTGTCTTAACACGTTGGGGACCGGATTATGCGGATCCTACAACATATTTATCATTAAATGTAACCGGAAATAGTTACAACTATGGTAAATATAGTTCTGCTACTTATGATGCAACATATGCAAAAGCGGGTGAAACAGAAGATTTGAGTGCTCGTTGGCAATTGCTAAAAGATGCAGAAAAAATTGCAATGGATGATGTAGCGGTATCGCCATTATTCCAAGTCGGAGGAGCAACGCTTGTCAATACGAAGGTGAGCGGAATTGAAACGCATGCTGTGAGTGTTCCGTTTATCTATAAAAATGTAAAAAAAGAAAAGTAAAAAGATAAACTAAGTATTACAAACAGCACATTGTGTTCTTGCATAATGTGCTGTTTCTTGTAAAGGGAGGTAAAGATGAATAAATCAACATTTATATATATTGGTAAACGTTTGTTGATGGTCATGATAACGTTACTTATTATCGTTTTTATTTTATTTTTAATGTTAAAATTAATGCCAGGAACACCTTTTAATGATGAAAAGTTAACACCAGACCAAATTGCAGCCATCAATGCGAAGTATGGCTTAGATGATCCATTGCCAATTCAATTTATGAATTATTTGAAAAGCATGCTGAAGGGTGATTTTGGTACATCTTTTGCGATTGCACGGAATTACCCGGTAGCCGATTTGGTGCTTCCTCGTGCCGTAATATCATTTACGATTGGGATTTCTGCTGTTATTTTTGGAACATTTGTGGGGATTTCTTTGGGTATTTTAGCAGCATTAAAGCGCAATACGATTTGGGATTCTATCGCTACCGTATTATCGGTATTAGGGGTGAGTATTCCTTCCTTTGTGTTTGCGTTATTATTGCTTATTTTATTAGGGGTTAAGATTCCGGTTTTCCCGGTTCTTTATAATACCAATGCACCACTTATATCATCGGTGTTGCCGATGCTTGCGTTATCGACAAGCGTCATTGCAAATGTAGCTCGGTTTACAAGAAGTGAGATGATAGAGGTATTGCATAGTGAATATATGTTGCTGGCGGAGGCGAAAGGTATCAATCGTCGTAAATTGATTTTTTCACACGCTTTACGGAATACATTAATTCCTGTTATTACAGTATTGGCGCCGATCATGATTGCTTTATTAACCGGGAGTATGGTAGTAGAAAAGATCTGTGGAATTCCCGGACTGGGGACATTGTTGGTAAAAGCGATTGAAACCAATGATTATAATGTCGTTATGGCTGTTGCTTTCTTGTATAGTGTCTTATATATTTTCATGATGTTAATCGTGGATCTTGCATATGTCGTGATTGATCCTAGAATCCGTTTGACGAAAGGAGGCAGTAATGAATAAGCAAGTTGAATTTTTAGAAGACGATTTCGTCTTAGTAGATAAACCAGAACGTTTACAACAAGAAGAAGTATTACCTGCGCAATCCTTTTGGAAAGATGTTTGGAGTCGTTTTATTTCAAATAAAGGAGCACTCATTGCAGCGCTTGTTATTGCCGTTATTATGGTAATTGCGATTGTTGCACCAATGCTTTCATCATATGCCTATGATGCTGTTATTACACAGGAACAAAGTATGGGACCAAGAATTCCCATCATCGAGAATTTAGGTATCTTAGATGGAACGGTTAATGGAATCAACAAATATGAGTCTTTAAATTTGCAAGATGTTTACCACTTTTTTGGTACGGATGTCTTGGGACGTGATTTATGGGTGCGTGTTTGGGAAGGAACAAGGATATCGTTGTTTATTGCGTTTGTTGCTGTTTTGATTGATATTTGTTTTGGGATGATTTATGGTCTGATATCAGGTTTCTTCGGTGGTAAAGTAGATGCGATTATGCAACGCTTTGTGGAGATTGTAAATAGTATTCCTCAACTCGTCATTTTGATTTTATTATTGGTCGTAATGAAACCATCCTTAACAACGATTATTCTTGCTTTGATGTTAACAGGATGGATAGGAATGAGTAGGATTACGCGTGCACAAGTACTAAAAATAAAAGAACAAGAATTTATTTTAGCATCGCGAACATTGGGTGCAAGTGATTTTTTCATTATTTTTAAAGAGATATTACCCAACATTTTTGGGCAAATTATCATCATGTCGATGTTTTCGATTCCCAATGCGATTTTTTATGAAGCATTTTTAGCGTTTGTTGGTTTGGGATTGCCAATTCCTTTGGCAAGTCTTGGAACACTCATTAATACCGGATTCAAATCGATTTTAGTAACCCCCTTTATGACGATTATACCAGTTGTGGTATTGGCATTATTGATGTTGAGCTTTAACTTATTGGCCGATGGGTTACGAGATGCATTTGATCCAAAGATGAAGGAAATGTAGGTGCGTGTTATGAGTAAACAAAATGTATTAAAAATTAGAGACTTATCGATTTCTTTTAAAACGGATTCAGGGATGGTAGATGCAATACGGGGGATTCGTCTTGATTTATTCAAAGGCGAAACCTTAGCCATCGTTGGTGAGTCAGGTTCTGGAAAGTCGGTAACAACGAAGGCTATTATGGGTATTTTGAGTAGCAATGGTGTTATCAATGAGGGTAGTATTACCTATAATTATATGGATAATGAAGAAAAAATAAGTTGTGATTTACTACAAATGAGTCGCCAAGAAATGGGGAAAACGATTCGTGGAAAGCGCATTGCCATGGTTTTTCAAGACCCTATGACATCATTGAATCCAACAATGAACATCGGTAAGCAAGTCATGGAGGCAATGGTGTATCACTACAACATGAGCAAACAAGATGCGCACGATCGCGCAGTTGAATTGTTGGAATTGGTGGGTATTCGTGATGCAAAAAAAAGAATGAAACATTATCCACATCAACTGTCTGGCGGGATGCGCCAAAGGGTAGTCATTGCGATTGCTTTATCTTGTGATCCTGAGGTCTTGATTTGTGATGAACCAACAACAGCACTAGATGTGACGATTCAGGCAACAATACTAGAGTTGATTAAAGATATTCAAAAGGAAAAGAATTTATCGGTTGTTTATATTACGCATGACTTGGGCGTGGTCGCAAAAGTGGCAGATTATGTGGCGGTTATGTATGCAGGTAAAATCGTAGAAAAAGGAACGGTAGATGAAATTTTCTATGATCCACGTCATCCTTATACGTGGGGATTATTGTCGGCGATGCCCGATTTGGATACAGCTGATAATGATTTATATGCGATTCCTGGTACTCCACCGAATATGTCACAAAAAATTGTGGGGGATGCATTTGCCCCGCGAAATGAATTTGCGCTAAATATAGATTTCAGAGAAGAACCACCACTTTTTAATGTGGGAGGACAACATCGTGTGGCAAGTTGGTTATTACATGAAAAAGCACCCAAAGTCGAAATGCCGAAAGCTTTAAAAACGCGATTAGCAAAAATGCGTAAGGAGGCACAACAAAATGGACAATAAAAAACCATTATTGGTTGTTGATAACCTAAAACAGTATTTTAAAGTGAGCTCCAAATTCACGGTAAAAGCCGTGGATGGAGTATCATTTGAAATTTTTCCTGGCGAAACGTATGGTTTAGTGGGCGAGTCTGGTAGTGGGAAATCGACAACTGGAAGAAGCATTATTCGTCTATATGAGCCAAGTGGTGGATCGATTGTTTTTAATGATGTTGAAGTCGGAAAAAAGATGAATTCTGAAACAAAAAAAATGTTGCATACAAAGATGCAAATGATTTTTCAAGATCCCATGGCATGTTTAAATCCACGTAAGAAAGTATTGGATATTATTGCGCAAGGCTTAGATATTCATAAACTATGTTCATCAACAGAGGAACGAAATGAGAGGGTGTATGAAATTTTAGAACTTGTTGGTTTATCGAAAGAGCATGCTACGCGTTATCCACATCAATTTTCTGGCGGACAAAGGCAACGGATTGGGATTGCTAGAGCGCTTGTTATGCATCCTGATTTGATTATTGCAGATGAAGCGATTTCAGCATTAGATGTTTCGATTCAAGCCCAAGTGGTAAATTTAATGAAACAAATTCAAGAAAAAACAAATACAGCGTATCTGTTTATTGCGCATGATTTGAGTATGGTGAAATATATTTCGGATCGCATTGGCGTTTTGCATTATGGTCACTTAGTAGAAACAGGAACGACGGAAGAAATTTTCAACAATCCGATTCATCCCTATACAAAATCTTTGTTGAGTGCTATACCATCACCGAATCCAAAAGTTGAAAAAAATCGGATTGCCTTACATTATGACTATAAAACCAGTGGCATTGATTATCAAAAAGGAAAAAAGCAACATATTGATGGTTCTCATTTTGTGTTGGCAACAGATGAAGAATTGCGTAGTTGGCGATAAATCTATAATAAAAATAAAAGATTCTAAATGACGTCTTAGCTGCGTCGTAAAATCAAAAAATCGAAATCGAAAGGTTTCGTTTTTTTTGATAAAGCACAAAGGATGATAGCAAGGGGTTTTATTGGTAGATATTTACATTGTAAGAATTTCTTTTTGATATTCTTGTTTTCCTTTGTCTGTAAAAATGAGATGTAACACATCCCAATACATGGCAATCAAATCTTCATTAATAAAATTGCCTGTATAAGGAGCACCAAAAATATTGTTTGCCATAATCATTTGAATGAGGGAATCATATTGATTTTGATGTTGTTCTTTTTTAAAGTAACCTTTTTCTTGAAAAATATAGAAGCTTTCATGAAAGGCGAGATAGATGCTTTTTTGAATATCGACTTGAATGTTGTGAATGTTTTCGCTTAATCTTGAGAGCTGACGAAAGTGACGATAATAGTATGCGCTATCACCATGATGATCTTCAATAATTTCAAAGAAAGACTGTAATTCTTTAAAAGTTTGAGGTGCCTTAAAGGGCTTTTGGTTTTGGTAATGATCGATAATAAGACTTTCGATAATATCTTCTTTGCGCTTAAAATGATAGGTTAAATTACCAACACTGATTTGTAGCACATCAGCAATATCACGTAAGGATACTTGATTGTAGCCGTATGTATTAAAGAGGGTCTTTGCTGTGAATAAAATATCTTTTTTTGTGTGTTTTGCCATATTTGCACCTTAACATTGACATTTTAGTACAATAGTACTAAAATGTCAATTGTGCTTTATGTAAAGAGCAATTGAGGATTGAAAAATGACATATTATTTTTTGTTGGATATCGCATTGATTTTATTAGCAACAAAACTATTTGGTCTACTGAGTAAATTTTTTACAGTACCCCAAGTAGTGGGAGCATTGTTAGCGGGATTGGTATTGGGACCGGTAGGCTTTAATGTTTTACAAGAGACGGATTTCTTGAGTCAGGTCAGTGAAGTTGGAGTCGTTATTTTAATGTTTTCAGCGGGGTTGGAAACCGATATCAGTGAACTAAAAAAGACTGGGAAAATCAGTGCAGTAATCGCTGTTTTTGGCGTGCTCATTCCACTTCTTGGTGGGTGGTTATTGACAACGTGGTTTTATCCTTCAGCGCCTTTGTTGGAAGCGATTTTTATGGGTGTAATACTAACCGCAACTTCTGTAAGCATTACAGTGGAGACATTGAAAGAATTTGGTAAGCTATCCTCGCGTTCTGGGAATATTATTTTAGGAGCAGCACTTATGGATGATATTTTGGGAATTATCATCCTTACCATTGTTGTTGGTTTCAATAAAGGGGATGTGCATATCGGTTTTGTTTTATCAAAAATTATTGTTTTTTTTATATTGAGTGGTATTCTTGGCTATTTCGCACATACAGCATTTGATCGTTGGATGGCCAATGCAGGCTATGATAAACGTCGTTTTGCGGTTTTATCGTTTGCTTTTTGTTTATTGTATGCGTTTGTTGCTGAGGAAATTTTTGGCGTTGCAGATATTACAGGGGCATTTGTTGCTGGACTGATCATTGCCAAAACGGCACGGTGTACATATGTTACCCATCGTGTTGATAGTTTGGGATACATGTTCTTTACACCGGTGTTTTTAGCAAGTATTGGTTTAAAAGCAGAAATCACGAGCATTGATATGCAAATTTTGAGCTTTGCGATTGCCTTGACATTCATGGCGATTGTCACTAAATGGGGCGCTTGTTATTTTGGTGGTAGGCTTTTAAAACTTCCCAAAGTAAGCAGCTTGCGAGTTGGTGTGGGCATGATATGTCGTGGCGAGGTGGCTTTAATTATTGCGGCCAAAGGTGTCGCAAAGGGACTTGTTGAAGAAACGTTGTTTACTCCGATTATTGTTATGGTGATTGTAACAACTGTGATTACCCCCATTCTTTTAAAAATGGTATATCAAAAAGACTGGACTGATTACACTACCGTGCATGATGAAGATCCGTTGATTGAGCGTATACGCCCTAGCATCAATGAGTGATATTAAAAATAAAAAGTAACATCTTAGTTGTAAAGAGCATAGGGAAATTGTATAATTGATATGTTGAAAATAAGGAGATTACTATGTTAAAAGTGTTGGATCATCCCCTGATTACGCATAAACTAACACAAATGCGTAAGAAGGAAACAGGAACAAAAGATTTTAGAGAAAATTTAGATGAAATAGGTGGACTTATGGCGTATGAAATTACTCGTAATTTACCGGTTAAAGAAATTGTTATTGAGACACCAATGCAAACAATGAAAACGTATGAATTAGAAAAGGACATTATTATTGTGCCGATTCTTAGAGCAGGACTTGGAATGGTAAATGGTATTTCTAATATGGTTCCAACCGTAAAGGTAGCACATGTCGGTTTGTATCGAGATGAAGAAACGCTACTTCCTCATGTATACTTTGAAAAGTATCCAAAAAATATTGATGAAGCAGTTGTTATGATTGTAGATCCAATGTTGGCAACGGGAGGAAGTGCAAATGCGGCCATTGAAATGGTAAAAAAACAAGGTGCTAAAGATATTCGTTTGGTGTGTCTTGTAGGATGTCCTGAAGGAGTTGCGGCAGTTGAAAAAGCCCATCCTGAGATTGATGTGTATTTAGCGGCACTTGATGAGAAATTAAATGAGAAAAGTTACATCGTTCCCGGTTTAGGTGATGCGGGCGATCGTATCTTTGGCACGAAGTAATGAATAAGCTTGCGCCAAGGTTTGTTGCAAGGTTGGTGGCGGGTAGCATTCTTGCTATTATCGTGGGTCGTATGTTGGATAAGTGGTTTCATACAGCTCCATGGTTGATGATGATATTATTACTTTATGTAAGTGTTGGGAGTTTGTATATGCTGGTTAAAGAAGGAAAAGATGAAAATTTTTAAAGCATTCCCTTATCAAAGCATTTTAAAATTGAGTTTTGTATTTGGTTGTGTGCTTACATTTTTGCTTTATATAGGTACAAACCGTCTGGATTATGCGCTTAGCGCAATGTTAGGAATGTCTTTGAGTGTTTTGGGCTTTATGCATATTGTATTTACAAGCGATGCGATTCTTCATTATCGTAAGCCTCAGGTACTGAGTGGAGGACAATTTGTAATACGTTTTATTTTTTATGGTATTTGCTTTTATACAGGAGCCCGTTTGGGAGGAAATCTTATTTGTATGTTGCTAGGTTTTTTATGCTTAAGTACAGCAATTAAGGTAAAGACAATACGGTCAAAAGGAGTGTGATTTTATGAATGCGGATGGCTTATTGATACAAATTGGTGATTTTGAGTTTTTTGTTCATCAAAGTATCGTGATATGGTTTGCGATTTGTATTATTACAGGAGTGGTTTTAGCCATTGCTGGACAAAAATTTAAAAAGGCAGATCCTTCAATAGCACCGAAAGGGGTATTGCTGATTTTTGAGATCATTGTGGGTCTATGTTATGGCGTTATTCATGGGAATCTACATGCCAAGACGTGGAAATATTTACCTTCCATGGGAACTGTTATGATTTTAATGGTACTTTCCAATATGATGGGGCTGTTTGGTTTACAACCACCCACCTCTAATATTTCATTGACCATCACCCTTGTCTTCATGTTTATCGGATTGGTGCATATCACCGAGCTTAAACGAGTGGGCGTGAGAGGGAAGTTAAAAGAGTGGTGTGAGCCGATACCACTATTAATGCCATTAAATATTGTTGGTGATATTGCATTACCAATATCATTAAGTTTACGTTTGTTTGGAAATATGTTAGGTGGAACCATTATTATTGCTTTGTTGTATCTTATGATTTCATCATTATTACCATATAGCGGAATTATGTTAGCGATTACGCCATTCTTACATATGTATTTTGATATTTTTGTAGCTTTTATTCAAACATACATATTCTTTATGTTAACATCGTACTTCTTGAATGATTCCTTAGGTGGAACAGAAGAAGAATAAAATATAGTCAAAAAATAGGAGGAAAATATTATGGATGCAAATTTTGTGACTGGATTAGCCCTACTTGGAGCTGGAATTGCGATAGTAGGAGTATTAGGAGCTGGAATTGGACAGGGATATGCCACTGGTAAAGCGGCAGAAGCAACAGGAAGAAATCCAGAGGCAGCAGGTAAAATTAGATCAGTTATGGTACTTGGTATTGCCTTAGCAGAAACAGGAGCGATTTATTGTTTGATAGTTTCATTGTTGCTGATCTTTCTTAAAGGTTAATACGTTGCGAATCACAAAGGAGGTAGCTTATGGATATTATTAATATTGATAATTATCTTAGAATTAATCTAACCGACATGACACTTATTTTGATTTCAACAACATTAATTATTGTTTTTGTACGTGTTTTCTTTTGGAAAAATGTGAAACAATATTTAGATAAACGACAAGCCGTGATTCAAGACTCTTTGGATGGCGCAAAAGTAGAGTTAGAAAAAAGTGAAGCGATTAAAGCAGAGTATGAAGCAAAGATGCGCGGCGCAAGAGAAGAAGCGAATGAGCTTATGAATAATGCAAAACTAATTGCCGATACGGAAGCACACGATATTATAACGCACGCAAAAGAGGATGCAACAGCGATCCGTGATCGTGCATATCAAGATATGAGTGACGAAAAGATTAAGATGGTTAGAGAATTGAAAAAAGAGAGCAGTGATGTGGCTTTTGAAGTAGCTAAAAAATTACTTGAAAAAGAAGTGAATGAAGAAGTTCGTAAGCGTTATGTAGATGAGTTTATGACGAAGACAGATGGTGAGTAAAGTGAATAATCTTGTGGCGAAGCGATATGCTGAAGCCTTTTTTGAAGTAGCGCTTGAAGAAGCAAAGATGGATATTTTCAAAAAGGACTTACAGGATATTAATGATGTATTACATCAAGCACCAGAGGTTATGCATGTTATCAAACATCCTGAAACAACCAAAGTGGAAAAAAAACAATTGTTTCAAAAATTATTTCAAGATTGTGATGCATTAACCATGAATTTTTTATATGTTTTGGTGGATGAAGAGCGAGCTCGCTATGTGGCGGAGATATATGATTGTTTTTTAAAATTTATGTATGAACATCAAGGTATCGAAATAGCGTATGTGTATAGTGCGGCACCTTTGTATGATCCTGAGAAACAGGATATTCAAAAAATGTTAGAGAAAAAAAGAAACAAAGAAATTATTTGTCAATATATTGTGAAAAAAGAGTTAATAGCTGGTATTCGCATTCAAATTAAAGATGATATTATGGATCATTCGATTCTTGCACAGCTACAAAACTTGAAGCGAAATGTTGATCGAGCTATTTTATAGGAGGTGCGAACATGAAGTTGAAACCAGAAGAAATTAGTGACATCATTAAGGCACAAATTAAGCGTTATGACGATATTCTAGAAGTGAGTGAAACAGGGCATGTTTTAAGTGTTGGAGATGGAATAGCCCTTGTCTATGGTCTTGAAAAAGCAATGCAGGGAGAGCTTTTAGAATTTCCTAATGATGTGTATGGGATGGCGCTAAACTTAGAAGAGGAACATGTTGGTGTTGTTTTAATGGGTGATGATTCTCATGTGAAAGAAGGAGATGTCGTAAAACGCACAGGAAAAGTTGTTGAGGTTCCAGTAGGTGATGCATTGTTAGGTCGGGTTGTCAATGCACTTGGACAAGCGATTGATGGTGATGCTCCGATTGAAAGTAATACCTATCGTGTTGTTGAGCGAGTAGCACCTGGTGTTATGACAAGAAAGTCGGTACATCAACCTTTGCAGACAGGTTTGAAATGTATAGACTCAATGATTCCGATTGGTAAAGGACAAAGAGAGCTGATTATTGGAGATCGTCAGACGGGAAAAACAGCGATTGCGATCGATACGATTTTGAATCAAAAAGGTAAAAACGTAAAGTGTATTTATGTCGCAATTGGACAAAAAGCAAGTACAGTTGCGCAAATTGTTGAAAAATTGCGAGCGAAAAATGCTTTGGAATTTACGACTATTGTATCGGCAACGGCGAGTGATGCTGCACCACTTCAATATATTGCACCATACGCAGGATGTGCCATTGGTGAGGAGTGGATGGAAAACGGCGAAGATGTTTTAATTGTATATGATGATTTGAGTAAGCATGCTGTGGCATATCGTACCATGTCTTTGCTGTTGAAAAGACCTCCAGGACGAGAAGCATATCCCGGAGATGTTTTCTATTTACATTCTAGATTGTTGGAGCGAAGTGCAAAACTAAGTGATGAATATGGTGCAGGTTCTCTTACTGCCCTACCGATTATTGAAACCCAAGCAGGAGATATTGCAGCATATATTCCAACCAATGTCATTTCAATTACGGATGGACAAATATTCTTACAAACAGAATTGTTTAATGCGGGCAATCGTCCTGCCGTAGATAGTGGACTTTCGGTATCACGGGTTGGAAGTTCTGCGCAAGTAAAGGTAATGAAACAGGTAGCTAGTTCATTAAAACTAGAATTGGCACAATATCAAGAATTACAGGCTTTTTCACAATTTGGTAGTGATTTAGATCCATCAACAAAAGCTATTTTAGATTATGGAGAACGATTAACAGAATTATTAAAACAAGCACAGTATTCACCAATGAGTGTGGCGCAACAAGTATTGTCTTTGTTTGCGGCAAAAAATCGTTTCTTAGGAAGTATTGCAACTTCTGATATTCAAGATTATGAACGTAAAATGCATGCCTATATAAAAGAGAAGTATCCTGCCATTATAAGTGGGATAGAGAGCGAAAACGGAATTGACGATACTTTAGAAGAAAATATGAAAATGGCGCTTCAAGAGTTTAGTAATATTTACGCTGAAATGAAGATTTCATAATGGCTAGTAAGCTAGAAATAAAAAATCGAATTCAATCCGTTGATTCAACAAAAAAAATTACTAAGGCAATGCAACTTGTAGCATCTAGCAAATTACAAAAAGCAAAACGCAGGATGGAAGAAAATAAGGAATATGCAACCTATTTAAAAGAAACGGTTAATAACATTCTTGCGACGAGTAAAGATAGCCTACATCGATATTTAAAGCGTCACGAGAGCGATGAAATATTAAGTATTATTTATACATCAGATATGGGCTTGTGTGGAGGATATAATGCAAATATATATCGCTTAATTCATGAAGAATTGAATTTGAATCATCCCATTATTGTATTGGGTGCAAGGGGTTCGTTATGGCTGAATCGAAGAAAATTTAATGTGATTAAAAGTATTGCAAATGTGGATGAAGAAGCATATGAGGATATTGTTGATATCGCAAAGCTTGCATTACAGATGTATGAATCCGGTGAGATTGGTGGGATTCAAATTTTGTATACGCAATACATCAATTCTTTAAATTTACAAGCAACACGTACGAAATTATTGCCCTTGGAACCAAATGAGGAATTGGCGAAAAAAGTTGGCGATACAGAAACTATTTTCGAGCCTAGCGGTGATGCTATTTTGGATGACTTGTTTCCTTTGTATTCAAAATCAATTTTATATAGTTATTGGATTGAAACCAAAACAAGTGAACAAGCGATGCGCCGGATGGCGATGGAAAGTGCTACTAAAAATGCACAGGAATTACATGATCAATTAGAATTAGAGTTTAATTTAGCAAGGCAATCTGCGATTACCCAAGAAATTACTGAAATTGTGGGTGGTGCAAGTGCACTTGAAGATTAGGAGGATTTCATGAGTCAAAATGAAGGAAAAATTATTCAGGTCATAGGACCTGTTGTGGATGTTTTATTTAAAAGAGAACATTTGCCAAGTTTGTTAAATGCGATTGAAATACCTCTAGAAGGACAAGATTCTTTAGTTGTAGAAGTTGCCCAACATATTGGAGAAGATCGTGTGCGTTGTGTCGCAATGGGTCCAACCGAAGGATTGGTAAGAGGTATGATCGCAAAAGATACCAAAAATCCAATTATGGTTCCTGTAGGGGAAGCAGTTTTAGGACGTATGTTTAATGTATTGGGTCGTGAAATTGATGAAAAAGAAGTGTTGGCGAAAGATGTTAAAAGAATGCCCATTCATCGTGATGCGCCAGGTTTTGAAGAACAACAAACATCTGCTGAAATGTTAGAAACGGGAATCAAAGTCATTGATTTGCTTTGTCCTTATGCACGTGGTGGTAAGATTGGATTGTTTGGTGGAGCAGGGGTTGGAAAAACTGTGTTAATCCAAGAATTGATTCATAACATTGCGAAAGAACATGGTGGGAAAAGTGTTGTTACCGGTGTTGGAGAGCGTACCCGTGAAGGGAATGATATGTATCATGAAATGAAGGATTCCGGTGTTTTGGATAAAACCGTGCTTGTCTATGGACAAATGAACGAATCACCGGGTGCAAGAATGCGAGTAGCTTTAACAGGGTTAACGATGGCAGAGCATTATCGTGATGAAGATCACCAAGATGTACTATTGTTTGTGGATAATATTTTCCGCTTTACCCAAGCGGGAAGTGAGGTAAGTGCTCTTTTGGGACGGATGCCGAGTGCGGTGGGATATCAGCCTACTTTAGCTTCAGAAATGGGTGCGCTACAAGAGCGTATTACATCAACGAAAAGTGGAAGTATTACATCGGTACAAGCCGTTTATGTTCCAGCAGATGATTTGACAGACCCTGCACCAGCAACGGCATTTGCTCACTTAGATGCGAAAACGGTATTGGATCGTGGAATATCATCATTGGGAATTTATCCTGCAGTAGATCCATTAGAATCAAATTCACGAATTTTAGATCCACTAGTGGTTGGTGAAGATCATTATGAAGTTGCGCGTGGTGTGCAAACATTATTGCAACGTTATAAAGAATTGCAAGATATCATCGCTATCTTAGGGATGGATGAATTGAGTGAAGGAGATAAAACTTGTGTAAATCGCGCACGGCGTGTGCGTAATTTCTTATCACAACCCTTCCATGTTGCGGAACAATTTAGTGGTATGAAAGGTTGTTACGTTTCAAGACAAGAAACCATTCGCAGCTTTAAAGAAGTGTTGGCAGGTAAATATGACCATCTCCCCGAACAAGCATTTTTATATGTAGGAACAATTGAAGAAGCCGTTGAAAAAGCAAAATCATTAGGAGAGTAAAATGGAAGTTAAAATTATTACTCCGCATGGCTTGTATGTACAAAGCGAGGCAACCCAAATCAATGCCACAAGCGTAGATGGTGACTTTGGTTTGTTAGAAAATCATATGCCAATGGTGGCAATGTTACAAATTAGTCGTTTTGAAATTGTGCATGATGGTGATGTGAAAGAATATGCAATTTCTGGGGGCATGTTACAATTTGCCGCAAATAAAGCAATTGTGCTTACAGATTCCATTGAGGGAGAAGAAGAAATCGATTTACAGCGCGCTGAAGAAGCAAGAGTACGTGCTGAAAAAAGATTGCAAAATGCCGATAGTAATTTGAACATGAGACGTGCGGAAATTGCCCTTCAAAAAGCAATTAATCGAATTCATGTTAAACAAACAAAAATTTAGTTGTTGTAACAATATCAATGAATAAAAACGGGCTCTAAAATACTAGAAGAAAATAAAACCAAAAGAAGTTTAATGAGGACATACAGAAATGTATATCCTCATTTTTTGCTTAATAAGTATCAAACGCAATATTCAGTTTTTCTAGAACTTTTTTGAATGTTTCAAGACTTCATCATAGTAAACATGATTTGTTTTTACAATCATAAACTGGATGTAGGACACTAAGAAAACTTCGTTAGGGAGTTCGTCGATCTTGTAGTGCCTATTAATTTGATAAATCTAACTTCATTTACTTACCCTACATAGGGTTTAAATAATAGATTATATCTTCATTAATTATGTACATTCCTATTACGGAATCGTTGCCAATTTCGATATCTGTTCGTATTGTGTTTCAATTGTTTTAGTATTTCATTTTTACCTTCAATAACACCATGGAATGGAAACCCTTTTGTGGACAACTTTTACATAGAATTCGTCAATTTATATTCAACTGGTGAACAGTATTTCATTACCATGAATCCTTTTGTTGTTAAATCAGTAAATATATGTTTCTAATTCTAATTCAAGTTGCTCCAGTGTTTCAAAATATCTTGGCTTGATGCGTTCGGTTTGGATGATTTTAAACTGTGCTTCAGCTATAGCATTATCATATGGATTTCCTTTCTTACTCAAGGATTGTTTGATTTTAAATGTTTTGACACTTCTTCAAATACGTAATTGTCAAATTCGCTGCCTTTAGCTGTGTGAAAATATTTATATTGAAATAAATTAGTCTTTATTTTCGTAAACGCACTATACACTAATTGTGCATCTTTATGTGCGCCACAACTACGACCAACAATCTCACGATTATATAAATCAATAATAATGCAAATATAGTGACACTCCATTCCTACTCTCACATATGTTAAATCGTTGACGACTACTTTGCTTCATTACCCTTTGTTTTTTACGGCTTGTATCTTTGAATCGTATAAGTGGATACTAGTCCATTAAATTTCATAATCCTAGAGATTCTTCTTCGTGAAAGGTGAATATTTTTTTCGCTAGTTCCATTTTAATTTTCCGCGATCCGCATACTTTTTGATTTTCATTAAATATAGAAACAACT
Organism: Breznakia sp.; assembly: GCA_047973225.1. GTDB lineage: Bacteria > Bacillota_I > Bacilli_A > Erysipelotrichales > Erysipelotrichaceae > JBKEBQ01. The sequence continues at coordinate 896 of JBKEBQ010000016.1, read as the reverse complement.
TCATCATTATACGGATCTAATTTATTTGCTGGTTCTAGTAGCTGTAATATTCCGAACGTGATATATTCAGACATTTACACATGCTTGAAATGGAATACTTATGCGCATTCGCTCTAATTATTTTGACTTAACACATAATTAGAGTTGCTTGCTTCGCTGTACCCTTGGGGTATAAAATATCGTTTTCCATCGCCAGTTGTCGATTTCTTTTCCTTAATTGAATGCGTTCCTTTTCTTCATGAGTGCGATTATCGGCGGCTTTAAATGATCCACTTGTCTTAGATTGCTTGCTCCATAAGTAAAGTGATTTATCGGAATGGCTCTGATAATACAAGGTATAACCATACTATTATATTAGAAATTACTTGAAATGAGATGATATTTTTATTTACTATATTATCTATTAGATTTGTGGATAGAATAGCAATAACTGATTCCATAGCGTGCTTCAAAAGGTGTTTGATATCCATGTAAGAATGAGGTCTCACGTGGTTATACCAAATGTATACAAAATTTTCAACCGCTACTTTCCATTCGTCTTCTGTATGGTAATCGTGAAAATACATTCGTTCACTCTTCAGCGTATTATAATAGTGTTCCATCGGCGCATTATCATAAGAATATCCGCTTTACTCATTTTTAAATTCAATTTTCGATCGACCCAAAGTTATTTAGGTGTACCAATAATGGACTTATGTGTTTTACCTTATATTTTTGCTGTTAAACTTTTGGGTAGAGGAATACAAAGAAGCAAAAAGCTTTTAGTAATTGTTGCTCAATTTACGTTGGTAGATTAGTAGTGGAATTGTCAAGGGAATGAAAATGCGCTAAAATAGTAAAAGATAGAATAGGAAACATGAAAGGGATCATAATTATGAAAAAGATAAAAAAGATAC
>JBKEBQ010000014.1:0-26980 GCA_047973225.1 Breznakia sp. | reverse complement strand
AAATAAAGAGGAAACAAAATGAAAAAAATCAAAATAAAAGGTTGGAAAAAAGGCGAAAAAATAGAAATAGAAGCAAGTAATTTATTTTTAGGATCAGCAGATTTTTTGAGACCTGACAATGCAGATTTCGTGTGTGAGATGATTGAAAAATATATGGAATGTGGTGGGAATGCGTTCGATACTGCAGAACATTATCGACATTCAGAACCTGCCATTGGTGCTTGGCTAGCGAAAACCAAAAAAAGAGAACAGGTCGTGATTTTTACGAAAGGATGTCATCCCAAACGTGAAGCACGTGATGTTAGTCGAGTAAATGCAGCTTGCATACGCGAAGATATAGAACATAGTCTTAAAACAATGGGTGTTGATCACGTGGAAATGTTTGCCTTGCACCGTGATGATGTGAATACTCCAGTGAGTGAAATCATGGAAGAATTACATTATCAAATTGAAATTGGAAATATATATGCAGCAGGTGTTTCCAATTGGGAATTGGATAGAATTGTGGAGGCAAATGCTTATGCGAAAGAACATGATCTACATCCATTAACTTTCAATTCACCAAATTTAAGTTTGGCTCGACCGATGATGCCAAGATGGCCAGGATGTGTATCAGCAAGTGATGAGATGGTAGAGTGGCACAAAGAAAATGATATCGCGATGATTTCTTGGTCATCGCAAGCAGGAGGATTTTTCTCAGGAAGATTTACGCGAGATACATGTGATGATGAAGAGATGCGTGCATGTTTTTACAACAAAGAGAATTGGGAACGATATGATCGCTGTGTTACACTAGCTGGATTGAAGAAAAAAACACCGATTCAAATTGCGTTAGCATGGTTGCTGCATCAACCTTTCGCAGTTGCGGCAGCGATTGGACCAGAAACAAAAGCAGAACTTATAAGTTCTATTGAAGGAAGTGAAGTGAAACTAAGTGCGAATGAACTAGCATTTTTAGATTTAGAAAGGAATACTTATGAGTAAGTTTGTATGCCAAATGTATGGGTTTCGAAAAGAAATTGAAAAAAATCCAGAATTATGTTTCCAAAAAGTCAAAGATTTAGGATTTGATCACATTCAATTGGATGGGATGCGTGGCAGAGACCCACAGTGTATTAAAGATGCCATTGAAAAAAGTGGATTAATTGTTGATAGTATGCATATCAAACATGATCGATTTATTAGTGATGTTGAAGGTATTATTGCCGAAGGGGAACTATTCAACTGTAAAGAAGTTTATTTAAAATATATAGAAGATGAATTTCAAGTCGAATATGGATATAAATTTACAAAATATGCTTTGATAAAAGCGGCAAAAACACTAGAAGAACATGGGTTTAAGGTTGGGCTACACTCTCCCGAATATGACTTTAATAATAAAGTTGATAATTTTAAAATTATGGATTATATTTGTTTAGAGGAAGATGGAATTAAAATTCATCCAGAACCTGATACATATTGGTTGAGCGTAGCGCAACAAGACATTGTTTCGTATATAAATCAGTATAAACAACGTATTTTAACTATTCATTTGAAAGATATTGATACATCTCTTGATTTAAAGGACATGGATACGAACTTAAGGCCGTGTGGAAAAGGAAATGTGGATTTCAAAAGCATTCTAAAATGGGGTATGGATAATGGCATTCAATCATTTGCGATTGAACAAGACAGCACAAAAGAAGATATCTATGCAGATATGAAATATTCTTTTGAGTATTTAAAAAGTATTATGAAAGAGTTGCAAGGAGAATAAAGGTGTTTACGTTTTTTAAGAAAAAGAAAATTGAATTATATTCCCCCATTCATGGCGTGGTACTGCCAATAGAGGAAGTGCCAGATCCTGTATTTTCAAAGAAAATGATGGGTGAAGGAATTGCGATTGAATATCTCAAAGGCGATGTTTATGCCCCTTTTGATGGCGTGATATCATCAATATTGTTGCCGAGTGCCCATGCGTTTGGGATTACGAGTGAGCAAGGTATAGAAATATTAGTTCATATTGGATTAGAAACGGTAAACTTAAAGGCAGGTGTCTTTAAGCCTTTAAAAAAACAAGGTGATAGGGTAAAACAAGGTGAAAAGATATTGCAGATTGATGAGGCATCTTTAAAGAATAATCAATCTGTATTGATAAGTCCGGTTGTGGTGTTGAAGGCAGATAATTATAAATTAAATATTGTAAGGGAAAAAGGACAAATTATTAGTGAAAAAGATGTGCTGCTTTCTTTTGAATAAATTGATTACACAATAGAAAGGTGATATGGCAAATGTCATAAAATAAGGTGATATATGAAGATAACATATGTTGAAGATTATGAAGAACTATCAAATGTTTGTAAGAATATGCTGGTTGATGAGCTGAAGATCAAAGCTTCTGCTAATTTTTGCTTGGCAAGTGGTGCTTCACCTAAAAAAGCAATTCAAAAATTTGTGGAAGAAATAAAAAAAGAAAATATCGATAGCACAAGTCTATTTGTTACAAAATTAGATGAATGGATTGGCATAGAAAAGGATGATAAGGATTCATGTGAAAAGTTTTTAAGAGATCTTATCATTGATCCATTGGCAATGGGTGATGAAAACTTTATGGGGATGAACCCTGCCACAAAAAATGTTGAAGAAGAGATTGCAAGAATGGATGAGCTACTTCAAAATAGACCCATTGATGTTTGTGTTTTGGGTCTTGGCATGAACGGACATTTGGGTTTGAATGAACCAGCGAAAACACTACACAATAACTCGTTTGCGATTGATTTAGATGTTAAAACGCGAACGCATGATATGATAAAAGAAAGAGATATCACAAGGGGAATGAGTGTTGGTATGGGGCAAATTATGCGTTCAAAAAAAGTAATTTTATTAATCACTGGGTCAAAAAAAGATGAAGTTATAAAGCAGTTTTTCACCGAAAATATTTCAACAAATTTGCCAGCATCATTTCTTTGGTTGCATCCAAATGTTGATGTGATCGTTGATCGTAGCGTGTTCAAATAAATTTGAAATAAGAGGAGAGCACCTATTTTGATATGCTAACAATAGATTAAAAAAAGAGTGGGAAGAGTAGTTTTCACTCTTTTTTAGACTGCATAAGTTGTTTTATTCGGCAATTAAACTAGGCTTATTTGAGTGTTACAAGTTTATTGGAACTATTGGTAAAAAGAAAAACTATATGATATTCTTGCGAATAATTTAAACCAAGTAAAAGGTATTATATGATAAAGCAATAGCAAAAAATGGATATGTTACACCGGTTGAATATGGAAGCGTGACCTTATAAACAATAGTTCTAATTAGTGCTGATAATCCAATTGCTTCATTCGAGCCTATAAAGCAATTCATACAATTGATAATATCAGACTCTTTGCTTCTACAAAAGTTTTTTGACTTTGGTTTTCCTTTGAACTTCGATACTAATAAATTAAATTTTCTTGTCGATTTTTCTAGCTACATGAATTCTTTGCATTACGAGCATTGGATTATCAGCAACAAAGCAACTATAAATTAAGTCAAAAACGGTTCTAATGGAATCAACAGTAGAATAGTTACCAATTTTCGAATAGATGTCTTCTTCTCTAGGTATATTTATTGAAATCTGCGATTCGTTTCGGAAATCATTGGCGTCTTCAGAAGTTATCGATATTATAGGGACAGCATTTTTTATAAGGATATTAAATGCTCTAACCACTTCTCTTGTTTTGCTTGTGTATGAAACAACGATTGCTAAATCATTTTTTGATAAAGATAGTGCATTATAGCTTATACCAACATCATTATTGTTCGTGACAACCTTTCCTAATCTAGTCATACGAAAGCAAAAATCATGGCTCGCTAACAGAGAATAACCTTCTGCAAATATATGAATTCGATTTTTATTCTTGATCAAAGGCAAAGTTTTTTCTATTTGTAAAAGATCAATTGATGAAAAAAGATGGCTAAGAGTATTCTTTTTTAGCGAAAATAAATTATTTGCAATATCAGATATATCATTTTTTTCCATGAAAGGATAGTTGAAACAAATGTTTTCATTTGTTCCCGCCGTAAACGATATTTCTTTAACAAATTGTAACTTAAACTCGTTCCATCCTGAAAACCCCATCTTCTTAGCAAATCTTGTCAATGTAGATTTTGACACATAATTACACTTCGCAATTTCATCAGTGTTCATATTAAATATTAAATTTTTATTAGCCAAAATATATTTACGAAGTATTTGTTCAGATCGCGAAAGTTGGTTATTGTTTTTTATTTTGTGAATTAATCCCATAATGAAGTCTCCTCATGTCATCAACGATATCCTAAATTAGATGAAAAGTATATATATTTATAGATGATAACTTCCAGATTGAACCAATGTTCCTAAAAAAAAGAAAACCAAATAAGAAGTTAGGAACGTTAAGTCTAAATTTAAAATGTGATTGTAATTAATTATTTATCGATTTATTGTTTGCTTAGAAAAGGAGAAGCCATGAAAGAAATCACATTGGAAATGAGTTTAAAACCATTTAAAGAAAAGAACGAAAGTTACATTCAAAATATATGTGAAAAAATATATAGGCAATGGACGCCAATAATAGAAAATTTTGAATCTATTGCTATTTTACTTTGGTGTGGAGATGGTAGCGAGATTTTAGATTATGCGGGAAAGATGGAAGACACATTTGAGTGGGGTAAATATATAGGGAGGGCCAATGAATTCGAAGGCGATTGGAATAAAGAACAAGATCCACTAAAATTAAGTCCACATGCACAAAGATATTTATATACAAGCAATCCCGTGGAATTTACTTATCATGATTTAAAAAAGATAGTTCAAATAATAAAACAAGTGGGCGAAAAAAACACAAAGAAAAGAATTCGCATTGGGGCTACTTTTGACCCAGGACCGGAGTTTTCGGTATCAGATTTTAAATATCATAGACATAAAGAGATTTGCACTGCAGGCAGTATGGGAGAAAAAAGTTTTGTGGTAAGCTATGAAAAATTACATGCAGACAATTATTCGTATTGTTCGTATCCAAATGGAATTCCAGAAGGGTTATCTTTTGCAAAATTTCTGGGTAGTCAAACAAATTGTTTTCTTAAGGATATGGATATAGATTATATATGGTTATCGAATGGGTTTGGTTTTGGCGCAGAAAATTGGTCTACAGTTGGACCTTTGTTCGACGGTAAAAAATTTCTTGATGATAAGCAAAAGATCGATGAAATTAAGTTTAAGACATTACAGTTTTGGAGAGATTTCAGAGAAACATGTCCCCATTACGAGGTGCAAACAAGAGGTACGAATCTCAGCGTTGGAATTGATTTTGCAACCGACGGTGTTGCAACAAAAGAAATTTATTATGGAGATTTCAACATTGTTCCTCCTCCGAATTCTCCTTGGGCAGCGCTGGATAAAAATTTTGGACTGGAGATCATAGGCTATTTGTCTAGAATATCAGAAATACCTAAAAATAAAGAGTATATGTTCAGATATTATTTGCATGATCCATGGTGGTTGAATAGTCCATGGTTTGATCGATATGAGGGGCAACCGCATGATATTTATATTCCATTATCGCTTGCGAGAATAAATGAAAAAGGTAAAATAGATTTACCTGAATTATTCAATGTATTAACGATCGACACTTCTTTTGGAGAAATGCCCGAAGATGCAGTTGCTTCAACCATCCCGCATTTATTAAAAAGTTATAAACAAATGCCGGACAGAATTTCTTCTACTCTTTGGGTATATCCTTTTCAAGAATATCAATCAAGTAGCAATGAGGAGAATAAATATAACTTAAAGAAAGCTTTTTTTGAAGATTGGTTAATGATCGGTGCTATTAATAACGGATTGCCCTTATCGACAGTTATCTCTACTTCTAATTTTGTGTCTGAAAAAAATAAAAATACTACATTCGCAAATGAATCGGTTGTCATTACTCCGATACCATTATCAGGGTCTGCACTTGAAATGACTCTGATACATCATTATGAACGTGGTGGAAAATTAATTTTATATGGATCATTGAGTCGAGCTAGTCAGAAACTTAAAGAAATACTCAACTTAGATTGCATAAAACCTATTGAAGGTGAGTTGCGAGTCGTGTCAAACAAACATGATAGTTTTAAAAATGAAATGTTCGCAGACTCAATTTTTCATTCATCAGAGTTATCGGATGGTGGGATTGATACAGTAGCGGTTTGCGAAGACAATGAAAAATTTGAAAGGTTAGTGAGCGTTTCAGACGGATCAGAGGATAGAGTGACATCCGTGTATGTGCATGAAATAGGGAAACTGGTTTGGATAAGAGGAACAAACGATCATTATGTGAAAGAAGGAAATAACTTGTTGATACCATATCCTAAGGGGGAAAGATACACGACATCTTCTGAATTTCGATATGCGTTGAACTTGATGGGGTATGCGTTGCATTATGAAGCACCACTTGTAAACCATGATGCAAAGATACCTATTATATTCTCTCGTAGGCATTCTAATGGATTTTATTTTTCTGGCTATGTTCCAGATACAACAACGACATGCAAAATGAAATTTCCTTTAGGTGTTCCTATTTTAATTGGACACGAAGTAGCTATAAAAAATGGAATAGGGGAATATCATTTTCCTAGGGCGTTTAATAAAGAATGTAGAGTGTTCGTTCAACAAAGAGAAGGTACGATCTTAATGAGTGAGTATGGACCAGTTAGTATGATAATGAAACGTAGGGTTTTATTAGAAGGACTAATTGATGCAACAGCATATATATTTCCCGAAAACAATCAACCTGAGAAGTGTGAGTTGTTACTAAATTCGGTTAAGCCAAATAGTATTGGAGAATCATTTCAATACGAAGTGGTAGATACGCAATGGGGGAAAGCTTATAAGGTTAAACATATTACAGGAAGACTGATGATTTCAACAGAGTTTGATCATGTGAAATATTTGGAAAGGAGGAAAAAAGATGAGCAATATTGTAGGAGCAAGAGTTGATGAAAGACTCATACACGGACAAGTAGCAACAGCATGGACAAATCATTTGAAGGCAACTAGAATCATGGTTATTGATAATGATTTGGTAGTTTCATCAATTGATAAAATGGCTTTAAAAATGGCATGTCCTAGCAATTGTAAACTATCTATTTTAAGTGTAGAAAAAGCTATTAAAAATTTGAAAACTGATAAATATGAAAAAGATAGAATATTTATTGTTTGTAAAAAGCCAGATTATTTTGCTACTTTGTTAGAAAATAATGTGAATTTTGATAAAGTCATATTAGGTAATATGTCAGATAAGGGTAATACGTCAAAAATGTTGCGAAGATCAGTGTATGTAAATCAAGAAGACATTGTTCAATTGGATAAAATCAAATCATTTGGAACGATGATATATCTTCAACAAACGCCCTCTGATACAGGAGAAATATATTAGATTATGCAATTTAATCTGAATGATTTAAAAATAGATGTTTTAAGTTTTAAAGAAAGGAGAGGTGTGATACATCATTTAAATAAGTGATGATTACACTACAATAATTATGGGATTAGAAATATGGCAAATTATTATATTAGTAATTTTTGCGGGTATTAGTTATGTGGATGCGATGAGTTTCATGACAGGAGCTTATCACAATGTTGTATTGACAGGTATTGTTACTGGATTAGTTATTGGCGATTTACAGCTGGGTTTAATGGTGGGAGGATCATTTCAATTGTTGGCTTTGGGTATGGCAGCTATTGGAGGTTCTAGTATTCCAGAATATCGATCAGCCTGCATATTGGTAGTTGCGCTTGCCAGTTTAAATGGTGGAATGGATGTAGCACAAAATTATATTGTCACATTTGGAATACCTGTTGCAGCATTAACTATCCAATGTGATGTTTTAGCAAAAATGTGTAACTCTTTATTTCAAGGAAAAATTGATAAGGCAGTAGAAGAAGTTAATTTGAATAAAATTGTAACGTATAACTGTTTAGGGGCGCTACCTTTATTTTTAGGAAGAGCTATACCTGTTGCGTTAGGGTTGATTGTGGGACAAAGTCTAGTATCTTTTTTAGATATGTATACACCAATATGGCTAGTCAATGGCTTTAGTGTAGCAGGAGGCGTATTGCCTATTGTGGGATTTGTTGTGTTATTAAAATATTTACCTACTAAGGAGAATATTCATTTTGTTATTTTAGGTTTTTTATTATCATCATATCTCGCGCTTACAACAATAGGTGTCGCTCTATTTGGATTTGTGATTGCATATTTTATTTATAAACAATCTCAAGAAAAAACTGAGTTGAGTGTAATAGACGGAATAGATATTTCGAATTTTGAAGGAGATGAATATGATGAATGAGACAGACAAAAAATTCTCTAAAAAAGAGCTAAATAGATTGAGTTGGCGCTGGGTTGTAATGGGGCAACTATGCATGAATTATGGAAAATTACAGGGGTCTGGATATTTAGCAACAATGGTTCCAGCATTAAAGAAATTATATGGTGACAACTCAGAAGATTTGAAAAAGGCAGTTATGGCGCATTCACAATTATATAATTGCACACCACATATGACACATATGGTTCTTGGTATGGATCTCGCGATTGAAGAAAAAGAAGGGATTTCTGCAATTGATACGATTGCATCACTAAAAACTTCACTAATGGGACCATTATCAGGAATTGGAGATACCATTTTTGCGATAATGAATTCAGTAGTATTTGGAAGTATCGCAGCAACTATGGCTGCAGAAGGAAGCTATGTAGGCGTTATAATTTGGGAAATCTGGTATTTGTTTGTTCTTTTTTTCCTACGTCCTCTGTTTTTCAAAATTGGTTATAAGTCAGGAGTTAGTGTAATTAATAAATATAGTGATAAACTAAAAGCTGCTACAAAGTCAATATCTATACTAGGTTTAATTGTTGTAGGCGCAATGCTTGCATCTATGGTGAAATTAAATTTAGGAATTATTAGTATAGGAAAGTCTTCCTTAGAGTTGGGTCCTGGTTTTTTTGATAAAATCATGCCCAAATTACCTCAAGCATTACTTGCATTTTTTGTATTTTGGTTAGCAGGAAGAAAAAAAATGACGACTACAAGACTTATTTTGTTTGTTATTGTAATTTGTATCGTGCTGACAGCTATGGGAATTTTGGTTCCATAAGAAAGAAGGGATAAATATGGATAAAGTAATACTCATATCTCATGGGCGACTAGCAGAGGAAATGAAAAAATCGGTAGAAATGATTATCGGAAAAAAAGAAAATATATACGCTTGCGGTCTTTTAGAGACGGAAAATATTACGCAATTTGAATTAAAGCTTAAAGAAATTGTTGATACATTTGAAACAAATCACACGGTTTTCATTTTTGCTGACTTATATGGTGGATCACCTTGCAACACATGTATTAAAGCGTATATGGAATCGTCAAATATTGAAGTGATAAGCGGGATGAATATGGCAATGATAGTTTCAGTAATGCTTGAACAAGGTCACGATGCACAAACATTGATTCACATAGGAAAAGAATCAATAATTAATGTAAAGAAAAAGTATCTAGATATGTCCGTGTTAGAAGCTGACGAATAAAATGGGGATATGAAACTAGTAAAGTTATCATTCATAAAGAATTTTGAAACAAAAAACATTAGACAAAAGAATGCATCTAATGTTTTTTTACTTTTTAAATCTGGTATTGATGAGCAAATTCATATTTTATTCATACAGTGTCATTTATGAAAAGGATAATAGAATTACAAAGTTCTCAAATTGGGTAAATAGACAAAATAATAAATTGTAATGGCTAGCGATACATCACTAGAATTGAAATTGACGGTTTTGATATCAAAACCTAATTTTCGTAACTGTGTGATTCGATAGCGTAGCGTATTATAATGAATGAAAAGGCGATTTGCACATAGTTTCAGTTGAAAATTCGTTTGGATAAGCGTGGCTAAGGTTTCCAATAATTCATGATTGGTATCTTCCTTTAAAAAGAGGCCTTTTAGATTGTCAATCATAAAGGATAGTAAGGAGCGGTGGTCTACATTTTTTAGCAAATTCAAAGTCGCAAAATCATTCAAAAAAATATTTGGTCGATTGATTTCGTGTTTTTCGAGAATTGAAATTAAAGATAAAGAATCTAGATAGGTATCATTTAACTCACCAGCAGATTTTACCAATTTTGAACAATATACTTTTGTATAAAAATCGCTAATGAACGCAAAAGAATTTTGGATTAAATGATAAAAAGAAGATTCTAAATCGGGGACTTGCGAGGCTTCTAAAATAAAGATGGTGTATTTTTCAGTATGATAGTAAAAAACATTTTCTTTTGCGATTTTAAATTGATCCATAATTTGACTTTGAATGAGTTGAATGGTTTTTGTATTTCCCTCTAAATCAACGCGTACTTTATAGAATAAAAACGCAAGCGGAAATTTAATGGGATTGATAATCGATAATAAATTACTATCTATTCTAGAAATGCGTGCAAGATTACGAAGAAACTTTTCTAATCTTGTTTTATTTTTTTCCTTCTGCAGATCATGGTTGGACTTTAAAAATAGAATAATAAATTCAATGTATTCACGAAGGTGAAGCGCATAGACTTGATGTTCAACACTAGATGATAAATAAAAAGTGCAGTATAGATTATCATTCGAAATCACTTCATTTTTTATGATGACTTGATCATCGATTTTACTCAAGTTTTTTTGTTTGATACTTTTATTTTGTGTAATCAGTGTTTGGATTTTTTTACTTGAAAAAAGCGGTGCTTGATCATTAAATTCGATATAAACGTCAAAGTGTTGCATACTTTTAATAATCTCAATTAAGGATTCGAAGTTTTTTGAATTACTGAAGCGTTCTGAGAGGTTATAGGAATACGGTATGGATTTTTTTAGCGTTGTTTGACTAGAGAAAATTAAGTTTGATATATTGGCGAGCACTGTTGATAGGTTGCAATCATCTTCTAAAACGATCATTGTTACATCGAGTTTATTGGCTAAATCAATGGTTTTTTGTTCGAGGTTATTAAGATGACCTTTGTTTTTTAAAACCAAGGCGCTAATATTAGCTGCTTTAGACTCTAAGATGAAATTATATAAAAAAGTCGGGTCATCTTTTGCTTGTAACAACGTAGAAATTAGAATAGAGTTGGGAACCATGTATTTTTTATAGTTTGGAACTTCTATAAAAGATGCTGATTCAACTTTGTTGTTGAGTGAGTTATGGGCACTGATGATTTTATATTTTTTAAATATTTCTAAGTCAATGATATCTTTGACGGTTATGAACATGTTTCTCCTTTTGTTATTTATATATAAAAAAATGGTACTATTAAACATAATTTTTGTCAAATAATAACATATAAATATGATAGCAACAAGATTATAATATAGGTAAGCGGTAACATTTCAAATAGACAAGAAGGGAGAAAAAAATGAATAAAGTCATATCAAAGTATGACATTAATGGATTTTTTGGTTTATTTATGAATAATTTAACCAATTTATTAGTATTAACAAGCCTGTTGGTATTTGTGGTTGGATTACCAAAAGAAATCGTTTATGCGCATATTTTACCTGGTTTGGGTATTGCCTTATTTTTTGCGAGTTGCGTGTATACTTATATGGGATATCAATTACGTGAGAAGAGTCAAAAAGCACGCGTAACAGCTTTGCCTAGTGGGGTGAGTGTAGCACACATGTATTTGATTGTTTTTATGGTAGTTGGTCCAATATATTGGAAAACCAATGATCCATATCTTGCGTGGTATGCGGGACTTGCTTGGTGTTTTATTGAGGGCATTGTAGAACTGTTTGGATCTATAGTAGGCAAATCTTTACGCAACGCCATTCCACGACCAGCACTATTAGGGTCACTTGCAGGTGTGAGTCTTACTTTTATACTGTTGAATCCTGCTTTCAGCATTTTTGCAATACCCTATATTGGTCTTATAACTTTTACATTTGTTTTATTATCATGGTTTGGTAAAGCGAAGATGCCATTTAACATTCCTGTTGGTTTACTTGTTATTATTATTGGCGTTGTGGTTGGGTGGCTAACACAGACGATGGATTATCAAGTATTGAAAGAATCGTTAAATGGGTTCTCATTTCATGTGCCGAATTTACAATTTGAAGGTATATGGAAGGGTCTAAATGAAGCAGGGAGCTTATTGATTATCGCCATTCCATTTGGTATTTATAATTTTATTGAAACGATTGATAATGTTGAAAGTGCCGAAGCAGCAGGTGATCATTATAATGTAACATCAGCCTTAGTTTTTGATGGCATAAGTACGATCATAAGTGCATTGTTTGGTTCGGTATTTCCTGTTGCGGTTTATATAGGACACCCTGGATGGAAGGCAACTGGAGCACGCATCGGCTATACATTATTAACCGGGATTTGTGTGTTACTCATTACCATAACTGGAAGCTTAAACTTCTTATTGTCTTTACTTCCTGTTGTAGCGCTTGAACCAGTGCTTATTTATATTGGTATTATTATTACAACACAAGCATTTGAAGTATCCAATGTAAAATACTATCCCGCAATTATTGTGGCTTTTATTCCTTGGTTAGCGGATTGGTCACAAAACGTGGTAGATATTGGTTTAACGAGCGCAAAAACCAATGCGCAAGACATCGGCAATGCCGTTTTAAATAGTAATGGTTTAAATTATGCGGGTGTTAGTGCGCTGGGCGCTGGTTCAATCTTAGTGAGTATTTTATGGGCTTGTATCGTGATTTTTATCATTGATAAACAATATATAAAGTTAGCGATAGCAAGTTGTATAGCAGCGATTCTCTCCTTTGTTGGAGTGATTCATAGTGAGGTTATTAAGATCAATGCAAATGGTGAAATGGCCATTACGTATTTGATCATGATGGCTATTTTTATTGGCTATTATGTGTACGACAAAAAAGTAGCAAAAATGTTGTGATGGTTTTATCTGCCACTTTTTATAGATCATGAGCTGTAAAAAAGAGGGAGTAAAAATAAAGTATTATAAAAAATGGAAATCCATAAGGGTAGTTTTCGTTTTTCCGGTATTGGTTTTGATATTACGTATTACGATGATAAAAGGAGAAAAATATATGAAAAAGTTTAATGTAGAAGCGCAACCATTCGAGTTTGACTTCACGAGCGAGGATACGGCACTCGTTATTATTGATATGCAACGTGATTTTTGCGCAAAAGGTGGGTTTGGAGAGTCTTTAGGTAACGATATTACACCAACGGCATCCATTATTCCTACAGTGAAAAAAGTTTTGGATTTTGCGAGAGAAAATGAATTGTTGGTGATTCATACGCGGGAAGGGCATCGCGCAGATTTATCTGATTTACTAGAGAGCAAAAGGCGCCGCAGTCCTTCAATAGGTGAAGACGGTCCGATGGGGAGAATTTTAGTTCGTGGTGAATATGGTCATGATATTGTCGATGAATTAACACCCATAGAGGGAGAACCCATTATTGATAAGCCTGGAAAAGGAGCTTTTTATCAAACAGATTTAGAATTAATTTTAAAAGTGAACAACATCAAGCGTTTGGTTGTTTGTGGGGTTACAACACATGTTTGTGTACATACGACAATTCGCGAGGCAAATGATCGTGGTTTTGAATGTTTGATGATAGAAGATGGCACTGCCACATTTGACCCTAAAGATCAAATCGCATCTATCCGGATGATCAATCAACAAGGTGGTATCTTTGGTTGGACTTGTACGAGTGCAAAATTATTGAAAGGGGAATGCGCATAATGAAAGAAAATTTTAAACCAAAACTTTGGGTGGCGGGAGATTTAAATGGTTTCTTTGGTCTTTTCTCCAATGTATTAACAAACTTTTTGGCGGCTATTGGATTATTATTGGTAATTAAAATGCCAAATGATATGGTGTTTGGAAAAATCGTTCCAGCAGCTGCTTTATCGATTGGGGTGGGAAATATTTTACTTGGTTATTTGGCAGTGAAGTTATCGAAAAAAACGTCAAATGCGGAAGTGACCGCCATGCCATATGGACTTAGTGTACCGCATTATTTTGCCGTAGCCTTCGGGGTTATTGGCGTTGTATATGGGACAACCCAAGACTGGACAAGTGCTTGGGCAGCAGGACTTGCATGGAATTTTGTGCAAGGGATTATTATGTTGATTGGTGCTTTTGTCGGTCCAACGATTTCAAAATATGTACCGCGGAGTGCAATGTTAGGGGCTTTGGCAGGGTTGGCGATTACCTATATTGCCGCAAATCCAGCTGGTGAAATGTTTACTCAACCGTATATTGGAATGACATCATTTGCAATTATTATGGTCGGATGGATTGCCCTTAAAAAGATGCCGTTTAATATTCCAGCAGGCGCTTTTGCGATCATGGTGGGAACGATCATCGCTTGGTTAACAGGTGCTATGGATGGACAAGCAGTGAGTGAGTCTTTCAGTACTGTAGGTTTTAATCTACCTTCATTGAATGTCAATTTAATCTTTAAAGGATTTGAATTGATTGGACCATTTTTACCTGCAGCAATACCTCTGGCGATCTATGATTTTTTAGAATCACTTGATAACTTAGAAAGTGCAGCGGTAGAAGGAGAACATTATCCAATCGCCAAAGCAATGTCAGTACCAGCAGTTTTAACTCTTGTTGGTGCAGCTTTAGGGAGTCCTTATCCAACCATCATTTATATAGGACATCCAGGTTGGAAAGCAACGGGAGCGCGAATTGGTTATTCACTTGCAACGGGAGTTGCGATATTGTTGTTGGCATTTACCGGAACCATGAAAATTATTTTAGCAGTTGTGCCACTATCTGCATTATTACCAATTTTGATTTTTATTGCGATGATGATCGGTACACAAGCCTTTTCAGCGACACCAAAACGCCATTATCCAGCGCTCATTCTTTCTTTTATTCCGCTTATCGCAGGCTTCTTAGTGATGAAAGTAAGCTCTGCCCTGACCGCCGCTGGAACCAGCGTTTCACAAGTGGGAGTCGATGCTTTAGCAAGTAATGGAATCCCGATTATCGGCTGGCAGCGCTTAGCTGGCGGAGATATTGTAACGGGGATGCTACTTGCGAGTATGATTATATTTTTAATTGATCGTAAATTTATTACGGCAGCAGTATATGCATTTATTACCAGTGTTTTGGCTTACTTTGGCTTGGTTCACTCAACCGCCATTGGCGTTGGAGCAGGACTTGATGTAGCAATTGGATATGCATGTTTTGGACTCGTGTTATTGGCAATGAATTTTTATAAAAAAGAAGAAAATGTTGTCGTTAGTGATGAAGAGTCTGCTGATTGTTAGTGGGGAAATAAAAAAGGGGAAAAAATATTCGATTCATAGTGTTTTCGGAAAAACCATTAATATTTGGGTGGAAAAGCAAATTTATGCATTGGTTTGTGATCGAGATTTTTTAAGTAAGAGGTGTTTATACATCTCTTATTATTTACCCAAAATTACAAACAAAATTCGAAAAGGTGATGATCTTATATTAAATGATGGCTGTTTGATATTAGGAAATCAAAGCATTTCGCTGCGATCAATTGTAGTATATCAAAGTATATTAAAAGTAGAAGATGTACAGATTCCTTGCCATTTGAAGCAAACCATCTATCAATCTTTACTCAAAAAAGCACTTGATAAAGATTTACATTTGCATGTGTCTGCAAGAAATTATCTTTTTAAAGAAAAGCTAAGGGAAGCTATACAACAAATGTATCAACACTTGTATAAAAAAAAGCAAATTAAGATGGATTATATTGGCTTGGGCTATGGATTAACGCCTTGTATTGATGATTATGTGGTGGGGATTTTATTCATTCGTCAAATACAAGGATTTCAAGAATTCTTAAGGATTCTTGAAGGTGTTAGCAATGATATATCTTACCAAATGTTGAAGAATGCGAATGAGCGTGTGTATTATGATGTATTTTATCAACTTTTTAAAGATGACACGCCATCAAAACTTCAAAATGTAATCCAAAAAATATTAAGTATCGGAAGTAGCTCAGGTTATTACATGCTACTTGGAATGTATCATGCATTAGAAATAGGAGAAGTGAAACATGCGTAATTTCATTGATGTTAGAAAAAACGAATATTATGATTCGGTGACCTTGATGTCCTTGTCTGCTAAAATTGAACGCAGTTTAGAAAATGTGCAATTATTAGTAGCAATGGCAACACCGATCAACGTAGATTTATTAAAAAACATGCAATTTGAAGAGTCTTTATTAGCATCCTTAACAGCAAATGATTTGGTAATTGCACTAAGTGGGGCGGATGAAGCTCTGTTTGAAAAAATACAACAACAGGTGGAAGAGTCTTTATCTACTAGTACTAGTAAAAGTGAAAAGAAAGATAAAAAAACATATCATACCATCGCACAAGCCTTGCAAGATCAAGATTTTAACCTTGGGGTTATTTCATTACCTGGGAAATATGCATTTATTGAGGCAAAAAAACTATTGGATCATGATATTCATGTCATGTTGTTTAGTGATAATATGAGTGTTGAAGAAGAAATTAGTCTTAAAAAATATGCAATTCGTAAAAATTTATTGGTTATGGGACCTGATTGCGGTACAAGCATTTTAAATGGAAAAGGACTTTGCTTTGCCAATCATGCAAAGCTTGGGACAATTGGTATCATTAGCGCAAGTGGGACAGGTTTACAAGAGGTTGTTGTAAATATTGATAAGTTAGATAAAGGTATTTCACAAGCCATTGGCGTGGGAGGTAGAGACTTATCAAAGGAAGTCGGTGGTCTGATGATGCTGGCAGCTCTTGATGCTTTAGAGAGGGATGAGAAAACTGAAACGATTGTATTGATATCAAAACCCCCAGTGCCAGAGGTGAAAGACACCATCTTGCAAAAATTAAAAAGTATAAAAAAGAAAGTCATTGTTTATTTTATTGATACGTATGAAGAAAGTAATCAAGCAAATGTAATGTTTGCGAAAAATTTATATGATACGGCGTACAAAGCGGTGTACTTTAAGGAAGATACATCGGCAATGACAACAAAAGTTATGAAAAAGTATGCATTTCATAATACACAAAAATATATTCGGGGTTTATTTTGTGGAGGGACTTTGTGTTTGGAGGCACTTAGTATTTTAAGAGAGAACAAATATGAAGTATATTCTAATATTGCAAAACATACAAAAGAAAAATTATTGGATCCACACGTAAGTGTAAAACATTCGATGATTGATTTAGGAGATGACTTTTTCACAAATGGGAAACCGCATCCGATGATCGAGCCATCTATACGTTTGGATAGGATTATTGAAGAAGCGCAGTGTGCAGATACCAAAGTTATTTTAATGGACTTTGAACTCGGCTATGGTGCACATGAAGACCCAGTTGGAAGTACGATTGACTATATTGAAAAAGCACAACAGATCGCGAAAGATAACAATCGTGAAATTGCGATAGTTGCTTATGTGTTAGGTAGCCAAGGCGATTATCAAAATTTGCAAGAGCAAGAAAAGATACTTGTAGATGCGGGTGTCATTATTGCTAAAAGTAATGTAGATGCAGTTAATATTGCGATGGACATTTGTAAAGGAGATCAATGATGAATTTAAATAAATTATTCAGTGAAGATATAAAAATATTAAATGTAGGGTCTCCTAGCTTCAATAAAGATTACAAGCGCCAAGCGGTAGAATACGTGCATGTAGACTGGAAAATACCAGCCAATGGTGATGAGGCGATATTACAGGCATTAAAGAAAATTTATGCCAATCTTGATAAGGTCAAATTGGCTAACGAAAAGGCTATTAAGAATGTGAAATTGAGCAATGCCTATTTGGTAGGGGTAAAAAAAGCGATTGATGTAATCCCTAACATGACATCACATACGATTTTACATGCAGGTCCTTTTATTGCGTGGGAGCGTATGGCAGGGCCTGCACAAGGTGCGATTATTGGTGCTTTGATGTATGAGGGTTTGGCAGAGACGAAAGAAGATGCAATACAGCTGATTGAGAACAATAAAATCACATTTTCACCTTGTCATGAACACAGTGCGGTCGGGCCTATGGCGGGGATTATTTCGGCTAGTATGCCAGTACATGTCATCCATAATGAATATAATGACACGTATGCGTATGCAACTATTAACGAGGGATTGGGGAAGGTACTTCGCTATGGGGCAAATTCTAGTGAAGTTATCAAACGTTTAAAGTGGATGGAAGAGGTATTAGCACCTGTCTTGGATGAAGCCTTACATAAGGTAGAGAAGATTGATATTAAAAATTTAATTGCACAAGGCTTACAAATGGGTGATGAATGTCATAATCGTAATAAAGCCGCAACAGCAACATTTTTGAAAGAGATTATTACACCTATCTTGAAAACTGGTTTTACGATGGCAATCAAAGAAGAAGCTATTGACTTTTTGGTGAAGAATGAACATTACTTTTTAAACTTATCTATGCCTGCTTGTAAGGTTATGTTAGATACAGCCACGAGAATTAAGAATTCTTCACTGGTCACGGTGATGGCACGTAATGGTGTTGATTTTGGTATTAAGGTAAGTGGATTGGGTAATACATGGTATACGTATCAAGCGAATTATATTGAAGGATTGTATTTTTCAGGGTACTCACAAAAGAATGCAGCTCGTGATATTGGCGATAGCGCAATAACCGAAACTTTTGGCATCGGTGGGTTCTGTATGGGGGCAGCTCCAGCGATTGTGCAATTTGTTGGTGGTAATGTGGAAGATGCAATAGGATTTACGAAAACCATGTACACCATCACGATGAGTGAAAATAAAAATTATATGCTACCGGCAGTAGATTTTAAAGGGATTCCACAAGGAATTGATTTGTTGAAGGTAGTAGAATCAGGAGTACTGCCTGTAATTAATACAGGAATAGCACATAAAGAAGCAGGAGTTGGCCAAATTGGCGCAGGCATTGTGCATCCACCCTTTGAAGTGTTTAAGAAGGCAATCTTAGCATTTGCGGCAAATATGGAGGATGATGAATGGCTAAAATATTAATTGCTTTAGGCGGAAATGCCTTGGGAGATAACCATATTGAACAACAAGAATTGGTGGCTAATGCAGCACAGTCCATTGTCAAGTTGATAGAAAAGGGACATCAAATTATCATTTGCCATGGAAATGGACCACAAGTGGGCTTGATCCATCAAGCGCTTGTAAAAGAAAAAATGCCACTACCAGAATGTACGGCAATGTCACAAGGATATATTGGGTATC
The DNA here is from genome assembly GCA_047973225.1 of Breznakia sp. Lineage (GTDB taxonomy): Bacteria > Bacillota_I > Bacilli_A > Erysipelotrichales > Erysipelotrichaceae > JBKEBQ01. The sequence continues at coordinate 7,755 of JBKEBQ010000014.1, read as the reverse complement.
ACTTACAAAAGGCTTTGCGCAATGAATTAAAAAAGCAAAACATACAACAGAAAGTTATATCACTTGTTACACAAGTCATCGTTGATGATAAAGATCCTGCATTTCAAAAACCAACAAAACCGATTGGGGTTTTCTATGATGAATTTGAAGCAAAAAATATACAGGAAACATTTGGCTATACGATGTTAGAAGATGCGGGGAGAGGATATCGGCGCTATGTGGCGAGTCCCAAGCCTGTTGATATTGTGGAAAAAGAAACATTGAAAGACCTCATAAAAACAAAAAATTTGATTATTACCAGTGGTGGTGGCGGTATTCCTGTTGTTTACAAGGATGAACAATTGGTTTCTGCAGAAGCGGTAATAGATAAGGATGCGACAGCTGCGCTAGTGGCAGATTTGGTGGATGCGGATATTTTGCTTGTGTTAACGGCGATTGACTATGTTATGATTAATTTTAAAAAAGATAATCAAAAGGCACTAAAACATATTAATATTGCACAAGTAGATAACTATATTAAAGAAAATCAATTCCACAAAGGAAGTATGTTGCCTAAGGTAGAAGCAGCGAGAAGGTTTGTGCAGGCAGTGAATAGTCGTGCATGTTATATTACGGCATTAGAAAATGCGTTAGCAGCAATTGATGGTAAGGTTGGAACGAAAATAACGAAAGCATAAAAGAGATAATGATCGTTGATTTTTCAGACGATAAAGTTGGTAGAATAATCAAAATTAAAAGGTAAAAAAATGAGCATATAACAAAACTCACCAATACGGTGAGTTTTTAAATTGATTAGGGGTTGGGATGCGGACAAAATCTTGGACCAATATAATTTGTTTATCGTTATTTCTGATTACTTCATACATGTGCTTCATCACAACCTTTCCTCTTTGCCTAGTTGGGCTATTAATGGTCGTAAAAGGAGGTATGGAATGTGGAAAAAAAGGAAAGTTATGGAAGCCTACAACTGCTACACCTTCAGGGAATTTTAAACCTAAACAATAAATGATTCCTAAAGTAATAGAAGCTCAAGTATCAGTGCCTGAAAAAAATAGTATCTAGCGGATGCTCACTTGCTAACATTTTTTTGTATACTTCGCACATACATCCATATTCCATCGATAATCTTTAATTAATGCTTCATCATAATATGGAACTAGTCATGGACAATACAAATCCAAGACAAAGATAAATTTTGAAATATTGCAATAAATTGTGAACGCTGCTGATGTTTCGTTGATAATCCATGGAAGAAAGGGAGTTGAAGACAGAAATAAAAAAAGGTGATTGACTATGACATTAGAAAATTTAATGTGGGCGAATTATTTGTTAATTAGAACATTAAATCAAAAGAATCATATAATAATAATCCCGAAAACAGATCGAATCGTGAGAATGTTGTACCCTCATTGAAAATAATAGCAGGCATAGTGGAAAACAAAATATAATTATTTAAAAACACAGACTAGAAGTCAATGCATATTTGTTAAAATCCTTGCAATGCAAAAAACACTTAAGAAATAAAAAGCGCAATTTTGGAAGAGAAAACGTTTTTTTTGCGTAATGTACCCCTTAAAAATCATTAACTTTTAGAAGGCGTGTAGAGGTAATGTCTATATACTGTAAAGCTCTAAATGTGTGATTAAAAGGATTATTTTTCAAACATAGCACGAAGCTTGTTTGTCTTAAACTTAATTTCTTCTTCATTTTTCGTAAGTTCTATGGATTGAGCTAGTGTAATACTGTGCTTACTGGGATTTGATCGCAAAAGCGAATCAAATAAAATATCTATTAGAATGAGAATAAAAGTATTGGTTGAAATTGCATATTCAGAAAATAAGTCTGTTGTTTTCGGTATTAAAAAATGTAATACACTGTATTGATTTAAGTTTCCTTTTTTTAAATCATTAATAAGAATTACAGAGGCATTTAGCATGTTCAAAGTGTTGATGTGAATTTTTAACGCTTGGTAGTCGGTATTAATATCGAGTATAATAAATAAATCTTGCTTTTTCGCATGTTGCGCATATAGGCTAAACTCATTCATGCTCGTGATTCCTTTGATCTTATATGCTAAAAGAAGAAATTTATCGGCAAATATTTTTGCCATATAGTGATTTTGTTTAAATGCGCAAACATAAATGCTCTCGGCTTTTTCTAAGTGCTCTATGAATTGACTCGTATCTGCTTTGCTAATTGTATGAAATAAACGTTTAATGGCCAATAAATAATCATTTTCGAACAAAGCATTTTGATCCATGGGGGCAATGTTGTCTGCATTTTCCAATTCTCTTTTATATCGAGTGCGAAGCTCGTAGAAGCCGTCAAAGCCAAGTTTTTGGCCAAAACGTATAATGCTAGCATCAGAAATACCGATTTTAGATGCTATTTCTGCAGCAGAAAAAGAAACGAACAGATCGGGTTCTTTCTTAATGAACTGAACAATTTTCCAGTCTGTTTTTGTAAATTGATTGGACATGGAATCAATTAAGGCTATTGTCGATAAATCATTTGAAAAAGACATACTTATATCTCCTCGCTTTTATAAATAGTATACTATAAATTAGGCGTAAAAGAAATATTCTGAGATGGAGTTGACACCCTTGTTGTAGCGTGCTACAATTTCAACGTCAACAATGTAGTGCACAACATTAGACAAAATAGATTAATTGGCGTTTTGTAATTTTCAAAACGTAAAAAAAGCGCCTTCAGGTAAGCGCTTACAGGAGGTTTTATGGAAAAAGAGACAAAGATATTACTTTTGACGCACGGTGGATGGGGGATGCAACTTGTGGAAAGTTTAGGTATGATTTTGGGAAAAGTATCTTGCACACATGAGATACCCCTTAAAGCAGAATATAATTTTTCTGAATATTACGAGAAGGTATTAAGTTATGTAAATACAATATCGGAAAATTCGTTAATATTGACAGATTTATTTGGCGGTACGACAAGCAATGTCGCTGCCAAGATAGGAAAAGATACAGGAATTAAAGTACTGTCTGGATTGAGTTCACCGCTTCTTTTAGAGGCCTGTTCACAGTTGCAATTTCAGGGTGTAATTGATTTTGAAGCTGTTTTAAAAGTCGGGGAAGAGTCATGTAAAGATGTAGTTAAAGAAATAATTCAGCAAATGAAAAAAGGAGAAAAATAAATTAATGGGAAAAATAGTATTGTGTAGAATTGATTCACGTTTAATTCATGGACAAGTGATGACAAAGTGGGTTAACCAATCGCAAGCAAATCGTATTATCGTTGTTAGTGATGAATTAGCAAATGATGATTTTATGAAAAGTGTTTATTTGATGTCTGCGCCTGAAGGCATGATGGTTGATTGCTTTAGTGAAGAAGAGACGATAAAAGCGTATTTGGAGAATGAGTTTGGAGAAGGAAAAATATTACTCTTACTACCGAGCTTAGCAGTTATGAAAAATGTTTATGATGCAGGCGTGAAAGTCCTTGATATTCAGGTAGGAGGACTAGGAGGAGCACCAAACCGTAAGGTTGTATTTCAAAATATTACGTTAGATGATTCAGATGCATTGATTTTGGAAGAGTTGTCCGGAAAAGGTGTAAACATCTATTTCCAGACGATTCCAGAAGATGCACCACAAGATGTTTCAAGTATTTTAAATAAATATAGATAAAGGAGAAAAGAAAAATGAATGTATTGTTTATCTCAATTTTTATGGGAGTTTACTATTGGTTTTGTCGCTTGCGTTTTGGTTATACATTTTCAAGCGCTTTGCTACAACCGGTAGTTATTGGAGTTTTTGTTGGTTTAATCACAGGTGAAATGAAATTGGCGATGCAGATCGGTGCAGCATTACAACTGGTTTATTTAGGGGTGACATCTACACCAGGAGGAAATGTTCCCTCTGATCCAGCTTTAGCAGGTTGTATTGCGATTCCTCTTGGTGTAATGTCAGATATGAGTCCTGAAGTAGCAGTGGCGTTGGCAATTCCTTTTGGTGTTATTGGTGTCTTCGTGGACCAATTGAGGCGTATTACAAATGCAGTGTGGGTTCATAGAGCTGATAATTTCGCGGAAAAGGCTGACTGTAATGGAATTATGCGATGTGCATTTTTGTATCCAGCGCTTACGGGTTTTTTGATACGCTTCCCATTTGTGTTTTTAATTAATTATTTAGGAGCAAGCGTTACAGCTGATTTATTGAGCGCTCTCCCTGAGTGGTTGATGCACTCATTTGAAATTATGGGAGGTATCTTACCAGCGTTGGGGTTTGCGATCACAATTATGGTAATTGGAAAAAAATCCCTTATCCCATTCTTTCTTATTGGATACTTTATGGTTATTTATGGTGGTCTAGATGTAATGGCTATGGCAATTTTCGGGACATGTTTTGCCTTGATTATTAGAATGATTATGTTTAGAAAGGAAGGAATAGAAAATGTCTAACGAAACTAATGTAAAAATCAAAAAATTGTTATCTAAAAAAGACATAACAAAGTCTATGTGGATTTATTATGCGGGAGCTGAGTTGTCCAACTCATACGAGCGTTTACAGAGTTTAGTATTTTGTGCGTCAATGACACCGGTACTCAAAAAGTTATACAAAAGCGATGAAGAATTAAGTGAGGCGTTGAAACGCCATTTAATTTTCTTTAATACTGAAGGAATTTTTGGTTCCGTAATTCAAGGAATCACGATTGCAATGGAAGAAGAGAAAGTTCGTGAAAATAGTGTTACGGATGCTGCAATTACTGGGATTAAAACGGGTCTTATGGGTCCGATTGCTGGCATGGGAGATGCGATTATCTGGGCTGCAGTTATGCCTATTATTATTGGCATTTTTCTACCTTTTGCCAATGAAGGATCACCATTAGGGGGGATTATGCCACTTATTCTGTATCCGGGAATTACCATTGCTATTTCATATGTTTTAATACATAAGGGATATGATTTAGGAAAAAAATCAATTATGGGTCTTATGCAAAGTGGTATGATGAAATCAATTATTTTTACTGCAAATGTAATCGGATTGATAATGATGGGGGCATTGAGTGCATCGTATATTTCTATTACTACACCTTTGAGTTTTAACATATCAGAAGGTACGACCATTGTTGTGCAAGATATCTTAAATCAAATTGTGCCGGGGTTATTACCCTTGATTGCAGTTTTTGGTATTTATTATTATTTAACAAAAAAAGGACCAAGATATAATACTATTTTAATTACTGTTGTAATCTTCAGTATTGTGTGTTCATTATTGGGTATACTGTAGGATCAAATTATGAGTATATTCAAACAATTCGGTCTCCCTTCGGTGATTAATGCATCCGGAAGAATGACCAAATTAGGCGTTTCTTGTATAGGTGATGAAGTAGGGGAGTCTTTATTAGAGGCAGCAAAAAGTTATGTAGTTATTGATGATTTATATAAAGAAGCTGGCAATAAAATCGCTACCATGATTGGGGCAAATGATGTGTGTGTTACATCTTCGGCATCCAGTGGAATCGCATTGTCCATAGCTTCATTACTTTGTGGATCGGATATTTCGAAAGTACATAGATTTCAAGAAACAGTGAATAATTCGCTAAAGAAAGAGGTTATTATGCTTAGAGGCCAAAATGTGAATTTTGGTGCTCCTATTGATTCTATGATCGAAATTGGTGGTGGAAAAGTTGTTGAGGTGGGGTATGCAAATCAGTCCTCGATAGAAGATATCACACAAGCAATATCAAAGGAGCGAACTTTAGCAATTATCTTTATTAAAAGTCACCATTGTGTGCAAAAAAATATGGTTGATGCGAAAGCTGCAATTGCTGCTGCAAATGAAAATAACATACCAATTATTGTCGATGCGGCAGCTGAGGAAAATTTATCAATGTATATGGAAATGGGGGCTGATTTCGTATGTTATTCTGGAGCAAAGGCAATATCTGGGCCAACATCGGGATTCGTAGCTTGCAGAAATACAAAAGACGCAGATAATATGAGGTTACAATATAAAGGTATTGGTAGGGTTATGAAAGTTGGCAAAGAAAACATTGTAGGCTTAGTAAAAGCTGTGGAAATATATCAAAAAAACGGAGGTTATATTCCAACGGTAAATTACGAACAACTTCTAACTTTCAATAATGAAGTGAACGAAATCAAAGGACTGCAAGCCGAAATCATAAAAGATGAAGCAGGGCGAAAAATATATCGATCTAAAATTACGGTTGATGAAAATATTTATGGATTAAGTGCACTTGCGTTAGTAGAGAAATTAGTGCAAAATAATCCACAAATTTATACACGAGATTATCAGGCGAATGTGGGATCAATTTCCATAGATCCCCGTCCCTTAAGAGGGAAAGAGGAATTAGACATCATTCGGACTGTATTAGAAAAAATCAGAAAGTAGGTGTAGTATGGGAATTAATTATTATAAAGATAAAATATGTTTAAATTTCCTTGCAGGAAGTCATGCTAATGCGATTGAATGCTATAAAGTAGTTGAGAAACATGCGATTATTGGAGTTCTTTCCGCAAATTATCCAGATGTTGAAAGTGCAGTCTTAGATATGCAGAAGTATTATAAGGAACTTGAAGGGAACCTTTCTGTTGGACTAGGTGGAGGTAATCCTGCACAATGGGAGGCTGTTTGCAATATATCAAAGCAAATAAAGGCGAACCATTTTAACCAGATCTTTTCTGCTGTTGGTTATAACAGGGCCTGTGTAGATAATAAAATATCACATATAAATTCTTTGGTTTCACCATCAGGAAAACCAGGTTATGTGAAGATTTCAACCGGACCATTGAGTAAGGGGTGCGAGCCTGCAGTTATTCCTGTTGATACAGCGATTGCGATGATAAAAGAAATGGGAGGAAATTCGATAAAATTTTTCCCTATGAATGGTTTGTCGTGTAAGGAAGAGTTGATTACAGTGGCGCAAGCCTGCGCAAGGAATGATTTTACACTTGAGCCAACGGGAGGGATTGATCTTAATAATTTTGAAGATATAATGAAGATAATACTTGATGCCGGAGTTTCTAAAATCATTCCTCATGTCTACTCTTCAATCATAGATAAAGAATCAGGTTGTACGCGTGTAGAGGATGTAAAAAAGCTATATGATATCATAAAAAAAATTGTATAAAGTTACTAAACTTTTTTCATACGTTGGAAGAGTCATACCAAATTTGGCATGACTCTTTTTATAAACGAAGATTAAATTTTATGAAAATATACTTTATGTAAATGATTAAAAGAAATGACAAAAAATTTATTTGTTTTGCATTTCCTACCAATAGGAACGTTTTATATCGTATAAGAAAAATAAAAAGCATGTATAATGAAGTAAAGATAATGAAAGAGAGGACACCAACATGCTGAATAAGCGCCGAACTGAAATCATTAAACTTTTACAAAAAAAGAAGCATGGATAGGGGCAAAGTTTATCTATGCGTTAAATGTTAGTGACCGTACCATCCGCTCTGATATTAAAGAAATACATAGATTAAATGTCAAATATTAATTTAGTTTGGGATTTTAATTACACTCTTATAAGATTCGTATGTATATAAAAAATGCGTATGAATGAAAAAATTCTACATTAAAGGATCTTTTGGTATGGTAATATAAGTGTCAGCAATATATTTGTGGACAATTTAGAAATGATATTGAGCATACAAAAAAGTATCGAGGCTTTCTCTAATAGAAAAGTAAAATGATGATAATATGAAATTAAAGACTCCTATTACCATCATTTATTGTTTTAGGTATTGAATATATCACTGCT
>JBKEBQ010000036.1:0-26392 GCA_047973225.1 Breznakia sp. | reverse complement strand
ATGAAACAGAAGATGAAAGTGAAGAAGCAAGATCATCAAATGATACAGTAGCAGTAAGTGATGCAGGTGATTATGGAGCAGCAGGAAGTGTGGTGTCTGCAGCGATGGCACAAATTGGTGTGAATCAGGATTGTACGATGTTGGTTAGTAACGCACTTAGAGCTGCAGGTATTTATTTCCATGGTTGGCCAGCAGGATACTTTTCATTAGGAAGTGTGGTATCTGCAGCAGCGGCACAACCAGGAGACCTTATTTACTATGCAGATGGTGGAGCTGGATGGGCACACATTGCATTATATGTAGGTGGTGGACGAGCGGTTCATGGTGGATGGAAAGGGTATACTACAGTTCTTGCATCGGCATATATTAGTAGTGCTTCCGCTCCTGTATTTATTCGTTTACATTAATATATAAAAACTAATAAAAATATCGAAAAGAGGAGTCGAAAGATTTCTCTTTTTCATAGATATTCATAAAAAAATATACTATAATAAAAAGCAGACATAAGGAGTTTATTCATGAAAGAAGTCATTCGTATAGAAGGTGGGAAATTACTGAAAGGAACGGTTCGTGCATCGGGATCAAAAAATGCCACAGTGGCGCTTATTCCAGCTGCTATTTTAGCAAACGGACCGGTTACTATTTTAGGTGTTCCTAACATCGCAGATGTAGCATCTTTAAAAATATTATTAGAAGAATTGGGCGTAGATGTGATGATGAAGCGGAATGATCATATTGTGATCGATCCTTCGCACATGCAAAATAAACCGATGATAAGTGAAACGGTTACAAAATTAAGAGCTTCCTATTATTTTATGGGGGCTTTACTTGGAAAATATAAAAAAGTAACAATTAAAATGCCTGGGGGGTGTTATTTAGGACCTCGCCCAATTGATTTACATATCAAGGGATTTGAAGCTTTGGGAGCAAGCGTAACGTATGAGCGTGGTTGTTATGTCATTGAAGCGGATGAGCTTGTTGGCGATAAAATATTTTTGGATACATCCAGTGTTGGTGCGACAAACAACATTATGATGGCTGCTGTTTATGCGAAAGGTAGGACCGTTATTGAAAATGCAGCCAAAGAACCCGAAATTATTGACATTGCGACGCTATTGAATAAAATGGGTGCTAAAATTAAGGGTGTCGGAACCAATGTCATTACCATTGATGGTGTAGAAGCGTTACGAGGTTGTTTTCATGAAATCATTCCTGATCGCATTGAGGCGGCTACGTATGTAACCCTAGCGGCAACGATTGGTAAAGAAGTGATTGTGGAAAACATTATACCGCAACATATAGAAGCATTGTTATCGAAGTTAATGGATATTGGGATTGATATTGAAGTAGATGTTGATAAAGTCATTGTGCATGGTCGTTCAGATATCCTAAAACCTGTGGATATCAAAACAGCACCATATCCAGGATTTGCGACTGATATGCAACAGCCCCTAGTTACCTTGTTGACACAGTGTCATGGGCAGTCTGTTGTTTCTGAGACCATTTATCCAGAGCGTTTTAAAAACTGCTATGAACTAAATAAAATGGGTGCCGATATTGATGTTCGTATGGCAGCAGGTTTTATCAATGGACCAAGCAAACTCAGCGGAACAAGTGTGGAAGCGACGGATTTGCGTTGTGGAGCAGCGCTAATCATTGCTGGGTTATTGGCTGAAGGCGTGACGGAAATACATGAAATTTATCATATTGAAAGAGGTTATGAAGATATCGTTGGGAAACTTAGCCAATTAGGCGCTACAATTGAAAAGGTTGAGATTGTATAAAATATTGTCAACCGAAAATGAAAAGCATCAAAAATATTTAAACATGAGCACCGATATTTTACGGTGTTTTTGTTTTGTCACATAGCCATAATGGAGGGATGTTGAAAAGAGTAGACATCGTAATATGTAGTAGGATTTGATCCCTTTTTTTAATAACAACCATTTTTTATCTTTTACTTTTCCTACTACTTCAACTCATGCAAACAACTGATCCAAGACACTAGCATAGAGATTTCACCAAAGATTTCCATCACCAATCAAAGTTACCCTTTTAAAAATATGTCTACTACAAGACTGATAGTTCACGTGAAGAATATAAAAACTATATGTATGATTTTACGCATTTCACATGCCTTGTATAATAAGCATGATTTACAAGCGTGCCGCGTACGCCACAGGAACAATGCAGTTGATAGAAAAAAATATCATCTATCATTTGATTATAGTGTATTGGTAAAAGAACTTGTCATCTGGATGAAACCATTTTCCTTTTTTATTATAATATAAATATAAAGAAGCGCTCTTTTATAAGTATTCAAAAAGGAGGAAAAAAGAGGAAGAAAAGTTTAATATTTAGTATTTTATTATTATGCGTATTGTTTTCGGTATCCGCAATTGAAGCTGAAGAAATTACGATGCAGCCGACAGAAACACCACTTGAAACTAACGGAAAATCGACACAAGATGACGAAGAATTAACAAAAGAATTAATTGATACTGCAGAATCTATGGCTATTGAGACGGATAAGGGAAATTTTACAAGGTCAAGATTTGGTTCATATCCAAGACGCAAAGGAGTTATTCTAGTAACTAATGATCGGTATAAGGGAGTTATACCAACTGGACATTCTGCAATTGTGTATTCATCAAAGCATGTAATAGAGGCTTTGGATAGTGGAGTGACAAAAGTAAAGAATACTTGGGATAAAAGTAAATCCCAAGTTTATGCAGTGACTGTCAGAACAACGTCCGCAGCACAGGGTGCAAGAGCAGCAAATTGGAGTTATAATAGAATTGGAAAACCATATAACTGGAATTTTTATAGAATGGATTATAGAGGTTCGTTTTATTGTTCGCAGTTAATACGCTCTGCTTTTTTAGATTTGTATGGAATTGATTTGAATACTGGTGATTATGGTATATTAGGAGCTAGAGCGATTCATTCGATGAAATTAATAAGCACGTCAAAAACGTCTTTGGTTTATAGAAAAAAACAAGTAGTATTTGAAAAATGAACAAAAGATAATTTATATGATTATGCTTCGTTTTGTTAGGGGGATTTAGAATGAAAATAAAAATATTATTAATAGCTACACTCTTCTTTTTGGTGGGGTGTCAAAAACAAAAAATGAGAATGCCGAAAATTTTTTGTCGGAGTTATTGAAACTACACAGATTAGAGAAGAAAGTAGCATTACATTTTATGACCCTTCTTTAAATGTGATTACTGTTAAAAATAACAAGTATGCCGATTTGTCATCTGTTTGGAATAATCCTATATATCTAGATGACGGAATCCTGATGGTACCTTTGGGTATAGTAAACAAAACAGATGCTAAAAGGTAGTAATCTTAGACAACAAAAGTCAAAAATTTGCAGAATTTTCAATTAATCGTGTAAATATTATTTGTGCAACAGCAGACGATAAATTTATTTATGCTGGTAGCAATCTAAATATGTCAGCACATATTACACAATTAGATAAAGAAAGTAAATTTGTTAAATACAATTGATTTCAGTGATTTTGGAATGGGGTATGGAAAAGTACTTCTACATCAGGATAAATTATATATTCCTAATGAATATGATAATAGGGATAAGGCAGATAATAGGATGTTGATCTTAGATTTGACTTCTAATGAAATAACGTCTATTGCGTTCCCATATTTGTATCCAAATGATGTTGTAGAATACAACGATTCAATTATAATATCTCATTCTAGCACAGTTTCTCCAAATGGAAGTATGGTTAGTGTATATGACATTAAAACAGGAAAAATTTCATCTCATGATTCGGAAGAGACAATAAAAAAATGGATTTAGTTGAAAATAAATTAATAATATTGACTGCAAACGATGCATTAGTTACGTATGATTTAGATAATGATTTCAAAAAAGTTAGAAAGTACAATCAGAATATCAATCAGATAACCAAACATTTAAGTCTAATATTTTTATAAATCGGTAAAGAGATAAAAAATAGCAAAAAGAAGCATGTGCAGATAACGCTACTTCGTAATGCAACTATGAATCTAAGATGAGTGATAGAGCAAACCTTAGCGATATTGTAATAGTAGAGCTAGTTGTACCGAGTGCAAAGGCTAAGCTAAGCGTTGTATCAACTCAGTTCTATAGGAATTGCGAATCTTATTGCCAAATAGATCTATGCTTAGAGATTACATGGATACTATATTTATAATCTTTTTGATTTAAATGTTTAAATTTTTGTTTGGTAGTGATTTAAAGTTGCAGTTCATAGATAGTCTCCTTGTTGTTTTTTTTGACGATTACAACGATAAACTATCTGTGGACTTTTTCATATACCTAATCTTGAGAAAATTAGTTCATAGGAGTTCGTTTATAATTTCAACTTCATTTTACAATACAGGTTAATTAACCGATTGTATAAAATACTTGCTAATTTCATTTGATATAGTATAATAAATAAGCAACTTACTTTAGGTCGAACATAGACTTAAGGCGGAAGGAGAGAAAACATGAAAAAGGGAATTCATCCAGAATACAACAGAGTTACAGTAAAATGTTCAACTTGTGGAAATGAATTTGAAACGGGATCAACGTCAACAGGATTAAAAGTGGACACATGTTCTAATTGTCATCCATTTTACACAGGTAGACAGCGTTTCGCAGCAGCACAAGGGCGTGTTGATAAGTTTAACAAAAAATACGGAATTAAGTAAAAAAGTGAACAATTTCACTTTTTTTCATATGCTATAAAATTCCATGATATAATATGGAAGTGTGAAGTAGGAGGTAATCGAATGAGTGCAATGACGAAACGCCTCAATCAAATGGTTGAACGCTATAATGAACTTAATGAATTGTTGATGAGCAGTGAAGTGCTTAGTGATAATAGAAGAATGGCAAAACTGGGGAAAGAACAAGCAGGACTTTCCCCAATTGTCGATGTGTACACAGAATATAAAAAAACGATGGAAGAAAGTTTAGAAGCCAAGGAATTATTAAAAGAAGATGATTATGAAGTAAGGGAAATGGCAAAAACCGTATTGGAAGAAAATGCGGTGAAGGAACAAGCGTTTTTAGATCGTCTAGAAATATTATTGATTCCCAAAGACCCTGCTGATCAAAATAATGCGATTATTGAAATTCGTGGTGCAGCAGGTGGCGATGAAGGAAATATCTTTGCTGGTGATTTGTATCGAATGTATGCAAAATACGCAGAAAGCAAAGGTTGGAAATTGGAACTGTTAGAAGCACTAGATAGTGAGGCAGGAGGGTTTTCACAAATTTCATTTATGCTCAAAGGGAATGAAGTTTATGGACATTTAAAATTTGAAAGTGGCTCACATCGTGTGCAACGTGTTCCTAAAACGGAGTCACAAGGGCGTGTGCATACTTCAACAGCAACCGTTCTTGTTGATCCTGAAGTGGATGAAGATGAAATTGAAATCAATGCTAATGATTTAGAAATTGATACGATGCGTGCGAGTGGTGCTGGTGGTCAACACGTAAATAAAACGGATTCAGCAGTGCGGGTTACCCACATTCCAACAGGTATCAGTGTGAAGTGTCAAGATGGGCGCAGTCAACATGAAAATCGTGCAACGGCATTAATGACAATTCGCTCGAAAGTATATTCAGAATTACGCCGAAAAGAAGAAGAAGAAAAACACGCAGAACGTAAAAGCAAATTAGGAAGTGGCGACCGTAGTGAAAAAATTCGCACCTATAACTACCCACAAAATCGGGTGAGCGATCATCGTATTGGTTTGACTCTACAACAATTAGATCGTATCATGGAAGGGAAGTTGGATGATATTATTGAGGCGTTGTTACAACAAGATCAAAAGGATAAAATAGCAGGTAATCAATAATGACATATAAAGAAGTACTGAAAGTAGCGCAACAAAAATGTTTACAAAAGGATATTAGTGAACAGGTGGCATTGATGTTGTTGTTGGAACTTTCCAATAAAGAAGCCCATAATTTGTATATGGACTATGAGGCAGAAATGGATGAAATGTTGTATAATACATATCAAATCGCACTTCAAAGAATTTTGAACCAAGAGCCTTTACAACATGTTTTAGGATTTGAGTACTTTTATGGATATAAATTTAAAGTCAACAAAGATGTTTTAATACCACGACCTGAAACACAAGAGTTGGTAGCCAATGTTTTAGAAAGATATGATCATTTCTTTAATGGTGAAGATGTAGAAGTCATTGATGTTGGTTGTGGGAGTGGCGCGATTGCGATTTCTTTACAATTGGAAGAACCACATTTTCATGTTTGTGCGAGTGACATTAGTGAAAAGGCATTGAATGTGGCTAAAGAGAACGCGTATAATCTGCAAGCAGATGTAAAGTTTTATCAAGGGGATATGTTACTACCGTTTATGCAAATGCATCACAAAGTGGATATTCTTGTAAGTAATCCGCCCTATATCCCTGCACAAGAAAAAATGGAAGAAAGTGTTGTAGAGTATGAACCACATGTTGCACTGTTTGGGGGAGATGATGGTTTATATTTTTATCAAAAAATATTTGAAAATGTACATACGATTATGAAAGCGAAAAGTATGTTGGCGTTTGAAATTGGTTGGGATCAAAAAGAAACACTAAATAAACTCGCAAGGGACTATTTTCCAAATGCGAAAATTGAAGTATTACAGGATATTTTTCAAAAAGATCGAATGCTATTTATTTATAATGAAGAGATATAGAGGAGAATGATGATGAAAAAAATTTGGATGGTTTGTTTTTTGCTGTTTGGATTAAGCGCATGTTTTGATAACTCCAAGACTTTAACTTGTAAGCTCAAAAAGAATAATAAAGAAACGATTGTCACTGCAACATATGAGGATGGCATCATTAGTGATATGAAGTACACAATGATTACAACACTTGATAAAGAAACATTAAGCTTAGTAGGGGATAAAGAAGATGTCGAAGAAAGTTTACGCAAATCGGTAAAGGTGTTTGAAGAAAAGGGCGTCGTGGTGGATGCGAGCTATGATAATAAAAAACACAAGAGTAAACTTGTCATTAATATTGACATCAATGAGATAGATATTGATAGTTATGCAAAATATGCGATTCCCGCAGATAAAGGGATAGGTAAGCTTGTAAAAAGTTATGAAATTCAAGAATTTGATTGTAAAAAAATAAAATAAAAAAAGCACATAAAGGAGTATGTGCTTTTTTATAGTATTATGTCTTTCTTAGAGGATCGCTAAGAATAAAATGGGAAAATTGTCATAAAGGAGTCCCAGACATAAAAGTTAGATATAACTAACTAAACACATAATACAGGAAGTTTATGTGTTTGTCAATAAAAAAGTTAACTTTTTCTAACTATATGTATTAATGAAAATTGAAACATCCAAAAGACTGATAAATAGTTTGATTTTTACATAGTTAATTAAAACGATTGTGATAAAAAATAGAAAGATAAAATAGAATTATTAATTTTTATATGAGGTGGAAATCATGGCAATAAGCACAATATACGTACAGATGATCATCATGATGCTTTTAATAAGTGTAGGTTTTATTTTAGCGAAAAAAGAAATTATAAACGATGTTGGAGCAAATCAAATTACATCAATTATTTTATTTGTTTTTACTCCAGCAATCATTATAAAGGCTTTTTTAATTCCTTTTTCACAAACAAAATTAATCGAAATAGCACTGTGTTTGTTTTTGAGTGCTGTTGCGATTGCGATATCCATAATCATTGCATCACTTACTTTTCGAAGTGAAAAAAAATTAGAGAGATTTGGTGTGATTTTTAGTAATGCCGGTTTTATGGGTATTCCTTTAGTCCAAGGTATTTTAGGTAATTATCAGATTTTTTATTTATCAATCTATATAGTCGTTCAAAATTTATATGCTTGGACGTACGGGATAAAACTAATTGATGCCAACAATCGCAATTTGACAGGTTTCAAGCAATTAAATAATCCGGCCGTCATAAGTTTTTTGATTGGTATGTTTTTATTTGTATTTCGTATACCAATTCCTGATCCAATGTATAAGACGTTAGATTTATTGAGTAGCGCAAACACGCCCATGGCAATGCTTTTAATGGGAACTTTTTTAGCAAAAATAGACTTATTATCTTTATTAAAAGGGAAGATGAATTATAAGGTTAGTGCATTTCGATTGGTAGTTGTACCCATTATAATTATGGTTTTATTATCTTTTTTGCCAAAATCTTATAACGATATAAAATATGTTATATTGATTGTGTCATCTACGCCAGTTGGTGCCTTATTGGCTATGTTTGCGCAGTTATATACAAAAGATGTAAGATATGGAACAAGAATTGTAAATTTATCGAATATTCTATGTTTGTTTACCATACCCATAATCTTAATGATAGCGGCAACTTTTTGGAAATAATATGGATTTTGGTACAGCGGTGAAAATGATTCGCTGATTTTTCTTTCGAAAGGTAAATGATCTTTTGTTTGTGAATATAAAAAGATTGGGTTTCGTATCTCTATTTGCGTTTATCAAATTATTTTATACTATGTTGGATAAAGTAATGTAGTATATTGGTATAGTTTCTGTTTTAGTGTGAAGTTAACTTTTTCTAACATTTGTATATTGACTTATTAGTTAGTCAATGCTAACATAATACATGAGCTCAAGAGTAGTGTGTACAACTTGGAGGAAGGATGATAACATATGCCGTTAGCACTAGCACCGTTAGGAAAAGAAGTGAAGGTTATAAAGTATTCTTTAGAGAGTAATGTTATGAAACATTTACATGATTTGGGACTATTTCCTGGTGCAACTGTTGTGGTGGTAAAAGAGAATGGTGGGGATGTCATCGTTCAAGTAAAGGAATCTAGAATTGCGCTAAACAAACAAATCGCAAAAAAGATTATTGTATCATAAAGAGGAGAAATTATATGACATTAGATGAAATTAAGCCGGGAAAAACCGTGGTTGTTTTAAGTGTGAATGGACAAGGCCCGATTCGCAGAAGATTATTTGATATGGGAATTACTCCGAAAACCAAAATTTTGGTGAGGAAGGTAGCACCGTTGGCAGACCCGATGGAAGTCAGTGTGCGAAATTATGAATTGTCATTAAGAAAAAGTGAAGCGCAACAAATAAAAGTAGAGGTATGTGAAGGATGAAAGTAGCATTAGTAGGAAATCCAAACAGCGGAAAAACAACATTATTTAATGAATTGACAGGTAGTAGCGCAAAGGTTGGTAACTGGCCTGGGGTTACGGTTGATAAAAAAGAAGGTAAGTATAAAAAAGGAAAATCTAATTTGGATATTATCGACTTACCTGGCATTTACTCTTTATCTCCATATACATTAGAAGAAGTGATTGCTAGAGATTATATCATCAATGAAAAACCGGATGTTATTCTTAATATTATTGATGGAACCAATATTGAACGCAATTTATATTTAACAACACAGTTGTTGGAGATTGAAATACCAATTGTTGGGGCCATCAATATGATTGATGCGGTAAAAAAGCGTGGCGATCAAATTGATATTGGAGCATTATCTAAAACGTTGGGAATTCCCCTAGTGGAAATTAGTGCGCTAAGGGGAACCAACACGAAAGATTTAATAGCTTTGTTGGAAGCATCTAAACCTAGAAAAGCGTTTAACCTTTATAAGAATACTTCTTTAGAAGCATCATTTCAAAAGCTTCACACTTTGTTTGTTGAAAAAGGCATTGAAGAAGCAACGTTTAAGGCAAGTAAGGTTTTGGAACATGATGAAAAGTTATTAGCATCGGATGAACTGCAACCATTATTAAAAGAAATCCATAAAGTTGTTTCTACAAGTGAGGATAGTGAGGCTGAAATTGCTGATATTCGCTATCAATTTATTGAAGATGAAATCGCTCACATAATTCAAAAAAACCGCAATGTCGGCGAATTATCAACCTCAGATAAAATTGATAAAATTCTTACGAGTAGAATTTTTGGGTTACCGATTTTTGCATTTGTGATGTTTTTGATGTTTCATACAACCTTTTCAGAGAACTTTTTAGGGTTGGGTATCAATTCGTTGGGAATCTATTTGCAGGGGCTATTGGAAATTCCGATAGAAGCGATGAGCAGTGGTATTGAGAGCGGTTTGGTGTCGCTTGGTGCGAGCGATTGGGTACTGGGACTTGTTAATGATGGAATTGTTGCTGGGGTCGGCGGAGTGCTCTCGTTTATTCCCCCCATTTTAGTTATTTTCTTATTCTTGAGTATTTTAGAAGACAGCGGATATATGGCGCGTGTTGCCTTTTTAATGGATCGAATTCTTCGTCGTTTTGGTTTATCGGGGAAGGCATT
The DNA here is from genome assembly GCA_047973225.1 of Breznakia sp. Classification (GTDB taxonomy): domain Bacteria; phylum Bacillota_I; class Bacilli_A; order Erysipelotrichales; family Erysipelotrichaceae; genus JBKEBQ01. The sequence continues at coordinate 16,081 of JBKEBQ010000036.1, read as the reverse complement.
CTTACCGCTATTAACAGGTTTTGGGTGTAGTGTCCCGGCAATTATGGGGGCAAGAACCTTAGAAGGAGAGCGTGAGCGCCGTTTAACCATGTTATTGGTTCCCTATATGTCATGTGGGGCAAAACTGCCAATATGGGCGTTATTTGGGGCAGCAGTATTCCCAAAACATGCAGATGTGATGACATTCTTTATTTACTTTTTGGGAATTTTCGTAGCTGTATTTTCAGCAATTCTTTTGAAGCAGCTAGTATTCAAAGGGGAAGGGTCACCATTCATTATGGAATTGCCTAGTTATCATTTTCCTAGAATTAAAAACTTGGCTTTACGCTTATGGGAAAAGTTAAGAGGCTACGTTGTGCGTGCGGGAACGGTTATTCTTGCTTCGACAATTGTTTTATGGTTTTTAGCAAACTTTGATTTTACATTATCGATGGTAGAGGTAAATAGTTCCAATAGTATTTTAGGTGTTTTGGCAAACGGTATGAAAATTATCTTTATCCCACTAGGCTTTGTTGATGGTCCAGATGGTTGGAAAGCAGTTGTCGCAATTCTTACCGGATTGATTGCTAAAGAAGCGGTTGTATCAACGATGGGGGTATTGTATACGGGTATGGAAAGCGAAAGTGAGTTTTTAGAAGCAGATAGTGCAACCAGTGCATTATATGCAAGTGTGGCGGTTAGCTTTACGCCGATTGCTGCATTATCATTTATGGCGTTTAACTTGTTGAGTATCCCGTGTATGGCAGCCGTAGCGGCTTTAAAAGCCGAGTTGAGCGATCGTAAAATGTTTTGGTTCACATTGGCATACTGGGTGCTTATTGCTTGGATTGTATCCTTCTTGATATATAATGTATTTGGAGGAATGTTTGTAGATTTTATTACAATGTTTTAAGGAGGAAGAAATGAAACCAATTGATATCGTTGTTTTGATACTAGCACTTGCAATTGTTTTATACGTTGCTTATAAACGAGTATATAAAATAATAACAAAAAAACGCCGTGGTATAGTTGGTTGTGAAACAAGCAGTTGTGCAGGTTGTTGTGGCTGTGGGGAAAGTTTTAAAGAATTAAGAAAAAAAGGAAAAGCATATAAAAAAGCACACGAGGTATAACTTGTGTGCTTTGTTTTTAAAATAGCCACCAAAACCAAAAACGAAAAATAAAGAGAAAGAACAGTATCTTGGCAATATATAGGATGCTTCTCATCCAAAAGGGGATATGTACTTGTTGTTGATACGTACGTCGATGAGACTGTTGCTGCTGTTGCGCGCGAAGGATTTGTTCGAAGAAATCGTTCATATTTGTAAATTGAGCACCTTGATAGTATTGCGATTGTCTTTGTTGCTGGTGAGCACCATACATATTGGGGTTTCCACCAAATTGATCGTAAGATCTACGCTTATCGGGATTCCCTAAACAATCGTAAGCTTCATTGACTTCTTTAAATTTTTGTTCAGCATCGCTAGCATGGTTTACATCAGGGTGATATTGTTTGGCTTTTCGACGATACGCTTTTTTTATTTCATCTTGTGTTGCTGTTTTGGATACACCAAGTACAGCATAATAGTTTTTATTTGCCATGATCACACCTCCTAGCATCATATGAAAAATATCTTATCATATTTTTAGAAAAAGAGCATGCTTTTTGCGAAAATAAGCGTAAATTCGTTTGTAGTCTTTTTTGTTATATCTACGCACAAAATAAACAAAAAATGCTGAAACCTATCTGGATGCGCATTATCCATAAAAGTTATAGAAAACTCTTGTTTTGTGTATACTGAAAAACTTCCTATATGTTTTTATACCCTGTGTTTTTGATGAAACTTCAATAACCTCGAAAATAACATAATTTCATATAATGTTTGTGTTTGTGGAGAAAAGACTCCCATTATCTAGAAAATCTTTTTATTCACAAAACGTGCAATTGCAGAGTATAGTAAGCCATAGAGTAATGAAAATAACAAGCAAATATGCAATCTGATAAAAATTTTTAACAAAGAATTTGCAAAGCTTTATTGATATCGCATTCATATATGCTGAATTGTGTTATATTAATAGTAACAATAGGGGGAATTATGAAAAGTGTTTATGAAAAGTCATTAGAGATTCATGAAAAACATCATGGAAAATTAGCGGTACAAGCAAAAGTAAAAGTAAATGATTTTGCATCGTTGGCATTGGCTTACTCACCAGGAGTTGCGCAACCATGTATGGAAATAAAGAAAAACCCTGAAAAATCATATATATATACAAATCGAGCAAATACGGTGGCGGTTATCAGTGATGGAAGTGCGGTTTTGGGCTTAGGCAATATCGGTGGTGAAGCGGCTATGCCGGTAATGGAAGGAAAGGCGGTATTGTTTAAGTCTTTTGCAGATATTGATGCTATTCCTTTATGTATTAGTATTCAAGACGTAGATGGAATTGTTGCTTTTGTGAAAGCTTTAGAGCCATCGTTTGGCGGAATTCTTTTAGAAGATATTTGTGCTCCCAAATGCATTGAAATTGAACGACGTTTAAAAGCAGAAATGAATATTCCGGTGTTTCATGATGACCAACATGGAACGGCGATCATTAGTGTTGCCGCAATTATGAACTACTTAAAACTAACTAAAAAACGCAAAGAAGATATTAAGGTTGTTGTTAGTGGGGCAGGAGCTGCAGGAAGTAGTATTATCAAATTGATGTACGATTTTGGCATTCGCCATATTGAGGCATTTGATGTGGATGGTCATGTTTGCGCTTCGAAAAAAACACAATACGATACATATAAAGCAGAGCTTTTGGCGTTTTCTAACTTAGATGGTGTTGACTATGGATCTTTACAAGAAGCAATGGTAGGCGCAGATGTTTTTATTGGTGTGAGTGCACCTAATCTTGTTTCTAAGGAAATGGTTGCCAGTATGAATGAAAAACCAGCTGTTTTTGCGATGGCAAACCCAACACCTGAAATTATGCCTGAAGATGCGCTTGCAGCAGGTGCTTATGTTGTGGGGACTGGAAGAAGTGATTATCCCAATCAAGTAAATAATGTATTGGCATTCCCTGGGCTATTTCGAGGTGCGTTGGATGTGAAAGCAACAAAAATTTTAGAAGAAATGAAATTGGCGACATCATATGCACTTGCCAATTTGATTGCAGAAGAAGACTTACGAGCAGAATATATTATTCCTAGTGCTTTTGATAAGCGTGTTGTTTGTGCCATTCGTGAAGCCGTTATGGATATTGCCGTGAAAAAGGGTGAAGTTCGAAAAGGAGAATAAAAAAATACCAAGATTACAAGATTGAAAGGAAAGCTTATGAGAGAATTTAATGTTCAGGATTTAACCAACAAAATCGCACAACTTGTTCAAGAAATGAATGTAGAATATCCTAAGGATATCTACCAACAATTAAACCATAGTTATAAGAAGGAGCGTAATGTACAGGCAAAAAACACCTTACAAAAATTAATTAAAAATGCCGATGTAGCAAAAAAGCAAAGTATCCCTATTTGTCAGGATACAGGCATGGTGGTTGTATTCATGCAGATTGGTCAAGAGATCCACTTTGTTGGTGGCGATTATGAAACAGCAATCAATGAAGGAGTGCGGATTGGATATCAAGAAGGTTTTTTACGAAAGTCAATTGTTGATGATCCTTTGTTTAAAAGGGCGAATACCCAAGATAATACGCCTTGTATTATTTATACAAATATAATTCCTGGAGATAAAGTTATTTTAGAAATAACAACCAAAGGTTTTGGATCAGAGAATATGTCGTGCAGTAAAATGTTGAAACCAGCACAGGGTGTAGAAGGCGTAAAAGGGTTCGTATTACAGACTCTAAAAAAAGCAGGGCCTAACGCTTGTCCCCCATTTGTGGTAGGTGTTGGGATTGGCGGAAGTTTTGATTATGCAGCTGTTCTTGCAAAAAAAGCGACCTTGCGTAATATTGATATTCACAATAAACATCCTTTATACAAACAGTTAGAAGAAGAACTATTGCAAGCGATAAATCGTTTGTATATTGGACCTCAAGGCTTAGGGGGGGACAGCAGTGCACTTGGCTTGAATATAGAGTATTATCCAACCCATATCGCAGGATTACCGGTTGCTGTCAATGTTTCCTGTCATATTACAAGACATGCGAAGGAGGTATTGTAATGAAACATATAACAACACCACTTACCAAGGAGAAATTAAAAGATTTAGTAGCTGGCGAGCAAATTAGTATTAGTGGAACAATGTACACAGCTCGTGATGCTGCACATAAGCGTTTGATCGAGATGATAAAAAAGGGTGAAACATTACCATTTGATGTAAACCAGCAGATTATTTATTATGTTGGTCCAACGCCTGCCAAAGCGCATAAAGTGATTGGAAGTGCAGGGCCGACAACCGCATTACGGATGGATGCATATGCAGGTGTTTTATATGACATGGGACTGGCTATGAGCATTGGCAAAGGGTATCGAACACAAGCCATTGTTGATAATATTCAAAAAAATGGAGCCTGTTATGGTGTGGCCATTGGTGGTCTTGGAGCACTATTGAGTCAATGCATTAAGAAAAGTGAAGTGATTGCGTTTGCAGATCTTAAAAGTGAGGCAATACGCAAGTTAGAAGTAGAGAATTTTCCACTAACCATTGCGATTGATGGAAATGGAAATAATGTATATAAGGAGATGTTATGAAGCCTGTGACATTTGAAGTTTGTGCTGGAAGTTATGAAGACTGTTTGTGTGCTTATTATGAAGGTGCAGATCGTGTGGAATTGAATAGTGCATTACATATGGGTGGACTGACACCTACAACAGCGACATTGAAACTGGTAAAAAAAAATACAAACATCAAGGTTGCTTGTATGATACGGACAAGGGGAGCCGGTTTCTTTTACACAACAAGGGAAGTAGAAGTCATGCGCAAAGAAGCGATGGAGTTATTGGAGGCGGGAAGTGATGCGATTGTGTTTGGCTTTTTAAATGAAGACCATAGCGTTGATAAAACACTAACAAGAGAATTTGTGCAATTGGCGCATGCGTATCACAAAGAAGCAGTCTTTCATCGTGCCATTGATTGTGTTGTGGATATAGAACAGGGTGTTATCGATCTTATAGACTGTGGCGTCGATCGTATGCTTAGTAGTGGGGGTGCAAATAGTGCTTATGAGGGTAGAAAACAACTTGAAAAACTACAAAATATATATGGAGATAAAATCGAAATTTTAGCAGGTGTGGGGATTCATAGCGGTAATGTTGATGCACTATTAAAAAGTGGTATCACGCAAATTCATAGTTCATGCAAAACGTGGGTAGAAGATGGTACATCATCAAATACAGTAGTGGATTATTCTTATCATAAAGCGTATCCTAATGCCTATGAAGTAGTGGATTCTCAAAAAGTAAGAGCGTTGAAAACGACGTTGGAAGCAACAAGTATCAACAATCAAGAACATTAGCATCTAAAAAAAACACAAGTTTATTACTTGTGTTTTTCTGTGTGATTTAAAATGGCTTGATAGGTTTCTTCACTGATGATGTGTTCGATACGACAAGCATCTTGTTCAGCGATATCATCTGCAATATGTAAAATATCACGTAAGAAAATATGGACATTTTGATGACGATCAAAAATCATGATTGCCATATCTTCACCAGCTTTAGTTAAGCGAATATCACCATAGGTTTCTTGTGTAATTAAACCCTTATCTTTTAAATTGTTCATTGCTTTATTAACACTTGGTTTTGAAACATGCATCATATTTGCTACATCAACAGAGCGTACTTTACCTTTTTGTGCCAATTGAATAATGCATTCTAAGTAGTCTTCTAGCGATTCCCCCAATAACATGCTATCACCTCATTCATTAGTTTTATTATATCACACTTTTAATAATATCCGAGAAAGTTGCTTCTTTAAAACCACATGTAACATGCTGGCTACTAACAAGAATGGGTCTTTTGACAAGCATTCCATTGCTCGCTAAAAGTTTGATCATTTCATCCTCACTCATCGAATGAATACGATCTTTTAAACGCATTTGACGATAAAGCGATCCTGAAGTGTTAAAAAAACGTGCAAGTGATCCATTACTTTTTTTATATAAATTTCGTATTTCTTCTTCACTTAGTTTATCCTCTACAATATCTCTTGTTTTGAATTCAACATTGTTCATTTTTAAAAATTGCTTTGCTTTTTGACAAGTACTACATCGAGGATATTCAATTAAAAGTAACATATGTGTATACTCCTTACGCATAACGGTCTTAATGTAAACGTTTTCCCATATTTCTGTTTGTTATGTCGGATTTTATTTTATATGTTGCACCTCAATAAGTCAAATATTAATTTTAAAAGTATTTATAGCCTGTATTGTAAAGTTTTTTACATGTTTATAAAACAATAAGGTTGCATCTCTTGAATAATGTAATTTTTTATGTTTTAATAAGAAAGTAAAAATTATCAAGAGTTGAGACAGAGAGTTAGCTCGTATCTCAACACCAACCTGCACGGGTGTGTAAGGTGGTAAGGCTAACAACGATAAGAAGAATATAGTAAGATATATGCCTTCTTAGAGGCATTTTTTATATGCAGAAAGGAAATGACATGAACAATTTTATTTTTACATCAGAAAGTATTACGGAAGGGCATCCAGATAAAGTTTGTGATTTGATCGCAGATAGTATTCTTGATGCTGCCTTAGCGCAAGATGCAAATGCAAAAATGGCAGTGGAGGCAAGCATTAAAGATGATTTTGTGTTGATTTATGGAGAAGCAAATACCAGTGCGGATTTGGATTATGAAGCGATTGCCAAGGATACAATCAAAGGCATTGGCTATAATGAGGAGTATGAAGTTTGCATAAAAGTAAACAAACAATCTAGTGAAATCAACCATGCGGTTGTGCATAAAAATGGCGATATTGGCGCAGGGGATCAAGGATTAATGTTTGGGTATGCTTGTAATGATACCAAAGAATATATGCCTGCTCCTATCTATTATGCGCATATGTTGGCATTACAATTAACAAGAGTAAGAAGTGAAAATCCATTATTAAAACCAGATGGGAAAACCCAGGTAAGTGTTGAATATGAAAATGGAAAAGTAAAACGTATTGATACCATTGTTGTGTCAACACAACATGCAAAAGAAGCAACCCAAACACAACTACAAAAACTAATCAAAGAAGCAGTGATTGCACCATGTATTGACGAAGCGTTAATCGATGAACACACAAAGTTTTTGATCAATCCGAGTGGAAGTTTTGTGGTTGGTGGAAGCTTTTCTGATTCAGGGACAACCGGAAGAAAGATCGTTGTGGATACCTATGGTGGTATGGGTCGTATAGGAGGTGGGTGTTTTTCTAGTAAAGACCCAACCAAAGTAGACCGCAGTGCTGCATATTATGCACGTTATGTGGCGAAGAATATTGTTGCCAATCATTTGGCTGATCGTTGTGAAATTCAAGTGGCGTATGCGATTGGGAAAAGCAAACCGGTATCGCTCATGGTTGATACATTTCATACAGGTAAAGTAAGTGATGAAGCGATTATCGATATAATTCATAAAAACTTTGATTTTAGCGTTCGTAATATTTTAGAAGAATTGGATTTGCGAAAACCTATATATAAAAAAACAGCTTGTTATGGACATTTTGGTGATCCACAATTTTCTTGGGAAAAAATAAAAACATTACAAAAATAGTGTAAAAAGATAAGCTGAAAGCAGATGAGACAAAAGGATGATCATCTGCTTTTTATGTGTAGATAACTCCTGGATATAAAGAAATAAAGTGGAAAAGGAAGGTGTAGAAGTTACTTAATGTTGCATGGAACGGTGTGTGTGAAGCTGTAAACATGAAATCATAGCAATTGGGCATTTGCATATGTTGAAAAATAGATTATAATAGTATGTATAGATATTGCGATTGGACAAAAAGAGTAGTATTGTTTGAATTTTTAGAGAGTAAGTGGTCGCTGAAAACTTACATGAAGGATAATATGAACATGATTTTGGAGCACTTATATTGATATGTAGGTATGAGCGTAAAACGGCGTTAACGTTATTTAAGGTATAGGAAACTATATGAAATAAGGTGGTACCACGTTACGCTCGTCCTTTGGATGAGTTTTTTATGTTTTAGGAGGCATATTTGAATGAAACAAAATAATGAGAAGTTTTACATAACAACCCCAATTTATTATCCAAGTGATAATTTCCATATTGGACATTGTTATACGACGGTTATTGCCGATGCACTCGCACGCTATCACCGTTTAAAAGGTGAAGATGTATTTTTTTTAACGGGGTCTGATGAGCATGGTCAAAAGATTGAAGAGCGTGCGAAAAGTGCCGGAAAAGCACCGCAAGAATTTGTGGATGTGATTGTTGATAATGCGAAAGATTTGTGGAAGCATTTGGATATTACATATGACAAGTTCATTCGGACAACAGACGCATATCATATAGAAACCGTGCAGAAGATTTTTAAAAAGTTATATGAGCAAGGAGATATTTACAAAGGGGAATACGAAGGTTGGTATTGTCGGCCGTGTGAGTCTTTTTGGACGGAAACGCAATTGGCTGATGGCAATTGTCCAGACTGTGCTAGGGCAGTTCAAAAAACCAAAGAAGAAGCCTACTTTTTAAGGCTTAGCAAATATCAAAAGCAATTGGAGACATATTTAGCAAACAATCCTTCTTTGATGCAACCTGAAACACGCTATAAAGAAATGGTCAATAACTTTTTAAAGCCGGGTTTAAAAGATGTGGCAGTTTCGAGGACAAGCTTTACTTGGGGCGTTCCTGTTTGTTTTGATGCTAATCATGTTGTGTATGTGTGGGTGGATGCGCTCAGTAATTATATTAGTGCATTGGGTTATTTAAGTGATGATGACGCACTTTTTCAAAAATATTGGCCAGCTGATTTGCATTTGGTAGGAAAGGAAATCTTTCGTTTCCATACCTTGATTTGGCCGATTATGTGTATGGCACTGGATATTGCATTACCAAAAAAAGTGTATGGTCATGGTTGGCTGGTTATTGATGGCAGTAAAATTTCAAAATCTTTAGGGAACTATAAAGATCCAAGAGAATATATAAAAAACTATGGTGTAGATGCCATTCGTTATTATTTATTAAGTGAAGTTCCATTTGGCCATGACGGTGGTTTTTCGGAAAAATTATTAGTGGAAAGAAGTAATTCAGATTTAGCGAATGTGTTGGGAAATTTGGTCAATCGCAGTGTTTCGATGGCAAATAAATATTTTGACGGCGTTGTTGAAAATCGAGATACTCACAAGACCATGGATGAAGAATTGATTACGATGATCAATCAATTGGCAGATAAGGTTGACACTAGTATGTTAGATTTACATGTTGATGAAGCGATTCGTCATATTATGGATGTATTAAAAAGAACCAACAAGTTTGTTGATGAGAGTGAGCCCTGGAAATTAGGCAAAGAGGATAGCGAACGAGATCGATTGCATACGGTACTGTATACATTGTTGGAAAGCGTTCGTATTTGTGCGATTATATTAGAGGCGTTTATACCAACTGTTTCTAAACGTGTCTTGCAGCAATTGCAAGCGACAAAAACAGACTTTGATTGTTTAATGTATGGTGGGGAAATATCGTATCATGTAGTTAAGAAGCCAACGATATTATTCACGCGTATTGATGAAAAAGCATTGGCTGCAAAGTGGGCACAAGAAGAAGCGCAAGCAGCAGGTGCAGAAGTGGTTTTAAAAGAGACGATTACATTTGATGATTTTATGAAAAATGATTTGCGTGTTGGAAAAGTTATATCTTGTAAGAAGCACAATAAAGCAGATAAGCTATTGGTATCACAAGTTGATTTGGGGTTTGAAACCAGACAAATTGTGAGCGGGATTGCACAAAGCTATGCACCTGAAGATTTAATAGGAAGAAAGGTCGTTGTTGTTGCAAATTTAAAATCTGCAACAATTCGCGGAGAAGTATCGCAAGGCATGATTTTAGCAAGTGAAAGGAGCGAGGACATGCAAGTCATATTTGTTGATGACTTGGATGTGGGAGCAAGCGTCAGATAATGGAAAGAAAAATATTTCGTCCTAGTATAATATTGTTGTTGGTAGCAATGGCTTTATTATTTAAAGGGATAACATCAAAACAAATGGAGATGAGTATCGTTGCGGCAATTGTGATGGTCATTGCTATTTTTCGAATGTTGCTGTTACACTTTGCGGCAAATTATGATGAGGACAAGGATGAAGTACTTGCGAGTGATGATAATCTCGTTAAGTTTTTAAAGCGCGATAAAAAACGGCATGTTGAAATGCTGGAAGTATATCGTAGGGGGAATGTAAAGGTTTTGTATGAAGAGCGTGATGGGGTTTTGTTTTATGATTATACAAGTGATACTTATTATGGAACAACGATTACTGTCGAAGGAGCACAGGATATAGTGGCTTTATTGCCACCAGATTATGGTTCTTTTATTGCCCATAGCCAATTGTTTTTAGGTGTATTTGAACCACGTATGCGCATTCGAGAGACGTTTATTTCTTATAATTATGTGTATACAAAAAAAGATAATATCAAATTGCCTAAGGTAACAAAAAAAGTGAAAATGAGAAGGTTACAACAATCACATCGAGAAGCAGTTTTAGAACATTATGCATATGCAAGATTGAGTACCGAAAAATATATATCGGAAAGAATTGAAGAAGGGATGTTGGGAGCATTCATTGAGGATAAGTTGGTTGGATTTATTGGGATTCATGATAACGGTGCCCTGGGTATGCTATATGTGTATGAAGATTATCGTGGTGAACATATAGCAGAGTACTTACAAGCAAGTTTTGTGAATAAGTTGATTGCCGATGGGTATCAAGGCTATATTTATGCGCAAGTAAGGTCAGATAGTGAGACGAGTGAGCATATTCAAAAAATATTGCATTTTGATAAATCTGAACACCCAAACGTTTGGTATTTTGGATAAGCAACAGGCATTTGTTTAAAAGCATCGAAAAGACATAAAAAGGTATGGTTTTGTGGAATCACAAACTATACCTTTTTTTGTATACAAAAAAGCGGATACGAAATATGCAAGACAAGCTGCAACAATTATAAAAGATTGTTTTAGGTGCTCGCTCAGTTTTAGTGAATATATAAATGGAGAATAGGAGAAGGTATGTTAGCATTAAAAAACATAAAAAAAGTATATCGTAATGGGCGAGGTTTACATGCGTTATCCATGGAGGTAGCAGAAGGAAAAATTTGTGGATTGCTTGGTAGTAATGGGTGTGGAAAAACGACAACTTTTCGGCTTGTACTTGGTTTATTGAAGCAACAAAGTGGAACCATTACCTTTCAGGGAAAAGAGATTAAGGATGAGCGTATCCGACTTTTTGGATATTTGCCAGAGGAGCGGAGTATGTTTTGTAACTTAAGTGTAGAAGAGCAGGTGCGCTATTTGGCAAGGCTAAAAAAGATGTCTCATGAAGAAATTGATGTTCAATTAAGGTATTGGTTAACATATTTGGATATTGAAAAATATCGAAATCAAAAGATCAATGAATTGTCGAAAGGAAATCAACAAAAAGTTCAAATTGTATGTGCACTCATTCATAATCCTAATATTTTAATTTTTGATGAACCACTGAGTGGGTTGGATGTCAACAATGTAGATTTATTTAAAATGTTGCTATTCAAGTTAAAGAAAGAAGGGAAGATTGTGCTGTTATCATCACATCAATACAATAATATTGAACATCTGTGTGATGATGTTTATTATTTAGAAGAAGGTCGGGTGATATTTAGTGGGAATTTGGAAGAACTAAAGGAAAAAGAATCCTGTTATCGGGTGAAAGTAAATAGCAATCAACCCATACAAAGTCGCTTTATTCCTGAATGTCATCAAGAAGTATATACGTTTTCATTTTCACATTTGAAAGATGCTTATGTGTGTATTGAAGAGCTGAAAAAACAAAAAATTTCAGCATTTACATTGGAGTTGATATCATTACAAGATTTGATTGCGAGGTATTTAGATGTTTGAGTTGGTTGCATTTTCATTTAAACGACGGTTTAAGAATAAGAGTACGATGATTTTTAATGGGATTATCTTTTTGGTTATTGGTGTTATTTTTTTTGGTGGTGAATTGTTGCGGGTTATCAATCCTTCGATGTTTGAAACAACATATATATATACAAAGGGAATCGCAGCGGATGAGCTTACATATTTGAATTCTGTTGCAAATGAGAACTATGAGTTTAAAGAATTAAAAGGAAGTATCAAACAAGCCGTTCTTGTTGGTGATGATGTTTTAGAACAACAAAATGGGTATATTCTGCATAGTAAATATGCGAAAAATAAATTGGAATTGAATGCTTTCTCAATGTATTTGACGCAATATCGAAGAGATGGTTTGCTTATGGAAAGTGGAAGTGCTAATTTGATTGCAGACTACCAACAAGTAATGAAAGTTAAAAATGACGTATATATTGAAAATGTTGATATATCGGAAGAAAAATCAACAATTATTTTTGTGTTGATTACAAGCATTTATTTTATGATGGTATCCTTTATTAGTGCTGTGGCAGGTGAGGTCGTTCATGAGAAGTCGACCAAAACCTTGGAGCTTATTTTAACAAGTGTCAGTGCGAAGACCCACTTTCTATCCAAAATGATTACGGGATGGTTAATTGTTGTCGCACAAACATGTATGAATACCGCTTTTGTGCTGTTTTGGTTTGTGGTGCGTTTACTCTATGATAAAGGTGAAGGCTTGCTTGCGTTTGTGAATGAGCTACATATTTTACAAATTCCGCAACAAAATTTATATCAACTCATTGCTAGCTTTGATATTGATTTGGACCTGATTACCCGGGTAATATGCTGTTTACTTTTTTTAATGTTGGGTATTTTAATGATGCAATTGTTGATGGTGATTGTATCGAGTTTTGTGAGTAGCGTAGAAGAGGCAGGAAGTATCCAAGCGCCCTTTTATTTGATCCTTTTGGGTATTTATTATTTGACACTCGCATTAAATAATCCGCAAGATTTAAGTGAAGGTTGGGGAATGTATTTATCGTTTGTACCATTTTTCAATATGTTGTTTATGCCTTGTCGTTTACTGATTCAACATGTTCCACTCATCGAATTGAGTATATCGTTACTGTTCAGTAGTCTTGGTATTTATCTGCTCATAAAAAAAGGTGTAAGGTATTATGAAGTTGGTGTGTTGGATTATTCCAATGCCAATATTATTGAAATTTTAAAAACAAAAGGAAAATAGATAAAAAAACGGTAACAAGAATTACCGTTTTTTGTGGTTGTGTGATAAAATTAAAACAAGAGGTAGAGCAATGAATAAAATTCAATCTGTTGAACGTTATGTTTGTAAGGCATTGGACAATAATCATGATGAACAAATGCGCATCATTGGGTATGTACATTTGTTTGGTGTTGCGCAGTGTGCATCGTTACTAGCGAAAAAACGAAACTTAAATGTTGAGATGGCGCATATGATGGGCTTATTACATGATATATATACGTATACCAAAAATGATATACGAGATCATGCCAGACAAGGTTCTTTATTGGCAGAACAAGCATTATCAGCACTCAAAGTCGTGTCTATTGCAGAAAAAAAGAGGATTTGTCATGCAATTTATTGTCATAGCGATAAAATAACCATTCATGGAGTATATGATGAAGTGTTGAAAGATGCAGATGTTTTAGCCCACTATTTGTATAATCCGACAATGGATATAAAAGTAAAGGAAAGAAAACGTTTAGCGAATATTATGAGGGAGTTATCGATTGATAACGGGGAGGTAGATTATGTTTGAGCGAAAAGTCTATAAAGAGAAAGCAAAAAAAATCTACAAGCAGTTTTTTGTAAAAGCGTTTATGGCGGGATTGGTTTTAAGTTTTCTTTCAACACCACAAATAATGAATGTTGTGCAAGTCACAATAGAAGAGGATATAAATGTTTCTGAAGGTGGTGAGTTGATACTAGTAAATCCAGCGATACAACGTATATTCTTTTCACTTTGGTGGCTTATTGTGATTATGTTTATATTGTATATACTATTGATGCCAACAGAAACAATTGTGGAAAAGTATTTGAAAGGATTATTGAGTGGGGATGAAAAACCACAGATTGTACAATATTTTAAAATACGGATATTTTTAAGAATTACGGTCGTGCAATTGCTTTATGTAATAGCAGTTATCATAGGGTGTCTAGCATTCATTTTTCCAGGGATTTATCTTACATACAAGTGGCGCTATGCTAGTATTGTTGCTCTTGAACATCCAGAGTTATCGATTGGTGAAGTTTTTGCGCAAAGCAGTAGCATTAGCAAAGGGTATAAATTCGATTTATGGATATTGGATCTTTCTTTTATTGGATGGTATATATTAATAGGATTCATAGGGGCGATTACCTTTTATGTTGTGGCAGTTATCATGATGCTGGTATTGATACCTTATATTTCTTTAAGTGATATGGAAGCCTATCGTCAATTGGATAAGAAGGTAAATAGCGAAGCACTTGAAGTATAAAAACATCAAGTAAATAAAGTTTTCTAAAACGGGTACATAAAAGCAATGGTATTCGTTTTTTTAAGTTGATATATGATAAGATAAGAATATTATAGAGAGATATATATGAAGGGAAAATAAAATGAAGAAAGATAAAATTCAAGTGGCGAAGGGTATACAACCAGCGGATATTGTACTCAAAGGTGGAACAGTTTTAAACGTTTTTAGTGAGGAATTCATTATCGCAGATGTTGCTATTGTTGGGGATTGTATTGTTGGCGTTGGTGAATATCGAGGAGACAGAGAAATTGATTGTAGTGGAAAATATATTACGGCTAGTTTTATCGATGCACATATGCATATTGAAAGCAGTATGATAACGCCACTAGAACTTGCCAAAAAACTTGTTGTAAAAGGAACGACTACACTTATTGCAGACCCTCATGAAATCGTGAATGTGGCTGGAAAAGTAGGACTTGATTATATGTTGGATGCAATTGAACAGCCACTTGTAGATATCTATTTGATGATGCCTTCTAGTGTACCGGCAGTAGATATCGATACCAATGGGGCAGGGGCTTTTTCAGTAAACAATATGAAAGAATATATAGATAATGATAAAATTTTAGGACTTGGAGAAGTCATGCGTTTTTATGATGTTTTAAATAGTGAACAAGCGATGCTAGAAAAACTTCGCCTATTTAAAGGAAAACATATTGATGGGCATGCGCCCGCAATTTCTACAAAGGAAATAGCAGCTTATCGCAGTGCGGGGGTTTTGAGTGATCATGAATGTGAAAGTGCACAAGAAGCTTTAGAAAAGTTAAGGGCGGGGTATTATGTAATGATTCGTGAAGGTAGTGGTGCACATAATTTAGAAGCCATTATTACTGGACTTTTGCAAGAAAATGTATCTTTTGAACAGTGTTTATTTTGTACAGATGACAAACATTTAAAAGATATTGATGAAGAAGGACATATCAATCACTGTGTAAGGAAAGCAATACTATTGGGAGTGCCGCTAATAACAGCATATAAAATGGCATCATATTATCCAGCGAAAGCGTTTGGTTTACGTAATGTTGGAGCAATAGGGGCGGGCTATAAAGCTGACTTATTGGTGTTTTCATCATTGGAAGAGGTGCAACCAGAAAAAATTATGAAAAATGGAACATGGATGGATCTAGAAGAGATCCAATCGTATTGTGATAATACAAAGATTACAAGTGCCTTGTGTAATACGATTAGCGTTAAAACAATAACGAAAAAGGATTTGGTGGTAAAAAAATATACAAAGAATCAAGTTATGGAACTAATTCCTTATTCTTTATTGACGAAATTACGCAATGAAGAAGTTCCGGGGGATGCAATGTTTGTCGCAAATGATACCTATGCAAAGTTATGCGTGATAGAACGCTATGGGAAAACAGCAGGGGTAAGTGCTTGTCCTGTAAAAGGCTTTGGGATAAAGGGCGGTGCTATTGCAAGTAGTGTGTCACACGATGCACATAATATTGTTGTAATTGGTGATAATGATCAAGATATCATTGCGGCTGTTGCAGAG
>JBKEBQ010000031.1:0-28977 GCA_047973225.1 Breznakia sp. | reverse complement strand
TAAAGGAAAGTGAAAACAAGAATAAATGGATGCAAATATTTGATGAACTCAAGATACGAGGTGTAGAAGATGTGTTCTTCATTTCCATGGATGGCGTATCAGGATTAGAAGAAGGAGCAAGAGCGATATTTCCCCATGTCATTGTACAACGATGCATTGTCCATTTAATTCGCAATGCAATTAAGTATGTACCTAGTAAAGATATAAAGCATTTACAAAAAGCTTGAAAAAGGTGAATGGAGCAGCGACACTGAAAGCAGCTAAGAGTACTTTTGAGAGCTTTCAAAAGCACTATTCACAATATCCTGGAGCCGTCGATGTTTGGAAGCGAAACTGGTCTCATATTGAGCAACTATTTGATTATGGAACTGAGAAACGACAAATGGAATGATGGGCACATCAGGGATTGGTCAATGGTTATGAATCAGCTTCTCATCAGTCCTGATTTTGAGAAAAGAGTGAATCAATTCATCAATGCTAATTACTTACACACTTTTATTGACAAACCCACGGCTCTACCTACACAGTTTACTTTACACTCCCTTTTTTTAAAAAATCAATTGAAATACTAACCATCTTGTAATCTCGTTTATAATGTATTATGTTCATAATATGTGGTAATAAACGCAGATTTTTTTAAAATTCTACTTTCCTTTTACAATGCAATATTTATCCTATCTAATCACTTTGTATTTACTTATTGGAAACTACATATGAAAAGTAGAAACTCGAGTTTCTACTTCTTTATCAAGTCTATCTTTAACATCACTCTACGTCGAATATATTATTGTCTATTTATGTGTAAAGATACCTCACATCAATCAACTCTCTTATTCCCAAATTCAATGTTGATTATGCATAACACAACACGTAATATGTGCTAGATCCACTGAATAATGGAGATTTATAACATAAAGTACATATTTTTTTAATCCGCATTTTTTATTACATACTACAAATGGGGTTATTTTCATACCCTGATTTTTTGATTTGCTTTAGTCGTCTTCTATTTCATCCATAAATCTCTGAAATTGTTTTTGTCCGACTTCACTTTGTTTATAGACACCCGCATCTTCCAACACATGAAGAAATACCATTCCAATTTCTTTTTCCAAAATATCGTCAATACTGTTTTTTGTTATTTGCGGATATATTGATCTAAGTCCGTCATACCACTGCTGATATTTTTTCATTGTATCTGGTTGTAATTCTGCTATGTCGTTAAGCCATAATTGCTTCAATACTTCCAGCTCTTTCAGTAATCTAGATGGTAAAATCGCTAAACCCATTACTTCGATAAGACCGATGTTCTCTTTTTTTATCATATGCCATTCTTTGTGTGGATGAAAAATACCATCAGGATATACTTCATTTATACGATTATTTCGCAATACCAAATCCATTTCATATTCCGTACCTTTTTTTCGTACAATTGGAGTAATCGTATTATGAGGTTCCTCGGTGTACGCAATAATATCAGCCTCTTCATCGCTATAATCACGCCACAAGGCAAGAATATGTGTAGCACACGCGATCAATTGACTTCGATTACAGCTATATAATCGAATCACACTTAACGGCCAAATCACTCTTGCATAACTTACTTTCGCAAATTTTACAGATGCTACTCGTTTTGTTGTTTCAGCTTTTTCCATCGCAAATGTATAATTTCCTCCTTGGAAATGATCATGGCTTAAAATACTTCCTCCTACAATTGGCAAATCAGCGTTTGAGCCAACAAAATAATGAGGTAGAATATCTACAAAATCAAATAATGCAACAAACAAACTCCCATCCACTTTCATTGGCTTGTGTTCACCATGCAAGATAATACAATGTTCATTGTAATAGACATAGGGTGAATATTGTAAAAAATATGTTTCTGTGCGTAAGGTAAGCGGAATAAGACGATGTTGGTTGCGTGCTGGATGACGCATATTTCCCGCATATCCTTCATTTTCTCTACATAGTACACACTTTGGATAACTTACATTTTGTGTTTGTCGAGCTGCTGCAATATCCTTTGGGTCTTTTTCTGGCTTTGCTAAATTAATCGTAACATCTAATGCACCATACTGCGTTTGCACTTTCCATTTCTTATCTAGGTGCAAACGATCTCTTTGAATATAGTTACTATCCATAGATAAGCGATAATAGTAATCACTCGCTCGTTTAAAATCTTGTTCGTACAATTCTTTAAACGTTTGGATCACTTGTGAAGGCTTCGGCATAAGTGCATCCATAAGCGATGCTGTCCACAATTCTCGATGTTTATTTCCCACTTCTATTAATTCTTGTTCGATCATACATGCATATAATCCATCTAGAATTTGCGATAATGTATAGTGTGTTTCAACATGTGAGGATTCATATTCTTCACATGCCAATAGATGCAATATTCTATTTCGTGTATACACTTCATCATCTTTATGAATAAGATGATGTTGTAACCCATAACTAATCAACGCATCAATATACGTATTCATCAATATACCTTACTATGAAAATCACCAGCCCTTCCTTACCCTATGCTAATGTAAAAAATAAGTTAGATTCCTATGTATTATAATCATTATTTGATTGAAGTAATACCCTACTACATGATTTATTATCTTCATCAACGATATGTACCATACTTTCATACATAGTATTTCATAGTCTTTATCCTTTCTCACTTTTATATAAATTGATATCCTCCATAAGGACGTACTTTTAAAACATGACAACTATGTTCACCAAACACACCTTCCATTACTTCTTTATACTTTGCTAACATTTCATTTGGCACATATGCTTGAATCGTTCCCGCAAATCCACCACCATGCACTCTACATGCGCCTTTATCAGCTAAAAGGTGTTCGCTCATCGCCAAAGCGATGGCAAGATTTTGTTCTTGAATATCTTTTGATGTATATACATTTTGTAAGTATCTAAAAGAACTATTTCCTGAATCTTTGACAAGTTCTTTAAAAGCTTTAAAATCATAATTCTGCAAAGCTTTTACCTGTTCTACCACCCTATCATTTTCATTAAAGAAATGATAAGCACGCAATACACAACGATCACCATATGCTGCTCTTAGTGTTGCTAAACTTTTATAAAATTCATTGGTATCTACGTCTCGCAAGTGTGCTTTACCAAAATGTTCTGCAATTTTTTTCATCTCCTTAGGAATGGACGCATAGTCGTCTGTTAAATCCGCATGCGATCCTTTGGTATCGATAATACAAAGCGCATGTTTCGATGCATCAAAATCATACATAACTTTCTCTACGATTGGCTCTTTGGGATCTTTAAAATCAATGGTAATAAATCCACCCACACTACTTGCCATCTGATCCATTAGTCCACAAGGCTTCATAAAATAATGATTTTCACTATATTGACCAATTTTCGCAATATCTACTGCATCAATTGCATTTTCATTATATTCACCTGATAAAATAGTTCCTACCAAGACTTCAAAAGCTGCTGAAGAAGACAAGCCAGCACCTTCTAATACCTCACTTGCCATATACGCATTAAATCCACCAACTACAAACCCCAGCTCTTTGATACGCGCACAGACTCCACGAATCAAAGCTTCTGAAGTTTGTGCTTCTGGTTCTTGTATTCGTAAATCACTAATATCTATTTTTTTAATGGTAAATCCTTCTGAAATGATATGGATGATATTATCCCCACGTTTTGATACTATCGCCACGGTATCCATGTTGACCGCTGCTGCCAGCACACGACCATGTTGGTGATCCGTATGGTTCCCCCCTATTTCACTTCTTCCTGGCGCACTGTAAATTGATACCTCATCTATTTTAAAGTGCTCATAATATTGATGCAGCAAGCGAATATAACGTTCTTTTTGATGCTTACATTTTGTCTTATCCACATATACGTCTTCAAGTTGTTTGTCAAAAAATCCCTCTTCCATTTTTTTTATTACTGTGTGTAAGTTTTCCAATCTAAATACCTCCTTTAGCCTGCTTGATGTCAAATGAAAATTGGATATCTTGATCACTTGGTATTTGATATTCATCAAGTACAAAAGATCCCCAACTATCATCTCCTCCGACACCCATCTGTTTCGCCATAATAGTTACATAGGTATAGTACGATTTTGTTAGTTCCTCTTGATGCATTGCATTCTCCAACTCTTGCATACTATATGGCAATACCTTCATTGAAAATGGTGCGGTTTTAGAAACAAAAGAGACTCCATTATGATTTTTATCGACAACATTCACATAACGAACATCACAACGATTTCCACACTCCTGTGGTACAAGGTATGGAGTAACATTATGTTTCACTGTTTCTTCATATACGTCCAATTTAGCACCTTGTTTTCGATCTTCATAATTTTCCAATGGCCCTTTCCCAAAATACGTAAACCTATCTACCCTATTATATAGTTTAAAACACATTCCCACCAATGGCAAATCCGGCAAGCCTGATTGTCCGTGATAACAACAGTCTACATGAATGATTCCTGGAGAAGTGATTGTGTATTGAACATCAAAACTAGTTTGCGGAGTTGTTGGTAATACATATTCATAACGAATGATAACTTGATTGCTTTTCTCACATATTTCATATGTAAACAAACGACAAGAAAAAAAAGATGACGCTGCATACCATAGCGAGCTATGGAATTCATGATTACACCCTCGATCATTATCTGTCGATGCTCTAGAAAATGTTGGTCGTGGGGCTCTTACTATATATTCTATTCCATCATATACAAGTGATATCAAGCCTTCTTTATTTGCAAACAGCGCTTTGAAATGCTCACAAGCAACACCAATATTTCCATCACCTTTGCTAATCTGTAAAGGTTCTCCCACTACGTTTACTTCTTCATAACGACCTTTTACCATTTGTGAAAACGCAACTTCATAATCCTTACTTTCCCATTTTGTATCTTCTTTTAATAGCGCATGAACACTATAAACAATTTCTTCATGTGCATCTATCCAATCAATTGCAAACTGTTTACTTTGTAACGGTTCTAGTGATACCAAAAGCTTTCCTTCTTGCAATATTTTTCCATTGCTCTTTGCGAAATATACAAAGGTAAACTGTTCAGCATTGGTAAATAACATCTGATTATCAATCATTACCCCTTGCTCATTTACTTTGATTTTTATGTCTTGATAACAATATTTCACTTCTTGTACTTTGGGTGAAATACTGCGATCAGCAAAAAGAATTCCATTGCCACTAAAATTATAATCGGTATAACGATCCTTAAAATCTCCACCATATCCCAATACTTTTTCACCGTCGTCATTCTTGTATGAAATTGCTTGATCAATATAGTCCCAAATAAATCCACCTTGATACATTTCATATGCATCTTCCAAATCAGTATAATGAGACATTCCGCCTAACGAATTTCCCATAGCATGCATATATTCACAAGAAATATAAGGCTTTTTGGGATTGTTGTCCAAATATGTTTTGATTTCCTTTACCTTCGCATACATTCTTGACTCCATATCCGTTGCAGCCTCATATGCACGATTCCAAACACATCCCTCATAATGAACAAGACGTGTAGGGTCTTGCTTGCGAAAGTAATTTGCCATGGCAACGATATTCACTCCTGCATAAGATTCATTTCCACATGACCAAATGAGAATAGATGGATGGTTCTTATCGCGCTGCAACATATTGGCAGCACGATCTAAAACTGCCTTTTCCCATTGGGCTAGATTACCAGGAACATTCCAAGATGGCTCACATTCTCCTAGTTTTTGCCAAGAGCCATGGCTTTCTAAATTTGCCTCATCCATCAAATATATCCCATATTCATCACACAGCTCATACCATAAACTTTGATTGGGATAATGCGAGGTACGCACTGCATTGATGTTGTGTTGTTTCAAGAACTTAATATCAAATAGCATATCTTCTTTGGTGAGAGAGCGTCCTCTTTCAGCAGAAAATTCATGTCGATTTATACCTTTAAATATAATCCGTTGCCCATTCAATTTCATGATATTGTTATCCATTTTAAATTCGCGAATACCAAAAAATTGAGGAACAACTTCGATTAACGCACCTCCGTCGTCATACACTTGTAAATAAAGTTCATAACGATTTGGTTTTTCAGCAGACCATAATGCTACATTGTCCAACGAGAAAGTAAAAGACGCAAAAGGGCACTGCTTTTTTTCATATACCTTTTCACCACTTGGATGATAAACACAAATATCCATCTTTGCACACTCTTGACTCGTCTTTAAATCAACTTGAATATCGGCACTTTTATATTTGTGTTTTAACTTCGTATACACAAATATATCCTCCACATGTACTTTTGGTTTAGCGTATACATCTACGTTTCTAAAAATACCCGAGAACCGAAAGAAATCTTGATCCTCCAGCCAACTCGCACTACTATATTTATACACTTCTATAGCTAATTTATTGACTCCATCTTGAAGTGCATCGCTAATATCAAATGTGGAATGTGTAAAGCTATCTTCGCTATATCCGATAAATATTCCATTTAACCAAACATAAAAGGCACACTCGACACCTTCAAACACCAAATCAATACCCGCTTGATTTTTTAGATTATCATCCAATTTGAAATAGTTCACATAACTTGCCACAGGGTTATAACGATTCGATATATGGGGTGGACGCAATTGTTCTTTACCATCCCATGGATATAACGTATTGATATAATGAATTTGATCATAGCCTTTTAATTGAATATGCGATGGCACCTCAATGCGATCAAAATGATGACAATCATAGTCCAATTTGTAAAAATCTGAAATTCTATCCTGTGCATTTTTTGCATATGAAAAATACCATTCTCCATTCAGTGATTGTTTCCACTTCATCGCACTTTTTTGCTTTGCATTTACCAAACTATCATAATATTTGTGATCTGAGCATGGTTCTTTGCGATTGATTTGAAATATTTCGGGATCACTTAGCCACGCTAAATTTGCTTCATTTTTTTTCATCGTTCCTCCTACCAATCAGAATTTATTTTTCTATTTTTATGATAATATTCTTTATCTTTTCGTGAAACTTCACGAACTACTTTACACGGTACGCCTACAGCAAGTGCATTTTCAGGAATGTCTTTTGTTACGACACTACCCGTATCAATACACTATGTTTGCCGATTGTCACGCTAGATGAAATAGTAACACCTGCTCCTATTCATACATGATCTTTGATACAGACAGGTAGTGAAAACTGTCCTCCACTTTTACGATATTCATAATCTAATGGGTGTCCGCTTGTTGAAATCACTACATTAGGTGCAATCATAACATGATCGCCAATATGAACCTCCACATCATCAATAATGGATACATTAAAATTCATATATACACCATTTTCAATATGTGCATTACAGCCATAAGAGAGATGTAATGGACCTCAAAAAAACAATTTTCGTCTATGCTTCCCAATAATTTCTTCAATAATTGTATTCGCTTTTGTTTTTCGCTGGGCAGTGTATGGTTATAATAAAACATTTGCTCCTTACAAAAAGCTCGTTGTTTTTCAATATACTTTTCATAATCTTGATCTGCTAGGTTGTTATGGCCATATTTTAGATACAACGTTCTTGTTTTTATATTTTTTTCGAACGATATACTTTCTCCTTTTCCAAAGAAAGCCATATATTGTAAGGCTTTTATTTTACAGAACCCAACATCCCCGCCACAAAATACTTCTGCATAATCAAAAAGATAATTGCTGTTGGAATAGTCGCGATCACAATACCACACATAATCATACCGTAATCAGGTGTATATGATGAGCCCATCGCTGATAAAATTAACGGTAGTGTTCTTTTTTCCGGTGTTTGAATTGTGATCAATGGCCAAATATAATTATTCCAACTATTCATAAACGTAATGATTGCTGCTGCTGCATACGTGTTTTTTAATGTTGGCATATAAATCTTAAAAAACAATCCCCATTCACTGACACCATCAATTCTTGCAGCTTCTAACATTTCCTTAGAAAAAGCCTTGGTATTTTGGCGGAAGAAAAAGATTAAAAAAGCTGTAGATACTGACGGGATAATCAAAGATATAAAAGAATCAATCCCAATCATATCAAATCCCATGGCGGATACTTTTGAAAACATTCTGAATAAGGGAATCATAATTGCTGCAAAAGGCACCATCATACTTAACAATAACACATTAAAAACTTTATCACGCTTTTTAGACTTATAAATTTCAAATGCATATCCTGCTGCTGATGATATCAAAAGCGCAGACAGTGTCGTTATTGTCGCTGCTACTGCTGAATTTTTAAGCGCATCTAAAAAGCCTAAATCGGATGTAAATAATGAATTTAAATTATGAATAAATTGAGATCCAATTTGCAATTTTCCTGCTGTTATATCGACAGTTGTATTCGTCATGCCCAACAGCATCCAAACAAATGGAAATACTGATATAATCGAAATAATACACAATATTAAATATTTTAAAAATTTTTGTATTTTTTTTCTAGTCATCACTGTTACCTACTTTCATTTGAATGATGGATAAAAGAACAATGGCAATCACGATCACAAAGGCAACGGCAGCGGCATATCCAAAGTTTGGTGAAAATTTAAAGCTTAAATTATAAATATATTGTGATAATGTTGCAGTTGCATTTGCTGGACCACCTTTCGTTATATTTACAACTTCATCAAACAATTGTAATGTTCCGATTGTCGATGTAATCGTAGTAAACAAAATGACAGGTTTTAACATGGGGACCGTAATTTTAGTAAATTTCGTAAATGAAGAAGCACCATCAATTTCAGCAGCCTCGTATATAGATGGATCAATATTTTGCATCCCAGATAAATAGAAAATCATATTATATCCAGTCCAACGCCAAGTAATGGCAATGATAATTAAAATTTTTGCCCAAAAAGCGTCGGTAATCCAATGAATAGGATCACTAATCAAATGTAGATTCAACAACAATTGATTGATCAAACCATCCCCGCTAAACAAACTTTTCATAACAAGTGAATATGCAACGAGCGAAGTAATACAAGGCAAAAAGATAGCTGTTCTAAAAAATGTTTTTCCTTTTAACTTTTGATCATTTAAAACCGATGCAATGAAAAGTGATAACACAATCATAATGGGAACTTGAATCAATAAATACAACACCGTATTCCCTGCGGCTTTTAAAAATGTTGCATCACTCAATAAGCCTATATAATTATCAAATCCAACAAAATGTAAATTATTTGCTAACCCGCTCTGTAAGGAAGTTATAAACGATTGGATCATCGGGATAAACACGAGTATGCTAATTAGGATCATGCTTGGTGAAACAAGTAACCAACCAAATCGATTCTCAGAGCTACTTAGTCCATTTTTTAACTGTTTTTCTCTACGTTTCAATGTAATTTTCCTCCTTTATAAGTAAGCAAGACTGCCTTGATAGCAGTCTTGCTTACTTATATACTATCTTACAACTGCAGACTCTGCCTGTGTTTGTGCATCTTTCAATGCATCATCCATATTTGCTCCATTTAAAATTGATTGAACTGCTCCTTCAACAACATCTTCAATTTCGTATGTGTGTAGTCCATAACTGACTGCTTGAATCTTCGTAGCCCATTCTGAGAACATTTTCAACGTTGGTTGATTGCTATAGAAAGTATTTTCTGCTTCATAACTAGGTGTATCCTTTGCCGCTTTTAATGTACTTACTACACCAATGTTTGTAGCTAGTGTATCCATCAAATCAGCACTTGAAGCAAACGTTTCTTTCATGAAAGCTTTTGCAGCATCTACATTATCGTTATTGATAATGTACCATCCTGAACCACCAAAATTAGAATAGTTCAAAGAGTCTTTATTAGCACCTAATCTAGGAATTTCTGCAAGTGCCCATTTCCCTGATAAGTCATCTGCTGCGGTGATTGAACTTGACATCCAACATCCGGATGGGATAGATGCGACATCACCTTGTTGAAGAGCTGAAACCATAGAATCCCAATCCGATACTTGTTTAACAATTCCAGCATCGATAAGCCCTTTATATACAGTAATTGCATCCTTTAATGCTTGATTATTTTCAATATTAACTGTTTCGCCATCTGTTTCCATATACCATGAACCAGCTGATTGCATCATGATACGAAGTTGTCCGACATCACTTGGATCTAATGTAAGCATGTCTTTTCCCAATTTTTCTTTTACCGCTTTTCCAATTTCAATATATTTTTCCCAAGTTAAATTATTCATATCTTCCATCGTATATCCTGCTTCTTTAATGTAATCTGTACGATAGAATAATCCTGTTACTCCTGAGTCAAATGGAATTCCATAAAGTTTATCGCCAATTTTATTGTTGGCAAATTTATACGCAGCGAAGTCCTCTTCATTTACAATATCAGAAACTTCTGCGAATAAATCTTGATATGCTGTTAAAAAGTTTTGACAACGATAATCATCAATCAAAACAACATCTGGTAATCCATCCGTTTTTCCTGAAGACAAACTTGTATGCAACTTTTGTACTACATCATCTTGATTCATAGTAACAATTTCAATTTCAGTATCTGGATCAATATCTTTATATATTTTAGCAGCATCTTTTAAAGCTGCGATATTAAAGGTTTCATCCCATGCCCAAATGGTAACTTTGTCACCTTTTTCAGATGTATCTTTTTCATCACTTCCTCCACATGCTACCAATCCTAGTGCTACTACAGCAACAAGGAAAAACTTAAAAATTTTTTTCATTCTCATTATCCTCCCGTTTTATTATTTAATGAGTGCCTTTTGGCTTTCTAAATCAAATAAATGAATTTTATTTGCGTCAATCGCAATTTTTTCTTTATCGCCACTATGAATACCATAACGTGCGTTTGTTTTTACAACCATTTCTTTTCCCTGATATTCGAAATAAAGATGCATTTCAGATCCTGTCATTTCCACAATATCAACTTCTATTTCTACTACACTATCTGGATACAAATCGGATACTGTTTTTTCAACATGGAAATTTTCTGGTCGGATTCCCATCGCAATCGTCTTGCCAACGAACGCATCTAATGAAGTTGTTGGCGTTTTTCCATCGGGAATACGAAAGCGAATTCCATCAAAAGAAATATAAAAATGTTCTTCTTCTTTCAATAGCGTCACATCAAACATATTCATCTCTGGTGAACCAATGAATCCTGCAACAAACATATTTGCGGGATGTGCATATAAGTTTTGTGGATTATCAATTTGTTGAATAACGCCATCCTTCATAACAACAATTCGATCTGCCATGGTCATGGCTTCTGTTTGATCATGTGTTACATAAACAAACGTTGTCTTTAATCGCTTATGAAGTTTTGATATTTGCGTGCGCATTCCCGTTCTAAGTTTTGCATCCAAATTTGATAATGGCTCATCCAGTAAAAATACGGACGGATTTCTCACCATGGCTCTTCCCAAAGCAACCCGTTGACGTTGTCCACCTGATAATGCTTTTGGTTTTCTTTTTAGATATTTTTTCAAATCTAACATTTCAGCAGCCCACTGCACTTTTTCATCAATTTCTTTTTTATCTACTTTTCTTTGCATCAATCCAAATGCCATATTTTTATAAACATTCATATGTGGATATAATGCATAGTTTTGAAAAACCATTGCGATATCACGATCTTTTGGTGCTACTCCATTACAAAGCTTATCACCAATTCGCAACTCGCCATCTGTAATAGCTTCTAAACCCGCAATCATTCTTAGCGTTGTTGACTTCCCACAACCAGATGGTCCAACCAATACCATAAATTCCTTATCACGAATTTCTAAATCAAGATCTTCAATAGCAATAACACCACCTTCATATTCTTTTTTTATTCCTTTTAGCGTAATGCTTGCCATCTAACAGCCTCCTTTTATTTGTAATGATCATTTACAATTTCACTATAATCGTTTGTGAAAGCGCTGTCAATTGAGTTGGGATAGTTCGGAAAAATTTTTATATATTTCTAAATTTTTTTTTAATCTTTATTTTTTTTACATTAAATTTTATTATTTTATCGTTAAGTTTTCATATGTATTAAAAATGTTTTGTGCAAGAAAACGTTCTTTATCTGTCATCCTACAAAAAAGAAGGCTTATGTTTTCGTGCCTTCTTTTTTTATCAAGGGTAATACTATGGTAATCATCGTCCCTTGCCCCATAATACTAGAAACCTTGACCCCATAATCATCTCCATAAAGTAGTTTGATTCGATTGTTCACATTTTTTATTCCCAAGCCTGATAAACCTTTCTTTTTTTGTTCATCATTAATCAAAATCGTTTTAACTTTTTCAATATCCATCCCTGCTCCATTGTCTATAATCTCGAAGATCAAACAACCGTTCTTTATACTAGCAAAGATATTAATCGTTGCATTTTCTTGACCTGTAAAGGCATGAAAGAATGCATTTTCGACGAATGGTTGCAACAGCATTTTCGACATTATCATATCCTCACTATCCTTTTTTATATGATAAGATACGGAAACTTTGTCATTATAGCGAATGTTTTGAATCATTACATAATTCTTTAGACTATTGATTTCAGACTGTACGCTCCCATATTCATCGTCACTACTTAACGTATTTCTTAACAACTGAATAAAAGCATCCATTGCTTCAATAGCTTGTTTATTTTTGTTTTGCCACATTAAGAATTTTATGGATGTTAACGTATTATATACAAAATGGGGATTGATTTGCATTTGTAAGGCGTGAATTTCTGCTAACTTCTTCTCAGACTCCAATTTCACGACATTATCTACATACGTATTTAACCCTTCTAGCATATAATTAAATGCTTCTGCGAGCTCCATGATCTCTCCGGAACTTTGTACTTGTATAGAATTATCAAAATCACCTTCAATGATAGCAGGAACATGTTCTATAATTTCATTTAGCGGATGAAAATATTTACGAATCAGAAAAATTACAATAATACTTATACTTATCGATATTGCCAAAGCAAATATTATGACAGACGGTAGAAAATTAATTTTTGCCATTAGCGATGATTCATCAATTAAACTGACGAAGCGAAATCCCATAAAGGGAAGCTTCACCACCTCTAGTGCATAATCGTTATTATCAATCACTGCCTTAAATTGTGTCTCAGTGTCTCGCCCACTCAATATGTTGTTAATATCTTCTATTTTCGTATTCTTATAGTCACTATCATTACTTGACATTACTTTACCATTTTGGTCAATACAATAAAGTTTATTTATTGTGCCATCAATTAATGACTCGTAATAGGAAGCAAACTCTTCCTCACTCATTGTAATAATTGCAACTCCATATACTGCTTTAGTGGAATAATCGCGAAGTACTTTTACCGCCATAATAACATCTTCGCCTTTTGTATTATCGGTATACCCCTCTTTTGCGTGATAATAGGTTATTTGATCTGCGTGCAGAATCGCATCTTGAATAATATCACTAGCTAATATTTCTGATGCAGAATCGCTCGCCGCACCTGCTCCTGGAGCATATTTTTTACCATTAAGTCCAACACTCATGATGTTAGATGATACTTTTTGGTTTAAAATTCTGTAATTTGCAAGTTGCTTTTGCATCTGGTAAATGATTTTTCCTTCTTCCGCATCACTTGCATTGTTTTTTGTGAAATATTCTCGCATTGATTTGCTTTCTTGGGCTGATGTTAATATGTTTACTGTATCTTCGTGAAGTTGGTAATATTCATTGCTCACTTGGTTCATGATTTTATGATTAAAATCTTTATATGCATCCAAATATACATCTTCTGACATATTGATAACAAACAAAGAAACCGTTATGGTCGTAATGATAACAGAGACTCCTGCTGTGAGACTAATTTGAATGAAAAACCGCTTGTTTTTTATTTTTTTGAAAAGTTTACCCCACATAAATCGCTCCTCCACGCCGATAGACACTCGGAGTTACGCCAATTTGTTTTTTAAATACTTTACAAAAATAACTATGATCAGAGAATCCAACCTCATAGCCAACTTCACTAATACTCATCTGCCCTGAGCGCAATAATTCTGCTGCCTTATTGACACGTATGGTATTGAGATACTCATTAAATGATAACTCTGATCGCTCATTAAAATATGCAGATAAATAGCTGTAACTAAAATTGAATTCATCAGCCAGCGTTTGCAATGATAATGGCTTTTGGTAATGCAAATGAATATACTTTATAATTTTATTCATAATATCATCGTTCTTTTCAAAATGATAATTGTCGACAACAACATTTAAATCATTGATAATTTTTTTGAGTTCTTTTGTTAATGCCTGTGCATCAATACTCGAATCTAAAGAACTTAATGTGGTCAATTTAAACTCATGAATATAATCAGAATTGATTTGATGTTCTTCCATAATTGTAATAAAAGAATATAAGCAATTCCCAATGAGGGCTTTTAATTCACGAGGATTATTTTTCATTTGCAGCGCATCTTCGACAAAATTAGATAGTATTTTCAAGGCATCTTTTAATTGTAATCGATACAACAAATCATTATAAAGGTGAAGATCGAATTTTGCTAATGCTGTAAACTTTATATTCGTTCGCTCACAAATAAGATTTCCACTTTGAAGATAGAAGCGATAATCCAATGAGGACAACAATATTTCATACACATCCGCTAAAGCGCTGAGGTTTGAAAATGCCTTGCTCAGTGATAAAATACATTCAGGAATATATTCAATTCCTACATTGCTTAATTTCTCTTCTATGTCAAACTTTTCATTGCTTGCAAATAATACTGCATGGATTTCATCTGAAATACGCAAGAGACAATACTCACGATCAAAAAAAGCTGCCGTTAATCCATCAGTATAAAACCTATCTAAATGATTCGCCTGCGACAACCCTTTCCTATGGATTAGCACTAAGTAATAATATGCATAATCCAAAAAAGCATCCTCAAGATTCGCCATATTAGAAAAACCTAATAACATTTGCGTTAAAAAAGAGGCAAGTGGTGTCTTTTTTGTTTCAGAAAAATTTATTCGTTCAATCGTAGCACGTACTTTTTGAAGAGAATCTAAAAGTGTTTCTTGATTTAATGTCGGCTTTAAAATGTAATCAGCGGCACCACTTAAAAACATTTCTTTCACTTTATCAAAATCATCATAACTACTTAATACAATAATTTTAATATCAGGATATTTTTCCCTTATTTTTCGCGAAAGGCTAAACCCATCTATGTCTGGCATAACGATATCACACAAAACAATATGAGGTTTTTCTCTTTCGATAATTGTCAAAGCTTCTCGTCCATTAGAAGCCTCCCCAATAATGGTAAATCCATGTTTTTCCCAATCTAAAAAATGGACAATTCCTTGACGAATAATGTATTCATCATCAACGATTAGAATTTTACAAATTTCTATATTCATATCCTAGTCCCCTATATATTTTTATTATAACAAATTCATTTCTAGTAATTCAAAACTTCCAGTCAATTTTGTTTTATTTGATTAAAATTCATAAACAATTTATATATTTCATGAATTATTCCTAATTTTTGCAAATATATTTCCTCTGTATTACGCAAAAAAAGATAAGATGCGCATCCGCAATTCTTATCTTTTCTTTTTACATATTAGATAACAGCTCTAATTTTAATTACATACTTCCATGCATCGTGCGGTGAATAACATCATCTTGCTGTTCTTTTGTAAGTTTATTAAAATTTACAGCATATCCCGAAACACGGATTGTTAATTGTGGATATTTTTCAGGATGTTGTTGTGCATCTAATAATGTTTCACGATTGAATACATTTACGTTCAAATGGTGACCACCACTTTCAGCATAACCATCAATCATAGTTACTAAATTGTCAATTCTATCTGTCATAAGTTTCTCCTCTCTTTACTCTTAATCTTCTTTTCCCAACGCCTTTGGAACAATTGAGAATGTATTGGAAATACCATCTTTTGAATATTCATATGGAAGTTTTGCAACTGACTCTAAAGAAGCAACAGCTCCGGTTGAATCACGACCATGCATAGGGTTAGCCCCTGGCGCAAATGGTTCACCAGCTTTTCTTCCATCGGGTGTATTTCCTGTTTTCTTACCGTACACGACATTTGAAGTAATGGTAAGAATACTCATCGTAGGAACACCATCACGATATGTTGCATGTTCCTTAATCTTATTCATAAAGTTTTTTACCAAATCAGCTGCAATGCGATCCACACGATCATCATTATTTCCGTATTTTGGGAAATCACCTTCAACTTCATAATCGGTCGCAATTCCATCTTTATCACGAATTGCTTTCACTTTTGCATATTTAATCGCTGACAAGGAATCGGCAACAACCGACAATCCCGCAATCCCCGTTGCGAAGAAACGACGAACACCATGATCGTGTAGTGCCATTTCTAGTGCTTCATAAGAATATTTATCATGCATATAATGAATCACATTCAATGTATTTACATAAAGCCCAGCCAACCAATCCATCATTTGATTATATTTCAACATGACTTCATCATAATCTAAATACTCGGAAGTAATTGGTTCTAATCTTGGCGATACTTGCATTTTAAACTTCTCGTCCATTCCTCCATTAATTGCATAAAGTAAACACTTTGCAAGGTTTGCACGTGCGCCAAAGAATTGCATATCTTTTCCTACACGCATACTGGATACACAACAAGCAATACAATAATCATCGCCCATTTCAATACGCATCAAATCATCATTTTCATATTGAATAGAGCTGGTTTCAATTGATACTTTTGCACAAAATCTTTTGAAATTATTTGGTAGTCGAGTTGACCATAATACCGTTAAGTTTGGTTCTGGTGCAGGACCAAGGTTATGCAGTGTGTGTAGTACACGGAAAGAATTTTTTGTGACCAAAGTTCTTCCATCCAGTCCCATTCCACCAATTGATTCCGTAACCCAAGTTGGATCTCCTGAAAATAGTTCATTATATTCTGGCGTTCTCATGAATTTTACCAAACGTAATTTCATAATGAAATGATCCATCAATTCTTGTGCTTCTTGTTCACTTATGCGCTTTGCTTCTAAATCTCTTTGAATATAAATATCTAGGAATGTTGATGTACGACCAAGTGACATCGCTGCTCCATTTTGATCCTTCACTGCTGCTAAATATCCAAAGTAAACTGCCTGTACTGCATCTTTTGCACTTTGTGCTGGTTTTGAAATATCAATACCATAAATTTGTCCCATTTCTTTTAAAGCGTATAACGCGCGAATTTGTTCAGCAACTTCTTCACGTTCGCGAATTCTCTTTTCACTCATCTGCGATAATAAAACATTGTTCAATAAATATTTTTTATCTTCAATTAAATAATCCACACCATAAAGTGCAATTCTACGATAATCCCCAACAATTCGCCCACGACCATAGGCATCTGGAAGACCTGTAATAATTGCTGCTTTACGAGCACGTCGCATTTCTGGAGTATACGCATCAAACACCCCTTGATTGTGTGTCTTGCGATACTTAGTGAAGATATCTTCCACCTCAGGATCCAATTGATATCCATATGCTTCTAGTGCACCTTCACTCATCCTAATTCCACCAAATGGTTGTAATGAGCGTTTAAACGGTTTGTCCGTTTGAAACCCAACCACTCTTTCTAAATCTTTATCCAAATAACCAGGACCGTGTGAAACCAATGTAGAGACAACCTTTGTGTCTGCATCGAGAACTCCACCCGCTGCTAACTCCTGTTCATTCAAATCAGCAACTTGAGCCCAAAGCTTTTCAGTAGCTTGTGTTGGACCTTCTAAGAAAGAGTCATCACCCTCATACGGTAGATAGTTTTTTTGGATAAAATCACGAACATTGATCTCTTTTGACCAACTTCCTTCGCGAAATCCGTCCCATTCTTTATACATATTTTACCTCTTTTCTTTGTAGCATAAATGTAAAAAAACATTTATGTAGTTACTCACGAATTGAGTATATCACACATACCTATTTTTGTCGTTAATTTAGACTGTTTTTTGAAGCATACTCTTCCATTTTTGTTTCTACATAAATTTGTAGTATTTCTGGTGGTTGATACCCTTTTACCTTCGAAATTAAATTTCCTCGATAAAG
Source organism: Breznakia sp. (assembly GCA_047973225.1). Lineage (GTDB taxonomy): Bacteria > Bacillota_I > Bacilli_A > Erysipelotrichales > Erysipelotrichaceae > JBKEBQ01. The sequence continues at coordinate 10,877 of JBKEBQ010000031.1, read as the reverse complement.
AAATAAAATCGTAGGTACCATTTCTATGTCATAATATTCATTAATCTTATAATTTGTTTTATCCACATCAAGATTAAATACGCTTAGATTATCTAATTTTTCTGCTACCTCTTGCACAATTGGATACATGGTCATGCAATTTGCACAACCATCTCCACTAATAAGAACCAAGGCAAATTCACACAGCTCTAGCTCTTCTTTAAAATTTTCATTTGTTAACTTCATATTGTTTCACCCCCAATAAAGTCTTTACTTTTTCTAATTCATCCTTCGTAGGAGATTGTACATCAGAAAGTGGATATTTCATATTCATTTGTTCATATTTGGAAATCCCCATCGTATGATAAGGCAATACTTCCACACGCGTAATATTGGAAAAGCTGTCCAAATACGTTTTTAGTTTCACGATGTCTTTTTCTTCATCGCTTATCCCTGGAACCAGTACATAGCGAATCCACATTGGCTTCTGGTGGGTGTCTAAAAAATGCGCAAAAGCTTGGGGATTTTGATTACTTGCTCCCGTTAATTTTTGATGTTTTTGTAGATCTATATGTTTTACATCCAACAAAAATAAATCTGTTACTTTTAATAATTCTTCAAATTGTTTTACCACCGCAACATTATCTTGCTGAAACGTTATGCCTGAGGTATCCACACACGTATGCAAGCCTTCTTTTTTTAGTTTCTTAAATAAAGCAATCGCAAACTCAATTTGTAGTAATGGTTCCCCTCCTGATAAGGTAACACCACCATTTCGGATATAATTTTTATATTTCATGATTTCTTGAAAAACATCATCCACGCTGTACTCATCGCCTGCATAAACCTTCCATGAATCTGGGTTATGACAATACAAGCAACGCAGCGGACAGCCTTGTAAAAAGACCACAAAACGTACTCCTGGTCCATCGACCGTGCCAAAACTTTCAAATGAATGAATTCGTGCCATAATTACATCTCCTTATTAAAATAGTATAGCATAAAGAAGATAAAGCTGATTTTTGAACGCTCGTGAAGTTGCCTTTTTGCGCATAACCTTTTATACTAGGAGTATGAAAAAACAAATTTTAGATGAAAGCGATATTCGTCGCTCACTGACAAGAATCACTCATGAAATATTAGAACACAACCAAGGCGTAGCAGATATTATCCTTGTAGGCATTGAAACTCGTGGTATTTATTTAGCCAATCGCATTCAAAAAAACATGGAACAAGTGGAGGGCGTCTGTGTTCCTTGCATTCCTTTGAATGTTTATGCATGGCGCGATGATATTGAAAAACACAATGATCTACCCCATCTGCCTATTGATGTGAAAAATAAGAAAATCATCTTAATTGATGACGTTCTATTCAGAGGTAGAACCATTCGGGCGGCCATGGATGCCATTATGCATTTTGGGCGTGCTCGTGAAATTCAATTGGCTGTTTTAATCGATCGTGGTCATCGCGAGTTGCCAATACGTGCTGACTATGTTGGAAAAAACATTCCCAGTTCCCTTGATGAAATTATCAACGTTAAAGTGAAAGAAATTGATGAAAAGGATGGGATTTACATCCAGAAATAGGAGCATATTATGAAAGCATTTGATAAATCGTATGTATTAAATTTCGCGAAAAAAATTTTAGAAATTGATTCTCCGACTGGTTTTACGAAAGATGTCATTGCATATCTTAAAACGGAAGTCGAAAAACTCGGATTTGTTTACGAACAAAGCGAAAAAGGCAATCTCCATATCTTTGTAGATGGCAAAGATGCTTCCAAAACAACCGCAATTGGTGCTCATGTTGACACGCTTGGTTTAATGGTTCGCTCAATTAGTGAGGATGGAACATTGGCGCTTAGTGAATTGGGTTCTCCCCTCACTGCAACCTTAGATGCTGAATATTGTCGTGTTATCAATCGTGATAATAAACGCTATACTGGTACTATTTTGGCTGATGTACCTGCTGTACATGTCTATCCTGATGCAAAAACGAAAGAGCGCTCCATCAACAATATGTTGGTGCGCATCGATGAGGAAGTAAAAACAAAAAAAGATGTAGAAGCATTGGGTATTCAAAATGGTGATATTGTCGCAATCGAGACAAAAACAGAAATTACCCAAAGCGATTTTATCAAATCACGTTTCTTAGATGATAAAATCAGCGTTGCAACCATTTTTGGCATTTTAAAACATTTCAAAGACCATCAATTACAACCACAATTTAATCTTGTTGTAATCATCAGTACCTACGAAGAAGTAGGCCATGGTAGCTCTTATATCCCTTCGTACATTAGCGAATTTTTAGCGATTGATATGGGGTGTATTGGTCTTGATTTAGCTTGTAGCGAATACGATGTATCCATATGTGCCAAAGACTCCTCAGGGCCTTATGACTATGATATGGTAACGACTCTAACACACCTCGCAAAAACAAATACACTAGATTTTGCAGTTGACGTTTATCCTTATTATGGTAGTGATGTAAGCGCTGCGCTACGTGGCGGAAACAATATCCGCGGTGCATTGGTAGGCCCTGGTGTTCATGCAAGTCATGGGATGGAACGAACGCATTACAAAGCTATAGAAAATACCATGAAACTTGTATTCCTCTATCTCACAAAATAAAAAAGGCAATTGCCTTTTTTTATAATATAACTATTTTTTCTTATCTAAATACTCCTCATAAGTACCTAAATAATCAATGCATTTCAAATCTTCGTTAAAGGCAAGAATCCGGTTGGCAACCGTATCCAAAATTTGATAATCATGAGATGTGAAGATAATCATACCATCAAACTTGATCAGTGCCTCGTTTAATGCACTAATCGATTCCATATCCAAATGATTACTAGGATCATCGAAAATCAAAACATTGGCACCTTGAATCATCATTTTCGATAACATACAACGAACCTTTTCTCCTCCTGATAACACCCGCACTTTTTTTAATGCATCTTCTCCAGAAAATAACATTCTGCCTAAAAATCCTCGTACATAAGTTTCATCTTTCTCACTAGAATATTGCATTAGCCAATCCACAATGCGCATATCGCTCGTAAATTCTTTATCAAAATCCTTTTCGAAATATGCCAGTTGAACACTACTTCCCCACTGAACATAATCATCGTTAGCTTCATATTTTTCAACAATTGCATTTAGAAAACTAGAATTCAAAAGTTCTTGTTCACCGACAAGTGCAATCTTATTATATTTTTTATCCAGTGTTAACGTAATCGGTTTTGATACCAACCCTTCGCTTGTAGTGATATGCAAATCATCAAGTGTTAAAATTGCATTTCCGAGTGTGCGTTTTGCCTTGAAATCCACAAATGGATACCGCCGATTACTGGCTTTGATATCATCAAGTGTGATTTTTTTTAAGGCTTGTTTACGAGAAGTTGCCTGCTTTGACTTTGATGCATTAGCACTAAAACGATCAATGAAATCTTGTAATTCTTTCATTTTATCTTCTTTTTTCTTATTGGCATCCTTCAATTGTTTTTGTACCAATTGACTAGATTCATACCAAAAATCATAATTCCCAGCAAACAGCTGAATTTTTCCATAATCAATATCAGCGATAACCGTGCATGTTTTATTGATAAAATGACGATCATGCGATACAACAATCACTGTACTATCCAAATTGATTAAAAATTCTTCTAACCAACGTATAGCATCAATATCCAAATGGTTTGTCGGCTCATCCAAGAGTAAAATATCGGGATTCCCAAACAAAGCTTGTGCAAGTAGTACTTTAATTTTATCATTTCCTTCTAAATCTCTCATCAACATTTCATGAATACCACTAGCAATGCCTAACCCTTGTAGTAAGACTGCAGCATCAGCTTCCGCATTCCAACCATTCATATTTGCAAATTGTTCTTCCAATTCCCCAGCACGAATACCATCCGCTTCACTAAAGTTACTTTTCCCATAAAGGTTATCTTTTTCTTGCATAATGCCATACAACGCCTCATTTCCCATAATCACTGTTTGTAATACTTGTTTATCGTCAAATTGAAAATGATCTTGTTTCAAAAACGATAATCGTTCACCCTTATCGATACTCACATAACCTTTGGTTGGCTCTAGGGCTTTGGAAAGCAACTTTAAAAATGTTGATTTCCCCGCTCCATTCGCACCAATCACTCCATAACAATTATTTCTTGCAAAATTTATATTTACATCATCAAATAATGGTTTTCCATCAAAGTGTAGTGACAAATTGATAACTTTTAACATATTTTTTCGCTCCCTTCACACATGCAATGTATTATACCATATTTTCCAAAAAAAAAGATACTTACTTGCGTGTCCTATTTCTTCTTTGGTGGATAATAATATAGTTGTATGACGATCACAACCGCAAAAAACGTCATGGATAAAATTAAATATCCTTTTCCCAAGCGTGCCAATCCTTCGATGTATAGCAAATAACGAGGGATCATTTGTAGAACAATTCCGGTAATAAAAAATATCATTCCTGCATATATACAAAAATTACGTAGACCCACTAATATTCTTTTCATTCTATTCCCCTATTGTTTGAAAATTTAAAACCACTTGTTGCGCTTAAAATAATAAATACAAAACACAACAATTATAACACTAATGATAATAACACTTAAATATCCATAACGCCAGTCAAGTTCTGGCATATTTTTAAAATTCATTCCGTACCATCCTGCCAATAATGTCAATGGCAAAAAAATCGCACTGATAATGGTAAATAAACGCATGATATCATTTTGACGAATATCCACTGCCGATTGATATGCTTCACGAACTTCATTTAAATAATCTAGAAGTGATTGAATATAGCGATAGTTACGATCATAACGATCGCGTAAAATATCAAACCGACGTATAGCGTGCTCATCAAAAAGTTTATTCTCATTTTCCACTAATGCATCCATGACATCCATAAGTTCATCATATTGGCGCTTCATGGCCAGTAATATTCTTCTGAATTTCAAAATTCGCCGTGTTTCATCGCTAATTTCTACATCGGATATAATTTCATCTTCCAAGTCTAAAATTTGACTTTCCAATTCAACAACTCTACGGTTAGTGGAGTTGGAAAACTCTTGTAACATTTTTTGCATAATTGTTACTTTTGTTAAAGATATATGTTCAAAATTCATTTCCTCAAACATATCCAATAATAAATCATAATCACCTACAATAAACATTTTATTTTTTTTTATAAAAGCATGCGTTATCGTGTCTTCTTTGCTTTCCACAAGCGGAAAAGCAATAATATCAATGTCGGAATGTGTCTCATGGCGAATAACATGGCTTTGTAGTACCTTTGCATATCCATTATAGATTAAGTTTCCTATTGTTTCATCAATTTCATTATGCGTCAATAAAAACAACCCATTATGCTCAATATCGTTGGTCAGCTTAATCCCATTTCTTTTTATTTCATACATACGCCTTATTCCTTTCTAAAGTAATACATACAAATACTCCCCGCAATGGCTACATTCAAGGATTCAAAACGTATCGTTTCAATTTTAATGTTTGCATTGCTTTTTTTCATAAGTGAAGTATTAACGCCACTTCCTTCATTTCCTAAAATCAACGCGATTTTTTTTTCCTTTGAAAACACACTGAGTGGTTTTGCATCCATTAGAGCTGTTGCACATATACAAAAATCGTTTGCCTTTAAACTTTCTATTTTAGTTTTTAAACACAAACGTTCAATATGCAAATAAAACAATGCACCTTGTGAAGAAGCAATAACCTTTTCATTATATATATCTGCACATTTTTCACTCATATAAACGCTATCAAAACCAAAACTATACGCACTGCGAAGCAATGTTCCCACATTCCCAGGATCTTGTACATCATCAAGCAATAAAATATGTGTTGGATTTTTTACCATCACCTTCGTTTTGCGGACAACTCCCATATAGGAAACTTTAGAAACATGCAAGGATAACTTATTCATAACCGCATCGCTCACAATATATATTTCTCCACCAAAATCAAAGGGAATTTTACTATGTTTGCGAATCAGTAGAACTTGCAACACTTGTGCTTTCAGCGCTTCTTCCAATAAATGTTCTCCTTCCACAAGAAAACAATGGTCACGATCACGATATTTCTTTTGATGATATTTATGCCAAAGTTTTACCTTTTCATTTTGTGTTGATGTAATTTCCATAAAAATATTATACCAAAACTATCTTTATGTTGCTATCTTTAATCATAAGAAGCATAACTTTAATAACAAAAAAGCCAATCTGCATTGGCTTTAAATGGCAAAACTACTTTGTTGAAAGCTTGTTTCTTCTTCATCTTTTTCTTGTAATGCAATATTTTCAATAATATTAATATTCTTTAGCATATAAAAGTTATCTTGCAGTGTTTCTACATTTGAAAAGGAGGCATCTTTTCCCATAATCGCAACATCTTTTGCTGCAATTTGATGCACTTCTTCATCAACAAAACATAATTGATCTGCAGCACTGACATTTCTTACATAGCGTAAATAATTAGGATTTGATTTGATTTGTTTATGCAACAAAGACCCCTTTACTGGTCGATTCATCAAATCAAAATCTTCACATTTTAAACGTTTCATAACTCCAGATTCACAAACCAACAAAATTTGTTCTTGCGATTTATTGATGATACTTGCACCAATAATAACATCTTTATTCAAATTCATTGCTTTTACACCCTTTGATTTTGTTGCACTGGATGGAATTTGTGATACTTCATATCGTACAGAAAATCCATTTCTTGTAACAATAATAATATCGTCTCCCTCATATGCCAGATAACTTCCAATGACCCGATCGTCTTTTGCTATTTTCATGGATGTCATCGTCTTTGAATTTCTTGAAACCTCATAATCGATAATTGCTGTTTTTTTAATCATTCCGTGTTTGCTAAGCGAGACAATATATCCTTCTTGTTTAAAATTACATACCACAAAAGCATTGATCAGCTTTTCATCTCCACTCATTTTTATCTTTGTATTCAAATGCGTACCAACATCTTTCCATTTATGTTCATTCAATTCATAAACAGGCAAAAATCCATACGTTCCCAAATTGCTGAAAAATAGTAATATATCCAAATTGTTCACTTCTACTTCACCAAACAAATGGTCGCCTTCCTTCGTTCCGCTAAGCCCTTCACTGGCGCTAAAGGAACGCAAAGATACGCGTTTTGCATAGGCATCTTTAGAAAGTGTTAACATATAACGATCATTGGCAATCATTTGTACTTTATCAATTTTAATTTCTTCGATTTTATCCTCTATCTTGCTTTTTCTCGGGGTTATAAAATGCTTTTTGACTTCTTTTAATTCTTTGATGATCACCCGACGCAAAGCAGATCTATTGTTCAAAATTTCTTGTAATTCCTCCATTTCATTGACCAGCAATGCAAATTCATCCCGTAAAGCACGAACATCTGTATTGCTTAGCCGGTATAGACGCAAGCTCACAATTGCTTCCGCTTGAACTTCACTAAACTGATAAGCTTGGATTAACATTGCTTTTGCGTCTGCTTTATCTTTTGCGGATCGAATGATGGCGATTACCTCATCTAAAATAGAAAGACTTTGAATCAAACCTTCTAAAATATGACAACGTTTTTCTTTGCGATCATATGCAAATGCCGAGCGTTTTAATACCACCTGTGTACGATGCTCAATAAACGCATGCAGCATGGCCTTTAAACCTAACTGTTCTGGCCTTTGATTTACAATTGCTACAATATTATAGTTAAATGATATCTGCAAATCAGTATGTTTATACATATAATTCAAAATCAAATTGGCATCCACATCTCGCTTAATATCAACAACAATCCGCAACCCATTGCGATCACTCTCATCACGAACATCGATAATCCCATCAATATCTTTATTGATACGAATCTCATCCATCTTTTTCACCAGGTTGCTTTTCACCACATCATAGGGGATTTCATGAATGACAATTTGCTGGATTGTTTTAGTTGCTATAATATCTGCCTTGGCCTTGATTATAATCCGCCCTTTCCCACTCATAAAGGCTTCACGAATACCTTCAATTCCTTGTACAATACCGCCAGTTGGAAAATCGGGACCTTGTATATATTCCATTAATTCATCAAGACGAGCATTTGGATTTTGTATTTGGTAAACACAAGCATCAATAACCTCATTTAAATTATGTGGGGGAATGTTGGTTGCATACCCTGATGCAATTCCACTAATTCCATTTGTTAATAAATTAGGATAACGTGCGGGCAATACGGTTGGCTCTAATTCAGAATCATCAAAATTTGGCGCAAAAACAACCGTTTCCTTTTCAATGTCTTGCAACAACATTTGCGCTATGGCGGATAAGCGAACTTCTGTATAACGCATTGCCGCTGCAGGATCATCGTCAATAGAACCATTGTTTCCTTGCATATCTATAAGTGGCGTGCGACTTTTCCAATCTTGTGAAAGACGCACCATTGCATCATAAATACTACTATCCCCATGGGGATGATAGTTTCCCATAATAATCCCAACCGACTTTGCTGATTTTCGATATTTTTTATCATGAGTGTTCCCTTCTTTGTTCATAGCATATAAAATTCTTCTTTGAACTGGTTTTAAACCATCACGCGCATCTGGCAAGGCCCGTTCTTGAATGATGTATTTTGAATAGCGTCCAAAACGCTCACCCATAATATCCTCTAAAGGCGTAACAAATAGACGTTCTTTTGTTTGACTCATCTACTTTACCTCCCTTAAAAAATTATCTTCCATTGTAAATGCAACATTCTCTTCAATCCACTCGCGGCGAAGTTCTGCTTTGTCCCCCATCAACACACTCACTCTGCGCTCTGCTGTCATCGCATCATCAATGGATACTTGAATCAAGGTTCTTGTTTCTGGATTCATAGTCGTATCCCACAACTGATCGGCATTCATCTCTCCTAGCCCTTTATAACGTTGTAACTCATATCCCTTATGTTTTTCACGAATGCTCTCCAACTCTTTTTCATCCCACACATAGACAATATCTTTGTTTTTCTCAAGTTTATATAAGGGTGGTAAAGCAATATAAATATGACCTTTTTCCACCAATTCTCGCATATAACGAAAAAAGAACGTCAACAATAATACTTGAATATGCGCACCATCAGTATCCGCATCGGTCATAATCACAACTTTATGATAGTTGATATCACCTAGGCTAAAATTGGCACCAACACCTGCTCCCAAAGCATGAATAATGGTGTTTAATTCTTCATTTTTTTCAATATTTACAATACTCGCCTTTTCGGTGTTTAAAACTTTCCCACGCAAGGGGAGGATTGCCTGATATTTAGAATCACGACCCTGTTTTGCACTACCTCCAGCCGAATCCCCTTCAACTAAATATAGTTCTTTTTTTCTTGCATCCTTGCTTTGTGCATTAGCGAGTTTACCGGATAAGATCTTGTCACTTTTTTTCTTGTTTTTCCCACTACGTGCTTCATTTCTTGCCTTACGAGCCGCCTCTCTAGCATTTGCTGCACGCTGTATTTTCTTCACTAACGTCGTTGCCAACTCTTTGTTTTCTTCTAAAAAGAAGGTTAATTTTTCACTAATAATCGTATCGACAACAGTACGTGCTTCTGGTGTTCCTAGCTTTCCTTTTGTTTGTCCTTCAAACTGCAATAAACTCTCAGGAATTCCCAAGGAAACAATCACGGTTAAACCTTCTCTAACATCATTACCTTCAAAATTTTTATCCTTTTCTTTTAATAAGACATTCCTTCTAGCATATTCGTTAAATACTTTTGTGAAAGCACTTCTTGCCCCCACTTCATGCGTTCCTCCATCTTTGGTGCGAACCATATTCACAAAGCTAAACATATTTTCTTGATATTCATCAATGTACTGAAAAGCACAGTCTACACTAATTCCATTACTGCTTGTACCACTAAAAGAAATTGGATTATGAAATACGTGTTTTCCATCGTGTAAGTAATTCATGAAATCTTCTAATCCCTTTTCAAATAAAAATGTTTCTTTTTTATCTTTTCGCGCATCGCCCACTGTAATGGATATTCCTCTTAATAAGAATGCGTTTTCTCTAGCACGTTCACAAATTTGTGAGTAAGAAAAGTCCACTGTTGAAAAGATGCGATCATTTGGCATAAAAATGACTTTACTCCCCGTATTTCGCGTATTGCCCAATTTTTTTAATTTTGTAACCTTATTGCCGCCATCGCTAAACTGCATTTGATATATATGATGATCACGACAAACTTCTACCGTGAGCCACTGTGATAGTGCATTGACAACCGATGCTCCAACTCCATGCAATCCACCACTTGTCTTGTAACCGCCACTTTCACTGAACTTTCCACCTGCATGTAAAATTGTAAAAATAACTTCTAAGGATGACTTGCCAGATGCGTGTTTTCCAACCGGCATCCCTCGACCATGATCTTCCACACACAAAGAACCATCTTTTTGGATGGTAATTTCAATTTCATTTCCATAACCATTTAATGCTTCATCAATTGCGTTATCCACAATTTCCCACACCAAATGATGCAACCCTCGACGGTCCGTAGAACCAATATACATCCCAGGACGTTTTCGCACTGCATCCAGTCCTTCTAATATTTGAATACTACTGCTGTCATAAGCTTTATCCGCCATACATTCACTCCTCACACGCTTTTAATTCTTTCCTATTCTAACAAAATACCCTCTACTTTACAAATAGAAAAAGCTAAAAAATCATAACGAAACAAGGACGATTATGATACAATACCTATATTCAATTACAAGGAGTAAAATTATGTTCACAACCATCCCCTTCCTATATTTACAAATTATATTGGCAATTCTAATTGGTTATATACTAGGTTCTATTCGCTTTGCTTTGGTCA